>NZ_JBITCM010000005.1:0-552874 GCF_044453205.1 Streptomyces sp. NPDC051738 | reverse complement strand
TCGAAGGGGTGCGCCAAGACCCCTATGTCGGCCCTCGCGGGAGGAACAGCCGCCGCGTGGGCGGGAGATGTGCCGATGAAGGATCCCGTGGCAGAGGCGGCGGTGGCCCCGGCTACTTGCAGCAGGCGCCGTCTGCTGACGCAGGAAGACATCGTGTCACCCCTTTCCGTGGGGGAAGAGCGGTGAAAGGTGGTCGGTGCCGTCACCAGCCTGTCGGCAGACCGGCGATGAACGAGGTGAGCCGGTCGGCGATGAGTCGGTCGTCGTGGGCCGAGTAGTGCCAGTCGCAGCCGAGGAAGTCCAGGCCCGAGTCGTCGAGGAACCAGTAGCGGACCCCGCTGTCGCCGGCGTCGTTGCGTGCCTTGACCACCTGCTGGACATGGCCAACGTACTGGCCGGCGCCGACTGCCACGATGGTCGTCCCGGCCCCGTAGCGCGTGCGCAGCTTCTGGAGGAAGTCGCCGTAGGCGCTGCGGTAGCCGGCCGCGAGGCTGTCGGGCGTCCACGGTTCACCGGGGTTGATGGCGGTCGAGAAGTCGTTGGTGCCGAGGTTGACCACCACGAGCTGGGGGCGCCAGGTGCCCGGGTTCTGCCAGACGTCGCCGGACACGTTCAGCAGGGCACGGTCGTAGAAGGTCCGGTACGTGACGTCCGGCCGGCCTCCGTTGTAGTTGCGCACCATGCCAAGGCCCGAGTAGCCGTTGATCTGGTAGTCGGCGTTCAGTTGCCGGGCGGTGAGGGCGCCGTAGCTCACATCGGAGTTGGTGTTCCGCTTGACCTGGTCCGAGGTGCAGGTGCGGGAGGTCGAGAGGTTGCCGTAGCCCACCGTGAGGGAATCACCGATGAACTCGATCTGACGGCTGCGGGCGGCCGGTTTGCTCAGTACGGCACCGCCGGGCGCGGCGACGAAGCCTCCGAACGTGCTGGTGTCCCCCGGGGTGTCGTTGCGCTTGACGAGCCGGACGGTGTGCGCGCGGTCCTGCAGGCCGCTGATCCAGTGCGTGGTGTTGCCGGGCGTCACGAGCGTGGCGACGGTGGCTCCGTCGATCTGCACGTCGTAGTCGGCGGCCGAGTCGTTGAGCACGATTCCCACGCCGGTGCCCCTGACGGTGCCCTCGAAGTACACGCCGGGCCAGCTGTACTGCACCGTGTTTCCGGCGTCCTTGACCCGCCCCGCGGTGTGCACCTGCGCCAGCGCTCGCGACGCGCGGACCAGTTGCCACTGCTGGCCTGCCCCGCCCCAGTCGGTGAACTGCACGACCTTGGCGCCGTCCGCGGTGGAGGCGTTCTGCACCTCGACGGCCTTGCCGCTGCTGCGGCTGATCAGCCGGACGTAGCCGTCCGAGGAATCGGCCAGCCGGAACTGCTGGTTGACGCCATTGGCATCACCCCACTGCCCAACGCCCGCGTGATCGGCGGTGGAATTGTTCAGGACGTCCAGCACCTTGCCCGAGTGCTGCGCCTTCAGCCGGTAGTAGCCGCCACCCGAATCCACGAACTGGAACCGCTGATTGGCCCCGTCATGACGGGCCCACTGCGACAGACCAGCCCCGTCCGCGGTGCTCGCGCCCGCCACGTCGAGCGCCTTACCGCTGCCACGGTTCACCAGCACGTACCACGCGCCCGTATCCACAGTGGCCGCCCGCGCCGTCCCAGCAACGCCAAGTCCGGTCAGGAGCGCCGCCATCAAGGCGGTCACCGCGGCGAGCACCCCCGTACGCCTCCCGCATCTGCGCCACGGAACCCTGAATGCCATATACGTGCCCTCCCGTCGGTGACGCGCTGTCGGCTCGGAGAAGGCGTCGGGGCACTCTGGCCACTCCGGACGCGATACTCCCGGCGCACACCATATTGTCGAAGCGCTTCGAAGGTAACCGAACGGCGGTAATTTGCCTCTTAGGCCGGTCTGCACCAAGGCAGAGCCGAAAAACGGCAGGATCTTTGTCGAAGCGCTTGACGACGATGTCCGCGCTTGATCAGGATGCCTGCCGCTTCAAGGGCGAAAGCCGTCCTCCACCTTCTCGAAGAAGAACTCGTGCTTGAGGAAGGAGACGTCGTACTCGTGACCGGACTGCGGCGGCAGCAGTTGGGAGGCCTGGAACAGGCGCCACCCGTCGTGTAGCGCGGCAAGCCCTGTGGGATAGGGCGGCTCGTCGCTGTCACCGGTCGTCGGACGGGTCCGGCCGGTCCCGTCGTATCGGGACCAGCCCACGACATCGGAGTCCAGCGCCGACGTCGCGAGATAGAGGACCAGAACCTGCTGCCTCATGCGTGACTCCTCAGGGTCGGCCGGTTGCTGACGCGCGAAACCCAGTACTCGACATCGAACGAGTCGTTGCCTGTCAGGGCCCGCCACAGGAGGACCCGGTTGTAGATCTCCAGTCGGGCCGTGGCCTGCTCGTACCAGGGAAGGTACGTATTGAGTTCCGCGGTCACCGCAGCGTCGTGCAGGTCGGAGACGTCCCACAGACGCACCTGCGGCACGGTCGGGTTGAGGCGGAGTTTGTACATGTAGCGACGACTCGCGGTGTCGTTCCGGCGGCCACCGTGCCAGATGCCGTGGTGCACGAGAACGACCGTGCCTGCCGGGCAGGTCAGACGGGTCTGCCCCCTGAGGTTCTGGACGCGGCCGATGTCCGTCTCATTGATCCTGCGCAGATGGCTTCCGGGCACACTGAGCGTGCCGCCCATCTCGGCGGTCACCTCGTGCGGGTAGTACATGAGCTGGATGTCGAACGCATCCGGCCGTACGTCGATGATCGCGTCTCCGTGGAGCGGCTGCGCGTGTCCCTCGTGCGGCTCGCGCACATGAACCGCATGGTGGTCGACGGTCGGCTCCGGGCCGACCAGGCTCTCGACAGCGCCTGCGACGACCGGCAGGGCGAGGAGCTCGTGGACGAAGGTGTCCTTCGCGAACGCCCCGCCCAGCGGAGTGCCGTAGGACACTTCCGGCAGGCCCTCGGTCAAGGCCGCGATGGCCCGTTCATTGATGTCCTGGGGCACCACCCCGTCCAGGCGCAGGAATCCCTGTGCGACGAAGCGCGCCACCTGAACCGACGTCAGGAGTTGCTTACTGGTTGACATGCGACGAACGTACGGGCCCTGTCCGGGATCAGTCGTGGGCTGAAATCGTCCAGTGCTGGTAATTTTCCGTCCTCGTGAAACACGTAACAGTACGGCTCGACGAGGCGCCCACCGTGGTCGGTGCCGGCATCGGGGTGCACGGCATCTCCACCGCCCACGAGGTCTTCCGGCTGCCCGACCTGTGGCAGCTGCACCTCTACAACTACGAGGGTGCGCTGTCCCTCGGGCCGTCGGTCCACCCCATACGCCCCGGCCACGTCAGCTTGGTGCCGCCGAACACGGAGGTGCACTTTCACTACCGGGGCAGGTCGGAGCATTTCTACGTCCATCTGCGGCTGCACGACGGCGGAACCGCGCAGGTGGTGCCGGTGATGCAGGACGCCGGGGCCGAGAGCACGCGCCTGGCCGATCTGCTCCGCCACGCCGTGACGGCCATGCCGACTTCTCCCCCGCGAGCCACGGCCGAGGTCTGGACCGCTCTGTGGCGCATCGCCGAGTTGCCAAGGGGCGATGGAGCCGGCCGCCGCCATCCCTTCGTGGCCGACGCACAGGCCTACGTCGAGGAACACCTGGCCGAACCGTTGTCCGTACCGGACGTCGCTCGCGCCGTCGGGATCTCCCACACACATCTGACGCGCGTGTTCCGTGCCGAAACCGGCCTCACGGTCGTGTCGTACATCCGGCACCGACGCCTTCAACGCGCCCGCCACCTCCTGTTGTCCTCCACCCTGTCCATCACCGCCATCGCTGCGGCCGTGGGCATCGCCGACCTCCAGGCCTTCAACAAGGCCTGCCGCCGTGAACTCGGCGCGAGCCCGCGTGACGTACGTGCGGCTGCCCCTGCGGGGCCGCAAGGCCCAGGACCGTGAGTAGTGTCGGCGGACAGCTGCCCCCTGCCCAACAGGGCGCGTACGAAGCCGGTCCTGCCCGATCCGTTCGACCTGAGCACGGCCAGGGCCCTCGCCGACATCGCCCTGGCCGGAAGCAACCAGCGCCAGGTCGCCGCCGTCGTGGAACTCAGCCGCCACTCGGCGAGGCCGTGGCGCGCCGGCACGGCCGTCGTAGGCCGACGGCCCGGGCGTAACGGCATCGCCGAGGTAGGGCGATCAGTGGCCGGAGAGCCGCCCTGCTGCTCTTCGAGGCATACGCGGCGACCCCTGCGACGACAAACGCACACAGGGACCGCACCCACGAATCCGGATCGACGCCGCGCCGGCGGGCAGGACGTCGGGCAGCCGCTTCAAAGCCGCCTCATCCCCCCTTCGCGCCAGGGAATCGCTCAAGTCCTCCGCGTCCCGCAACACAAGTTCCCTGGTCAGCAAGGCTGCAGCTCAGGCCCAGGACGCCACTGGCGTGAATGAACTGTCCTGCCGGAACTGATCCGTCCCGTCCGTCCGGTCCACCCGCAGCTGGTAGCTGTAGTGCCGCAGGTAGTACCCGGGGTAGTTGTACGACTCGAAGCGGATCGAGCCGCTCGCCGTGCCGGTGCGGGCGACGAACGTGGCGTCCTTGGCGAACGTCGACGTCCCGTCGTTGGGGTCGAAGCGGGCCCGGAAGTCCCAGTGCCGCAGGTAGTTGCCGGACGAATCGCGGAAGGAGTAGCCGTTCGCGTCGGCAAGGCCGGCCGCCACCGTGAACGTGGAGGCCTGCTTCTCGGCGGTCGTGCTGGAGCTGCTCACCACGGGGAGGTTGAGCAGGGCGGACTGCGTCTGCCAGTAGCGGGTGGAGTAGTTGGCCGACTGGAAGGAACGGGTGACGTTCTTCGCCAGGGTCGGGCCGCCGGAGACGGTCTCCTTGATGACCGTGAAGTGGCGGGCCGTTCCCGAGACGGCGGGCAGCGCGGCCGGGGCGGTCCAGGTGGCGAAGGTGTCGTAGCTGTCGCTGTAGTAGTACGTGCCGTCGCCGTAGCCGTCGAAGAAGAGCCGCCAGGCGCCGTTGTCCAGCTGCACCAGCGCGGGGCCCTCGCGGTAGCTGCCCCAGCCGGCCCAGTTGCCCGTGCGGGAGATCGTGTAGGGGCCGGTGAGGTTCGACGCGGTCGCGTACTCGATGTACTTCGTCGTCTCGTTCTTCGTGAAGGCGTGGTAGGTCGAGCCGATCTTCACGATGAACGTGTCGATGTGGTTCGCGCCGATGCCGGACAGCGCCACCGGTGAACTCCACGCCGTCAGCGCGGAGTTCGTGGCCTTCAGCAGGTACGGGGTGAAGATCCACTCGTCGTTGGTGGTCGAGCAGGACACGATGACGTTCACACTGCCGTCGCTGTCGACGAACCACTCCGGCGCCCAGGCGCGGGACAGGTTGGTGATCGGGACCGTGTAGTCGTACAGGAACGTCCAGTTGACCCGGTCGCTGCTGCGCGCGAAGCCGATGGTGGTGCTGGTGTCCTGCCAGGTGTGGGTCGTGTAGGTGACGTAGTAGTAGCCGTTGGTGTGCTTGAAGATGCTCGCGTCGCGGATGCGGTTGCTCGGCGGCGTGTAGGCGGAGGCCTTGGCCAGACGGAAGTCGGTGGCGTCGTCCGACTGATAGACGTTCACGGTCCCGTCGTTGCTGTTCAGGAACGGCACGATCGTGTAGCGGGTGGCCGAGCCGCTCGGCGGGGCGGCCGCCAGCGCCGTGCCGAGCAGGCCGGGGGCCTCGCCCAGGATCAGTGCCGAAGCGGGCACGGCGGCCATCGCGCGGAGCAGGGCTCGGCGGGACGGGGTGTGGGGACGTCTGGTCACGTGCGGCTCTCCCTACGGTTCAAGGGACTCCGAGACGGTTCGACATATCGAACGCGGTTCGGAAATTCGATCAGAAGGTAGGGGTGGGGCTCAGGCACGTCAATGGTTTGCGCAGGAGGAAGCGGGACCTGAGAGAAACCTGTGGTGAACCCGTGGGCCGCGCCCGGCGAAACCGTTCCACCACGGCCGCATGGAGGTTACCGTTCGGTAGACATCGTGGTGACAACGTCGTCCCGGAGGTGCCCCGTATGACGCCCGACCGTGCCGTAGGCCTCGCCGAGTCCGCCCGTGCGCTGGCCGACGGGGAGGTGACGTCGCGGGCGCTGGTCGCCCAGGCGCTGGCGCGGATCGAGGCGACCCAGGGGTCGCTCAACGCCTTCCGGGTGGTCCGGGCCGAGGCCGCCCTCGCCGAGGCCGAGGCCGCGGACAAGGAGCTGGCCGCCGGTGGGCGCCGGCCGCTGCTGGGCGTTCCGGTCGCGGTCAAGGACGACATGAACGTGGCGGGCGAGCCGACGGCGTTCGGGTGCGGCGGGGAGTTCCCGCCCGTCGCCGAGGACGGCGAGGCGGTACGGCGGCTGCGCGCGGCCGGCGCCGTGATCGTCGGCAAGACCAACACCTGCGAGCTGGGTCAGTGGCCGTTCACCGAGGGGCCCGCCTTCGGCGCGACCCGCAATCCGTGGAGCCCGGAGCACACCCCCGGCGGCTCGTCCGGCGGTTCGGCCGCGGCCGTCGCCGCCGGGCTCGTCCCCGCCGCACTCGGCTCGGACGGCGCCGGCTCGGTGCGGATCCCCGCGTCCTGGACCCATCTGATCGGCATCAAGCCGCAGCGCGGCCGTATCTCGACCTGGCCGCGCGGCGAGTCGTTCCAGGGCATCACCGTCAACGGCACCCTCGCCCGCACGGTGGCCGACGCGGCCCTCCTGCTGGACGCCGCCGCCGGCAACCACGACCTCGACCCGCACCGGCCGCCCGCGCTCAACGTCTCCGAGGCCGTCGGACGCGACCCGGGACGGCTGCGCATCGCGCTCTCCCTCAAGCCGCCGTTCACCGCCCTGCCCGCCCGCCTGCAGCCGGAGGTGCGGGCCAGGACCGTCCAACTCGCCGAGAAGTTGAGCGCGTTGGGGCACGTCGTCGAGGAGGCCGATCCGCCGTACGGCCAGATCGGGCTGACCTTCGTGCCCCGTGCGACGGCCGGCATCGCCGAGTGGGCGAGCGAGGTGCCCTCCCCCGCGCTGCTCGACCGGCGCACCCGGGACGCCGCCCGGCTGGGCCGGCTGCTCGCCGGGTTCCCGCTGCGCGCGGCCCGGCGCGCGGAGGCGGCACTGCACCGTCGTATCGGCACGTTCTACGAGTCGTACGACGTGATCCTCGCCCCCACAACGGCCGCTCCCCCGCCCCGAATCGGCGCGATGCTCGAACTCGGCGGGTTCGCCACCGACCGCGCGATGATCGCCGCCTGCCCCTACGCCTGGCCCTGGAACGTGCTGGGCTGGCCCGGCGTCAACGTCCCCGCCGGATTCGTGGCCGGTCTGCCCGTCGGCGCCCAGCTGCTCGGACCGGCGAACAGCGAGCCGCTGCTGATCTCGCTGGCCGCGCAGCTGGAGGCGGAGCTGCGCTGGCACGAGCTGTGGCCGCCGCAGCAGGACGAGGCGGCGCCCACCGCGGTCGGGTGAGGCCGCACCCCACCGCGGACTTGTGAGGCCGCCCCAACTCCCGCACCCAGGCCCTACTCTGTGCCCATGGGCGATGCGTCGATGGTCGGGCTCATGGGGCGGGTCACGGGGACGATCGGGCCGGGACTGGTCGGCGAGGTGATCGTCCGGGTGCGCGGCGGTGCCGAGCACTTCCTCGCGTATCCCGCCACCGGCACGGACCGCATCGAGCGGGGCACAGTGGTGATGGTGGTGGAGTACCAGGCGCCGAGAACCGTCTACGTCCAGGCCGCATACGACAGTTGAGCCCGCTCGGGCGCAGGTGAGAGCCGTCCGCGTCAAGGTTTCGGCAAGGATCCGTCAGCGGCTGTACCCCGGCGTTGCGCAGGCGCACACTCCCTTGCGTTCGGTGCCGAAAGGGCGCCAGGCAAAGGGGGCGTATGCCGATGGTCGTCGGCGTCGTTGCGGGGGCGGCGGTAGCGGCCGTTCTCGTGTTGATCGGTGTGTTCAAGATGATGTGGCGGGTCGCGGAGCCGAACGAGGCGCTCATCATCTCCGGTTCCAAGCACCGTACGGAGGGCCTTGAGGAGGGCATGGGCTTCCGGATCGTCACCGGGCGCGGCACGCTGGTGTTGCCCGGGGTGCAGGCGGTGCGCAAGCTGTCGCTCGATCTGAACGAGACCGAGCTGCAGGTGGACTGCGTGACCCACCAGGGCATTCCGCTGAAGGTGCGGGGCGTGGTCATCTTCAAGGTGGGCGACGACTTCGTGTCGATCGCGAACGCGGGCCGCCGCTTCCTCGACCAGCAGAAGCTGATGTCGGAGCGGGTGCACAACGTGTTCGCCGGTCATCTGCGGTCCATCGTCGGCGGGTTGACGGTCGAGGACATGATCCGCGACCGGGAGAAGCTCACCGGGCAGACGCGTGCCGCGTGCGGCACGGAGATGGAGAAGCTGGGGCTCATCGTCGACTCGTTGCAGATCCACGAGATCGAGGATCCGACCGGGTACATCCAGAATTTGGCGATGCCGCACGCGGCGGCCGTCCAGCGGGACGCGCGCATCGCGCAGGCGGAGGCGAACCGGCTGGCCACGGAGGCGGAGCAGCAGTCGTTCGCGCGGATGGCCGAGGCGACCCGGGACAGCGAGATCCTCCAGGCCGGCTACCAGGCCGAGCGCGACAAGGCGGGCGCCAAGGCCCGGCAGGCAGGTCCGCTCGCCGATGCCGCGGCCCGGCAGGAGGTCGTCGTGCAGGAGACGCGGGTCGCCGAGCTGGAGGCGCACCGGCGTGAGCAGCAACTCCAGGCGGACGTCCGCAAACCGGCCGACGCGCAGGCGTACGAGAAGCGCACGCTGGCCGAGGCCGAGCGCGACGCGCGTATCTCTGCGGCGCAGGCCAAGGCGAAGGAGACGGAGCTCGCGGCGGCCGCCGAGGCGACCCGCGTCAAGACGGCCGCGGGCGCCGAGGCCGAGGCGACCAAGACGCGTGGCGCGGCCACAGCTGCGGCTACCCGGGCCACCGGCGAGGCGGAGGCCGCAGCCTCGCAGGCCAAGGGCCTCGCACAGGCCGAGGCGACCAAGGCGAAGGGCCTGGCGGAAGCCGAGGCGATCAAGGCCCGCGCCGCCGCCCTGGCCGACAACCAGGAGGCCGTGGTCGCCCAGCAACTCGCCGAGAACTGGCCGGAGATCGTCCGGGCCGGCGCGTCCGCCTTCGGCAACGTCGACAACATGGTGCTGCTCAACGGCGCCGACGGCATGGCGGACATGTTCGCCAAGGCGCTCACCATGGGCGGTACGGGGCTGGGTCTTGCCCGCCAGTTGCTGGCCTCGATGAACCAGAACGAGCAGGCGCCGAAGGACACCTCGCCCCTCAACGGGCTCGCCCAGAAGGTGCCGATGGACGAGAAGTGACCTTTCACGCGTGACTGGTGACCCTTCACGCCTAACCGGTGACCCTTCACGCGTAGCTCACGGGGGCAGCCCCTAAGGTGCCCCCGTGAGCACGTATACCGACGAGAACGTTCCGGGCCGCTCCGGCCCCACCGCCACCTCCGAGGCCGACCCCCGCGCGGTCGGCAAGGTGCGTACCGAGTACTCCCCGGCGCACGACGGCGATCCCGATCCCGGGGAGATCGTCTGGACCTGGGTCCCCTACGAGGAGAACGACGGGCGGGGCAAGGACCGCCCGGTGCTCGTGGTGGCCCGGGAGGCCGACGGCACGTTTCTCGCCGTGCAGCTCTCCAGCAAGCGGCATGACGGGGACCGCGAGTGGGTCGCCATCGGCAGCGGGCCGTGGGACCGGACGGGCCGCGACTCCTGGGTCGACGTGGACCGCATCCTCCGTCTGCACGAGCAGGGCATGCGCCGGGAGGCCTGCGCCCTGGACCGCGGACGGTTCAACCTGGTCAGGCACCGGCTGCACGAGCGCTACGGCTGGACCTGAGCGCTACAGCTGCGGCTGACGCTCCGGAAACGCCCGTACGAAAGCCGCGCGCACCGGACTGTCCGGCGTGCGGTCCAGGATCCCGAACACCACCTGCTCGAAGGCCCCGGCGAACCGCCCGCCGGGCCCGAGCAGCGCCCGGAACGCGCCGGCAACCTGCGCCGGGTCGTTCTGGAACACCCCGCAGCCCCACGCGCCCAGCACCAGCCGCCGGTACCCGTGCGCCGCGGCCGTCTCCAGTACACGCTCGGCCCGGGTCGCGAGCGCGTGCGGCAGCTCGGCCGTGCGCTGCGGGGCCGTACGCCTGATGACGCCCGCGTTCGGGGCGGCGGCGGTCAAGAAGCCGACCGTGTACGGCGCGTCGAGCAGGCGGCCGCGGTCGTCGCGGAAGACGGGCACGCCGGGTGAGTGGATGACACGGTCGGTGTAGAACGCGTCGCGGTGGGCGCGGTGGTGGTCGTAGAACTCGCGGGCTTCGAGCAGGCAGGTGTACAGCGCCGAGGCGCGGCACAGGGCCTCTTCCTGGGCCTGGGCGCCGTTCAGAAAGCCGCCGCCGGGGTTGCGGGCCGAGGCGAAGTTCAGTACGGCCGTATCGCCGCCGAGCCGGCCGGCCGCCTCCAGGCTGCTCTCGCCCGTGACCTCGAAGAACGTCTCCGCCGGGGAGATCTTCGGCACCGGCACCGGGTCCGGCCCGTGCATCCGGGTGCCGGCCCGTGCCGCTTCGATCAGCGCGCCGAGGGACACCTCGTGGCCGTCCGGTGTGCGGTAAGCGCCCGCCGCGACGATCTCTTCCGTCTCCCGTGCGATGCCGCGCAGGCGCGCGCTCATGGCGCCACCCCCGTGCGCGCCATGACCGTGCGCCCGCGTCGGCCGCGTACGACCTCGCTGGTGCCGCGAACGACCTCGCCGGTCGTGATCTCCCCCGTCGTGCTCACACCGGCATCGTGCGCGATCCTGGTCATGCGGTGCAACAGATTTACCCGGGCCCCACAGTCGACCGAGAACGACCGGGAAAAACCCTGCGAACGCCCGGGGAGCCGAGATTGCCGGGCCCTGAACGTGCCGATACGCGCTCTTGTGCGGAGCGACGTGAGGGTCTTGGGTGGGACGAGTGTGCCGGCCCGCCCACAAGATCCGGGCCGGGCGGCACCGTGGACTCTCAGGAGGATCGCGACATGTCCGATTCGGTGAGTGACTGTACGGAGCAACCCCGCTCCGCCGTCACCGAAGCCGAGGTGGAGGCCCTGGTCAGGGGCATCTGCTTCAAGACCGGCCCGCCCCGCACCCTCGGGGTCGAAGTGGAATGGCTCGTCCATGAGCTGCGCGGCCCGCAGCTCCCCGTGACACCCGAACGACTCGAAGCGGCCTACGCCGCACTGCGTACCGTGCCCCTGAGGTCGGCGCTCACCGTCGAACCCGGCGGTCAGCTGGAGCTGAGCTCCCCGCCCGCCACCTCGCTGATGGAGTGCATCGGTACCGTCTCCGCCGACCTCGACGCCACGCGCGCGATGCTGCGCGAGCACGATCTCGGTCTGGTCGGCATCGGCAACGACCCCTGGCACTCGCCTCGCCGGTTCCTGCGTCAGCCACGCTACGACGCCATGGAGGCCTGCCTGGACCGCGCGGGCCCGGCCGGCCGCGCCATGATGTGCACGTCGGCCTCCGTGCAGGTCTGCCTGGACGCCGGTTACGAGGAGCCCGGCCCCCTCGGGCACGGGCGGCGCTGGTGGCTTGCACACCAGTTGGGCGCGGTGCTGGTCGCCGTGTTCGCCAACTCACCGCTGGCCGGGCGCGAGCCCACCGGCTGGCTCTCCACCCGGCAGCTGCTGTGGATGGAGATCGGCGCGGGCCGCGCGGGCGCACCCCCGCTGGACGGCGATCCGCGGGTCGCCTGGGCGCGGCACGTCCTGGACTCACCGGTGATGTGCGTGCGGCAGGACGGCGGGCCGTGGGACGTCCCGGACGGGCTGTCGTTCCGGGAGTGGACCAGGTCCAGGGCGCCCAGAACGCCCACGCACGAGGACCTCGACTACCACCTCACGACGCTGTTCCCGCCGGTCAGACCGCGTGGCCATCTGGAACTGCGCATGATCGACGCGCAGCCCGGTGAGGACGGCTGGATCGTGCCGCTCGCCGTGGCCACGGCGCTCTTCGACGACCCGGAGGCCGCCGAGACCGCCTACCGCGCGGTGAAGCCGCTGGCCGAGCGCGCCCTTGCGCGGCCCGCGCCGCACAATCCGCTGTGGGTCGACGCGGCCAGATCCGGGCTCGCCGACCCCGAGCTGCACGAGGTCGCCGTGGAGTGCTTCACGGCGGCTCTGGAAGCCCTGCCCCGGCTGGGGGCCACGACCGAGGTCACCGACGCCGTGGCGGCGTACTTCGACCGCTATGTCGTCAAGGGCCGCTGCCCCGCCGACGACCTGCTGGACGAGCTCTACGGCACGGATCGCACCCTGCACGGGAAGGACCTGCGCACATGACCGACCCCGCCCTCGACGCCGACACGCTCCGCGAGCGGGCACTGACCACGCTGACCACCGCCCGTGCCCGGACGACGCTGCTGACCTCCTGCGTCGAAGACCCCGACCTCACCGCCCAGCACTCGCCGCTGATGTCCCCGCTGGTGTGGGACCTCGCGCACATCGGCAACCAGGAGGAGCAGTGGCTGCTCCGGGCGGTCGCCGGGCGGGAGGCGATACGGCCCGAGATCGACGGCCTCTACGACGCCTTCGAGCATCCGCGCTCCGCACGTCCCTCGCTGCCGCTGCTGCCGCCCGCGGAGGCCCGGAACTACGCGGCCGAGGTACGCGGCCGGGTGCTGGACATCCTGGAGAGCACGGCGTTCCACGGGACGCGGCTGACCGAGGCGGGCTTCGCCTTCGGGATGATCGCGCAGCACGAGCAGCAGCACGACGAGACGATGCTGATCACGCATCAGCTCCGCAAGGGCCCGCAGGCGCTGACCGCCCCGGACCCGGACCCGGCGCCGCTGTTCACGGGGCCGTCCGAAGTCCTGGTCCCCGGCGGCCCGTTCATGATGGGCACCTCCACCGAGCCATGGGCGCTGGACAACGAACGCCCGGCGCACCGGCGCGAGGTGCCGCCGTTCTACATGGACACCACGCCGGTGACGAACGCCGCGTACAAGGCGTTCATCGAGGACGGCGGCTACGACGACGACCGCTGGTGGACGCCGGAGGGCTGGGCGCACATCCGGCAGCACTCCATCCACGCCCCGCTGTTCTGGCGCCGGGACGGCAAGCAGTGGCTCAGGCGCCGCTTCGGGGTCACCGAGGTCGTACCGCCCGACGAGCCCGTGCTGCACGTGTGCTGGTACGAGGCCGACGCCTACGCCCGCTGGGCCGGGCGGCGGCTGCCCACCGAGGCCGAGTGGGAGAAGGCGGCCCGGCACGACCCGGCGGGCGACCGCTCGACGCGCTACCCGTGGGGCGACGCCGACCCGGCACCGGAACACGCCAACCTCGGCCAGCGGCACCTGCGCCCGGCGCCGGCCGGGAGCTACCCGGAGGGCGAATCACCGCTCGGCATACGGCAGTTGATCGGTGACGTCTGGGAGTGGACGGCGAGCGACTTCCTGCCGTACCCGGGCTTCCAGGCGTTCCCGTACAAGGAGTACTCGGACGTGTTCTTCGGGCCCGAGTACAAGGTGCTGCGCGGAGGTGCGTTCGCCGTGGACGCGGTGGCCTGCCGGGGCACCTTCCGCAACTGGGACTATCCGATCCGGCGGCAGATCTTCTCCGGGTTCCGCACGGCCCGTTCCGCGGGGGACGTCTGATGTGCCGGCATCTGGCCTATCTGGGCCCCGAGGAGCCGCTCGGCCGGCTCCTCGTGGAGCCCGCGCACGGCCTGTACCGCCAGTCGTGGGCGCCTCGGCGCCAGCGGTACGGGACCGTCAACGCCGATGGATTCGGGGTCGGTTGGTACGCCGAGGGGGACCCGGTTCCGGCGCGCTATCGCCGGGCCGGGCCGATCTGGGGGGACCTGTCCTTCGCCGATCTGGCCCGGGTCGTGCGCAGCACCGCGCTGCTCGCCGCCGTACGGGACGCGACGGTGGCGGGCGCCGAAGGGGAGGCCGCGGCGGCGCCGTTCGCCGCGGGTCCCTGGCTGTTCAGCCACAACGGCGCCGTCAAGGGCTGGCCCGACTCGCTGGCGCCGCTCGTCCCGACCGTGCCCGCGGCGGATCTGCTGTCTCTGGAGGCCCGCAGCGACTCGGCGCTCGTCTGGGCGCTGGTCCTGGCCCGGCTGCGCGGCGGTGACGACGAGGCGCAGGCGCTGGCCGACACGGTCGCGGAGGTCGCCGAGGCGGCCCCGGGCTCCCGGCTCAACCTGCTCCTCACCAACGGCGAGACCATCACGGCGACCGCCTGGGGCGACACCCTCTGGTATCTGACCCGGCCCGGCGGCGGCACCGTCGTGGCCTCCGAGCCCTACGACGACGACCCGCACTGGCAGGAGGTCCCCGACCACACCCTCCTCGCGGCGAGCCGCACCGATGTGCTGCTCACCCCGCTCAAGGACCCGGGCAACGCCCTGCCACCCGCACCCGTACCCGCACAACCGAAGGAGCCCAGCACGTGAGTCCGTTCCTTCTCACCCGCACCCTGCCCGAGGACGCCACCGAGGCCGCCCTGCGCGCCGACGTCCTGAAGGGCCTGAGGAGCACGCCCAAGACACTGCCGCCGAAGTGGTTCTACGACGCGAAAGGCAGCGAACTCTTCGAGCAGATCACCGAGTTGCCCGAGTACTACCCGACGCGCGCCGAGCGCGAGATCCTCGTCGACCGGGCCGACGAGATCGCCGCGGCCAGCGGCGCCCGCACCCTCGTCGAACTGGGCTCCGGCTCCTCGGAGAAGACGCGGTACCTGATCGACGCGCTGACCGGCCTGCACACCTACGTCCCGGTCGACGTCAGCGAGAGCGCGCTCACCCAGGCCGGGCAGGCGCTCGTCGAGGAGCGGCCCGGGCTGAACGTGCATGCCCTGATCGCCGACTTCACGGGCGGGCTGGCCCTGCCGGACACGCCGGGCCCTCGGCTGGTGGCGTTCCTCGGCGGCACGATCGGCAATCTGCTGCCTGCGGAGCGCGCCGCGTTCCTGGCCTCGGCGCGCGGTCTGCTCGCCCCCGGTGACGCGCTGCTGCTCGGGACGGACCTGGTGAAGGACGAGAAGGTCCTGGTCGAGGCGTACGACGACGCGGCCGGGGTGACGGCCGCGTTCAACAAGAACGTCCTGGCGGTGATCGACCGCGAGTTGGGCGCCGACTTCGATCCGGGCGCCTTCGATCACCTGGCGCTCTGGGACCCGCGCAACGAGTGGATCGAGATGCGGCTGCGGTCCCGTACGGCGCAGACGGTGAAGGTGCCCGCGCTCGATCTCGCCGTGGACTTCGCGGCGGGCGAGGAGATGCGCACCGAGGTGTCGGCGAAGTTCCGCAAGGAGGGTGTGGGCGCGGAACTGTCTGCGGCCGGGCTGGAACTGGCGCACTGGTGGACGGACGGGGAGGCCCGTTTCGCGCTGTCACTGAGCGTGGCGCGGTGACGGACGGCTCGCGCGATGTCCCGCCTTGGGGCACGGTGGAGTGACGCGTGACTCCGCCCTGGTGGAGTCACGGGAGAGGAGCACCCCCATGTCGAACCACACCTACCGGGTCACGGACATCGTCGGTACCTCGCCCGACGGCGTGGACCAGGCCATCCGCAACGGCATCACGCGCGCCTCGCAGACCCTGCACAACCTGGACTGGTTCGAGGTGACCGAGGTGCGTGGCCAGCTCGACAACGGGCAGATCGCGCACTGGCAGGTGACCATGAAGGTCGGCTTCCGACTGGACGACGCCGAGTAGCACGCCCGGTCCGGCCGGGCAGCACGCCGGTCCGGGCCGGGTAGCGACCGACCCTCAGGTCCGCCCCTCCCGCTCCTGCGCCACCTCCAGCGCGGCGGACGGGGCGGTCCAGCGCGCCCGTACGACGGTGAAACCGGCCCGTTCGGCGTCCTCGCAGACCAGCTCGTCGTCGTCCACGAGCACCCGGATCTCATGGGTGCGGGCGAGGCGGCGCAGGATCTCCAGCTTGGTACGCCGGGCGGGCCGGCGGTCGTCGTTGCGCCGCATGTACACCCGCCCGTCGGGCAGTCCGTGTGCCGCGAGCCAGTCGAGCGTGTCGCGCCGGCAGCGCTCGGGGCGTCCGGTCAGATAGCGGACCTCGCACTCCTGCGCGGCCTCCAGCGCCAGCGCGACGCCCTCCGGGATCGGCGGGTCCTGCGGTGCCGCCGCGAAGAAGCCGTCCCAGTCACGCGGTGTGCGCTCCAGGAAGCGCTGCCGGTGTGCCGTGTCGGCGAGGGTGTTGTCCAGGTCGAACACGGCGAGCGGACGTGTGCTGCTGTCGTTCACACTCCTCACCCTAGGTCCTGTCGTCAAATTCCCGCCTGCCCGGCGACGCCTGGCACGCACGCTCGCCGCGTTGCCGGGCCCGCCCTCCGGGCGGACGACGGGAATTTGACGACCGGACCTAGACGGACCCCGCACCCCGGCAACCTTCCCGCCCCGGGCGGCCACTGCTCTGCGACACGGCACGCAGGCGGAAGCGGCGGCGGGAGGCCCCATGCGCGGCACGGTGAACGGCGGGCGCGGTACGGCGATCTGGACGGCGGCGGCGGTGAGTGCAGCCCTGCTTGCGGTGTGGGGGCCGGCGGGCGAGGCGCACGGGGCCGCGACGCTGGTCGTGGCGACCGACGGGAGCGACTCGGCGCCGGGCACCCTGGACCGGCCGCTGCGGACCGTCCAGCGGGCCGTCGACCTGGCGAAGCCCGGCGACATCATCTCCGTGCGCGGCGGCACCTATACCCTCAACGACAACATCACCATCACGACCTCGGGCACCGCCGCCCTGCCCATCACCCTCGGCGCCCACCAAGGCGAGCGCGTGGTCATCGACGGGGAGCAACTGCCCGCCAGCCACACGCCGGTCGGCGGCAGCATCCCGCGGGCCGAGCGCGGGGCGATCCACATGGAGGCCTCGCACTGGCGGATCTCCGGTCTGGAGCTGGTCAACGGCCCGTACGGCATCTATTGCGACGGCTGCAACGGCAACGTCTTCTCCCGGCTGTCCACACACGACAATTACGAGTCGGGCTTCCAACTCCAGGGGTCGTCCAGCGACAACCAGATCCTGAATCTGGACAGTTACGGCAATCGCGACCCCCGCAAGAACGGTGAGAGTGCCGACGGCCTGGCCATCAAGGAGGGCGGCGGAACCGGGAACGTGGTGCGCGGGGCCCGGTTGCGGAACAACGTCGACGACGGATTCGACGCCTGGAAGTTCGCCTCGCCGATTCTGATCGAGAACACGATCGCCTACGGCAACGGCTACAACCGCTGGAACTTCCCGGACTTCTCGGGCGACGGAAACGGTTTCAAGATGGGCGGCGGCACCCCCGCCCCGGCGGTGGGTCACACCCTTCACAACGCGATCGCATTCAAGAACGCGGCACACGGTGTCACGGACAACGGCAATACCGGCGCCCTCGCCCTGAGCCGCAACACGACCTGGGCCAACGCGGGCACCGGCTTCGACGCCGACGTCGCGGGCGGCACCGCCACCCTCACCGCCAACCTGTCGATCGCCGACGCCCGCGCCGCGGCCGTCGGCTCGGGGACGGTGACCAGCGGCAACTCCTGGAATCTGGGCGGCACTTGGGACGGGTCCTCGGTGCTCGGCACAGACCCGGCCGCGATCACGGGCCCGCGCTCCACCGATGGCTCACCGCCGTCGGCGCCACGCTTCCTCGTACCCCGCAGCGGCGCGGCCGTCGGCGCCCGCTTCTGAGCCGCCGGAACGGGCCGGGCGGGAAGGGGTGAGTTTCAGCCAGTCCGACCGGAAGAACTGGTCCGGACTAATTCCCGGAAGGCCCTTTTCGCAGGCCACGGAAGCCCGATAAAGGATCACGAGCGACGCGAACGCGCCACCGGAGTACGGCAATTCAGCACTGCGGTTGATTCTTCAATGAGCCCGCTGCCATACTCGCGGCTTCCGGCTTCGCCGCCGCTCACAGTCTCCCCACAACAAAGCCCGCGCTCCCGCATGTCCGGCCTGCCGCAGCAAAGAAGGTGCGCCTGTGCCCGAGTTTTCACATTGGCACGACAATTCTTTCACATACAGTCCCCCGGATAGTGAACCCGCACCGACCCGGCGCATATCCGAAGATCCTGAATTTCACTCACTGCGCCGCGCTCAGCGCAGATTCGGAGTCCGTGCGACGCTTCTGTCCGTCGGCGGATTCCTGCTGTACGTGCTTCTGTCCCATTCCGTCCCCGACCTGATGAACCAGCGCCTGGTCGGCCACCTCACCCTCGGTCTCACCCTGGGCCTGGGCCAGTTCGTCGTGATGGGCGTGACGGCCTTGTGCTACGTCCGGTACATGCGCACCCGGGTCGACCCACTGGCCCGTGGCCTGGGCTCGCGACGGGACCAGCACACGGCACGGCAGACCGTTCAGCCCGGCTCCAGGGGGTACCGCACGTGGTGACCATGTCCGCAGGCATCGTCGACCGGTTCAGCCTGAACCTGACGTTCGTGCTGTTCCTGTCGGTGGTCGTGGTCACGCTGTTCATGGCGCTGCTGACGGCTCCTCAGCGCGACGAGATCAGCGAGTTCTACCTCGGCAACCGCACGATGTCCCCGCTGCGCAACGGCCTCGCGATGTGCGGCGACTATCTGTCGGCAGCGACGCTGCTGGGCAGCACCGGCCTGGTCGCCCTCAACGGGTACGACGGCCTGCTCTACCTCGGCGGCACGGTCGTCGCCTGGATGATGGTGCTCCTGCTCATCGCCGAACCCCTGCGCCGGGCGGGCAAGTTCACCCTGGGCGACACGCTCGCCCTGCGCCTGACCACCATGCAACGTCCGGCCCGCCTCGCCCTGGCCGTGTGCACCCTGGCCATCACGACCCTCTACCTGGTCGCCCAACTTGTCGGCAGCATGGCGCTGTTGACCCAGTTCACCGGCGAACCCAGTCCCGCGACACGCACCTTGTGCGTGGTCGTCATCGGAACCATCGTCATCGTGTACGCCGCCATCGGCGGCGCGCCCGGCGCCACGGTCATCCAGATCATCAAGGCCGTGATGCTGGTGGCGGGCGTGACGGTCACCGCGGTGATGGTGCTCCACCACTACGACTGGAACCCCAACGCCCTGTTGTCCGCGGCCGCGAACAACAGCGGCACCGGCACACAGTTCCTCGAACCCGGACTGCGCTACGGCGTCAGCACCACGAGCAAGATCGACTTCTTCAGCCTGGAACTGGCGATCGTCCTCGGGCTGGCCGCCCTCCCCCACGTACTGATGCGTCTGCTCGCCCCGCGCAAGGTCGACGTCCTGCGCCGCTCCGTCGTGTGGGCGGTGGGCCTGGTCGGCCTGGTCTGCCTGGCGGCCGGCGTGCTGGGCCTCGGCGCCACGGCGATCGTCGGCCGGGACACCATCGCGGAGACCGACCACAAGGGCGACTCCGCCGTCCTGCTGCTGGCCAACGCCCTCGGCGGCGGCATCCTCACGGCCCTGCTGTCCTGCCTCGCCTTCGTCACCCTGCTCGCCGTCGCGGCCGGCCTCACCCTGGCCGCCGCCTCGTCACTCGCCCACGACCTGTACGGCGAGGTGATCCGCAAGGGCCGCGCGAGCGAGACCGAGGAGCTGATGGTGGCCCGGCTGTCCGCGGCCGTGATCGGCGTGCTCGCGATGCTGCTCGCGCTGATCTCCTGGGGCGCCAACACCGCGACGCTCGCCTTCCTGGCCTTCGCCATCGCGGCGTCTGCGATCCTGCCGACGATCGTGTACACCCTGTTCTGGCGCCGCTTCACCGGCCAGGGAGCGCTGCTCAGCCTCTGGGGCGGACTGATCTGCTCGGTCCTGCTGGTCCTGTTCTCGCCCGTCGTCTCCTCAGCGCCGGGCTCGTTCTACCCGGAGTCCGACTTCGCCTGGTTCCCGCTCCAGAACCCGGGCATCGTCTCCATCCCGGCGGGCTTCCTCCTCGGCTGGCTCGGCAGCGTGCTGAGCAGCCGCCAGGAACGCCAGGAGGACGCCGCCTTCGAGGAGTTCGAGGTGCGGATGCTGGTGGGCGCGAAGGAGTAGGACATGCTTCTGTCATGCCTACCCGTACGTTCCTGATCGGCGCCGCCCGCGAGCGCCCCTGCACCCTCGTCGTCTGCCGGGGCTGCTGCTGCGGCAATCCCCGCAAGCACCCCGGCACCGATCACGCCTGGCAGGTGGAGCGCCTGCGCGCCGCAGGGGCCGAGCACGGCTTCCAGGTCCGGACGACGGACGACTGCCTGGGCCCCTGCGACCAGGCCAGCGTGATCGTCGTCCAGCCGTCGGCCGCGGGGCGCCGGGCCGGCGGGCGGCCCACCTGGGTCGGCTTCGCGATGGACGACGACTGCACCGAGGAGATCGCGCGGTGGGCGGCGGCGGGCGGGCCGGGCCTCGCGGACCCGCCTGTCACGCTGGAGCTGCAGTTCATCCAGCCGCCGAGGGCGGCACGGGTGCGCTCACGTCGCTGAGTCCCGGCCACCTCCCGGCTTATTGTTAATGGGATCCATTTTCATGTAGCGTCCTCGGCGTTCACCCACCGAGGAGGTCCGTCATGGCTGTCCCGAAGCGGAAGATGTCCCGCAGCAACACCCGCCACCGCCGCGCCCAGTGGAAGGCGAGCACGCCCCAGCTCGTGCCCGTCACCATCGACGGCGTCAGCCACCTCGTGCCGCAGCACCTGGTCAAGGCGTACGAGCGGGGGCTACTGCACCCCGAGGGCTGACCGGGGGTGCCGTACACAGCCGCCCCACCCCCTGACGACTTGTCATGGAGCCACAGGCACCCGCGACCCCCCGAGCACGGATCGCCACTGCGCAAATGGCCTTACGTGGGGAAATCACGAGCCGGTGTCGGCGTGTCAGCACGTCGGCGTGCTCGGCATACTGGACGCTCGGCGTCGGTGCCGTGCATGACCTCGGCGTAGTACAGCTCGGGCCCATGGATGCCCTGCGGATCGCGGCCCGGGCCTCGTCAGGGGTGGCGCCCGGGACGATCCCGCAGAGGGCCCTATCCCGCCGCCTGGAGCTTTGTCAATACCCGACACGCGGGCAGAAGTGTGAAGGGGTGTCAGCTCGGTCCCCCGAGCGGCTCAACTGCGGTACCAAGTCACCTTCACTTTTGACTTTCTGACGAACCATCACAAACGTCAGCTTGAGCTTTCGAACGCCCGATCGGCCCCCTTCATAGCCCCTCCGAGATTTCTGAGGTGGCGACAGAATTAGGCATGAGTATGTTCATTCTTAGTCGGTCGGCTCAGCTGACACCCTGAGAGATGGAGAAACGGAATGCCTGTGAGAAGGAGAGAGGGAATGCGTACGCGTACCGTTGTCGCGATCGCATTGTCGGTGGGCGTCACCGTCCTTGCCGCAACCGGTATGAACTACGCCTCGGCTTCCAGTTCAGCCCCGAAGTCCGCCCCGTCGGTACAGCAGGCCGACGCCTCCGTTCCCCAGGGAGGCGACGGCCAGACGAACTTCAACTACCGGAATGACAACGACCGAAACGACAACTTCCGGAACGACAATTTCCGGAACAACGATCGTGGACGGGTCTACGTCAACGAGCGAACCTTCGCAGCCGAGCCGGGTGTGTGCACCGCTGTCATCAGTAGTCCCGCGAGAAGCTTCAACGTGCTGAACGAGAGTCACAGGACCGTGGAATTCTTCCGCGGGATTACCTGTGACAACGGCTCCGCAAGGGCAAAAATCCACCCCGGAGACTCCACCAGCGAAATCGAAGGCACGCCGGTCCTCGACGGGGCCACAGTGCCATTCGCGCTTGTCGGCAGCTTCCGAGCAATCGACAAGCATCACCACTGACCGCTCCACGCGGACAAGGGCAGCGACGAGCCTGCCGATGTGCCACTTGGGCCCGGCCCGCAGTAATGGGGGCCGGGCCGCGCCTGTCGAGCCTATTCTGGGAAGGGGCCGGTCCTGCTCGCAGAGCGCGAGAAGGGAGCCGCGGTGACCGAGCGGACGATCGACAGGGCTGCCGCGGACACCTTGCGGCGGGCCAGGGACGCCGTCGCCCGTGAGGCGTGGGCCGAGGCGTACGGGCTGCTGGGCGGCCTGGATCCGGCCTGCCTCACCCCTGACGACTGCGCCGCGTTCTCGGACGCCGCCTGGTGGACGAGCCGGGTCGACGAGTCGATCGTCCAGCGGACGCGGGCCTACTCCGGGTATGTCGCGGCGGACGCGGCCCGGCAGGCGGGGCACTCGGCCTGGCTGCTCTTCTACGAGCATCAGCTGGCGGGACGCAGTGCCGTGGCCGCGGGCTGGCTGCGCCGGGCACGGCGGCATCTGCACGACGAGCCGGAGTGCGTCGAGCAGTGCTACCTCGCCTGGGTCGACGCGGAGGACGCCCAGCGGCGCGGCGCGTTCGACGAGGCCATGGCCGCGGCCCGGCACATGGCCTCGATAGCGCGCCGCCGTGGCAGCCCGGATCTGCTCGCCATGGGCGTCCAGGCACAGGCGGGCGTGCTGGTGGCCCAGGGGCGGGTCAGTGAGGGTCTCGATCTCCTGGACGAGGCGATGTGCGCTGCCATGGCCGGTGAGCTCAGCTCCTTCTTCACCGGGTGGGTCTACTGTCTGGGCCTCCAGCAGTGCATGGCCTGCGTCGATCTGGAACGCGCCGCCGAATGGACCGACGCGGCCATGCGGTGGTGCGCGGCGATGCCGGCCGAGAACAACTTCCGGGGACTGTGCCGGGTGCACCGGGTGGAGGTCCTGGAGTTGCGGGGCAGCTGGGATGAGGCGCTCATGGAGGCCGAGCGGACCTGCGCGGAACTGCTGCCGTACGAGCGGCGGATGGCGGCCGAGGCGGTCTACCTGGTCGGCCGGATCCAGCGGCGGCGCGGGGAACTGGCGGCGGCCGAGCAGTCGTACGACCGCACGCACGAACTCGGCCGTGACCCGCAGCCCGGCCTCGCCCTGCTGCGGCTGGCCCAGGGGAAGGCCGACGCCTCCGCCACCGCCCTGCGGCTCGCCCTGGCGAACGGAGCCGAGGCCGGCGGTCTCGAACGGTGCAGGCTGCTCGCGGCCCAGGTGGAGGTGTGCCTGGCGCTGGACCGGACGGCCGAGGCACACAGTGCCGCCGAGGAGCTGGGGTCCCTGGCCCGGGACTGGCAGCAGCGGTGCGGTTCGGAGACGACGCTGCTGCACGCGAGCGCCGCCACCGCCTGCGGCGCGGTGGCCTTCGCCACCGGTGACCTCGACCGTGCGCTGCCCGAACTGCGCCGCGCACTGACGCTCTGGCTGGAGCTGCGGGTGCCGTACGAGGCGGCGCAGGTACGGATGACCCTGGCCGCCGCCGACCGGGCCGTCGGGGACGACGAGGGTGCCCGGATGGAGCTGCGGGCCGCCGAGCAGACCTTCCGCCGGCTCGGCGCCGTGCCCGACGCGCGCCGGGCCGCCGCCCTGCTCGCCGATGTGCGCCCGGAGCGGCCCGGCGGGCTCACCGAGCGGGAGATCCAGGTGCTGCGGCTGGTCGCGGCGGGCCGCACGAATCGCGCAGTCGCGACCGAGCTGGTGATCAGCGAGCACACCGTCGCCCGGCACCTGAACAACATCTTCGCCAAGCTCGACGTGTCCTCGCGGGCTGCGGCGACGGCGTACGCGTACCGACACGGCCTCACCTGACACCCCCATGGGCCGTTCTGCCCATGGCCGCTCCCCCGAGATGGGCGCTTCCGGCGATGATCGCGCCCCCGCCGCGCGCGTACACCGGTGGTGTATCCCTTCCCGGCACCGGAACGGAAAGCGAGCGGCGGCCATGACCATCTCCACACCCACCCTCGACCACCGGCTGACGGACCGGCTGCGCGGCGACATCGTCGAACCCGGCGACCCGGACTACGACGAGGCCCGCAAGGTCTTCAACGCCATGCACGACAGGCGGCCCGCGCTCATCGTGCGGCCCGCCGACGCGGGCGACGTGATCGCCACGGTGGGCCTCGCCCGCGAGCGGGGACTGCCGCTGGCGGTGCGCGGCGGCAGCCACAGCGTCCCCGGGCACGGGACGTGTGACGACGGCGTCGTCCTCGATCTGGGCCGGATGCGCGGCATCCGCGTCGATCCAGGGAAACGGACGGCGTGGGTCGAGGGCGGCTGCACCTGGGCGGACGTCAACCACGCCACCCACGCCTTCGGGCTTGCCACCACGGGCGGGGTCGTCTCCACCACCGGCGTGGGCGGCCTGACGACCGGCGGCGGCATGGGGCACCTGGCCCGGCGCTGCGGTCTGGCCTGCGACAACCTCGTCTCCGTGGACCTGGTGACGGCCGACGGATCCTTCCTGACCTGCACCGACGAGCAGAACAGCGACCTGATGTGGGCGGTGCGCGGGGGCGGCGGGAACTTCGGGGTCGTGACGTCCTTCGCGTTCCGGCTGCACCCCATCGCCGACATCCTCGGCGGGCCGACCTTCTTCCCGCTCGACGGCGACGTGATCCGCCGCTATCGGGAGCTGGTCGCCGAGGCGGACGACCGGCTGGGAGCCGTGTTCGTCGTAGGGCTCGGGCCGCCGGTGCCGTTCCTGCCCGAGCGCTGGCACGGGCGGCCGATGTGCGGCGTGGTCACCTGCTGGAGCGGACCGCAGGACGAGGACGACGAGATCCGGGAGCGGGTCGCGGCACTCGGGCCGGTGCTGGGCCGGCATGTGGAGCGGATGCCCTATCCGGTGATCAACACCCTGTTCGACGAGCTGGTGCCGGCCGGGCTGTACCACTACTGGAAGGGCGCCTTCACCCAGGGCCTGCCGGACGGGGCCGTAGACGCCCTCGTCGAGTACGGCGCCGACACGCCCTCGATCCAGAGCGTGACGGTCGTCTTCCCCATCGACGGGGCCTGCCACCGCGTCGGCCCCGAGGAGACCGCCTTCTCCTACCGGGACGCCGACTACTCGATCGCGCTCAGCCCGACCCTCACCACCCGGGAGGACTGCGAGGCCCAGAAGGACTGGGTGCGCGCCTTCGACCGGGCGCTGGAGCCGCATTCCATGGGAGGCGGCTACGTGAACTTCATGGACAGCGACGACCGGGACCGCGTCCAGGCCAACTACCGCACGAACTACGGCCGTCTCAGGGAGCTCAAGCGGCGCTACGACCCCGGGAACCTGTTCCACCTGAACCACAACATCGCACCGTGAGGAATCCCGTGAGGCATCCCGTGAGGAATCCTGCGGGCTCCCCGGTGTTGAACCCTGTATGAGCTCCGTGATCGCTTCGACCCGCTTCTCCGTCCTGGACCGCTCCCGCACCCGCGAGGGCCACTCGAACGGAGAAGCGCTGCGCGACACCGTCGACCTGGCGCGGGAGATCGAGGCGCTCGGCTACCACCGCATCTGGGTCTCGGAGCACCACGGCGTACCCGGTGTCGCCGGTTCCGCGCCGACCGTGCTGGCCGCCGCCGTCGCCTCCGCGACCCGCACGATCCGGGTCGGCACCGGCGGCGTGATGCTGCCCAACCACCAACCCCTGGTCGTGGCCGAGCAGTTCGGGGTACTGGAGTCCCTCTTCCCGGGCCGTGTCGACATGGGGCTCGGCAGATCCGTCGGCTTCACGGACGGCGTGCGCAAGGCGCTCGGGCGGGACAAGGGGGACGCGGAGGACTTCGCGGCGCAGATCCAGGAGCTGCTCGGCTGGTTCCGGGGCACGTCGGCCACGGGGGTGCACGCGCGCCCCGCCGAGGGCCTGACCGTGCCGCCGTTCGTGCTGGCCATGGGCGAGGGCGCGGACATCGCGGCCCGCGCGGGGCTGCCGATGGTGATCGGCGACCTCAGGAGCAGGGAGAAGATGCGGCGCGGGATCGATCACTATCGCGACCACTTCCGCCCCTCCCCCTGGGCCGGCGAGCCGTACGTCGTGATCTCCGGCACGATCGCCGTGGCCGCCACACCCGAGGAGGCCCGGCGACTGCTCGTCCCGGAGGCCTGGTCGATGGCGTACTCGCGCACCCACGGCACCTTCCCGGCGCTGCCGCCCGCCGAGCACGTGGAGGCGCTGTCCATGACCGACAAGGAGCGCGGCTTCTACGAGGGCGGCCTCGCCGGGCATATCGCGGGCACGCAGGAGCAGGTCGCGCACGAGCTGGAGACGGTGCTGAAGGAGACGGGGGCGCAGGAGGTGCTGGTCACGACCAGTACGTACGACCGTGCGGCCCTACTGGACTCCTACCGTGGGCTCGCCCGGATCTTCGGCGCGTGATCCGGGCGAGCGGGCGGACGACGGATCAGTCCGTGTCGCGCGGGTCGAACGACTTGGTGTCGACCGTCAGCGGCTGCGGGAACGCGCCGGCCACCGCGTCCCAGCGCGTGAACTTGAAGTTGGTGCCCTCCCGGTCCCCGTCCGCGGGCGCGGCCTCGCCGTCATGGGTGACCAGCAGGCCCTTGGGGAAGGACCGGCCCAGCGGGACGTTCACCACGGCGGCACCGTCGGAGTGCTGCACCCCGTCGGTGGCGGCGCTGTCGGTCACGGCGAACGAACCGAGGTAGGCGCCCTGGCCCTGGCGCTCGTACACGGCGAAGGTGTTGTCGCCCTGACTGGAGGCGAGGAGGTAGCCCTTGCCGTCGGCGGCGTGGTAGATCGTGGCACCCTCGGCGTCGGCGCCCAGGTGCTCACCGCCGAATCCGGGGTCGTTGGCGCTGTCGATGACGCACTCCTCTTCCTCGGCGTCGTACGTCCACGGAGTGCCGTACTCCCGCACCCGGTCGATCAGCTTGGGCCGGCCGAACTCCTCGTCGTCGAGGTCCACCCGCCACAGCCCGACGTCCTCCTGGGCCGCGTACAGGACGTGCTCCTCCTGGTCGACGGCCATGCCCTCGACCTGCGCGCGGTCACCGGGGTCGGCGCACGGCGTCCAACCGCTGCCGTTCGGCAGGGTGAAGGAGGCGGGCAGGTCGAGGGTGTCCTCGGTCCTGTAGCCGACGCGGCCGCCTCGGTCCTCCAGCCGCAGCAGCCGTACGCGGGTCTCCGAGCGGCGCGAGACCACCGCGTACGCGTGGTCGTCGTCGCTGAAGGCGGCCAGGCCGTAGGCGGTGCGCTGGTCGTCGACCTCGGCCTCGCTCGCGGAGAAGACCGGCGCGGCGTCGGTCACCGTCACGTCCTTCAGCGGGGGCCTGCCCGCCGCCACGGCGGCCGGGTCGATCGCGTAGGCCCGGATCCGGTCCCGGCCGCGGTCGCTGACCAGGGCCAGGTCGGTCTTCCTGCCGCCCAGTTCGAAGCCGTAGACGACGTCGACGTTGTTGAAGCGGCCCGGCGCCGCGTCCTCGCCCGGCGCGGCGGGCGCGGCGATGTGCTGGAGCCGCTTGCCGTCGAGGCCGTAGACGTCGAGGCCGGCCTCCTTGAGGGTGGCGATCACGAGGCTGCGGCCCGGGTCGCGGGGGTCGACCCAGACGGCCGGGTCGTCCGCGTCGGCGTTGCCGCCCGCCTCGTCGTCGTACACGGCGGGCGTCTCCACACGCGCGGAGACGGAGACCGGCTGCGGGGCGGAGGCGCCCGTGACCATCAGCAGCGCGGCGGTGAGAGTGCTCAGAGCGGAAGCGCTCACGCATACTCCTCGGTAGGAAGAGAGACTGGCGAGACGCTATGGGCGAGCGGTGTGGGTGAGCCGACGTCGTCGTGAACATCAGGTGGCTCGTACGGCCCGCACGTCCCGTTCGCATAGAATCGCGGGGTTTGCCCACGGCCGCTTCCCCTCCCCCTCCTCCCCCGCGTACCTCCCGGAGCCCTTACCCCATGCACTCCCCACACGACCCGTACGTCCGCGTCCGCAGCGCCCGTGAGCACAACCTCCAAGGCGTGGACGTCGACATTCCGCGGGATGTGCTGGCCGTGTTCACCGGCGTGTCCGGGTCCGGGAAGTCGTCGCTCGCCTTCGGCACGATCTACGCCGAGGCCCAGCGCCGCTACTTCGAGTCGGTCGCGCCGTACGCGCGCCGGCTGATCCACCAGGTCGGCGCGCCGAAGGTCGGCGAGATCACGGGGCTTCCGCCCGCCGTGTCCCTGCAGCAGCGCCGTTCGGCGCCGACGTCCCGCTCGTCCGTCGGTACGGTCACCAACCTCTCCAACTCCCTGCGGATGCTGTACTCGCGCGCCGGTGCGTACCCGCCGGGCGCCGAGCGGCTCGACTCGGACGCCTTCTCGCCGAACACGGCGGCCGGGGCGTGCCCTCAGTGTCACGGGCTCGGCCAAGTGCACCGTACGAGCGAGGAGTTGCTGGTCCCCGACCCGGCGCTGTCGATCCGCGAGGGAGCGATCGCCGCGTGGCCGGGTGCCTGGCAGGGCAAGAACCTGCGCGACATCCTCGACGCCCTCGGGTACGACGTCGACCTGCCCTGGCGCGATCTGCCCGCCGAGGAGCGCGAGTGGATCCTGTTCACCGACGAGCAGCCGGTGGTCACCGTCCACCCGGTGCGCGACGCGGACCGCATCCAACGGCCGTACCAGGGCACGTACATGAGCGCCCATCGGTACGTCATGAAGACGTTCTCCGACTCCAAGAGCCCGACCCTCAGGACCAAGGCGGAGCGGTTCCTCACCGCCGCGCCCTGCCCGGCGTGCGGCGGCAGCAGGCTGCGGCCCGAGGCGCTGGCGGTGACCTTCGCCGGCCGGACGATCGCCGAGCTGGCCGCGCTGCCGCTCACCGAGCTGGCGGGGATGCTGGAGGGCGGTTCCTCGGAGACGGCCCGTGTCCTCACCGAGGACCTCAAGTCCCGTATCGCGCCGGTCGTCGAGCTCGGCCTCGGCTACCTCGCCCTCGACCGCGCCACCCCCACGCTCTCGGCGGGCGAACTGCAACGCCTGCGACTCGCGACCCAGCTCAGGTCCGGGCTGTTCGGCGTCGTGTACGTCCTCGACGAGCCGTCCGCGGGACTGCACCCGGCGGACACGGAGGCGCTGCTGACGGTGCTGGAGCGGCTGAAGGCGTCGGGGAACACGGTGTTCGTGGTCGAGCACCATCTCGACGTCATGCGCGGCGCCGACTGGCTGGTGGATGTGGGGCCGCTGGCCGGGGAGCACGGCGGGCGGGTGCTGCACAGCGGGCCGGTGGCCGAGCTGGCGGCCGTCGAGGGGTCGGCGACGGCTCGCTTCCTGTTCGACGACTCCCCCGCCGCCGTACGCCAAGTGCGCGCCCCGCGCGGCGAGTTGAAGGTCGGCCCGGTCTCCCGGCACAACCTGCGCGGGGTGACCGCCGAGTTCCCGCTCGGTGTGTTCACGGCCGTCACCGGGGTCTCGGGGTCGGGCAAGTCGACGCTCATCGGCGAGATCACCGAGGAACTGGCGGGCGTGGGCCGCCTCGTCTCGGTCGACCAGAAGCCGATCGGCCGCACCCCGCGCTCCAATCTCGCCACCTACACCGGCCTCTTCGACGTCGTACGCAAGGTGTTCGCGGCCACCGACGAGGCGCGGGTGCGTGGGTACGGGGTCGGGCGGTTCTCCTTCAATGTCGCGGGTGGCCGGTGCGAGACCTGCCAGGGCGAGGGGTTCGTCAGTGTGGAGCTGCTGTTCCTGCCGAGCACGTACGCGCCGTGCCCGGACTGCGGCGGGGCGCGCTACAACCCCGAGACGCTGCAAGTGGCGTACCGGGGACGGAACATCGCGCGGGTGCTGGACCTCACGGTCGAGGCGGCGGCGGAGTTCTTCGCGGACACCCCGTCCGTGGCCCGCAGCCTCGGCACCCTTCTCGACGTCGGCCTCGGCTATCTGCGGCTCGGACAGCCCGCCACCGAGCTGTCCGGCGGCGAGGCCCAGCGCATCAAGCTGGCGAGCGAGTTGCAGCGCGGCCGACGCGGCCACACCCTCTACCTCCTCGACGAGCCGACGACCGGACTCCACCCGGCCGACGTCGAGGTGCTGATGCGCCAGCTGCACGGGCTCGTCGACGCCGGGCACACGGTCATCGTCGTCGAGCACGACATGTCCGTCGTCGCGGGCGCGGACTGGGTGATCGACCTCGGGCCGGGCGGCGGTGACGCGGGCGGGCGGATCGTGGCGGCGGGTCCGCCGGTGGAGGTGGCCCGGGCGGAGGGGAGCGCCACGGCGCCGTATCTGGCCCGGGTGGTGGCCCCGCAGCCTCGGTGAGGCCCTGAAAAGCCTTTGCGGACACGGCACTTGTGCCTCGTAGGATCGTCGCGTGGAGTCCCTCACCTACGACGCGTTCGTCGAGCGCGCCACCGCCGACCCCGCTGTCGTCGGCCTCGTCCTCAAGGGCTCGCGGGCCCACGACGGCATGGCCACCGAGCACTCCGACCACGATCTGTACGTCGTCCTCGCGGACGGCGCGACGACGGACCTCCGTCGCTTCGCCGGTCACCGCACGTCGCGACTGGACCTGGTGATCGTCTCCCTCGCCGAGTTCCGGGCGGCCGGAATGCCGGGGTACGAGCGCTATGCCCTCGCCCGGGCGCGGATCGTGCTCGACCGGGCGGCCGGAGGAATCGCGGAGTTCGGGGGCATCGAGGAGTCCCAGAGCATCGCGGAGATCCTCGCCGCCAAGGCACGGCTCGGCGCCGACGAGGCGTTCCGGGCCGCCGCCGGTTGGCTGGACGCGTACGCCAACTCCCTTTACCGCTCGGTGAAGAACGACCGTGACGGCGAGCCGCTCGCCGCCCGGCTCGACGCCACGGACAGTGTGGGGCACCTGCTGGAGCTGCTCTTCGCCCTGGACCGGCGCCCGCGCCCGTACAACAAGTACCTACGCTGGGAGCTTGCCCGCCACCCGCTGCCCGGCTGGGACGGCGACGCCCTGCTGGGAGCCGTGGACCGTGTCTCCGCCGGCGGCGACGTGGCGGTCCAGCGGCGGCTGTTCGCCCGCGTGGAGGCCGCGGCCCGCCGCGAGGGGCACGGGGCGGTGCTGGACGCCTGGGGCGAGGATCTCCGGCTGATGCGTCCTCGGTAGGACGGACACCTCGGCCGCCCGGGCCAGGGAGCGCCGGTCCGGCCGGCTGCCCGGGGCGATGGGCTCCCGCACCTCCGCCTCGGCGACCAGTTCGCGTGACCTCGTCACCCGCCACACCGAGGCGAGCAGCGAGTCGTTGCCCACGAAGGCGGCCGCCGTGCTGGGGTCGCCGCCGACCACCCGGTAGCGCAGACGCACCGGCTGCACGGGCACGTCCGCGTCGAGGGCGGCCTGGAAGGCGGCCCGGCGGAAGTGGCCCTGGGCGCGGCCGCACCAGGTGCTGCCCTCGGGGAAGACGGCGACCGCCTCGCCCGACCGCAGCGCCTGGGCGATCCGGGCCACCGTGGCGGGCAGGGCCCGGATGCGGTCCCGGTCGATGAACAGGGCGCCGCCGCGGGCGGTCAGCCACCCCGCGACCGGCCAGTCCCGGATCTCCGACTTGGCGAGCATCCGGGCCGGGCGGACGGCGGCGAGCAGCGGGATGTCCAGCCAGGAGACGTGGTTGGCGACGAGCAGCAGCCCGCCGTCGGGTGCCGCGTCGCCGTCGATCCGTACCCGGACCCCCGAGGCCCGCACGACCCAGCGGCACCAGCGCCGTATCAGTCCCTTGGGTATCCGCCCACCGAGCGGGCTGGCGGCGAACCCGGCGACCAGCAGGAACAGGACCGCCACGAGGCGCAGGGCGGCCAGGGGCATGGCCCTGGCCGGTCCCGTCACGTCCACGCACGTCCGCGGGGTGCAGGGCGCGCTGGGCCGCCAGAGGGTCGCCACCTCGACGGCGTGGGCACGCGCGGCCGGTGCGCCGGTCGGCCCGGCGGCGGGAACGGCCGTGGGAGCGGCCGTGGGAGCGGTCGCCGTGGGGACACCCAGGGCTCCGAGGGAGGAGGTGCTCATGGCCGCCCCGTCCTCACGCCGGGACGAGGGAGAGGAAGTGCCGCAGATAGCGCGCGTTGATCCGGCGCATCGACAGCAGCACGTACATGTCGGCGACCCCGAACTCCGGGTCGTGCGCGGGCTCGCCGCAGACCCAGGCGCCGAGGCGGACGTAGCCGCGCAGCAGGGCGGGCAGCTCGACGCGCGTGGCGGGGACGGGGGCGGTCGGCTGCCAGGGGCGCAGCGGCCGTACCCGGTACTCCTCCGGGGCCAGGTGCTTGGCCTGTACGCGGTCCCAGGTCGCGGCCGCGAGCGTGCCGCCGTCGGCGAGCGGGATCGAGCAGCAGCCGGCCAGCCACTCGTGGCCGTGGTCGACCATGTAGCGGGCGATGCCGGCCCAGATCAGGCTGATCACGGCGCCGTCGCGGTGGTCGGGGTGGACGCAGGAGCGGCCGACCTCGACGAGATTCGGACGCAGGGAGTCGATCCGGGTGAGGTCGAACTCGCCTTCCGAGTACAGTCGGCCCGCGACGGCGGCCCGCTCCGGCGGGAGCAGCCGGTAGGTGCCGACGACCTGGCCGGACACCTCCTCACGGACGAGCAGGTGGTCGCAGTACGCGTCGAAGGCGTCGATGTCGTGACCCGGCTGCGGTGTGGTCAGCAGGGCTCCCATCTCGCCGGCGAAGACGTCGTGCCGCAGCCGCTGGGCGGCGCGCACGTCCTCCTCGTTGCGGGCGAGGCTCACGGTGTAGCGGGTGGGCGCCGTGGGCTGCGGGGGACGGTCGACGGTCAGTACGCCGGTCATGGCTTACTCCTGGTCACGGGCCGGGGACGGCTAGCGGCGGGAAGTTGCGAGCGGTGCGTGGTGCCGCCCCTGTTCTTCCTATGCCGGTTGGCGTACGCGTGACCTGTGCCAGGAGAGTGGATGTGCGGATGTTGAACGGCGCGAACTCGTACCGGTCGTCCACATTCCGGTGCCCGACCGGTCAGCCGAGCGGTCCGGTGCTGTTCACCTGACGGGCGCGGGAACGCGAAACGGGGCCGGAGAGCACCACTCCCGGCCCCGTCCGTCCGCGCTCGCCGGCGAACGTCTTTTGGGTGACCCGTCCTACCGCTTCACCTTCCGCGTGGCCCTCAGCCACTCCTTGTTCATGCTCGTGATGGACGTCAGCGGGATGCCCTTGGGGCATGCGGTGGCGCACTCACCGGTGAGCGTGCACCCGCCGAAGCCCTCCTCGTCCATCTGCTCCACCATGTCCAGCACCCGCGTCTCGCGCTCGGGCGCCCCCTGCGGCAGCACGTTCAGATGGTTGATCTTGGCGGAAGTGAACAGCATCGCCGCCCCGTTGGGACAGGCCGCCACACACGCGCCGCACCCGATGCACTCGGCGTGCTCGAAGGCGAAGTCGGCGTCCGGTTTGGGCACCGGCGTGGCGTGCGCCTCCGGCGCGGCACCCGTCGGCGCGGTGATGTAGCCACCGGCCTGGATGATCCGGTCGAAGGCCGTCCGGTCCACCACCAGGTCCTTGATCACCGGGAACGCCGACGCCCGCCACGGCTCGATGTCGATCGTGTCGCCGTCCTTGAAGGACCGCATGTGCAGCTGGCAGGTGGTCGTCCGCTCGGGCCCGTGGGCGTCGCCGTTGATCACGAGCGAGCAGGCGCCGCAGATGCCCTCACGGCAGTCGTGGTCGAAGGCGACGGGGTCCTCGCCCTTGAGGATGAGCTCCTCGTTGAGGGTGTCGAGCATCTCCAGGAAGGACATGTCGGTGGAGATGCCGTCCACCTCGTACGTGGACATGGCGCCTTCGGCGTCGGCGTTCTTCTGTCGCCAGACGCGCAGGGTGAGCTTCATGCGTAGCTCCGCTGGGTGGGGTGGACGTACTCGAAGACGAGGTCTTCCTTGTGCAGCACGGGAGCGGCGCCCGTGTCGGTGAACTCCCAGGCCGCCGCGTAGGCGAACTCGTCGTCCTTGCGGGCCGCCTCGCCGTCCGGCGTCTGCGACTCCTCGCGGAAGTGGCCGCCGCAGGACTCGTCGCGGTGCAGCGCGTCGAGGCACATCAGCTCGGCGAGCTCCAGGTAGTCGATGACCCGGTTGGCCTTCTCCAGCGACTGGTTGAACTCCTCGCCGGTGCCCGGGACCTTGATCCGCCGCCAGAACTCCTCGCGGATCTGCGGGATGCGGCTCAGTGCCTTGCGCAGCCCTGCGTCGGTGCGGGCCATCCCGCAGAACTCCCACATCAGCTCGCCGACTTCACGGTGGAAGGAGTCGGGCGTACGGTCGCCGTCCACGGCCAGCAGCAGGTTGAGCCGGTCCTGGGTCTCGGCCAGCACCTCCTGGACGACCGGATGCTCGTCGGTGACCTTCTCGTGGTGCGGGTTGCGGGCGAGGTAGTCGTTGATGGTGGCCGGCAGCACGAAGTAGCCGTCGGCCAGGCCCTGCATCAGGGCCGAGGCGCCGAGCCGGTTCGCCCCGTGGTCGGAGAAGTTGGCCTCGCCGATCGCGAACAGGCCGGGGACGGTGGTCTGGAGGTCGTAGTCGACCCACAGGCCGCCCATCGTGTAGTGCACGGCCGGGTAGATCCGCATCGGCACCTCGTACGGATCCTCGTCGGTGATCCGCTGGTACATGTCGAAGAGGTTGCCGTACTTGGCCTCGACGGCCTTGCGGCCCATGCGCTCGATGGCGTCGGCGAAGTCCAGGTACACGCCCTGCCCGCCGGGGCCCACTCCCCTGCCCTCGTCGCAGACGTTCTTCGCGGCGCGGGAGGCGATGTCTCGGGGCACGAGGTTGCCGAAGGACGGGTAGATGCGCTCCAGGTAGTAGTCGCGCTCGTCCTCCGGGATCTTGTTCGCGGGACGGTCGTCGCCCTTGGCCTTGGGCACCCAGATCCGGCCGTCGTTGCGCAGCGACTCGCTCATCAGCGTCAGCTTGGACTGGTGGTCGCCGGTGCGCGGGATGCAGGTGGGGTGGATCTGCGTGAAGCAGGGGTTGGCGAAGTAGGCGCCGCGCCGGTGGGCCCGCCAGACGGCGGTGGCGTTGGAGTTCATGGCGTTCGTCGACAGGTAGAAGACGTTGCCGTAGCCACCGCTGGCGAGGACGACGGCGTCCGCGAAGTACGTGTCGATCTTGCCGGTGATGAGGTCCCGGGCCACGATCCCGCGCGCCCGTCCGTCGACGACGATCAGGTCGAGCATCTCGGTGCGCGGGTGCATCTCGACGTTGCCGGCCGCGATCTGCCGGCTCAGCGCCTGGTACGCGCCGAGCAGCAGCTGCTGACCCGTCTGGCCGCGGGCGTAGAAGGTCCGCGACACCTGGACGCCGCCGAAGGAGCGGGTGTCGAGCAGACCGCCGTACTCGCGGGCGAACGGCACGCCCTGCGCCACGCACTGGTCGATGATCTCGACGGAGATCTGCGCGAGCCGGTGCACGTTGGACTCACGGGCCCGGAAGTCGCCGCCCTTGACGGTGTCGTAGAACAGGCGGTGGATGGAGTCGCCGTCGTTGCGGTAGTTCTTCGCGGCGTTGATGCCGCCCTGCGCGGCGATGGAGTGGGCGCGGCGCGGGGAGTCCTGGTAGCAGAACTGGACGACGTGGTAGCCCTGTTCGGCGAGCGTGGCGCCCGCTGAGCCGCCGGCCAGGCCCGTGCCCACCACGATCACCGTGTGCTTGCGCCGGTTGGCGGGGTTGACCAGCTTGGCCTCGAAGCGGCGCTTGTCCCAGCGCTCGGCCACGGGTCCGGAGGGGGCCTTGGGGTCGACGACCGGTTCGCCGGTCGTGTACTCGGCGTAGGTAGACATGTCAGCTCACCAATCCGGTCATGACGCCCACGGGTACGGCGATGAAACCGACCGTGAGCAGCAACGCGAGGATGTTGGCCGTGGCCTTCAGAGCGCGGTCGCGGGTGCGGCTGCCCGCGCCGAGGGTCTGGGCGGCGCTCCAGAAGCCGTGCCGGATGTGCAGGCCGAGCGCGAGCATCGCGACGATGTAGATGACGTTGCCGTACCAGGTGGAGAAGGTGTCCACGACGTTCTGGTACGGGTGGCCCTCCTGGAAGCCCCCGGAGTGCACGGTGCCGGTCGTCAGGTCGAGGATGTGCCAGACGATGAACAGGCCGAGGATGATCCCGCCCCAGCGCATGGTGCGCGTGGCGTAGGAGGCCCGCTTCCTCTTGTGCACGTACTTGCTGGGGCGCGCCTTGATGTCGCGGCGGCTGAGCTGGTAGGCCGAGGTGGCGTGGGCGACCACGGCGACGACCAGCACGATCCGGACCAGCCAGAGCGTCCACTCGTAGTGCATGAACGGCTCGCCGACGACGCGCAGCCAGTGCGCGTAGTGGTTGAACTCGCCCGCCCCGAAGAAGATCTTCAGGTTGCCGATCATGTGGACGACCAGGTACAGCAGCATGATCAGCCCGCTGACCGCCATCACGGTCTTCTTGCCGACGGTGGAGTCCCACACCGTGCGTGCCATGGACGGCCGTCGATCCGTCCGCGTTGCCAGAGCCATGGAACACGACGCTAGAGCCGGACCACCCCATCGGTCCAAGACATGGTCCGGCTCGTTTCCATAGCCACTGACTATGCTGGCCGGATGCAGTTCCAGCAGCTCCAGTACTTCGTGGCGGTCGCCGAGACCCGGCACTTCACCCGGGCCGCCGACCTGGTGCATGTCGCACAGCCCTCCCTGTCGCAGCAGATCAAGGCGCTGGAGCGGGAGTTGGGCGCGGACCTGTTCCTGCGGGCCCGCGGCAACATCACGCTGACGGACGCCGGCGAGGCCCTGCTCCCGCTGGCCCGGCGCATCCTGGCCGACGCGGACACCGCACGGCACGAGGTGCAGGAGCTGGTGCAGCTGCGCCAGGGCCGGATCCGGCTGGGCGCGACGCCGAGCGTGTGCACGGGCCTGCTCCCGGACGTGCTGCGCGCCTTCCATGACCGCTATCCCGGCATCCAGCTGCTGATCGAGGAGGGCGGCTCGCACGACCTGGTACGGGAGCTCGCGCGCGGCGCCCTGGATCTCGCCCTGATCGTCCTGCCCCTGCCGAGCCCGTCCCCCGCGCTGACCACGGTGGAGCTGCTGCGCGAGGACCTGGTGGTCGTCTCCTCGCCGGAGGCGCCCCGCCCGGGCAACGGCCGGCGCACCGTGCGCATCGCCGACCTGGAGGGCGAACGCCTGGTGATGTTCCGGCACGGCTACGACCTGCGCGAACTGACGGTCGCCGCGTGCCGCGCCGAGGGCTTCGAGCCGGACTTCGCGGTGGAGGGCGGGGAGATGGACGCGGTGCTCGGGTTCGTGCGGGCGGGACTGGGAGTCGCCGTCGTCCCGCGCATGGTGGCCGCGCGGTCGGGCCGGGGGCTACGGGTCACCCCGCTGGCCCGACCGGGGCTCCACCGGACGATCGCGCTCGCGCACCGCAGTGACGTGGCTCCGCCTCGGGCGGCGCGGGAGTTGCAGCGTATGTTGCTGGAACGCTGAGACGGAGGAGCCGTTGAACCCCACCGCACCCCAGGACATGGGTTTCCGGCCGGGTGACGTGCTGCGCGTCAACTGCCCGGACGCCCCGGCCACGGTGGCCAGGATCACCCCGGACTACTTCGTCCTCGAATGGCCGTGGTGGCAGGTGGACCCGGACTGCGACTGGATCCACTGGAACGGCCAGGTGGCGCTGCCCCTGCGGAACGAACCCGGCGACCGTGAGACGTCGTTCTTCCGTACCGATCCGCCTGCGGACCGCCTCACGGTCGGCGACACCTGCCGCGTCGGGATCCCCGCGACCGTCGCCCACGTCGCCCGGGTCGACCGGTTCGACCCGCCGATGGAGACCGGGCGGCTGCCCCGGCCCCGCATGTCGCTGACCCTGTTGCGCACCGGTGAGGCACACGACCCCGCGCTGGAGGAGCAGGGGGAGGACCTGATCCCCGAGGACGACATCCCCTTCGTCCTCGAACTCCTGCTGCGCCCCTACGCGTTCCTCGACCCCGGAGACGAGATCGCGGACGCGGCGGGGCGGGCCTGGCGCTTCGACGGGCCATGGGACTGGCGGCCCTTCGACGGCGCCGAGCCGCACACCCCCGTATGGCCACTGACCCTGCTGACCCGGGACGGCGCTCCGCTCGCCCCGGACGCGGCGGATCCCGTCGCGCGGGCCACCGCGACCGGCTCGCACGCGTCGGAGGCGGCGCGCTGGCAGGCGCTGACGCGGGTGGATCCCGCAGCCGTACGGCCGTGAGACCTCAGCCCGTCGCGTCCACCAGCGCCAGCTCGTGCAGCCGGTCCGGCGGGCCCGGGCGGGCGTAGTACCAGCCCTGGGCCGTGTCGCAGCCCAGTATCCGCAGCTGCTCGGCCTGGGCGCCGGTCTCCACGCCCTCCACGGTCACCGCGAGGTTCAGGCTGTGGGCGAGGGAGACGATGCCCTCGACGATCTTGAGGTCGACGGGGTCGGCCGGGAACTGCTGCATGCTCTGGGTGAAGGAGCGGTCCAGCTTGAGGACGCTCACCGGCAGCCGGCGCAGGTTGGCCAGGTTGGAGTAGCCCGTGCCGAAGTCGTCCAGGGCGATGTCGACACCCATCTCGGCCAGCCGGCGCAGCGGTTTCAGCAGGTCGTCGTCGGCGCCGATGAGGGCCGACTCGGTGACCTCCAGGCAGAGGGAGTCCGGCTCGACGCCCGCGCGCTCCAGGATGTCGACCGTGTCCTGGACCAGCCCGGGATGGGTAAGCTGGCAGGGCGAGAGGTTGACGTTGATGCGGAGCGGGCCCGCAGCGTCGTGGCGTTCTCGCCACTCGCGCGCCTGACGCACCGACTGCTCCAGCACCCAGCGGCCGAGCGGCACGATGAGCCCGGTGTGCTCGGCGAGCGGGATGAACCGGTCCGGGCCGAGGACGCCGTGCTGCGGGTGCAGCCAGCGCACCAGGGCCTCCGCTCCGCGCACGCTGCCGTCGCCGAGGTGGACCAGCGGCTGGTACTCGATGAAGAACTCGCCCCGGTCCAGGGCCGTCGGCAGCGCCGTGGTCAGGCCGTGCCGGGTGATGGCGCGGGCGTCGGCCTCCTCGTCGGCGAGCTCGAAGCGGTTGCCGCCCGCCGACTTGGCCCGGTACATGGTGATGTCGGCGCTGCGCAGCACCTCCGCGGGGCTGCGCTCCCCGGCCGGGCCCTCGACGATGCCGATGCTGCCGCGCACGGTCAGTTCCCGGCCGTCGACGCTGATCGGGGCGATGAGCGCGTTCATGATGCGGGCGGCGAGTTCGTCGACCTCGCGCTCGGTGTCGGGGCCGGTGGTCAGCGCCACGAACTCGTCGCCGCCGAGCCGCGCGACCATCTCGCCGGGCGCGGTGGCACAGGCCTCCAGCCGGTCGGCGACCTCGACGAGCAGCCGGTCGCCGGCGGCGTGGCCGAGGCTGTCGTTGACGGTCTTGAAGCCGTCCAGGTCGAGGTAGCACAGGCCGAACCGCTGGCCCTCTCCGGCGCCCAGTGCCTTCTCCAGGCGCTCGAAGAAGAAGGTGCGGTTGGGCAGGCCGGTGAGGGCGTCGTGGGTGGCCTCGTAGCGCAGGCGCAGATTGAGCAGGCGCCGTTCGGTGGTGTCCTCCATCAGGGCCAGCTGGTACTGCGGGTTGCCGTCGGGGTCACGCAGCAGGGAGACGGTGAGGTTGGTCCACAGGACCGTTCCGTCAGGGCGGTAGAACGCCTTCTCGACGTGGTAGTGCTCGCGGTCGCCGCGCACGAGTTCGTCGTAGAGCTTCCAGGTCTGCGGCGCGTCCTCGGGGTGGGTCCACTCCATGACGTTGCGGCCGTGCATGGTCTGCTCGGAGACGCCGAACATCCTCAGCAGCGCGCCGTTGACCTGGAGGACGCTGCCCGTCAGGTCGGCGATGCCGATTCCTATGGCCGCGCCCTCGAAGACCGCGCGGAAGCGGGCCTCGGTGGCGTGCAGCGCCTGCGCCACGACGCCCTGTGCCTTGAGGGCGGCCGCGGAGATCGCCTCCTGCTCGGCCAGCGTCCGCTCGCGCAGCGCCTGGGCGAACCCGGCGGCCATGGCGTGCTGGAGCCGCGAGGAGCGGGCGCGCAGGTCCTCCTGGTCACCGTCGGTGCCGCAGTAGAGGACGAGGTAGGCCTCGACGCAGTCCAGCGAGCGGCTGAGCGCCTCGGGGTCGGTGCAGTGCGCGGTGACGAGCGCGGCGCCGACCGCCCTGCCCTCGTCCGCGTCGAACGTCCTGGCCCTGAGGGCCTCGCTCAACCGCCGGGCCAGCGGCAGCAGTTGCGCCTCGAACTCCGGCCGGGTCGACGACGTCGAGGTCACCGGGAAGACCGCCCGGCTCCAGATCGTCGCGAACCGGCGCAGTCTGTCCTCCGGCCCGTCCGGCCCCGCGCTCACGCCGTACGTCCCACGCCGGCGAAACCGGAGAAGGCATACGGATCCTCGTCCTCCGGTGCGGTGTCCGGCCGCCAGCGCGGCATCGGCACCAGTCCGGGTTCCACCATGTCGTACCCCTCGAAGAACCGCGCGATCCCGTCGCGCGAACGCATGATCAGCGGGTTGCGAATGTCCTTGTACACGTCGACCGTGCCCTTGGCCCGCCCCTCGGGCAGCGGGATTCCCTCGTACGAGGCATGCGTGAGCACCAGCATGCTGCCGGGCGCGAGCGCGTCGCGCAGCTCGGCGACCGCCTCGTACGGGTCGTCCTCGTCCTCCACGAAGTGCAGTATGGCAACGAGGAGCAGCGCCACTGGCCGGTTCAGGTCGATGAGGCGCTCGACCTGCGAACTGGCCAGGATTTCCTTGGGCTTGCGCAGATCCGCGGCGACGACGTCCGCGCCGTCGGTGCCGGCCAGGACGGCCTGGCTGTGCGCGACGGCGACCGGGTCGTGGTCGACGTACACCACACGCGCGTCGGGGCTGGCCGCCTGGGCCACCTCGTGGACGTTTCCGAACGTCGGGATGCCGGAGCCGATGTCCAGGAACTGGGTGATGCCCTCATCGACCGCGAAGCGCACGGCACGGCGCATGAACGCCCGGTTCGCCTGCATGATCTTGGGGAGTCCCGGCATGAACTCCATGGCCTTGCGGGCCGCTTCCCGGTCGACCTCGAAGTTGTGCGAACCGCCCAGGTAGTAGTCGTAGATCCGCGAGACACTGGGCACCGAGATGTCGATGCCCCGTGGGGCCCAGGCGGGACGCTCCATCTATCTCTCCAAGGCGTAGGCGATCCGGTGTTCGAGCAGAGGCTACTGATCGCCCGCCAAAGGAGCGAGCGGAAACGGAAATTGACCATCCGTTCCCGGTCACTGCCAGCGGCACGTGCCGAATTGATGCCCCACGCACCCTCTACTAAAAGCTTCCGAAGCATTCCACAGAGTTCCGAACCATGTGAAAGAGGGCAAAGAATACCGGTGAATGACGACAAACCGGTCCGCCCCCTGAGCGTTGAGCTTCAGGGGGCGGACCGGTGGGTCCGGCGCGCCGTCCGTTCGTCCGGCACTCTCGCTGCTCTCCTCCCTCCCTTCCGTGGTCCGTACTCGGCTGGGTGAGGCGATCAACCCTGGGGAGGTGTGATCTTTACTCCGACGCGCCGACCGGCTTGCCGTCGGGGCGAATGGCGAACCAAGTGCCGCCGACGCCCTGACCGTTGGTGTCTCCGGGCTTCTTGTCGCCCGCGAAGGTGTAGATCGGAACGCAGTCGATGGTCTGCTGCTTGATGCCGTCGGGCCGGTCGAAGACGACGTAACCCTGACCCCGGGGACCGGAGCCCTTCAGATCGATGCCCTCGGTGTCCTCGGCGTCGACGGGCGCGATGACCGGCCACTTCTCCAGGCACTCGCCGGTGCAGGCCGTCTTCATCGGCCAGGGCGAGTCCTTCATGAAGCGGTAGACCGTGTGGCCGTTCTTGTCGATGACGATCTCGCCCAGCTTGGCGTCCTTGCGCGTGGACAGACCGGGCAGGTCGGCGGCCTCGGCGCCGCCTCCTTGCGCCTTCTTGCCGGTGGGGGCGAGCGCGTACCAAGTTCCGCCCACGCCCTGGCCGTTGACGTCGCCGGCTTGGGTGTCCTTCGCGAAGCGGTAGGCCGGCCAGCCGTCGATCGTCAGCTGCTTGGTGCCGTCGGTGCGGGTGACCGAGCCCAGCAGCGCGTCGTCGATGCCGGCGCCGGCCTTGGCGTCGTCCGCGGGGACCGGCGGCCACTTCTTCGCGCAGTCGCCGTCGCAGTTCGACTTGGGCGGCTCCGCGACGTCCTTGTCGAAGCGGTAGAGCGTCAGACCGGCGCTGTCGGTCAGCACCTCGCCGAGTTCCTGGTTGGTGGAAACGGACAGCTCACCGGCGTTGGCGCTCGGCGTGGCCGTGCTCTCCTGGCCGGCCGCTCCGGCGTCGTAGCCGGATCCGTTCCCAAGGCTCGTACCGCTTCCGTAATCGCCTGCCGCGGCCGTGGCACCCACGTTCTGGCTGCTCGCCGGCGGGGCGGTTTCCGAGCCGCAAGCCGTCGTCAGCGCCAGCACTGCCACGGCGCTCACCACGAGCGAGGCGCTCCGCCACGAGGTATTCATCGTCAACTCCCCATACTCACAAGGGTGTTGCAGCGCCCTGCTGCGCCGCCGCACGACAAGGGGTACGCACGGGAGCCACGCTCGTGTTCAACCGAGGCACAAATTTCTTTCCGAAAGCTGTGACACCACCCGCATCACAACGCGCATCACACCGGCGAGGAAGGTCCTGCGCGGTCGCACGGAAGTGCGCTTCGGCGGTCACACCCGCACCCGGCGGACAAACCTATCGAGGGCCAAATGTCCCCCGTTCGGAGCAATCTGCCCGCGCTCGGGTTCGCGCGCGCGGGGACTGGCCTCAAGATCTTCGTCGTGTATGGACTCGAACCGACCCAATCCACCCTGACGACAAGGGTGTTGACGGTGGTGACGCTGACCTGGCTTCTGATGGCGGCACCGGCCGAGGCGGCCGTGGCCACGGTCTGCGCGTCCGCCGACACCGGCCCGGACGGTGCGCATGCGGTGGCCGTGGTCGGAACCCTGACCTGGCCCACTCCCACGCAGTGCCCGACACCGACACCGACCCCCACTCCCACGCCGACTCCGACGCCCACACCGGACCCGGAGCCGAAGCCCACACCGGATCCCACGCCCACGCCGTCACCGACGCCCACCCCGAAACCCGAGCCACCGCCACCCGCACCTCCCCCGCCCCCGCCCCCTCCGCCGCCGGCTCCACGGCCCGCGCCACCGCGCCCGCAGCCGACGCCCACCCCGGCCCCCACGCCGAAGCCCTCGGTCAAACCGACCCCGAGTCCGTCCACGACCCCGGTCGACTACCCGCCCTACCGCGCCACCCCACACCGGCGGGCGGCCCACGACGCCCCGTCGCCCCTCACCTTCGTCCTGCTCATCGCGGCGCCCGCGATCGCCGCCGTCGCCGCGCTGCGTCCGCGCTGAACCTGGAGGCTTCCCTTGCCGGAATGGCTTGTTCTCACCCTCGCGATGCTGGCCGCCTGCTCCGTGGTGGTCATCATCACCCTCGTACGGCACCGCACGGCCCCCGAGGACGAGGATCCCTCCGAGACCCCTGACGTCATCGAGTACATGACGATGTGGATCGGTGTGGTGTACGCCATCGTCCTGGGCCTGGCCATCGCCGGCGTGTGGGAGGGCCGCAGCGCCGCCGAGGACCACGTCCAGGCGGAGGCCGTGGCACTGCACGAGGTCTCGGAACGCGTCCGGGTCTATCCGGCCGACATCCGCGACCGCATTCGGGACGATGTCAACGCCTATGTCGGACACGTCGTCACCACCGAGTGGAAGACGATGTCCGAGGACGGCCGGGTCACCGAGCGCGGCACCGAACTCCTGCAACGCGTGCGCGAGGACGTCACCGACTACGAGCCGAAGACGGACTTCCAGGCGCAGGCCTATCAACCGCTCCTCGACCAGGTGACCGCCGCCGACCAAGCGCGCAACGCCCGTGCGAGCTCGACCGGGGAGACCATGCCGGGGGTGGTGTGGTTCGGGCTGATCGCCGGCGGCATCGTCACCATCGGGATGGTGTTCGCCCTGCAGATCCGGCGCACACCCCGCGAGCTGATCCTCGCCGGGGTGTTCTCCGCGCTGATCGCCTTCCTGCTCTTCCTCATCTGGGACTTCGACGCGCCGTACAGCCGTGGCGTCACGGCGTCGGCGGAGCCGTTCCTGGACCTCTTCCCGCACATCAAGGGCTGACGGCCCTCATCGTCCCCTGAGCGGCCCAAGCGCTTGCCCCATTCGTACGACAGCGATCGCGCAGGCGGGCGCGTCTTCCTAGCGTTCCGACCATCGAGGTGCACTTCCGGCGCACACGGACAGAGGTCCGCGGCCGCTCCTCGGGGACCGGAGGGAACACCATGCGCCCGATACCCGTCGCTTCGGCCGTTGTGCTGAGCCTCAGCACCTTCGTCCTGTCCCCGCCCGCTGCCCAGGCCGGTGGGGACACCGAGGGTTTCCGGGTCGCGGTACTGCCTTCCACCGTCGCCCCCGGTGAACGGGTCGTGCTGCTCACGAGCGGCTGCGAGCAGAGTGTCAGCGTCTCGTCGGGGGTCTTCGACACGGTCATCATTCCCCGCGGGCGGACGATGGCCCGGTCCGTGGTCGACCGGGACGCCCGACCGGGTGCCGTGTACGAGGTGTCGTTCCACTGCGGCACCTTCTGGCAGGACGTCGACCTCACCATCGCCGGCGGCCGGGAGGCCGCTCCCCCGCACTGGCACAAGGGCGTGGACGCCGGTGAGGGAGGCGGCCCGGGCGACCTCGACCTCCGGCAGATCGGCATGGGCGCCGCACTGATCACGGCCTCACTGGGGACGGCGTACCACCTCTCGCGCCGCCGCGACGACGAGAACGCCGGCTGACACCACCGGCCGCACACACAGGACAGTCCGCACACACAGGATTTCGCCCCGGATCCCCCCAAGGGGGCCGGGGCGACGTCCTGTTGAACGCGTGAACCTGTCCGAGACGGCAACGATCAGATCCGCTTCTCCGCTCGCCGCCGCATCCAGAACACCCCACCACCGACCACGGCCAGGGCGATGAGCCCGCCTCCGATGGCCATGTCGGTCGGCGTCGCACCCGTGGAGGTGCTGCCGCCGAGACCGCCGCGGACACCGCCGATGACGGTGAACGCGTTCGGGTGGGTCAGGGGCCTGCCCGAGTTGCTGCAGCGGACCGTGACGCTGTGCGCACCCGGCCTCGCGCGGTTGTCGACCGTCGCGCTCCCCTTCGCGGTGCTGCCGCCCACGGGGAACAGCGACGTGCGCCGGAACGCGTCCGAGGTGGCGGTGCCGCCCTGCGGGCAGCCGTCGACGGTGATGGTCAGCTGCCCACCGCGCGCGATGACGCTGGGCAGGGCAACGATGTTGCTGGGTCCGACAGGTCCGACAGGCACGCCGTCCCGGGCCGTGGCCGCCGGGGCGGCGAGACCGAGAGCGGCGACCGCTGTGGCAGCGGCCGCCAGGGCTCGAGTAGTACGCATGTGATCCTCCGCGGAAGACACCCCGGGAACCGTCCCCGGTCGAGTCGGCGAGAAAGCGCCTCCCAGAAAAACCCTCAGATGCCGTGCCCCAGGCCGCATTTCGACGATGGTCCGTCCTGGTGAGACGACACGCCGACCGACAGCCCCGCAATCGGAATTGCCGCAGGTCACGGACCGTCAGATTTTTCCGGTCGATGGCAACTCGGATGGCGCACCGAACGGGAGCGGGCCACCCATTCGTATGCGCCCCGTCGCCGGTTTCCCGTGCGGGACTTAGCGTTTTACTATGCGCGATTTCCGGGGCGACGGCCGCGTCAAGAGGGGAAGTCGAATGTACGGGACCGAGCTGGCCGAAGACGAGGAGGAGCGGCGCAAGAAGCGCGCTCCTTGGGGCGTGCTGGCGCTTGTGCTGCTGACCGGTCTCGCGCTCGTCCGCAATGGCTCGGGGGAGTTCGACGTGGGGCCGCCGCAGCCCGCGTCGGCAGCCGCCGCCGCGGACGGCCAGGTGTCCGGCGGCATCTTCGCCGGTGCCGCGCAGCCGCTGCCGTACGCCCTGCCGGACCGGGTCAGGATCCCCTCGATCCAGGTCGACGCGCCGATGATCCCGGTGGGTCTGGACATGGACGGCTGGGTCGGCGCACCGCCGCCGGAGGACCCGAATCTGGCGGGCTGGTTCACCGGCTCGGTGTCGCCCGGGGAGAAGGGCACCGCGGTGGTCGTCGGCCATGTCGACAACGCTCTGGGCCCCGCCGTGTTCTACGGTCTCGGGGCGCTCAAGCCCGGAAGTCGCGTCGAGATCGCCCGCCAGGACGGAAAGACGGCCGTTTTCGAGGTCTACGGCGTGGAGGTGTTCGCGAAGAACGACTTCCCCGGCGACCGGGTCTACGCCTCCAAGGGGAGCGCCGAATTGCGGGTCATCACCTGCGGCGGCGGTTTCTCGAAACAGAACGGATATGACGGGAATGTGGTCGCTTTCGCCCGCCTGGTCGAAGTCCGCTGAGTCCGCTGAGCGTGACCGGCCGGTGAATGCGACCGGCCGGGCCGGCGAAATCCGTCCCGGCTTTTTCCGTTGCCGTCAGGTGTACTTCCGTTCGGGGACCGTGACGAAATATCCGGAGTCCAGCAGCTGCGGCAGATAGGCGCGCAGGGCCAGGACGCTCTGGGAGCGGTCGCCCCCGGCGTCGTGGGAGAGCACCACGACGCCGGGGGCTGCGCCGTCCTCGACCCGGTCGACGATCGTGCGGGTACCGGGGGTGGTCCAGTCGAGGGTGTCGACGGTCCAGGCCAGCGGCTCCATGCCCAGTTCCGCGCCGAGTTGGAAGGTGGCGCGGTTCCAGGCGCCGTAGGGCGCGCGGAACCAGAGGGGGCGCTCGCCGTACGTGCCCTCGATGACGTCGCAGGTGCGCTCCATCTCGGCGCGGATCCGGCGCCGGCTGAGCCGGGTGAGCAGCGGGTGGGACCAGGTGTGGTTGCCGACGACATGGCCCTCGTCGGCCATCCGCGCCAACAAGTCCCCGCCGTTGTCGGCGACCATCTCGCCGCACACGAAGAACATGGCGCGCACGTCGTACTCGCGCAGGGTGTCCAGGATGTACGGGGTGTAGCGGGCGTCGGGTCCGTCGTCGAAGGTCAGCACCATGGTGCGGCCGCGCCCGGACACGCGCAGGAGCGGCTCGCGCCGTACGAGGGTCCGCCGGGAGGCCGCGCGGGGCAGGCCGTACCCCGTCACGGGCTGGAGCCGGTAGGTGGAGGGCTTCAGCGCGCGGTGCGCCTGTGGGCCCGCGGCCGGGGCGGCGGGCCGGATCGGCTCCTCGCCCGCGACCGTCGCGAACAGTCCGGCGGTGGCGCCGGCGGCTCCGACGGCGGCGGCACCGGCGAGCAGCGCGCGGCGGCGCGTGAGCGGACGGATGAGCGACTGATCCTTCGTCATGAATAATCAGTCGCCCGGCGAGAGACGGACGCTGCTCGGCGACACCGGTACGGCGGCAGGAAAACGCCCGACCGGCCCACCCGGCGTGCACAGGGCCGTCGCAGGCCTTATGACGCCCTGTCAGCGACGGCGTACCAGCGGGAACGGCAGGGTCTCCCGGATGGTCAGGCCGGTGAGGAACATGACCAGCCGGTCGACTCCGATGCCGAGGCCGCCGGTGGGCGGCATGGCGTATTCGAGGGCGTCGAGGAAGTCCTCGTCGAGTTCCATCGCCTCGGGGTCTCCGCCCGCCGCGAGCAAGGACTGGGCGGTGAGGCGGCGGCGCTGTTCGACGGGGTCGGTGAGCTCGGAGTAGGCGGTGCCGAGTTCGGTGCCGAAGGCGACCAGGTCCCAGCGTTCGGCGAGCCGGGGGTCCACCCGGTGCTGGCGGGTGAGCGGGGAGACATCGGTCGGGAAGTCCTTGTAGAAGGTGGGCAGCTGGGTCTTCTCCTCGACGAGCCGCTCGTACATCTCCAGGACGACGTCGCCGGGGCCGTCGTCGGCGGTGTACGGCACGCCCACGCGGTCGCAGTGCCGGTGCAGCCTGAGCAACTCGGTGTCGGGGTCGATCTCCTCCCCCAGCACCTCGGAGATCGCTCCGTACACCGTCTTGACCGGCCACTGCCCGGAGATGTCGTGCTCCTTGCCGTCCTTGCGGGCGATCGGCGAGCCGAAGGCGGCGGTCGCGCAGCCCTGGATCAGCTCGCGGACGAGGTCGAGCATCACGTCGTAGTCGGCGTAGGCCTGGTAGGCCTCCAGGATCGTGAACTCGGGGTTGTGCTTGTAGTCGACGCCCTCGTTGCGGAAGGTGCGGCCCATCTCGAAGACCTTCTCCAGGCCGCCGACGCACAGTCGCTTGAGATACAGCTCGGGGGCGATGCGCAGATAGAGGTCGAGGTCGTAGGCGTTGATGTGGGTGGTGAAGGGGCGGGCGTTGGCGCCGCCGTGGATCTGCTGCAGCACCGGCGTCTCGACCTCCAGGTAGCCGCGCTCCAGCAGGCCCTGCCGCAGCGCCTGCACGGCGACGGAGCGGGCGCGGACGACGTCGCGGGCGGCGGGGCTGGAGACCAGGTCGAGGTAGCGCATACGGACCTTGGCCTCGGGGTCGGCGAGGCCGCGGCGCTTGTCGGGCAGCGGGCGCAGGCATTTGCCGATGAGCTGCCAGGAGGTGACGAAGACGGTCGGCTCGCCCTTGTCGCTGACGCCGGCCAGGCCCGTCGCGCTGATGAGGTCGCCGATGTCGGTGTCGGCGGTGAAGCGGTCGAGGGTGGCGCCGGAGTCCCCCCGGGTGAGGGCGAGTTGGTGGTCGCCGGACCAGTCGCGCAGGACGGCGAAGACGATGCCGCCGAAGTCGCGGACGAGCATGATCCGGCCGGCGACGGTGACCCGCTCGCCCGCGCGGACGTCGGCGAGGGTGTGGGTGCGGGCCGGGATGCCCACCGGGTAGGGGTCAAGGCCGCCCGCGCGCAGCCGGTCGAGGGTGTGGTGCCGGATGCGGACCTGCTCGGGCAGGCCCGCATCCGGCCCGGCCGCCCCGGCCTCGTCCCCTCCATCGAGACCGAGCGCCGCCAGCGAGGGAAGTCCTTCGGTGGTCGCCGGACGCGGTCCGTTCCTCGGGTGCCCCTTTCTGCGGAGTTTGCGCAGCGACGGTACGGAGACGAAGCCTTCGGCGATGGCGGAGGCGAGGCCGATACGGGCGAGGGAGGCGGCCTCGCCGTAGCAGAGGAAGCGGGGGAACCACTGCGGCCTGTACTTGGCGTTGGATCGGTAGAGGGCCTCCAGTTGCCACCACTTGGAGAAGAACAGCAGCAGGCGCCGCCACAGCCGCAGCACCGGTCCGGCGCCGATGCGGGCGCCCTCCTCGAAGACCGAGCGGAACACGGCGAAGTTCAGCGAGATCCTGCGGATGCCCATCTTCGGAGCCACGGCGCACAGTTCGTCGACCATGAACTCCATGACGCCGTTGGGGGCGAGGCGGTCCCGGCGCATGAGGTCCAGGGAGACGCCCTCCTTGCCCCAGGGCACGAAGGAGAGCAGGGCGAGCAGTTCGCCGTCCTCGCCGAGCGCCTCGACAAGGAGACAGTCGCCGTCGGCCCGGTCGCCGAGGCGGTCGAGGGCCATGGAGAAGCCGCGCTCGGTCTCGGTGTCGCGCCAGGCGTCGGCCTTGCCGGTCACCTCCTCCATCTCCGCCTCGCTGAGGGCCGCGTGGCGGCGGATACGGCAGTGGGCGCCGGTCCGGCGGACGCGGTGCACGGCCTGCCGGGTGACCCGCATGTCGCGGCCGTCGAGGTCGAAGTCCTGGACGTACAGGATCGCCTCGTCTCCGAGTTGGAGGGCGCCGAGTCCGGCGCGCGCGTAGGCCTTGGCCCCGTCCTCGGAGGCGCCCATCGCCGCGGGCACCCAGGCGTGTCTGCGGGCGGCGTCCAGCCACCCGGCGATGGCGTGCGGCCAGGCCTCCCGGTCGCCCACCGGGTCCCCGCTGGCCAGGCACACGCCGGCCTCGACGCGGTAGGTGACGGCGGCCTTGCCGCTGGGTGAGAACACGACGGCCTTGTCGCGCCGGGTGGCGAAGTAGCCGAGGGAGTCCTGGGCGCCGTAGGCCTTGAGGAGGGCGCGGATGCGCGCCTCCTCGTCGTCGTGCAGGGCGGCCTCCATGCGCTGTGAGCGGAACAGGGTCGCGGCGGCGTTCAGCAGGGCGAGGGCGCCGAACAGGCCCAGCAGGAAGTACAGGGGGCGCGGTGGCCGGCCGTCGTAGGTGGTGCCGGAGACGAGGCCGCCGCAGACCCGGTCGGCGGCCCAGGCCAGCCGCTGGCCGCGCGGCAGCGTGCCGGGGAACAGCTCGACGAGGCCCCAGCCGACGAGGATGCCGACGGCGAGACCGACGACCAGGACGCCGAGCGCCCGGCGCAGGGCGGCGCGGCGGGAGGCGGCGTAGAACTCCTTGCGGGCGACGATCAGCAGCGCCAGGGCGAGGGCGCACACGATGAGGGACGGGACGTTGTCCGAGTAGTCGCCGAAGGCCGTGCCGAGGGCGTCGGTCAGGACGAGCAGGCCCAGATAGACGACGACCAGCCACCAGGCGATCTTCTTGCGGGCGGCCGTCGCGGCGGCGAGCAGGAACAGGAAGACGGCGTAGGCGAGGTTGGCGCTGACGGGGACGATGATCTGGTCCAGGGCGTTCACGACCGGGCGCAGCGCGGTGCGCAGCGGCGGGATGAACGCCAGCAGGACGCAGAGCAGTCCGAGGGCGCCGAAGAAGGTCGCGAAACCCTCCGGCACTCTGCTTAGAAAGCGGTTCCCGGGCGGCCGTGTCCGGCCCGTGGTGTCCTTCGCCGGGGCGGCCTCCACGGTGGCACTCATGTTCCGACTGTAGGAAGCACTCGGCGTCCTCGCCCGTCGAGAGCCCCGTGCCTGCCCTCCCCGGCGGCGGGACCTGCGCTTCCGATAGCCTCCCTGCCGTGACGGAACAGCACGCGCACCGGTTCGAGCGGGGCACGGACGGGCCCAAGGTCATCGTGGTCGGGGTCGACGGCTCCGACTCCTCACTGCGCGCGGCGGCCTACGCGGCCGGGCTGGCCCGGCGGCAGCGCGCCCTGCTCGCCATCGTGTACGTGCAGCCGGTGATGGCGGCGGGCGCGGCCCTCGGGGTGCCGGTCGCGGAGACCACCGACGAGATCGCGGAGGACCTGATCGCCCAGATCCGGGACGCGACGGAGCGGCTCAAGGGGATATTCGACGTCCGCTGGGAGTTCCACACCTTCCCCGGCGACCCCTACAACGGGCTGGTGAAGGCGGCGGACGACCTCAAGGCCGACGCCGTGGTCGTGGGCGCCTCCGAGCAGGCCGGACACCGGATCATCGGCTCCGTGGCGGTGCGGTTGGTCAAGGCGGGGCGGTGGCCGGTGACGGTGGTGCCGTAAGGGCGTAGACCTGGGTGATGACTTCTCACGCCTTTGACGTGGAGGCCTTCCTCCGGCGGCCCCTGACCGCGCGCATCGCGACGAACGGGCCGACGGTGCGCCCGGTCTGGTTCCTCTGGGAGGACGGCGCCTTCTGGATCCTCACGGGGCCGTGGGCCCGGCTCCTGAAGCGGGTCCGGGACGACCCGGCGGTGGCCCTCGTCGTCGACGAGTGCGAGCCGGCGACCGGTCAGGTGCGCCAGGTGATCGCGCGGGGCCGGGCCGACGTCGTCCCGTTCGACGTCCCCCGGGGCCGGCGCAAGCTCGTCCGCTATCTGGGAGCGGACGAGAGCCATTGGGACCCGAGGTTCGTGCACTATCTGCACGACGACCCGGCCGAGCGCGGCACGGTGTGGCTGCGGCTGGAGCCCGCGTCGCTCAGTGTGCAGGACCTGAGTTACGCGGTCGCACACTGAATCGACGGCCCGTCAGAGCGTCCGGAGGAACTCCAGCAGCAGCTCGTTGAAGGCCTCGGGCCGCTCCAGGTTCGGGAAGTGTCCGGCGTCCTCGATCGTCACCGAGCGGCCGTCGGGCACGGTCCGGACGAGACGCTCGGCCATGTCGAGGGCGTCGGCCGCGTCGAGCGCGCCGTGGACGGCGAGGACGGGCACGGCGATCTCCGGCACCCGGCTCCAGGGATCGGCGAGGGGCACGTGCCAGTCCGTCTCGCCGACGGTGTGCTTGGCGACGGTGTGCGCCGCCATGTCGCGCATCCTGCGCACCGCGTCGGGGTCCACCTCGTCCACGGCGCGGTGCGGCCCGGCCACGTTCTTGGCGAAGGCCTCGACCCAGCCGGCGACATCGCCCGCGCCCAGCATGCGGGCCGACTCGGCGGCCCGCTCTCGCGTCCATGGATCGGAGTGCTCGAAGGCGCTGGTCCCCCCGCCGATGACAACCACCGCGCGCGCCAGCTCCGGGTACTCCAGCACGGTGTCGGTGACCACCGCCGCGCCCATGCAGGAACCGACCAGGACCGCGGGCCCGGCATCGAGGTGGCGCAGCAGTCCCGCGAGGTCGTCGGCCCAGCGGAACGGCTTGCTCGCGTTGGCGGAGAAGCCGTGGCCGCGCACGTCGGGCGCTATGACCCGGTAGCCGGCGGCGGCCAGGGCCGGTGTCTGGTCGTCGAAGACGCGGTGGTCGACGTATCCGGGGTGCACCAGGACCACGAGGTCCCCGGCACCCGTGTCGCGGTAGGCGATGTCGCCGTCGGCGGAGGCGAAGAAACGCAGATCCGAAGCTGTCGCTGCTGTCGTCATGACAACCAAGGTGTCATCTTCCGAGCAATTTGGCAACCAAGGTGTCATGATGGCCCGGTGAGCGACTCCGACAAGCCCCTCTCACCCGACGATCTCGGCCACCGGGTCAGCGAGGTGTTCGACCTGATCGGCGCCCTCTACCGACGCGGCCTGCGCAAGCTCGAACAGGGCGAGGAGATCGAGGGGGTGTCCGTCGGCGTGCGCTCCGTCCTGGTCCTGCTGCACAGGTACGGCCCCATGACGGTCCCTCAGATGGCCCGGGTCATGGCGCTGACCCGGCAGTTCGTGCAGCGCATGGTCAACGACGCGATGGCCAGGGGCTGGGCCGAGGCCACCGCCAATCCCGCGCACCAGCGGTCCTCGCTGATCCGGATCACGGCCGACGGCGAGGCCGTCATCACCGCGATCCTCGCGCGCGAGCACGCCCTGAACCGGCAGGTCGGCGGCGGGCTGACCGAGGACGAACTCCGGGCGTGCGTGCGCGTACTGAAGGAGATGCTGCGGACCTTCGACCACGCGGAGGGGGACTGACCCGCCGATCCACCGGCGCCCTACTCCCCCATCCGCAGCCCGTCCTCCGCCGCCCCCCGGCTCAGCACGACATCCCGGATCCGGTCCCGCACCCCGCGCAGCTCGGCGCCCTTCGCCAGCGCCCGGTTGAGGTTGATCACCCGGCCCGCGTCGATGTCGAACAGCTGCGGAACGAACTCGGCCTTCTCCACCTCCCAGCGACCGCCGGGCCTGGTGGGCGGGGCGAAGGAGAAGCGGGCGAGGGTTGACTGGTTGCCCCGCGGGTCCTGGATGCCCTGCTCGTTGTACATCGCGCCCGCGACCTGGTCACCCATGCCGTAGACCACCCAGGTGCCGTTGACCTTCTCGTACGCCTGCGGGACATGGGCGTGGGTGCCGAGGATCAGGTCGATGTCGGGGCGCTCGCCGTCGGCCGCGGCAGTGAGCTCACCGGCGAGGGACACCTGCGCGTTGTCGGGTTCGTCCTGCCATTCGGTGCCCCAGTGCAGCGATACGACGACCACGTCGGCGCCCCCTTTCCGGGCGGCGCGGGCGTCCGCCAGGATCTTGGCCTCGTCGATCAGGTTGACCGCCCAGGGCTGCCCCGCCGGCAGCGGGAAGCCGTTGACGCCGTAGGTGTACGCGAGATGCGCGACCTTGGCCCTGCCCGCACGCAGCACGGTCACGGAGCGCGCCTCGCCCTCGCTGCGAGCCGTCCCCGCGTGCCGTACGCGCGCCTCGTCCAGGGCGTTGAGGGTGCGCAGGATGCCGGCCGCGCCGTCGTCGAGGCTGTGGTCGGAGGCGGTGGAGCAGCCGTCGTAGCCGGTGGCGGCGACGCCCCGGGCCACTTCCTGCGGGGACTTGAAGGTGGGGTATCCGGTGTACTCTCCCGGCTCTCCGAAAACGGTTTCCATATGACACAGCGCCAGATCGGCGCGGGATACGACGGACTGGACGCCGGCCAGCATCGGGCGGAAGTCGTAGCCGGAGCCACCCGCGTCGAATCGCGCACGGTCGATGACCGAGGTATGCGGGAGGATGTCGCCGGAGGCGACGAGCGTGAAGCCGCGAGGGCCGGCGGAGGCACCCGGTTGCCCCGCCTTGCGGTTGTCGGCCTGGCAGGCGGCGCCCGCGGCGAGGGCGGCCGTCAGAGCCAGGGCCACAAGTCGACTGCGTGCAATCATCAGCTCACCCCGTGTGGTCGTATTACCCACCAATACGTATGAAACCGGGCCCGATCGCAAACAATCCGGCTGCTTCCGTTAGCCCGTCCGGCCTGTCCCGAATAGGCGGAAGGGACCGTTCGTCGTACCGTTCGCCGACGCGATCGACCGTCCGCCGCAGATCCGTGTGTGTGCTCTGTCCCACAGCGGCAGCCTGCGATGCCATACGGCCATGACGGCCGGAACCACCCTCACGAACGGGACGACGACCGCCGAGCACGAGCTCGCCGCACTGCAGCGCGAGCACGGCCGGCCCCTCTTCGCATTGCTGCTCCGGCTCTGCGACGGTGACCGGCAGCGCGCCGAGGACCTCGTGCAGGAGACGCTGGTGCGCGCCTGGCAGCATCCCGAGGCATTGCGCGCGGACGACTTCGACTCCGTACGGCCGTGGCTGCTGACCGTCGGGCGGCGGCTCGCGATCGACGCGCGCCGCGCCCGGCAGGCACGTCCCCCGGAGGTCGGGGACGCGATCCTGGAGAACGCTCGGGTGATGTCCGACCACGCCGAGCGGGCCGCGGAAGTGCTCGATGTACGCGAGGCTGTGAAGACACTCACTCCGGAGCACCGTGAAGTCCTGGTGCTCGTGTACTTCCAAGGGGCGAGTGTTGCGGAGGCCGCGGAAACACTTGGAATTCCGCCCGGTACCGTGAAGTCCCGCGCTTACTATGCGCTGCGCGCCCTGCGCAGGGTGCTTCCCGGATACGCGGCCGACCTGCGGTGAAACCGAAGACTTAGTCAAACCTCCGTAAAGCGCCTTGCTGAAGACACCGGTTGAGTAATCGGCTGTCCTCATCCGTGTTCCGGATTGGGCCAGGGCCCTCGGGTCCCGGGTCGGGCGACGCACTCACCGGAGGAAGGCAGGAAGGGATGCTGCACAGAGGTCAAGAGAGCACGGACGGCACCGGCGGCGGTGAACTGACCGTCCCCATGGCGTGGTTGTACGCCGAGTACATCGCCGACGAGCTGCTGCGGACCGGCGATCTCATGCCGCCGACGTCCTTCGAGTTCCGCGCCGGGCGCGATGCCCTGGCGCTGACCATCTTCCTGTCCGACACCGACGGCGAGCTGTCCGGCATCCGGGTCGTCACCCAGCTGGAGACCTGGCTGTCGCTGACGGCCTACGACCAGCCGTGGCAGGAGTGGGTGCGCGAACGCATGGCGGGCCTCGCGGCCGAGGCGGTCGAGTCCGGCGGGCCCGCGCCCGATCTGGAGCTGGCCGAGGCGGCCTGGCGTTGGCTGCAGGAGACCGAGCTGCTCGCGCCCGATCTGAACGCGGTGCCGGGCGGTGGTGCGCTGGTCGGCGAGGACGAGGGGCCGAAGGTGTGGACGCCGGCGTGGCAGCTCGGGCTGCCGCTCGGGCACCTCGCCATCCATCTTTTTTAAGTTCTTTTCTTCCCGGACCAATCCTCGGCACCGACCGCTCCGAATCCTTAGGTTGCGATTCTGTGTAGGCCTTGAGTGATTCGACTGCCTGGTGCGTACCTGTGGGCGCAAGGAGTAACACACCCCACACCCAACGGCACGAGGATTCGGCATGAGGTCCCTGGAGAGGCACCGCGACGTCGCCGCGTACGCGCTCGGCGTGCTGAACGAGGCGGAGGCATTCCGCTTCGAGGACCACCTCATGGAGTGCCCGCGCTGCGCGGCACACGTGACCGAGTTCGGGCCTGTGACCCGCCAGTTGATGCTGTACCGGCGGTCCACGCCCCAGTTCGTGCACCCCCTGGCCAAGCCCGGCCCGCAGCTGCTGACCCGGCTGCTGGAGGCGGTGGCGGCCCGCCATCGCGCCCTGCGCCGGCGCACGCTGTACGCCGTGGCGGCCTCGGTCGTGATCGCCCTGGCCGGGCCCGCCGTCGCGATGATGGCGGGCGGCGACGACGCGCCCGTCCAGGTCGTCCAGGCGACCGACGCACGGTCGGGTGTGTGGGCGCAGGTCACGACCGAGGACGAGGCCTACGGCAGCCAGGTGGAACTGAAGGTGAAGGACGGCGCGGGTCCGCGCGGCTGCCACCTGGTCGCCATCGCCCGGGACGGCTCGGAGGAGACGGTGACCAGCTGGCACGCGGCCGACCACGACGCCCGCGAGAACACCATGATGGGCGCCTCGACCATGCACCCCGACGAGGTCCTGCGCTACGAGGTGCGGACGACCGGCGGGGAGCATCTGGTGACGCTCAAGCCGCGCTAGCGGGTGCCTACCTACTTCAGCAGCCTCGACATCCTCCGGTCCGCCAGTGGCTTTCCGCCCGTCTGGCAGGTCGGGCAGTACTGGAGGGAGGAGTCGCTGAAGGAGACCTCGCGGATGGTGTCGCCGCACACGGCGCATGGTTCGCCGGTGCGGCCGTGGACGCGCAGGCCGCTCTTCTTCTCGGCCTTCAGCCGCCCGGCCGCCACCCCGCGCGAACGCTCGACCGCCTCGGTGAGGGTCGTCCGCAGGGCCTCGTACAGCCTCGCCGTCTCCTCGGATGTCAGTGACGACGCGAGCTTGAACGGGGACATCTTCGCCACATGCAGGATCTCGTCGCTGTAGGCGTTGCCGACCCCGGCGATGAGGCTCTGGTCGCGCAGGGCGCCCTTGAGCCGGCGGCGCTCGTCCTTCAGCAGGGCCGCGAACCGCGTCTCGTCGAAGTCCTCGGCGAGCGGGTCCGGGCCCAGCCGGGCCACGCCGGGGACCTGCTGCGGGTCCTGGACGAGGTAGACCGCGAGGCGCTTCTGCGTGCCGGCCTCCGTCAGGTCGAAGCCCGCGCCCGTCTCCAGGGCCACGCGCAGCGCGAGCGGGCCCTTGCCGGGGCGGGGCATGCCGCTCGGGAGTTGGTCCTTCCAGTGGAGCCAGCCGGCCCGGGCCAGGTGGGTCACCAGGTGGGGGCCGTCCGCCGTGGCGAGGTCGAGGAACTTGCCGTAGCGGTGCATGGCGGTGACCTCGTGGCCCTCGACGGCGGTGACCGGTGGGTCGTACGTCTTGAGGACGCTGATCGCGACGGGCAGCACGCGGACGATCTCGTGGCCGACCAGGTTCTCGGTCAGGAAGTCCTTGAGCGCTTCGACCTCGGGCAGTTCCGGCATAGGTCCAGAGTGCCACCCGGCACCGACAGCGCCAGGCGGTTCGCTCACAGGCCGGGGCGCTCCGGCGCCAGGAACTCGCACCACACCGCCTTGCCGCCGCCCCGCGCCTCCACGCCCCAGACATCGGTGAGCAGGTCGACGAGGAGCAGGCCGCGGCCGGAGACTCCGGACTCCCCGGCCTCCCGGCGGCGTGGCAGGGCGCTGGAGGAGTCCTCGACCTCGACGCGCAGCCGGCGCTCGGAGCCGGTGAGGACGCGCAGGGTCACGACGGCGGAGCCCTCGGTGTGCATCAGGGCGTTGGTGATCAGCTCGTCGGCGACCAGTTCGATCTCGTCGGCCCGGTCCGCGGCACCCCAGGCGCGCACGGCGGCGCGGATCATGTGCCGGGCCGCCGTGAGGGCCTCGGGATCGCCGGGGGCGACGTGCTGCTGGAGGCGGCCACCGGTCTGCGGGGCGTCCAGGACGCGGCGGCGCAGCAGGAGCAGGGCCACGTCGTCGTCGCCGCCGCGTTCCTCCGCCACGTCGATGAGGCGGTCCGCGAGGTCCCGTACGTCCTTCGGGCCGGTGGCGATGAGCGCGGTGAGGGTCTGCATGCCGTCGTCGAGGTCGGCGCCGGGCTGTTCGACCAGGCCGTCGGTGCACAGCAGCAGGGCGTGGTCGTGGTCCAACTCGATGGTGCCGACCGGGTATTCGAGCCGACCGAACTCCGCGGACAGCCCGAGCGGCAGCCCGCCCTCGACGGGGACGCGACGACAGGCGCCGCCGGGCTCCCGGATCAGCGGGTCGATGTGTCCGGCGCGGACCACCTGCATGACCCCGGTGGACAGGTCGGCCTCCGCGTACAGGCAGGTCGCGAAGCGGTCGGTGTCCAGCTCGTGCAGGAACACCGAGGCCCGGGCCATCACCGTGGCCGGGGTGTGCCCTTCGGCGGCGTAGGCGCGCAGGACGATGCGGAGCTGGCCCATCACGGCGGCGGCGTGGGTGTCGTGGCCCTGGACGTCCCCGATGACGGCGCCGACCCGGCCGCCCGGCAGCGGGATCAGGTCGTACCAGTCGCCGCCGATGTCCCGGCCGAGGGAGCCCGCGGCATTGCCGGCACGGTAGCGGACGGCTACGTCGGCGCCGGGCACGCTGGGGATGGTGCGCGGCAGCATGGCCTGCTGGAGGCCGGTGGCGAGGTCCTTCTCCTGCTCGTAGAACATGGCCCGCTGCAGGCTCTGCGCGATGCTGCTGCCGAGGGCGACGAGCACGTTGCGGTCCTCGGTGGAGAAGCCATCCCGGTCGCTGTAGAGCAGTCCGATGGCGCCGATCGGCCGGGCCTGGGCGATCAGCGGCAGATAGGCCGCGGCCGTGATGTTCAGGTCGGTGATGTGCGGCCAGAGGACCGGGTAGCGGTCGGCGAACTCCTCCGGCGACTCGATGAACCGCGGGATGAGGGTTCGTACGACCTCGCTCATCGGGTACTGCTCGTCTATTCGGGTGACCAGGGTCCCGGGCACGAAGCTGCCGGCGGGCCCCTCGGCGACCAGCCGGATCCGGCCGGCCTCGACCAGGCCCATCACCAGGCTGGTGGCGCCGAGGTTGCTCAGGCCGTGGGTGTCCTTGAGGACGTCGATGACGTCCTGGACGGTGCGGGCGTGCGCCAGGGCGGCAGTGGTGAGCTGGACGACGTTGGTCTGCCGGCGGCGGGCCTCGTCCTCGGCGGCCTGCTCGCCCCGCTCCTCGCTCTCGGCGAGTTCGTCGGTGGCGTCGCGGACGATGCCGATGATGCGGCGCGGGCGGCCCGTGTCGTCGCGGCGGATGTAGCCCTGGGTGTGGGTCCAACGCAGGGTGCCGTCGCGGCAGCGGATGCGGAAGTAGACGCCGTAGTTCTCGCTGCCGTCCTTCATCGCCTTGGAGACGAGGCCGTCCAGCCGGTAGGCCTCCGGCGGCGGGACCCGGATGGCCAGGGTCGCGGGGTTTCCGTCGTATTCCTCAGGGCGCAGATCGAAGACCTCGTGGGCCTGGGCGTCCATGTGGAACACACCGGTGTCAAGGTCCCAGTCGAACGTGCCCATGCGGTTGAGCGCCAGAATCGGGTCCGGGTGGGCGGGCCAGTCGTCCGGGAGAGACAGGGCGCTCGCTCCCCGATCAACCATGGGGCCACCTTGCCAGGATTTGCTGGAATCTTCGACTGGGGCGACGGAACTGGTTCCGCTCGGCTCCCGGGGCCTGTCCACTCCCGTCGGTCAGCCGTCGAAGACGTCGGTGGGGCTGCCGAAGACGCTGTCGGTGGTGCGCGGCTCGTCGGGGATCAGCCCGCCGCCGTCGGGCAGGTCGGGGGATTCCGGGACGGTTTCGGGGCCGGTCTTCTCCGGGGATTCGGAGGTGGCCGGGGGGTCCGATGCGGCCGGGGAATCCGGAGCGTCCGGTGGCTCTGGAGCGTCCGGTGACTTCGGGGACGGCTGCGGTTCGGTGCCGGGGGCGGAGGGGCAGCCCGATTCATCCGATGCATCCGACGTGCCCGACCTGCCCGACGCGTCCGACGTGCCCGACGCGTCCGACGTGCCCGACGCGATCTCGGTCAGCGAGTCTTCGGCGGCGCCCGGTACAGCGGGCGCCTTTGGAGTCACGCAGTCGGTCGGCGCCCCCTCCGGTGAGGTGCGCTCGCCGGGCGACGCGCTGTCGTCCGGGTGCGACGGATCCGGGACCGGTGTGGGCGTCACCGGCTGCGGTCGCGGCAGGACATGGTCGCGGTCCTGCCCCCGGTGGCCGACCGGGCGCTCGATCCAGGTGTTGTCGACGACGTTGATGATCGTGATGTCGGCGATCACCTGGGGTGTCGGGGCCACCACGACCACACGGTCCGGCCGGTATCCGGACCAGGGCCGACCACTGGTGCCGGGACTGCCCGAGCCGCCCGAGCCGCCCGAGCCGCCCGGCAGATCGTCGGCCGCCGGGGCGAGCGGGTTGCCGCAGGCGCAGCGGACGCGGGGCACACCGTGGCTGTCGACGAGGACGGCGGTGCCCGCCTGCAGGACGGACTGGTAGCCGATCCCGCGGCCGTCGCGGAAGCCGTGGTTGGTGACCCGGGTGTCCGCGCGCAGCACGACCGAGGTCAGCCCCCGCAGATAGCCGGGGATCGAGGCCTGGCCGATGCCGGACGCCTCCGCGAAGACACGACCCCTGACCTGGTCGGAGGTGAGGTGCTCGATCTGCCGCCGCACGTCACAGCTGCCGGCTCCCCGGGTGCCTCCGTAGAGGCCGGGCATGCCGCCGGACAGGTGCTGTGGCCCGGTCCGGCCCGACAGCGCGGGCTGTGGCGTCCGGGGGCCCGAGGACGCGGCGGCCGTCGCCGACACGGTGGAGCCCGTGAAGGGATCCGGTCCCTTGGCCATCGCGGGCTCAAGGAGGACTTCCGCGCTGGATGCCGTTCCCTTGTTCCCGGCATCGCCGCAGCCGGAGACGAGGGCCGCCGCCGAGAGCGCGCAGGCCGTGACGATGGCTCCGATGGATGTCCGCACCACGACCTCCCGCCTCTTTCGGGCAGTTCGGCACCATTGTCTGCTTCACTCTCTCGGGTTACGCAAGCGGAGGGGTGATATACGGAGAGTCACGCACATCTCGGCACGCCATGGTTCTCGGCGCGACAATGAGGAAGGGAGGAAAAGGCCGTGGACTGGTTCAGCGCACCGGACTTCTGGACGAGCCGGCTGGTCTTCCAGCAGGCTCTGGCCGGCGTGTACCTCGTCGCGTTCCTGACGGCCGCCCTGCAGTTCCGGGCGCTGATGGGTGAGCGGGGCATGCTGCCCGTGCCGCGCTTCGTCGCGCAGGTGCGTTTCCGGGCCGCCCCGAGCCTGTTCCAACTCCACTACTCGGACCGGTTCTTCGCGGCCTGCGCCTGGTCGGGCTGCCTGGTGTCGGCGGCGCTGCTGGCCGGGCTGGACGCGGTGGTGCCCCTGTGGGGCTCGATGCTGCTGTGGCTGATCCCGTGGGTGCTGTACCTGTCGATCGTGAACGTCGGCCAGACCTGGTACTCGTTCGGCTGGGAGTCCCTGTTGCTGGAGGTCGGGTTCCTCGCCGTCTTCCTGGGCAACGACGAGGTGGCGCCGCCGATCGTGGTGCTGTTCCTGCTGCGCTGGATCCTGTTCCGCGTCGAGTTCGGCGCGGGTCTGATCAAGATGCGCGGCGACGCCTGCTGGCGGAAGCTGACCTGCCTCGACCACCACCACGAGACCCAGCCGATGCCCGGCCCGCTGAGCTGGTTCTTCCACCACCTGCCCAAGCCCCTGCACCGCGTCGAGGTGGCCGCCAACCATGTCACCCAACTCGCCGTGCCCGTCCTGCTCTTCACCCCTCACCCGATCTCCACGGCCGCCGCCTGCCTGATGATCGTGACCCAGCTGTGGCTGGTCCTGTCGGGCAACTTCTCCTGGCTGAACTGGATCACCATCGTGCTGGCGCTGTCGGCGGTGCGGTTCCCGAGTGATCCGCCCGCCGTGGCGGACGCCCCGCTCTGGTACGAGGTCGTGGTCCTGGCGGTCGCCGCGCTGCTCCTGGTCCTGAGCTACCACCCGGTCGCCAACATGATCTCCCGCCGCCAGATCATGAACCGCTCCTTCGACCCGCTCCATCTCGTCAACACCTACGGCGCCTTCGGCAGCGTCAGCAGGATCCGCTACGAGGTCGTCATCGAGGGCACGGCCGACGACGTTCCGCGTGAGGACTCGGACTGGCGGGAGTACGAGTTCAAGGGCAAGCCGGGCGATCCCCGGCGCTGGCCGCGCCAGTTCGCGCCGTACCATCTGCGGCTGGACTGGCTGATGTGGTTCGCCGCACTGTCGCCCGCGTACGCCGGATCATGGTTCGGCGCGCTGGTGGAACGGCTCCTGGAGAACGACCGCGACACGCTGAAGCTGCTGCGCCGCTCACCGTTCCCGCCCGACGCACCGCCCCGCTACATCCGCGCCCGCCTCTTCCGCTACCGGTACACGACCTGGCGCGAGCTGCGGGAGACGGGCGCGTGCTGGGAGCGGACGTATGTGCGGGAGTATCTGCCGCCGACCCGGTTGGCGGGGGTGGCTCAGAGGTCGTAGCGGCCCCCCGGTGATTAGAGGTCGTAGCGCCCCCCCCGGTGCTCAGAGGTCGTAGACCCGGGTCGCGGTCCCCTCGAAGATCTGGGTGCGATCGGCGTCACCAGTCAACTCCTGTGCCGTGGCGAGCACTTGACCGTACGACGCCGCCAGGTCGCACACCGGCCAGTCCGAACCGAACATCAAGCGATCCGGCCCGAAGGCGTCCAGGACCACATCGGCGTACGGGCGCAGGTCGTCCACGGTCCAGGAGGCCAGGTCGGCCTCGGTGACCATGCCGGAGAGCTTGCAAACGGTGTTGGAGAGGGCGGCAAGGGAGCGCACCGCGGTCTCCCACGGTTCCCGCTCGCCGGAGGCGATGGGCGGTTTGCCCAGGTGGTCCAGGACGAAGGTGAGGTCGGGGTGGTCCGCGGCGGCCTTGACGCAGGCCGGCAGCTGATGCGGCAGCACGACCAGGTCGTAGACCAACCCCGCCTCCGCGACGGCGGACAGTCCGCGCCGTACGTCCGCCCGCAGCAGCCACTCCGGGTCGGGCTCGCCCTGCACCTGGTGGCGGATGCCCTTGAGGTACGGCCCGCCGGGCAGCTTCCGCAGCCGGGCCAGCTCGTCGGCCACGTCCGGTCGGGTGAGGTCGGTCCAGCCGACGACGCCCGCGATCAGGTCGTGTTCCGCCGCGAGCGAGAGGAACTCCGGGGTCTCCTCAGCGACCGTGATCGTCTGGACGAGCACGGTCCGGTCGACTCCGGCGGCGTGGGCCTCGGGTGCGAGGTCGTCGACCGTGAAGTTCCGCCGGATCGGGCTGTCCTCGGCGATCCAGTCCTGATCGCGTACCGACAGGTCCCAGACGTGATGGTGGGCGTCGACGACCGTCACGGCAGCTCCCATACGACGGGCAGCCCGGCGTCCGCGCCCTCGCCGGAGTAGTCGTGGACCACGTCGAGCAGCTCGGCCATGCGGGCCTGCCAGACCACGTTGACCGGCAGTTTCTCCAGTTCGGCGAGGAGGCGGCCGTAGTCCTCGCACTCCAGGACGTGGAAGAGGTCGGTGCCGCTGCGCCAGATCGTCCAGGAGGCGGCCCCGGCGCCGCGGATCGCATCGGTGAGCTCGACCGGCACCTCCCGGTGGGCGGCCTCGTACTCGGCGACGCGGTCCGCGCGGACCTTGGTGTGCAGGGCGACTCTCATGTCGGCTCCTCGGTGACCAGGAGTCCGGTGTCCCGCAGCTCCTGCCAGAAGGCGGCGGGTACCGGTGTGGCGAACTGATCGGCGCAGTCGTGGACTTCGTCGGCCGAGCGGGCGCCCACCAGCACGCTCGTCACCGCCGGGTGGGCCGCGCAGAAGGCCAGCGCGGCGGCGCGCAGGGTGATGCCGTGGCGCAGGGCGATCTCCTTCATGCGCAGGGCCTTGTCCAGCAACTCACCCGGCGCCTCGGCGTAGTTGTACGTCGCCCCCGGCTTCGGATCCGCGAGCAGACCCGAGTTGAAGGCACCGCCGATCACCACCGAGACGCCTCGCTCCACGGCCGCGGGCAGCAGTTCCGTGAGCGCGCTCTGGTCGAGCAGCGTGTAGCGGCCCGCGCACAGGACCACGTCGACGTCCGTGTCGCGGACGAAGCGGGTGAGCATCTCCGCCTGGTTCATGCCGGCGCCGATCGCGCCGACGACGCCCTCCGAGCGGAGCTTCTCCAGGGCCGGATAGCCCTCCCGGAAGGCCTGCTCGGCGTGGTCGTCGGGGTCATGGAGGTAGACGATGTCGACGCGGTCGAGGCCGAGCCGTTCCAGGCTGGCGTCCAGGGTGCGCCGTATGCCGTCCGCGGTGAAGTCCCAGACGCGGCGGTGCGTGGCGGGCACGGCGAAGCCGTTGGCCAGGTCGTCGCCGCCGTCGGTCTGTGGCTCCAGGCGGCGGCCCACCTTGGTGGAGAGCGTGTACTCCTCGCGCGGGTGCTCGCGCAGGGCCGCGCCTAGGCGGCGTTCGGACAGACCGAGGCCGTAGTGGGGTGCGGTGTCGTAGTAGCGGATGCCGCGCTGCCAGGCGGCGGACAGCGCCTCGTGCGCCTGCTCGTCGGTGACCTCGGTGTAGAGGTTGGCGATGACGGCGGCTCCGAAGCCGAGTCCGCGAGGGGTGCTCACCGGCCCACCGGCCGCAGGCGCAGCCCCTGCATACCGCCGTCCACGGCGAGGGCGGTGCCGGTCGTGGCGCCGGAGAGCGGGCTCGCCAAGTAGGCGACGGCGCCCGCGACTTCGGCGGCCGAGACAAGGCGGCCGGTGGGCTGACGGGCCTCCAGGGCGGCGCGTTCGGCAGCGGGGTCGCCGGCCGCGTCGAGCAGGCGCCCGACCCAGGGGGTGTCCACGGTCCCCGGGTTGACGCAGTTGACGCGGATGCCCTCGCGGACGTGGTCGGCGGCCATGGCGAGGGTGAGCGAGTACACGGCGCCCTTGGTCGCGCTGTACAGCGCCCGCTGCGGGAGCCCGGCCGTGGCGGCGATGGAGCAGGTGTTGACGATCGCCGCGTGCGACGACTCGCGCAGATGGGGCAGGGCGGCCCGCGCCACGCGCACCATGCCGACGACGTTGACGTCCATGACCCGGTGCCATTCGGCGTCGTCGTTGTCCTCGACGGTGCCCTGCGCGCCGATGCCGGCGTTGTTGATCACGACGTCCAGTCCGCCGAGGTCGGCCACGGCGGCGGCCACGGCCGCACGGACGGAGGCGTCGTCGGTGACGTCGGCCCGGTGCCCGAGCAGCGGCTTCTCGACCGTCGACGGATCCAGATCCAGTACGGCGACCAGGGCGCCCCGCTCGGCCAGCAGCTCGGCGGTGGCCCGGCCGATCCCGGAGGCGCCGCCGGTCACCAGAGCCCTCAGGCCTTCGAAGTCGGTCATGCCGCGTGCCCCTTCTTCTGCGTCTTCGTCTGCGTCGTCTGCGTCGTCTTCTGCGTCTGGAGGTCGGCGGCCCAGAAGTCTCCGCCGGGGAAGGTGTACCGCGCGATGGACTCGGGACGCATGGCGGCCGAGAAGCCCGGCGCGGTGGGTGCCGTGTAATGACCTTCCCTGATCACCACCGGGTCGAGGAAGTGGTCGTGCAGATGGTCGACGTACTCGATGACCCGGTCCTCGGTGGTGCCGGTGACGGCCACGTAGTCGTACATCGACAGGTGCTGGACGAGTTCGCACAACCCGACGCCGCCCGCGTGCGGGCAGACCGGGACGCCGAACTTGGCGGCGAGCAGCAGGATGGCGAGGTTCTCGTTGACGCCGCCGACGCGGGCCGCGTCGATCTGGAGGATGTCGAGGGCGCCGGCCTGGAGGAGCTGCTTGAAGACGACCCGGTTCTGCACGTGCTCGCCGGTGGCCACCTTCACCGGGGCGACGGCCTCCCGGATGGCGGCGTGGCCGAGGACGTCGTCGGGGCTGGTGGGCTCCTCGATCCAGTACGGGTCGAACTCGGCGAGGGCCTTGGTCCAGCGGATCGCCTCGGCCACGTCCCAGCGCTGGTTGGCGTCGATCGCCATGCGGATGTCCGGCCCGACGACCGAGCGGGCGACGCGGCAGCGCCGTACGTCGTCCTCCAGGTCGGCGCCGACCTTCAGCTTGATCTGCTTGAAGCCGTCGGCGACGGCCTCGGCGGCGAGCCGGGTGAGCTTGTCGTCGTCGTAGCCGAGCCAGCCGGCGGAAGTGGTGTAGGCGGGGTAGCCGCGCTCCAGCAGCCGGGCCGCGCGCTCGTCCGCCCCCTCCCCGCCCCGGCGCAGGATCTGCAGGGCCTCCTCGGGCGTGAGCGCGTCGGTGAGGTACCGGAAGTCGATCTGGCGCACGATCCACTCGGGGTCGGCGTCGGCCAGCAGCTGCCACAGCGGCTTGGCGGCGCGCTTGGCGGCGAGGTCCCACACGGCGTTCATGACCGCGCCGATCGCCATGTGCATCACGCCCTTCTCAGGGCCGAGCCAGCGCAGCTGGCTGTCGCCGATCAGGTCGCGGTTGAGGGTCCCCGGGTCGGCGCACAGCTCGTCGACGGACCGGCCCAGGACATGCCCGCGCAGCGCCTCGATCGCGGCGACCTGGATCTCGTTGCCCCGCCCGATGGTGAACGTGAACCCGTGCCCCTCGTGGCCGTCCGCCGCGTCGGTGCGCAGCACCACATACGCCGCCGAGTAGTCGGGGTCCGGGTTCATCGCGTCGGAGCCGTCGAGCTCGCGCGAGGTGGGGAAGCGGATGTCGTAGGTGTCGAGCGCGGTGACACGAACGAGGGGGTCGGGGGTCGGGGACACAGGGGGCCTTTCGGTCGATGGTGGGGACGGCGCCGGGTCAGTCCTGCGCCCGGCCCGTCGTCACGCGGGCGATCATGAGGGCCACCAGGATGATTCCGCCGTAGATGGCCTGGATCCAGAACGACGGGACCTGGGCGAGGGTGAGCAGGTTCTGTACGACGCCCAGGAGGAGTACGCCGGTGAGGGCGCCGAACATGGTGCCCTTGCCGCCGTCCAGGCTGATGCCGCCGATCACCGCGGCCGCGAAGACGGTGAAGATCATGTTGTTGCCCTGGTTGGCACTGATCGCGCCGACGTAGCCGGTCTGGATGATCCCGCCGACGGCCGCGAGGGTGCCCGCGACGACGAAGACGCCGAGCATCACGCGCTCCACCCGGATACCGGCGGCGCGGGCTGCGTCCGCGTTGCCGCCGATGGCGTAGAGGGCGCGGCCGATGCGGTGGTACTTGAGCACGAACCCGGCGATGGCGAAGGCCGCCGCCGCGAGCCACACCGACATCGGGATGTTGAGGAAGGTCGTCGTCGCGAGGGAGTAGAAGCTGTCGGGCATCCCGAACAGCGTCTTGCCCTTGGTCGCGCCGACCAGCAGGCCGCGCAGGACGATCAGCATCGCGAGCGTCACGATGAACGCGTTGAGCTTGAACTTCACGACCAGGATGCCGTTGAAGGCACCGACGGCACCGCCCACCACGAGGACCGCCAACAGGGCGAGCGCGGCGGGGAGTTCGGTGCCCCAGCCGGAGGAGGCGACGGGCAGCACCAGCAGTGCTCCGACGGCGGGCGCGATGCCGACGACCGATTCGAGGGAGAGGTCGAACTTGCCGGTGATGAGGACGAGCGACTCGGCCAGCACGACCATCGCCAGCGCGGCCGAGGCGCCGAGGATGGAGATCAGGTTCCGCTCGGTGAGGAACGAGTCGTTCACGACCGCACCGAGCACCATGAGGACCAACAGGGCTGGGACCAGGGCGAGTTCGCGGGCGCGGCGGAGCAGGACCGTCCTGGCGGCACGGGCGTCCGGCACCTTCACGGGCAGGGCCGGTGGGGCCTTGGTGTCAGCCATGGTTGTCCACTCCTTCAATGGAGGCGATCAGCTCGTGGTCGCGCCAGCCCGCCGGGTGCTCGGCGACGACACGGCCGTGGAACAGGACGAGGACGCGGTCGCAGCGGCGCAGGTCGTCGAGCTCGTCGGAGACGACCAGTACGGCGATGCCGTCCTCGCGGGCGCTGTCCACGCGGGCCAGCAGGGACTCCTTGGACTTCACGTCGACGCCCGCGGTGGGGTTGATCAGCACCAGCAGCCGGGGTTCGGAGGCGAGCGCGCGGGCCATGACGACCTTCTGCGCGTTGCCGCCGGACAGGTCCGAGACGGGCTGGTCCGGCCCCTCGGTGTGGATGTCGAGGCGCTCGATCAGCGCCGTCGCGAAGCCGCGCTTGCGTTCGGTTCCGACGAAGCCGAAGCGGCCGAGCCGGTCGAGGACGCTCATGGTGGCGTTGTCGCCGATGGTCATCCCGGCGACCAGGCCCTGGTCGTGCCGGTCGCGGGGGACGCAGGCGACACCGGACTTGAGAGCGGCCTGCACATCGCCGAACGGCAGCCTCTCGCCGCCCAGTTGGGCTGTTCCGCCGGTCGGGGTGTGCAGCCCCGCGAAGGACTCGGCGAGCTCCACCTTGCCGCTGCCGCTGATCCCGGCGAGTCCGACGACCTCGCCGCGCCGCACGGTGAGGTCGATGTTCTCGTACGACGGTGAGGTGAGCCCGCGGGCTTCGAGCAGGACGGGGGCGTCGTGGTCGACGTCCCTCGGGTCCACGGCCTGCTCGGCGATGGCCTCCAGGGACTCCCCCGCCATGGCCTCCACCAGCGCCCGGCGCGGGAGTTCGGCGACCGGCGCGGTGGTGATCCAGCGGGCGTCGCGCAGGACCGTGACCGTCTGGCAGACCTCGTACACCTCCTGGAGGTGGTGCGAGATGAACAGGAAGGTGACGCCGGAGTCCTGGAGCGCCCGCATCCGTGTGAACAGCCGCTCGATCTCGCGGTTGTCGAGCTGGGCGGTGGGCTCGTCGAGGATGATGAAGCGGGCGCCGAAGCTCAACGCCCGTGCGATCTCCACCATTTGGCGGTCCTCGACCTTGAGGTCGGCGGTGCGGGCCTCGGGGTCGACGTGCACGTCCCAGGTGGCGAGGAGTTCGGCGGCCTCGGTGCGCAGCCTGCGCCAGCTGATGAAGCCGCGCTGGAGGGGCTGCCGGTTGATGAACAGGTTCTCGGCGACCGTCAGCTCGGGGACGACGGTGGGCTTCTGGTAGACGCAGGCCACCTTGCGGCGCCAGGCGTCCCGGTCGGCCAGCGCGGGCGCGGGCTCGTCGTCGAAGCGGACCTCGCCCTCGTCGGCGGCCTGGAGTCCGGTGAGGATGTGGACCAGGGTGGACTTGCCGGCGCCGTTGCGGCCGACGAGGGCGTGGGACTCGCCGGGCAGGACGGTGAGCCGTCCGTCGGCGAGGGCGGTGGTGGGGCCGTAGCGCTTGACGACGGCCCGCGCTTCGACGAGGGGTGTGATCACGGCCGTACTCATTTGACCGTGTTGCCCCAGAGCTTGGGGTCGTCGACGTTGTCCTTGGTGACCAGCGGGGCGGGCAGCTGGTCCTCAAGGATGCCGCTGGGGAGCTTGACGATGGTCGAGTCGTGGTCCGTCGGGCCGGGCTTGAAGGTCTTCCCCTCCATCGCGGCCTTGATGTAGTACATGCCGTACTTGGCGTACAGGTCGGCGGGCTGGGAGACGGTGGCGTCGATCTCGCCCTTGCGGATGGCGTCGAACTCCTGCGGGATGCCGTCGTTGGAGACGATCGTGATGTGCCCGTCCTGCCCGGCCTTCTTCAGCATCCCCTTCGACTTCAGGGTCTGGAGGGTCGGCGCGAGGTAGACGCCGCCCGCCTGCATGTAGATGCCCTTGATGTCCGGGTTGGCGTTCAGGAGGGTGTCCAGCTTGGAGGCCGCGGTGTCGGACTCCCACTTGGCCGGTATCTCCAGGACCTTCAGCTTGGGGAAGTTCTTCTTCACGCAGGCGCGGAACGCCTCGGAGCGGTCGCGGCCGTTGACGGAGGCCAGGTCGCCCATGATCTGCACGACCTTGCCGGACGGGATCTGCTCGCCGAGGTACTGGCAGGCCTTCTCGCCGTAGGCCACGTTGTTGGCCCGCACCACCATCGCGACCTTGCCCTTGTCCGGCGCCACGTCGACGGCGACGACCGGCACGCCCTTGCGCTCGGCCTGGTCGAGGCCGGCCTCGATGGCGGCGCTGTCCAGCGGGGCGACGACGAGGCCCTTCACGCCCTGGTTGAGCTGGTTGTTGATGTCGGTGATCTGCTGGGAGGGGTCGCTGTTGGAGTTGACCGTCTTGAGCGTGTCGACGCCCTCGGAGTCGGCCATCTTCGGCACGTAGTCGTTGTACGACTGCCAGAACGGCGAGGTCAGCAGGGGCAGGATCACCCCGACCTGGCCGCTTCCGCCGCCTTCGGCGCTCGCGGCGCCGGTGTCCTTGGTGCTGCCGCACGCGGCGAGCACGAGCGAGGCACCGGCCACCGCACACACCGCCCTCACCATCCGTGACCTGTTCTGCTTCCGCGCTGTTGTGCCGGGCATCTGGCGGCTCCTCGTTGAGCGTGTTCGAGCACATGGTTCGAGCAGATGCCCGCATATTTATCAGACCACTTCGGCGATGCAACACCCTTAGGAGGCAGTTTTTCGCCGTATCCAGCCGTAGTGGTCGGACCACCTTGGTGATTACACTGCCGGTCACCGGGTGCCCGCAGGCACCTCGGGCGACGGGAGGAACGGCGTGGACGAGACAGCCCCGCACAAGGGCACCGCCGAGACGGCCCCGCAGAAGGGCACCGTGACGCAGCGCGCCATCGAGGCGGTCAAGGCGATGATCGCGGAAGGGCGTCTTGAGCCCGGCCAGCGCCTGCCGACCGAGCGTGATCTGGCGGCCCGGCTGGGCATCTCCCGCAGCTCGATGCGCGAGGCGATCCGCGCGCTGACGGTGCTGGGGGTGCTGGAGGCCCGGCACGGTTCGGGCATCTACGTCACCCAGCTGGAGGCCGGCGATCTGCTGGAGACGTTCGGCGTGGTCGCCGACCTCTCCCGGGGCCCGCGCCTGGTGGAGCTGCTGGAGGTGCGCCGCATCCTGGAGTCGACGGCGACCGCGCTGGCGGCGGCGCGGATCACTCCGGACCAGCTCGCCGAGGTCGAGAAGCACCTCACGGCGATGAACGCCACGGACGACCCCGAGGAGATCCTCGCCCACGACCTCGCCTTCCACCGCGAGATCGCGGCAGCCGCGGGCAACGACACCATGGCCGCCATCCTGGAGGGCCTGTCCTCCCGCACCTTCCGCGCTCGCGTCTGGCGCGGCTACCAGGAGGAGGGCGCCTTCACCCGCACCCGCCGCGAGCACGCCGCGATCCATCGCGCCCTGGTCGCCCACGATCCGGAGGCGGCCCGGGCCGCGGCAGCCGCGCATGTGGGCGAGGTGGAGGAGTGGCTGCGGACGCAGCTGGGCGGCTGAGCGCCGCCCAGGCGTACAACGTCGTTCTTCCACGGCTTCACATCGAAGCCGCGCTCCCGTCTTCTACGGCCTCACGTCGAAGCCGCGCTCCCGTCTTCTACGGCTTCACGTCGAAGCCGTACTCTCGTCCGAGCTTCTCCAGGGACGTCTGGCCGGGAATGCCGTTGGCGTCGTCACCCGAGAAACCGCAGCGCCGCTGCCAGGCGGCGTACGCCTCGACCGTCGTCGTGCCGAAATGGCCGTCCGCGAACTTCGATTCGAGCAGGCCCTCCGCGACGAGCGCCTTCTCCACGGTCTTCACTCCGGCGTACGACACAGGCGTGCCCGCCTTGGCAGGGTCGTGCGCGGCTGCGGCGATCACCTTGGACACGTCGATCACCGGGCGCGGCCCGGGAACGGTCGTCGAACCACCGGGCCGCGGGGCGCCCTTCTTCACCCACGCGTACAGGTGGTCGCCCGGGCAGGCCGTGGCGAGGCCGTCCCGGTGCCCCTTGATCTCGTCGCCGGCACCGTGCCGGCGCAGCAACTCGATGCCGTCGCGGATCGCGCCGAGCATCGCGTCCGTCGGCTCGGTCAGCCCCTTGTCGCCGACCAGGCCGACGATCGCGTAGTGGCCGCGGTTGAGGGCCTGGTTGCCGTTGGCCCCGGTGCGCTTGCCGAGGCCGCGGCCCTCCAGGAGGTAACCGTGCGGACAGGTGCCGTAGTTGTAGGCGATGTCCGAGTAGTTCTCCTTCTCGTTCGCCAGGTGTGACTTCCTGATCGACTTCCACTCGGCGATGCAGAGGTCGTGGTCGTCGAGGAGTTTGGCGCTGACCGTCGTGCCTTCGTAGTGGACTTTCACGCCCTTGGTCGACGTCTGCGTGGGTGCGGCGGAAGCGGGCCAGCCGAGCTGGGCGCGCGTGACAAGCTTCAAGTCTGCCTCCAGGACGCTTGCTGAACGCCAATCGCCTTGATTGTGAGTCCAGTTGCTGTCCGATTCACGACGACGCGCCGCAGCACTCCGCACGTGGCCCTAGGCCCGCCTCAGCCGCACCGTCACGAGCTCGAACGGCCGCAGACGCAGGGCGACTTGACGTCCGTCGTACGACGGCGTCTCGGGCAGCGGGCGCTCCAGCAGGTCGGTCGCCGTGACGTCCACGACCTCGAAGCCCGCCGTCAGCGTGGCCCGCGCCCGGCCGCCGTGGGCCTCGTGCAGGCGCACCACCACGTCCCCGCTGCCGTCGTCGGCCAGCTTGACGGCCGTGATCACGACCGCGTCCCGGTCCACCGTCACCAGCGGGGCCACCTCCCGGGCACCGGTGATCCGCCGCTCCGGCAGATTGATCCGCCAGCCCTCGCGCACCGCGTCCCCGATGCCCGCGCCCGGCACGAGGGCGTGCCGGAAGCGGTGGACGCCCTGGTCGGTCTCGGGGTCGGGGAAGCGTGGGGCGCGCAGGAGGGAGACGCGCACCGTGGTGGTCGTGCCGCGGTCGCCGTCGGTGCGCACCGTGCGGGTCACGTCGTGGCCGTACGTCGAGTCGTTGACGACGGAGACACCCCAGCCCGGCTCCTCCAGGTGGACGAAACGGTGGTTGCAGGCCTCGAACTTGGCCGCTTCCCAGCTGGTGTTGGTGTGCGTGGGGCGGTGGAAGTGCCCGAACTGGGTCTCCGAGGCGTACCGCTCCGCGTGCACGTCGAGCGGGAAGGCCAGCTTGAGGAACTTCTCCGTCTCGTGCCAGTCGACCTCGGTGTCGATGAGCAGCCGCCGCTCCCCCGGCGCGAGCGAGAGGTGCTGGGTGACACGCGAGGCGCCGAAGGACCGGACGATCCGCACCGAGGCCCCGTCGTCACCGGGGACGATCTCGTCCACGTCGGTCAGGTCGGTGACCGTGTGGCGGTAGAACTCGTCGACGTCCCAGGCGTCCCACATGTTCGGGAAGTCGGGGTGGAGCTGGAGGAGGTTCGCGGACCGGTCCGGAGCGATCGTCTCGCGGTCGGCCTCGATGTCGTACGCCGATACGACCAGGCCCTGGGCGTCGATCTCGATGCGCAGAAGGCCGTTGTCGAGGACGAAGCCACCGTCCCGGCGTTCCGTGCGTGCCGTCCGCCCGTCGGTCACCGGGGTGCGCGCACCGCCCGCCGGTACCCCCTCGCGCGCGTGCGGCGCGGAGTTGAAGACGAGCTCGGTCCCGCCTTCGCCCGCCAGGGCACGCTGGGCCGATTCGATGATCGCGGTCAGCTCCCCCGCGAGGCGCTCATACGTGGCGCGTGCCTCCCGGTGCACCCAGGCGATGGACGAGCCGGGCAGGATGTCGTGGAACTGGTGCAGCAGCACCGTCTTCCAGATGCGGTCCAACTCCTCGTACGGGTAAGGGAATCCGGCGCGTACGGCGGCCGTCGCGGCCCACAGTTCGGCCTCGCGCAGGAGGTGTTCGCTGCGGCGGTTGCCCTGCTTGGTCTTGGCCTGGCTGGTGAGGGTGGCGCGGTGGAGTTCGAGGTAGAGCTCGCCGACCCAGACGGGCGGGTCGGGGTACTCGGCCTCGGCCTTCCTGAAGAACTCCTCCGGGGTCTCCCAGACGACGGTGGCAGAGCCTTCGAGGTCCCGCAGCCGGGCCGCCTTGCCGATCATCTCGCGGGTGGTGCCGCCGCCTCCGTCACCCCAGCCGGTGGGAGCGAGCGAGTGCCGGGCCACTCCCTTGTCCTTGAAGTTGCGGGCCGCGTGGGCGATCTCGCTGCCCTTCATCGAGCAGTTGTAGGTGTCGACGGGCGGGAAATGGGTGAAGATCCGGGTGCCGTCGATGCCCTCCCAATGGAAGGTGTGGTGCGGGAACCTGTTGGTCTGGGACCAGGAGATCTTCTGGGTCAGCAGCCACTTGGAGCCCGCCGCCTTGATGATCTGAGGAAGTCCGGCGGCGAAGCCGAAGGTGTCCGGCAGCCATGCCTCGTCGTTCTCGATGCCGAACTCGTCGAGGAAGAACCGCTTGCCGTGCACGAACTGCCGGGCCATCGCCTCCGAGCCCGGCATATTGGTGTCCGACTCCACCCACATACCGCCAGCCGGCACGAACCGCCCCTCGGCCACCGCCTTCTTCACCCGCGCCCACACCTCGGGCCGGTGCTCCTTCACCCACGCCCACTGCTGGGCCTGCGACATGGCGAACACGAACTCGGGCTCGTCCTCGATCAGCGCCGTCATGTTGGACGTCGTACGGGCCACCTTGCGCACCGTCTCGCGCAGCGGCCACAGCCACGCCGAGTCGATGTGGGCGTGCCCGACGGCGCTGATGCGGTGGGCGGACGGGACGGCGGGCTCGGACAGCACCGTCTCCAGCCGTACCCGCGCCTGCGCTGCCGTTCCGTTCACGTCCTGAAGGTCGATCGCGTCCAGCGCCTTCTCCACCGCCCGCAGGATCTCCCAGCGCCGCGCCGACTCCACCGGCAGCTCGGCCATCAGCTCGCCGAGCACCTCCAGGTCGAGCACCAGCTGCCACACCGTCTCGTCGAGGACGGCCAGGTCCATGCGGGTGAGCGTGTACTGGGGTGCGCTGCCTGCGGTCTCCTTGTCACCCAACTGCGTGGGCAGGAAGGGGTGGTAGTCGAGGATGACCGGATTGGAGGCGGCCTCGATGTGCAGCCGCACCTCCTCGCCGCCCTCGACCGGTGCGCCGACGCGCACCCACTGGTTGCGCGGGTTGAGGCCCTTCACCGGGGTGCCGTCGGGCCGGTAGACGAGGCCCTCGCACTGGAAGCCGGGCATGTTCTCGTCGAACCCGAGGTCGAGCAGCGCCTCGACCGTCTTCCCGGCCCACGCCTCGGGCACGGTCCCGGTGACCCGGAACCAGCTGGTGCCCCACGGAGCACCCCAGCGGGCGCCCACCTCGATCGGCTCGGGTTCGGCCGCGAGTCCCTCGGCGACCGGCACCGGCTCGCCCGGCGCATGCCACACCGCGACGTCCAGCGGCACGGACTCGGGGTACACGGCGGGTCGGATGCGCTCGTCGAGGACGCGCTTGAGGCGGGCTTCGACCAGGCTGCGGTCGTCATGCATGCGGGGTGCTCCAAGGGTGAGGGTGGTTACCAGGTGTGCGTCACGGTCACGGGAGCCGACGAGGTGTAGAGCTCCCCTACGGCACGCAGTTCCAACCGTGTGGCCTGCTCTCCCTGTTCGGGTTGCAGCCCAGCGGCGAAGTAGGCCGGCTGGCAGGTGCCGCCGAGGAAGCGCCGGGTGCCGTCGGGCAGGACGCGGTACAGGGTGTGGTGGCGTACGTCGCCGGGGCCGCGGTTCCAGGCGAGGCGCAGGTCTCCGCCGGACGCCGCGGTGATCCGGAATCCGGTCGGCGCCGCCGGCGTGGCGACGGCCTCCCGGACCGCGATCCCGCCCAGCCGCCACTTCACGGCCCCGCCCGTCGCGGTGAGCCGGACGCCGATCGCGTGCGCGGTGCCGGTCAGGCCTGTGAGTCGTACGGTCGAGGTCTGCCACGTGCTGCCCGAGTTCACGGGGAAGTACGTGTACGGCGGTGTCGCCCCCGGAGTGCTCGGGTCGGCCGTGGCCACCGCCAACTCGACCCGCACGCTGCCCGCGTCGGTCCGATGCGTCAGCTCGACAACCGTGTCGGCGGTGATCGGCAGGCGCGTCGCGTACGCGTCCACGATCGCCGGCTCGTCCAGTTCACCGTCGACGAGCACACTGCTCCCGCCGCGCCACGCGTCCGCGAAGTCGAACGTCACGGCGGGGCGTTGTCCGTCGGTGTGCACGACCCAGCGCCGGGACGGCAGCCTGTCCTGGAGACCCAGATGATTCCACGGCTTATCCGACGTCACCTTCCCGTCCTCGTACCACCGCAGCCCGTGCCCGGTGTTGAACACGCTCGCGAAGGGGACCGCCATGACCGTCGACCGGTCGGCCACCGACACAGCTGGCGCCCGCCAGGCGTCCGCACCGTCCGGCCGCGACGGATCCAGCGACCGCCCGGTCCAGAACCGGTCGTCGGCGGCGTGGAACTCCCCCGGCCCCCGCCCGTCGGCCGGAAGGTGATTCCGCGTCCACTCGGGCCGATAGAAACCGACCGACACGACGTGCGCCTTGTCTCGCGGCACGATCGCGTCCCAGTTCACGGACGAGTTCCAGCCGTTCGCCTCGACATCGACCCCCGCCCACAACTCGTAGCGATCACGCCCCAGTTGAGCGGCCCGCTGCCCGGACGACGTGAGCTTCGCAGCCGTCCACCGGAAGTCGACGAACATGTCGTCGGCGGCCTGGAAGAACGCCTCGTTCTGGGAGTTGAGCGCTCCCTGCCAGCTCACGGACCCGTTCACGGTCATCGAGTCGTACCAGGTGACCCGCTGCCCCTTGGCCTTGGCGAGCGTCTTCAACTCACGCATGAAGCCGAGCATGTCCGCGCCCAGCGCGGCGTTCCCGCCACTCGTCTCGGCGTTCACGAACCACCCGTCGAAGCCGTACGCCTCCGCGACCGCGACGAGCTGCGCAGCCAGGGGATACCGCCCGGCCGCGTCCTTCTGCACCAGGTCACGGGTCCACTGCAACTGCCCGCCATAGGCGACGGGCGGCAGGAAGATGTTGCCGAGGACGGGCACTCCGTGGCGGTGGGCGGCGTCCACGATCGGTGCGTTCGGCGCCAGGATCAGTCCCTCGCCGGAGGAGCCGCCCCAGAACACCAGCTCGTCGATGTACGCCCAGTGGGCGAGGGCGTAGTAGTCGGCGGTGGCCGAGCCCTGGGAGGGGTTGGAGGCGGTGGGCCCGAAGGACACCAGGGACTGGATGCGGGCCTGGCCGGCGCGGGCGGTCGGGTTCGCCGGGGTCGGGGTGAAGCGCGGGGCGAGCGGGACGGTCGCGGCGTTGAAGGCGAGGTCCGGGTCGTCGGCCGGGCGCCAGGGCTTCAGGCTGCGCCAGGTGATGCCGGTGCCCGGGGTGCCGGAGGGCAGGGAGTCCGGGTACCAGTAGGAGGCGTACGGCTGGAGGGCCGCCGCAGCCTTCGGGGCCGCCGCAGCGGGCGGCGAGGGCAGCAGGGCGGCAGCGGCGCCGGCCCCTGCGAGCAGGACGGTACGTCTGGTGGGGTTCACGTGCGGGTGCCTCCTTGTGGGGTGGGGAGTACCTGGTCGGACGTGACGACTTCGGTGATGCCACGGGCGGCGAGGTGATCGGCGTCCGCGGCGCGCGTGTCGAGAACGGTGGTGGGGCGGGCGCCGTCGGCGACCAGCCGGAAGAAGGCGTCGTAGACGGGACCGCCCGGCGCGCAGACGGAGCGGACGCCCGGGTCGGCCGGGACGACGAGGGCGGTGGTCCGGGGCGCGGGCACGGGCGTGGGCCCGCTCGCCGCGCGGGCGAGCACCCGAGCGGTGTCTTTCGGCTTCCGGTCGTTGGTCAACAGGCCGAGCCCGTATTCGAGTTCGGGGAAGTCGGCCAGGTCGCGCGAGACGTCGTGGGAGCACCACCAGGTGATGCCCCACAGGTCGGGGCAGTCCAGGGCGTTCGCGACGGTCGCCTCGGTGAAGGCGGCGGCATGCTCGGGCGGGACCAGGGGCGCGGGTGCGCCGACCTCCTGGAGCCAGACGGGGCGGTGTGGGTCGTCGGCCCAGGCCTTGCTCAGCTCGACGAGGTACGCGGCGTGGTGCTCGGCCGGGACGGAGGTACGGCCGTGGCGCTGAGCGGTGCCGTTGAAGACCCAGGAGTGCACGGCCGTGACCGTGCCGAGGCGCGCCGCCTGGGCCGGCGTGAACGGCTGGTCGTCCTGGTACCAGGTGGCGTCGTACTCGGCGTGCAGGTGCAGCTTCCCGGGAGCGCCCTCCTCGCAGGCGGCGAGCATGCGCGTCAGCCAGCGGTCGATCTCGTCCTCGGTCGCGCGGTCGGGGTCGGGATGCGGGCCGGCCGAGAACTGGTTGACCTCGTTGCCGAGGGTCATGCCGAGGAAGTTCGGCCGGTCGTCGAGGGCGGCGGCGAGAGTGCGCAGGTAGGCGGCCTGGCCGTCGAGGACGTCGGGGTCGGTGAAGAGGTTGCGGCGGTGCCAGGTCCGGGTCCAGGCCGGGAGGAAGTCGAAGCTGCTCAAGTGCCCTTGCAGAGCGTCCACGTTGACGTCGAGGCCGCGTTCGGCGGCGGCGTCCACGAGCTGGACCAACTGCTCGACGGCCCTGGGTCGGATGAGTGAGCGGTTGGGCTGGAAGTACGGCCACAGCGGGAAGACCCGGACGTGGTCGAGGCCCAGCGCCGCGATGGAGTCGAGGTCGGCGCGTACGGAGTCGAGGTCGAAGTCGAGCCAGTGGTGGAACCACCCTTCGCTGGGCGTGTAGTTGACGCCGAAGCGCACGGCAGAAGGCATGCGGTGTCCTTGACTTCAGTGGGGGAGGTTCAGAGCCTGTGTCATCTCCCCGGCCGGGCGCGCGACGCCTGGCACGCACGCTCGCCGCGTTGCCGAACCGCCCACGTGGCTCCGCCACGAGGGCGCTCCGGCGCCTTGCGATCGCACGCGCCCCCACGCTCGAACAACCTCGCGCGGGGGGACCCCCATGACGCCGCGCGCTGATCCGGCCGGGGAGATGACACAGGCTCTCAGCCCTTCACCGCGCCCTCGCCGACGCCCCGGAAGAAGTACCGCTGGAGACAGGCGAAGAGGGCGATCAGCGGCGCCACCGCGATGATCGTGCCGGCGGCGACGAGGCGTTCGTCGTTGGCGAAGGTGCCGTGCAGATAGTTGAGGCCGATGGTCAGCGTGAACTTGGACGGATCGCTCAGCACGATGAGCGGCCACAGGAAGTCGTCCCAGGCGCCCATGAAGGCGAAGATCGCGACGACGGCGAGGGTCCCCTTCACGGAGGGCACTGCGATGCGCAGGAACCGCTGCCAGACGTTGGCGCCGTCGACGTAGGCCGCCTCCTCGATCTCGTAGGGCAGGTTGAGGAAGGCGTTGCGCATCAGCAGGACGTTCAGGGCGCTGACGCAGCCGGGCAGCACGACACCGACGAGGGTGTTGTTGAGGCCGAGCTCCCGCATGGTCGTGAACTGGGCGATGATGATGCCCTCCACGGGCACGAGCATCGCCAGGATGAAAGCGAGGGTGGCCGCGCGGCGGCCCCGGTAGCGCAGCCGGGCGAGGGCGTAACCCGCGAGTGCCGCACCGACGCAGTTGGTCACGACGTTGGCGGTGGCGACCTTGAGCGAGTTGAAGGCGTAGTCCCAGACGGGGATGGTGTCGGCGACCCGCTCGTAGTTGTGCAGCGTGGGCTCGCCCGGCAGGAACTTCGGCGGGGAGCTGAAGATGTCCTCGGTGGGGCCCTTGAGGGAGGTCGACAGCTGCCAGAGGAACGGGCCGACGGTGAGGGCGAGGACGCCGAGCAGGAGCAGGTAGCGCAGGGCGAGTTCCCAGAGCCGGACGCGGCGGCCGTGCTCGTCGGTGATGCTCACGCCTCGTCCCTCCGATCCGCCCGCAGCACGAGCAGCATCAGCGCGACGGTGACGACGAAGACGACGACCGAGATCGCGGAGGCGTACCCCACGCGGCCGGTGAGGCCCGTGCCGGTGCGCTGGACGAGCATCACGAGGGTGGTGTCCTCACCCGCGGGGCCACCGGTCGGGCCCGCCATCAGATAGACCTCCGAGAAGACCTTGAAGGCGGCCACCGACGAAAGAGCTCCGACCAGCACCATGGTCGACCGGACAGCGGGCACCGTGACCGTGAGGAAGCGGCGGATGGCGCCCGCACCGTCCACGGCTGCGGCCTCGTGCAGCTCACGCGGCACATTCGCCAGCGCGGCCAGATAAATGATCATGTAGTAGCCGAGGCCCTTCCAGACCGTCACGGCCATGGCGCTCAGCAGGAGCAGCCACTGATCGCTGAGGAAGCCGATCCGGCCGACCCCGATGCTCTCCAGCAGCGAGTTGACCAGTCCGCGTTCGTCGAGCAGCCACACCCAGATCAGTCCGACGACCACGATCGAGGCGACGACCGGGGTGTAGAAGGCGGACCGGAAGAAGGTGATGCCGGGGATGTTCTTCTGCACCAGGAGCGCGAGCAGGAGCGGCAGGACCACCAGCGCGGGCACCACTCCGACGACGTACAGCGTGCTGTTGCGCAGCCCGATCCAGAACATGTCGTCGTTCAGGAGCTCACGGAAGTTCGCCAGGCCCACGAACTCGCCCGGGATCAGGGTGCGGCGGTCGGTGAAGGCGTTGACCAGCGTGGAGACGAACGGGTACAGGATGAAGGCGCCGGTGATCAGCAGGCCGGGTGCGGCGAACAGCCAGGGACTCACCGGCAGCTGGCGCCGCACCCGGGTCATGGTGGACATGACTAACCCTGCTGCTGAAGCAGCGTGTTACAGGCCTCGATAGCGTTGTCAAGAGCTTGCTTCGGACTCTCCTTGCCCTGGAGCGCCTTGGCGACCTCGTTGCGCAGGGCGGTCTTCATCTGCTCGCTGAACAGCACGGGCGTGTAGTTGACGGCGTTCTTCAGCGACTTGGCGGCGGCGACCCGCACCCGCGTCTCGTCGGTGCCGTCCTCCTTCGTGAAGTAGGGGTCGTCCAGCGATCCGGCGGTGCTGGGGAAGATGGCGACCTGCTTGGCGAACGACATCTGGCGCTCGGCGTCGGTGACGAAGTGGGCGAAGGCGACCGCGGCGGGCGTGCGCTTGGTCTGCGCGTTGACCATCACGCCCATCACGTACATGTTGACGTGGCCGGTACTGGTGATCTGGTCGGTGATCCCGATGTTCTTGTACAGGTTCGGCGCCTGCTTCTTGAAATTGCCGAGGTCCAGCGCGCTGCCGGGGTTCATGGCGACAGCACCGGTGAGGAACTTCTTGCCGGACGACTCGGGGGTCGCGGTCAGTGCTTGCGGATCGAGTGCCTTCGCGTCGTACAACTCCTTGTATTTGGTGAGGAGTTCGACACCCTTCGCGTCGTTGAAGGTGAAGGCGGTGCCCTTCTTGTTCATCAGCTCGACGCCGTAGCGGCCGAAGTCCTCGATGGTGGGGACATTGGCGAGGGTGGCGACCTTGCCGTCGGTCTTCTCCGCCACCTTGAGCGCGGCGTCGAAGACTTCGTCGTACGTCTTCGGCGGCTGCTCGGGGTCGAGTCCCGCCTCCTTGAAGAGGGACTTGTTGTAGAAGAGCGGGCCGGTGTTGAGGTACCAGGGGAAGGCGTACGTGCCCGTCATGCCCGGTATCCGATGGCTGGCCCAGGCCCCTTCCAGATACTCCTTCTTGTACTGGCCGGCGGCCTTGTCAAGGTCGAGGGCGAGGCCCGCCTTGGCGAGCGGGGCGACCAGGTCGGGCGAGACGTTGACGACGTCCGGGAGCGTGCCGCCGGCCGCGTCGGCGCTGATCTTGTCGGCGTAGCCCTCGGCGGGCTGGTCGATCCACTTCACGTCGGTGCCGGGGTACTTCTTCTCGAAGTCGGCGATCAGGCCCTCGAAGTAGTCCTTGAAGTTGGCGCGCAGGTTCCAGGTCTGGAAGGTGATGTCCCCCTCGACCTTGCCGGAGGCGTCGGCCGAGCCGCCGTCGCCGCCTCCCGAGCCGCAGGCGCTGAGCGGCAGGACGACACAGACGGCGAATGCGGCAGCGAGGGCTCTACGGGAAACAGGCACGGCGAACCGGCCTCCTTTGCGGACGAGTTGGCGAACGAGGCAGACCCTGCACGCCGATCCGGCAGCCCGTCAATGCCTCTCGCGCAGCTAATTTCTTTAGTGACTAATACGCATTAGGATCACCAAGCTGAACCGCATTAGGTGTTCAGCCCTGAACCGCATTAGTGCATACTGCTCCGGAATGTGTCGCCGGAATGGGGAATCACCATGTCAGGCAAGCGGTCACCGGCCCGACGGCCGACGATGAAGGACATAGCGCGGCACGCCGGGGTCTCCCAGAGCGCGGTCTCCTTCGCCCTCAACGGCCGGCCCGGCGTCTCGGAGGACACCCGCGACCGGGTGCGGCGGGTCGCCGAGGAGCTGGGCTGGCGGCCCAGCACGGCGGCGCGGGCCCTGTCCGGGGAGGGTGCGGCGACGGTCGGCTTCGTGCTGGCGCGCCCCGCTGACACCCTCGGGGTGGACTCCTTCTTCCTGCAACTCGTCTCGGGCATCCAGCAGGTGCTGGCCGAGCGCCATCTCGGGCTGCTGTTCCAGGTGGTGGAGGACATCGCCGACGAGTGCGCGGTGTACCGGCGCTGGTGGGCCGAGCACCGCGTGGACGGCGTCCTGGTCGTCGACCCGCGCACCGACGATCCCCGCCCCGACCTCCTCGACGAACTCGGCCTGCCCGCCGTGGTGATCGGCGGCGCGCCCGACGACCGCCACCCCGGCCTGTCGACCGTCTGGGCCGACGACGCGGGCGCGATGGCCTCGGTCGTGGACGGCCTGTACGCCCTCGGCCATCGCCGGATCGTGCACATCGCCGGTCTGCCGGGACTCGCCCACACCGAGCGCCGTATCCGCACGCTGCGCGCCGAGGCGGGGCGCCGCGGCCTGTCCGAGGTGACGTCGGCGACGACCGACTACTCCGACGCCGAGGGCGCGGCGGTCACCCGCCGGGTCCTTCAGGGCCCCACTCCCCCGACGGCACTGATCTACGACAACGACGTGATGGCCGTCGCCGGTGCCGCCGCCGCGGCCGAACTCGGCTTCTCGGTACCGGCGGACGTGTCGGTGGTGTCCTGGGAGGACTCGGCGCTGTGCCGCATGGTCAAGCCGTGGCTGTCGGCGCTGTCCCGGGACAGCGTGGAGTTCGGGCGCACGGCGGCGCGGGAGCTGACCGCGCTGCTGGACGGTGGGGCGGCGCGGGCGGTGCGGGTGCCGGTGCCGCGGTTGGTCGAGCGGGGCAGTACGGGGGTGGCGCGGGGCGCGTGACGGCCCCGAGCCACCCCCGTCGAACGGATGCTAGGCGCGCAGCCCCTGAAGCCCCTCGTAGGCCGCCGTCACGATCTCCATGCCCCGGGTGTCCTCCGCGGGCTCACGCATCTGGTTCGTCACATACGCCACGACCATCCGGCTGTCGGGCTCGATCATCACCAGGGATCCACCCCAGCCGCCCCAGCCGTACGTGGTGCCGAACCGTCCGTACCCCAGGCCCCAGCTCATCGGCATGCCCAGGACCCGGTCGTCGCCGGTGAACTGCTCCTCCCAGGCACGGTCGCACCCAGCCCGGGAGAGCAGCCGTACCCCGCGTACCTCTCCCCCGCAGGCGAGCAGGGACTGGACGAGGGCCACCGAGCGGGCGTTGCCGTAGCCGCTGGCCGCGGGGATCTGGGCGCGGCGCCAGGCCAGGCCGTTGCCGTCCCGGACGCGCACGCCGTTCCCCGCCTCGGAGCCCTCGGGGTTGCCGGGTGCGCTCGCCGCGTAGTCCTCGCCCTGTCCCGTCGGCGGGATCGTGCGCGCGACGCGGTGGTCGTGTTCGGCGGCCAGCCCGATGTGGAAGTCGGCGCCCAGCGGACCGGCCACCTCCTCGGCGAGGAACTCGCCCACGCTGCGGCCGGTGATGCGCCGCACGACCTCGCCGACCAGGAATCCCTGGGTCATCGAGTGGTATCCGGCCGCGGTGCCCGGCTCCCAGCGGGGCGCCCGCGCCGCGAGCCGTGCCGTGACGGCGGGCCAGTCGTAGAGGTCCTCGACCGACCCGTCCCAGTCGGGCAGGCCGGCCGTGTGCGCGAGGAGATGCCGTACCAGCACCTTCTCCTTGCCCGCCGCGCCGAACTTCGGCCAGTAGCGGGAGACCGGCGCCGAGAGATCGAGTTCGCCCCGGTCGGCGAGGACGAGGGCGCACAGCGCCGTCATCGTCTTGGTCACCGACCAGACGTTGACGATCGTGTCGCGCTCCCACGGGACGGTGCGGCCCGCGTCGGCGTACCCGCCCCAGACGTCCACGACCGGCTCGCCGTCCACGAAGACCGCGACGGAGCCGCCCGCGTCCCCCGCGTCCACCATGGCGGCGAGCGCGTTCGGGACGGCGATGAACAAGTTGTCGTACGAGCCCTGGATGTCGGCCATGTGCCCCATCCAGCCCGCGCGGCCCCGCCCCGGTCAACCGAATTTCAGACCCGTGACCGGTACAGCCCGAACTCCACGAGCCGCGTCGCCGCCCGTGAACCGGTCACCCGGACCCGCCACCGCCGGGCCCGCACCGGAGCCGCCAGCAGCAGGATCCGGCTCGCGCCGATCACCCCGGCCCGGGTCACCTCCGTCCAGGCACCGTCGCGCTGCACTTCGACGACGAAGCTCTCCACCTGCTGGCCGAGCCGGATGTCCTCGGCCAGCCGGATCCGGTCCACCTCCCTCTCCCGGCCGAGGTCGACGGTTATCCGGCCGGGCGAGCTGGTCCGCCGCGCGTCGCGCGCCAGATCCTCGGGAAGCTCACGGTCCACGCGCTCGCGGAACTCCCGCAGCCGCGCCACGTCGGCGGCGGGCAGCAGGCCGTCCGTGTCCGGCGGGATGTTGAGCAGCAGCACCGAGTTGCGGCCCACGGACCGGAAGTAGATGTCCGTCAACTGCTCGACGCTCTTGGGCTGTTGGTCGGCGTGGTAGAACCAGCCGTCCCGGATGGAGACGTCGCACTCGGCCGGCCACCACTGGAGGAAGTCGGCCACCGGCTGGGCCTTGACGAGGGCGTCACGGCTGCCCATGTCGGCGGCGTCGTAGGAGAGGGCGTAGTCGGTCCGGCCGTAGTCCTTCTCCTGTACCGGTACGACGCTCCACTCGTCCTCCCGGGCCAGCCCGCCCTCGTTGCCGACCCAGCGCACGTCCGGCCCGGACACGGCGACCACCGCGTCCGGCGCGAGCGACCGGACGAGCGTGTACCAGCTGTCCCAGTCGTACTTCTCCACCTTGTCCGGCGGGATGTGCCCCTGGGCTCCGTCGAACCACACCTCGTCGATTGGCCCGTACTCGGTGAGCACCTCGTAGAGCTGGTTGAGCATATGGGCGCCGTAGTCGGTGCCCGGGAGGGTGTACGACCGTGACGGTGTGCGGTCGTCGCCCTCGACGAGGGTCGGGATGGTGTGGTCCGTGCGGGCGCTGCCGTTGGCGTAGACGCCGTGGAGGTATTGGTTCTCGTCGGCGGGTGAGACATAGACGCCGACCTTCAGTCCGTACCGGCGCATGGAGTCGGCGAAGGACCGCAGGACGTCGCCCTGGCCGTCGCGCCAACTGCTCGACGCCACCGAGTGGTCGGTGTAGCGGGACTGGTGGAGCACGAAGCCGTCGTGGTGCTTGACGGTGAGGATGGCTAGCTTGAAGCCGCCGTCGCGCAGGGCGCGGGCCCACTGGTCGGTGTCCAGGCCGGTCGGCTGGAACACGTCCGGGTCCTCGTCGCCGGTGCCCCACTCCAGACCGGTGAAGGTGTTCACACCGAAGTGCAGGAACGCGGTCCGCTCCAGTCGCTGCCAGGCGATCTGCCGTGCGGTGGGGCGGACTTGGGAGGCCTTGCGGACCAGGTCGGTCTGGGTGTCGTCGGGGCTGACGGGGATGCGGTAGTGCGGGTCATCCGCGGCGGGGGTGGGTGCGGCGAGGGCGGGTCTCGCGGCGCCCGTCACGGCGAGGGCGGCGGCTGTCGCGACGAAGACGCGTCTGGATACGGCCATGGGGGCGACTCCTCGGGTCCAATCCTCAGGGCAAGTCCTCAGTGCAAATCCTCAGGTCAGGTGCCATACGGCGGGCGTGCGCAGGTCCGGTGGATACTGCACGAGCCGCCCGTCGTCCGTCACGCTCACCGTCATGCGGGTGATGGCGTTGACGAGCCGGTAGCCGCCCCCGGTCGGCTCCAACTGCCAGCGCTGGAGGGTGTTCGCGGTGTCGCAGGTCTGCGGTGCCGCCTCCACTCCGGGCTGGAGAGGCACGTTGAGTGTGAGCTTTCCGCCGCGCACCTCAAGGCAGCCGTCCGCCGCCCGTACGGTCACGTAACCGTCGGCCGTGCGCCTGACCTCGGCGTCGAAGGACTGACCGCGCGTCCGGAAGGTGTACGACCCGTCCGACACCGGCACCCGGGTCAGGTCACGCCACCCGGGCGCGTGCCCGACCGCCGTGCCGCGTGCGGTGAACTCGGCGTAGGTGCCGTCGGGGTGCGGATCACCCCAGGTGGCCTGGGCGATGTGCCGGAGTGCGGGCCACAGGGCGACGGCGACCTCGTTCTCGGTCTCGCCCCGGCCGTTGTCGGGCCAGAGGCTGATCTTCGCGCCGGTGATGCCGTCGGAGGAGGCCAGCTTCTCGCCCTCGAAGCTGCGCGGGTCCCAGCTCTGGTCGTAGAGCCCCTTGGTGTCGCTGTGGAAGCCACCGCGGACCAGGTAGAGGGCGTAGGCGGCGTTCATCAACGGATATCCCTGAGCGCGGAGTCGGCTCGGTTTGGTCGCCACGTTCAGCCAGTGCTCGACTGTGGTCCCGGCGGTCACGGGGACGGTGTTGGCGCCGGTGAGCCCGTCGTTCCAGATGCGCAGCTTCTTGCCCTTGCCCGCCGCGTAGGCGTGCACGCGGTTGACGAAGTCGATGAAGGCGTCCTGGGGTGTGGCCTCGGGGCCGTACCGGTCCTGGGCGTACTTGAGGATCTGCGGGTACTTGGCGAAGTCGGAGCCGAGCATGTACTCGTCGGCGCCCATGTGCCAGGACGTGGCGGTGAAGACCTGGGCGTACTCGTCGATGAGGCTCGTGTAGTAGGCGAGGGCCTCCGGCCGGGTGATGTCGAGGCGCGAGGGCTGCTTGTTGCCGTCGGAGTCGGTGAGCTGCAGGTCGGGGCGGTTCTCGATCCACGGGTCCATATGGCCCGGGGAGTTGATCTCGGGGATGATCTCGACGTGGTAGCGCTTGCCGAGGGCGACCAGCCGGCGTATCTCGTCCTTGGTGTAGTAGCCCCAGGTGTTGGCCTCGGGATGGGCGTCGCTCTTCACCTTCAGTTCGAGGAGGAGCTGGTTGAGCTTGTGGTACGCCATCTCGCGGACCAGGTTCTCCAGCCAGGGCAGGGAGATGTTGATGTAGCAGGCGCAGACGCCGACGCCCCGCTCCTTGTAGCGCGGTACGTCGACCGTGCGGCCGGCGGGGATCCGGTCGCCCTGGGCGAGGAGCTGGAGGACGGTGCGGGTGCCGTAGAAGGCGCCGGTCTCGGTCGCCGCGGTCACCGACAGCCGCTGGTCGGCGCGGAGTTCGTAGCCCTCCGTGCCGAGGGAGGCCTGCGAGGACTGGACGTCGATAACGATGTCACCGGGCCGCGCGCCGCCCCGCACCACCGCAACCCTGCCGTGTCCCGCGTCGCGGAGATCGTCGGCGAGGGTGTCGGCCACCCGACGTTCGGTCGCGCTGTCGGCCACGAGGCGGGCGGAGCGCTCATACGTGTAATGGCCGGATGCCGGTGTCCAGTCGGCGAGGGCGGGCACCGTGACCGGCGCCGCGGCCTGCTCGTCGTCCGCGAGCGCCGGCACCGGCGCCGTGAAGAGCAGCATCAGTGCCGCCAGGACACCGGCCGATCTCAAGCGTCTCCTCATGAGGCACTCCCATTCATCGGATGTCTGATGATTGGGCGACCCCCAGGGGCTGTCAATGGAACGCGAAGTGAGCGGAGTTGGCTCATTGATCGGATGATGTGCAGGTCAGCAGGGCTGCACCGAGGGGAGGCGGCGTGAAAAGTCCAAGAAGACCTTCCCGAATATCCAAGCCGGGCGCCCTCTCGACTCCGGGCCCGCCGCCCGGCAGAGTGCTCCTACATACTCGCGAGTAAGCCCGAGGAGCGCCCGTGACCAGCTGGGTCGGCAGGACCGCCGCCGAGATCGCCACCGCCGTACGGGAGAAGCAGGCCACGCCGCGGGAGGTGGTGGCCGAGCACCTGGCCCGTATCGAGCGGCTCGACGGCCGCATCGGTGCCTTCCGCGTGGTCCGGGCCGAGGCGGCGCTCGCCGAGGCCGACCAGGTGGGCGCACGGGCCGACCTGGCCGAACTGCCGCTCGCCGGCGTGCCGGTGGCGATCAAGGACAACCTCGCGGTGCGCGGCGAGTCCAACCGCGTCGGCTCCACGGCCACGCCGGACACCCCGGCCGACGACGACCACATCACCGTGGCCCGGCTGCGGGCCGCCGGCGCTGTGGTCGTGGGGCTGACGAACGTGCCGGAACTGTGTGTCTTCGGCACCACGGAGGGGGTGCACGGCACAGCCCGCAACCCGTGGGACACCTCGCGCACGGCGGGCGGCTCGTCCGGCGGCAGCGCGGCCGCGGTCGCCGCGGGCATGGTGCCGATCGCCCTCGGCAACGACGGCATGGGCTCCCTGCGCATCCCGGCGGCCAACTGCGGCCTGGTCACCATCAAGCCGGGGCACGGTGTGGTCCCGGCCGGCATCAGCGACGGCGACTGGTTCGGCATGTCGGAGAACGGCCCGCTGGCCACCACGGTCGAGGACGCCCGCCTGATGCTGTCGGTCCTCGCCGACACCGAGGTCGCCGTGCCGGAACCGACCGGCACACACAGGATCGCCGTGTCCCTGCGCAGCCCGCTCGCCGGGGTCACCATCAGCAAGCCGTACGCGACCGCCGCCCGCGAGGCCGCCGGAGTGCTCATGAAGGCGGGTCACCAGGTACGACGCGCTGACCCGCCGTATCCGATGTCGCTGGGCGTCACCTCGCTGACCCACTGGACGGCGGGTACGTCGGTGGACGCCCAGGGCCTCGACCCACGGCAACTCACCCGCCGGACCCGGGTCCACGCCGCGGTCGGGAAGCGCTTCGTCGAGCGGGTGCGGGCAGGCGCGAGCCGGGAAGAGCTGCGCCGCCGGCTGGAGCCGTTCTTCGCCGAGTACGACGTGCTTCTCACCCCGGCCCTCGCCCGCCGCTCCCCCAAGTCCGAGCCCTGGCACGAGCGGGGCTGGCTGCGCAACGTGATGGCCAACACCAACTACTCGCCGCTGACCCCGCCGTGGAACCTCACCGGCTGGCCCGCGATGGCGATCCCGTTCGGCACGCTCCCGTCCGGCGCCCCCACCGCCGTACAACTGGTCGGGCGCCCCGGCTCGGAGGCGGAGCTGCTGGCAGTGGCGGAGCGGATCGAAGCGCTGCGTCCGTGGCGGCGGACGGCGCCGCTGGATTAAGGCCGTGTCCCACGTGGTGAGGCCGTCGCGGCGAAGGGACCGTCGGCGGTGAACGCCAGGTGCGCGAAGCGTTCGCCGATACGGCGGTGGGTGGCTGCGTCGGGGTGGAGGTCGTCGGGCAGGGGCAGTTCGGCGGAGTCGGTCTCGCCGTAGAGGTCTCGGCCGTCGAGGTAGTGCAGGTTCGGGTCGTCGACGGCCCGCTGCCGCACGATGCGGGACAGTTCCTCCCGGATGACGCCCAACGTCAGCTTCCCGCTCGCGCGTTCCGCCGGGTCGCCCATGGCGACGAACCGCAGTCGTCCGCCGCGAAGGCCGCTGAAGTCGGGGGCGCAGGGTCCGGGTGTGTCCTCGTGGATCGGGCACAGGATGGGCGACACGACCAGCAGCGGTGTCGTCGGGTGCCCTTCCCTGATGGTGTCGAGGAAGCCGTGGACCGCGGGGCCGAAGGCGCGCAGCCGCATCAGGTCGGCGTTGACCACGTTGATGCCGATCTTGACGCTGATGAGGTCGGCGGGCGTGTCGCGCAGGGCGCGGGCGGTGAACGGGTCGAGCAGGGCGCTGCCCGCCAGGCCCAGGTTGATCAGCTCCACGCCGCCGAGGCGGGCGGCGAGCACGGGCCAGATGCCTGTGGGGCTCGCGGCGTCGGAGCCGTGGCTGATCGAACTGCCGTGGTGCAGCCACACCCTGCGGCCCGGATCCCGTGCGGGCTCGACGGGGAGGTCGGTGCGCAGGGCGATCAGTTCGGTGGTCTCGTTGTGCGGCAGCCAGATCTCGACGTCCTTGTCGCCGTCGGGCAGCCCGGCGAAGCGGACGGTGCCGGCCGGGCCGGGACGGTGCTCGGCGGTGCCGGCCATCATGTCGATGGTCACGACGTTGCCGCTGGTCACGCTCCCCTGCCCGGCGGGGCGGCCGTCGACGATCAGGTCGTATACACCGTCCGGGCGGGGCGGGGCGCCCACGTAACTCCGTTTGGTGGGCAGCGTGTCGAGTTCGACGGCGGTGGCGCGGGTACGGAAGGCCAGCCTTACGCCGGAGGGCTGTGACTCGGCCATGGCCAGCTGGCCGTCGGTGTTCTGGGCGCGCGCCCTGGCGGGCAGCCGGTGCGGCAGCATGCCGTACTCGGTGCGCTCGACGTCGAGGGCGCCGCGCAGGAGGTCGGCGGTGACGGGCGTGGTGATCCAGTCGTGTGGGGTGTCCATGTCCTCGGCCGTTCGATCAGGGGGCGGGCGCGGTGGGCCAGTTGCGCAGCAGGGCGTCGAGGGCGTCCAGGATCCGGGTCCAGGTCTCCTCGGAGTCGGGCGCACTGTGGCTGAAGCCGCCCGCCGACTCCAGGCTGGCGTAGCCGTGGAAGACGCTGCCCAGCAGCCGTACGGCGTGGGTGGCGTCCGGTTCCGTCAGGTCGTAGCCGCGCAGGATCGCCCGCGTCATCTGCGCGTGCCGTACGCCCGCACTGGCGACCGCCGTCTCGGGGTCCAGCCGCATGCGCGCGGCGGCGGCGCGGCCGGGATGCTCGCGCTCGTAGTCGCGGTAGACGTTCGCGAAGGCGACCAGGGCGTCCTTGCCGGCCCGCCCGGCGATGGCGTCGGCGGCCCGGTCGGCCATTTCCTCCAGCGCGAACAGGGCGATCCGGGTCTTGAGGTCCTGGGAGTTCTTCACATGCGAGTACAGGCTCGCGACCTTGACGTCGAACCGCCGGGCGAGCTCCGAGGCCGTCACCTGCTCGAAGCCGATCTCGTCGGCGAGCTCCGCACCCGCCCGGACCAGACGTTCCGTGGTCAGCCCCACACGCGCCATAACCATCCCCTCGATTGCCATAACCGAGTATGCATTCACCTAAAGCCTTTAGGCAAATGCCGATGGTGCAGTGTCAGGCTGCCAAAACTCCCGCTAAAGCTCCCGGTACATGACGTGCAGCCCCACCGGCCCGTACCGGGGATGGTCGTACGCGCCCGGGACCGTGCCGAGGATCGTGAAGCCGAGGGAGGTCCACAGCCGCACGGCCGGGTTGGTCTCGACGACGGCGTTGAAGACCATGCCGCGGTAGCCGTCGGCCTTCGCCGCGGCCAGCAGGTACTCGGCGAGGGCGCGGCCGATGCCACGGCCGCCGTGGTCGGGGTCCACCATGAAGCCGGCGTTGGCGATACGGGCGGCGGGGCCGCCGTAGTTGGGGGTGACGTAGGCGGAGGCGACGACCGTCCGAGCCTCGCCCTCGTTCTCGTCCTCGACGACGAAGACGTGCTTGGCCGGGTTCATCCACAGATCCCGGGCGGCTTCCTCGGAGGTGTCCGGATCCCAGGCGTAGGTCTCGCCGGCGGCGACGATCCGGTGCCAGAAAGGCCAAATCCGCGGCCAGTCGTCGGCCGCGGCTTCTCTGATCAGCATGGGCGTGAGTCTCGCACGCCCATGCGGTCGGCGATCGCGAAGCTTCTGCCCCGTCAGTCGACGCTGGGCAGGATGTGGGGCTCGGCGAGGTCGTCCTCGTAACCGGCCAGGCGAATGGGGGCGGACCTGGCCCACACATCGAGACTGCCGATCTCCTTGGACCGGCGGCCCGAGCGCTCCGTGCGTTCCTTGGGGCGCTGTTCGCGATTCGTCTTCTCAGGTGTCACCGCGCACTCCTTCTGTGTCGGATCACCCTCGGGGCGGGCCGGGCCAGTCTGCGGTCCGGTACCTGACGCCCGCTCGGGTCTTGCTCAAAGTCGGCTCGGACGCGGTGGCGCCGGTAACTGGTGCGCAAGCAGGCCGTTGTGCACCGGCTTGTCCCGGGACGGACCATGGGTGTGGGTTGGGACCCGGTAGTGATGTCCGTCCGCTACAGATTAACCAAATGAGCGGGTGCCCGCTCGATGGGGCTGCAAACAAGCTGTAACTATCCGGAGTCAAGCAGCATTCGGCCATTCCGTTATTCACGTGTTTGTTACGGAATGCGGTGATTACAAATCACTCGTTCGGCCCAACATCATCTTCCCGCCCGACTAGCGACCCCGTCACGCCGGGCAGTTCAAGTCCCGTTGGCCGATTCGCAAGGCGGCCATGATCTGCTGACGAACGGCAACGGCTTGTCCGGCGGGAGGACTGACGCATGGAGCTGCGCAGTGTCGAAGAGCTGATGGATCTGCTGTACGCATGCCCGCACCAGCGCGCGCTGCGGACCGCCGCGCTGCTGCGCCGCAGCCGCCCCGCCGACAAGGAACTCCAAGTGGCGGGGCTGGTACACGACATCGGGGAGCTGCTGCGCCCCGGCGACGAGATCCGCCGCACCGAGAGCGCGGCCGAAGCCGTACGGCCACTGCTGGGCGAGCGCGTCTACCGCCTCGTACGCGGCCACGGCACCGACGAGGACGTGCTCCGCCTCAGCCTGGCGGACGAGGAGAGCCGGGCCACCAGGTTCGACGCCGGTGTGCTGGAGGACTGGCGCACGGTCCTGGAGCTGGTGGCGGCACGGCACTCGCGTCTTGGGGCTGTCGACTGACGGTCCGTCATGAGACGGTACGGCGATGAGGCCGTCGTACGGACTTCAGGGCAGGGCCGCCGTCGTCACCGGCGCCACGCGCGGCATCGGGCACGCCGTCGCCCGGGAACTGGCCGCCGCGGGGGCGCTGGTGTGCGTGACAGCGCGGGACGCCGACGAGGTTCGGCGGACAGCTGCTGAGCTGGGCGGTGTGGGGGCGGCGGGCAGCGTGGCCGACCCGGACCATCTGCGGGCGGTCGTGGACCTGGCCCTGCGCGAGTTCGGCCGGATCGACGTCGTGGTCAACAATGCCGCGACGAACCTGCCGTACGGCCCCCTCATGGACGTAGATCCATTGGCATGGCGCGAGGCCTTCACCGTGAACGTCGAGGCACCGCTGCGACTCGTGCAGTGCGCCTGGCGGGCCTGGATGCGGGAACACGGCGGCGCCGTGATCAACGTCTGCACGGAGGGCGCCACCCATGTCGGCCCCAACATCGGCGCCTACGGCACCAGCAAGGCGGCCCTCCTCCACCTGACCCAGCAGCTCGCGGGCGAACTGGCCCCGAAGGTGCGGGTCAACTCGGTGTCCCCCGGCCTGGTCCGCACGGAAATGGCACGGTTCGTGTGGGAGCCGGGCGAGGAGGAGATCGCCGCCGGCCTACCGCTCGGCCGCATCGGGGAACCGGAGGACGTGGCCCGGGCGGTGGCGTGGCTGGCGTCGGACGCGGCGGAGTGGGTGACGGGGGCGGACCTGTTGGTGGACGGCGGGACAAGGGTGCGGGCGGCACAAACGGCAACGGGATACGCAGTGCACGAGCACTTACGATCACACGGTCCTGCAACCCCCTAGGGGCGCGGGGAACTGCGCGACCAGCCCCCACCCACCCGCAGACGCACCACCGGCCCCCGCCTACCACTTACCGGGCGCGTAATCCTTCAAGAAGACCCCGTACAGATCCTCACCCGCCTCACCCCGCACGACCGGGTCGTACACCCGAGCCGCCCCATCCACGAGATCCAGCGGCGCATGGAACCCCTCCTCCGCAAGCCGCAACTTGTCGTAGTGGGGCCGCTCGTCCGTGATCCAGCCGGTGTCGACGGACGTCATGAGGATGCCGTCGCTCTGGAACATCTCCTGCGCACTGGTCCGCGTGACCATGTTCATCGCGGCCTTGGCGGCATTCGTGTTCGGATGCCCCGCACCCTTGTAGCCGCGCCCGAAGACGCCCTCCATGGCCGAGACGTTCACGATGTACGCCCGCCCGCTCGCCGCCTTCTTCGCGGCCTCGGCCATGGCCGGCCGCAACTTGCTGATCAGGATGAACGGCGCCGTGTAGTTGCACAGTTGGGTTTCGAGGAGCTCCACCGGGGAGATCTGCTCGATGGTCTGCACCCAGGTGTTGGTGTCGACGACGTCAGGAACGAGCCCGCCCGCGTCGATCGCGGTGCCGTCGAGGTGCCGGGCGACGCTGGCGTTGCCCGCGACCAGGGCGAGGTCGGCGACCTGCTGGGCGTCGAGGCCGGAGATCCCGACGGGCAGCGCGGCCAGGCCGTCGACGGCACCGGAGCCGAAGGCGCCGATGACATGGTGGGCGGGCAGCTCACCGGCGGGCAGCGGCGCGCTCTCGCCGTCGACCAGGGCGGCGTAGGCGGCGGGCAGCCGGCGTACGGTCTGCGTCGCGTTGTTGATCAGGACGTCCAGCGGGCCCGCCTCGGCGACCTGGTCGGCGAGGGCCACGGCCTGCGCCGGGTCGCGCAGGTCGATGCCGACGACCTCCAGGCGGTGCAGCCAGTCCGCCGAGTCGTCCATGGCCTTGAAGCGGCGGATGGCGTCCTTGGGGAAGCGCGTGGTGATCGTCGTGTGCGCGCCGTCGCGCAGCAGCCTCAGCGCGATGTACATGCCGATCTTGGCGCGGCCGCCGGTGAGCAGGGCGCGCTTGCCGGTGAGGTCGGCGCGGACGTCGCGCTTGGCCCGGTTCAGGGCGGCGCAGTCCGGACAGAGCTGGTGGTAGAAGTAGTCGACTTCCACGTACCGGGCCTTGCAGGTGTAGCAGGAGCGCGGGCGCTGGAGTATCCCCGCGATCTTGCCCGCCTCGGTGACCGACGACGGCAGGATGCCTTCCGTCTCGTCGTCGATGCGCTGGGCGGAGCCGGTCGCCGTGGCCTCCGTGACCGCCTTGTCGTGGGCGGTCTTGGCGGCCCGGCGCTCCTGGCGGCGGCGCTGCTTGACCGTGCGGTAGATCCCCGCGGTGGCGCGGCGTACGGCGATCGCGTCGGGGTGGTCGACCTCCAGCTTGTCGAGCTCGTCGAGCACGCCGAGGCAGACGGCGAGCCGTTCGGGGTCGATGCCGGGGCCGTGGACGACCTCGTCGCCGGGCTCGTACGCGACCTCGTCCGTGGTCGCCGGGCCGTCCTCTGTCACCGTCATCGCGCTGCCGTTTCCCTGATCACCCGCGCGGCGCTCCGACCGCGCCTGCTTTCGAACGCGGAATTCTACGGAGCGCCGGGCCACTCCTCCAAAATCCGGCGAAAGGAGAGCCGAGAAGTGGGGCTCAGGGAGCGCAGGCGGTGATCAGCGACCGCACCTCCTCGGACACGGCCTTGGCGAGAACCTCCAGGTCCGGTACGGCCTTGGCGTCGGCGACGAGCCCGTAGTGGACGCGTCCGCGGTACGTCGAGATCGCGATCGCCAGGGACTGGCCGCGGGCCAGCGGGGCGAACGGGAAGACCTCGGTGACCTGGTGGCCGCCGAGCTTCAGGGCGATGCCGGGCAGCGGCACGCTGGTGACCAGGATGTCGAACCAGAGCCGGGCGGCCCCTCCGACCAGCGGTCCGCCGAGCCGGTGGCCGAGCGCGGGGACGTGATCGGCGAGCAGGGCGACGGCACCCGCGCCCCGGTTGGGGCCGGCGTCCTTGTTGCGGTCCATGGCGGTGCGGACCGTGGCGAGGCGGCGCAGCGGGTCGGGGTCGTCGACAGGGAGCCGTATCAAGTAACCGGAGAGCCGGTTGCCCTGAGGGTGCGCGGTGCGCGGGCGGCGCTTGGAGACGGGGATCAGGGCACGCGGCGCGACGCCCTCACTGCCGTCGCCGCGCTCGTCGAGCCAGCGGCGCAGGGCGCCCGCGACGACCGCGATGAGGACGTCGTTGACGGTGCCGCCGACGGCCTTTCGGATCACGTGCACGTCGTCGATGTCGACGACGACCCCGGCGGTACGGCGGGTGCCGCTCGGCTCGGCGGTCAGCGCGGACGACGACTGCATCCCCAGGGTCGACACGGCGACGGAGGCGCCGATGTCGAGGGCCCGGCCCACGTCGGACAGAGCGCCGCGCACCAGCCCCGACAGCCTGCGCACATCCGGAAGCCGGCTGCGTCGGGGCTCCTCGGGGCGGGGTTTGCGGGCGGGCATGTCCATGGGGTCGAGGACGGCGGCGGCGAGCGTCAGCGCCCGCAGTCCGTCGGCCAGGGCGTGGTGGAACTTGAAGAGCACGGCGAACGACACACCGTCCTCGCCCGGCAGCACATGCGCCTCCCACGGCGGCCGGCCGCGCTCCAGCGGGCACTCCATGAGGCGGCCCGCGACCGTCTGGAAGTCGGCGGTCGGGGCGTGCAGCCGGACGTGGTCGAGCGGGTCGAAGTCCGGGGCGGGCTCACGGGTGGCGCCGCCGAAGGAGAACGGCTGGAGGAGGCCCTGCGGCTGCCATGCGTCGCGGATGCGCATCCGCAGCCCCGGAACGGCTGCGGCACGCGCGGCGAGCAGGTCGGCCGCGTGGGCGCCCGCGGTGGGCGAGTGCGCCGTGAACACGCCCAGCGCGCCCAGGTGCATGGGGTGTTCGGCGGACTCGATGTTCCAGAACGCCAGGTCGAGAGGTGCGAGCAGGTCAGACGTCAATGGCTTGCCTCGCGTCGGCGACGGGTGGATCAGCAGTCAATCGCCCTTGAGCGATTACGGTCAAGTACGATCAAGCTACGCACAGTTAACAGCAGATTAAGTCCCGCCCCTGATGAAAGGGGCGGGACTCATGGTGCATATGAGGTCACTTCAACACAGGTTGCGGCGCCGGGCATCCCGTGGGAGTCACCCGGGAGGCGTCACGGATCAACGCCTCGTGCGCGGCCTTGAGCCGTGCCGTGTCCGGTTTCAGTACTGCCCGGTCGTAGGTCAGGAAGCCGTTCAGCTCCCCCTCGACATCCGAGATCTGGGTGTACACGGCGCCGTTGCTGCCCCGGCAGACCAGGGCACGCACCTCGTCGAGCTTGGTGAGGTAGTCGTCGGTGTAGGCGGCCGGGTCGACGTCGACATACGACATCTGCACCGACCAGGCGTGCCCGGGCACCGCCAGACCGAGGCCGCCGTACTCGCCGCTGACCAGTGCCCGTTCGCCGTCTGGGCGCGGTGGCAGTGCCGGGCTCGGATAGCCGTGCTCGTCCATGATGTCGCCGGCGTCGCCGTCGGCCCCGAGGTTCAGACCTGACTGGTTGTTGACCAGCCGGGTCGGGTCCCAGGCCTTCGCCTGCTCGGCGACGCGACCGACGTCGTACTGGCCCCAGCCCTCGTTGAAGGTGACCCACATGACCACCGACGGGCTGCTGATGTGCTCGTCGATCATCTGCTTCATCTCGCGCTCGTACTGGGCGCGCGCCCCGTCGCCCGGGTTCACGCCAGCGGTCATCGCGGGCATGTCCTGCCACACCAGCAGGCCCAGCCGGTCGGCCCAGTAGAACCAGCGGTCGGGCTCGACCTTGATGTGCTTGCGCACGGCGTTGAAGCCCAGTTGCTTGTGCACCTTCAGGTCGTAGGCCAGGGCGTCGTCGGTCGGCGCGGTGTGCAGACCGTCGGGCCAGAAGCCCTGGTCGAGGGTGGCCATCATGAAGATCGGCTCGCCGTTGAGGACGGTGCGCGGCACACCGTTCAGCTTCTCGACGGCGATGGAGCGCATACCGAAGTAGCTGCCGACCCGGTCGGCACCGACGGTCACCTTCAGGTCGTACAGGAACGGGTCGTCGGGCGACCACAGGTGCGGATCGTCGATGGTCAGGGTCAGCGGCCGGCCGGTGCGGCCGCTCGCGGTGGCGACCTTGCGCCGTCCGTCGTACGCCGTCGCCGTGACGGGTAGGCCGTCGCGCACGCCCTGCGGCTCGACGGTCAGGGTGCCCGCTTCGATGTCCGGGACCAGCTTGAGCCCGTCCACGTGATCGGCGGCGACCGGCTCCATCCACACCGTCTGCCAGATGCCGGAGGACGGGGTGTACCAGATGCCGCTGGGGTCCAGGCGCTGCTTGCCGAGCGGCGGGTTCTCGCCGTTCGCCGCGTCGGTCGGGTCGTACACGCCGACGATCAGCTCCTGGGTGCGGCCGGGCTTCAGCGCGTCGGTGATGTCGGCGCCGAACTTGTCGTAGCCGCCGGTGTGCTCGGTGACCTTGGTGCCGTTGACGTAGACCTCGGACCGCCAGTCGACGCCGCCGAAGTTGAGCTTCAGGCGCTTGCCGGAGCCGATGCGCCAGTCGGCCGGGACCGTGAAGGTGCGGCGGTACCACATGCGGTCCTCGTGCCGCTCCAGACCGGAGAGCTGGGACTCGACCGGGTACGGGACGAGGATCCGCTCGGCGAGGTTCCTGCCGACCGGGGGCCGCTCCCCCGCCTCGGCCGCCGCGAACTGCCAGCGGCCGTTGAGGTTGCGCCAGGCGTCCCGGATCAGCTGCGGTCGTGGGTATGCGGGGAGGGCGTTGTCCGGGCCCACCTCGTCGGCCCACTTCGTGCGCAGCTGGTGCGTCGACCGGTTGGGGCCGCTGCTCCAGAAGGCTTTGACAACGTTGCCTTCGGCGTCGGCGAGGGCGCCCTGACCGTCGTAGCGGACATCCGCCGTGCCCCGTGCCGTCCCGGTCTTGTTGCCGACCACGGGCTCCTTGAGCGCGATTAGCAGGGCCTTGGCGTCGGCCGGGTCCACCTTGGCGGCCCCGAGCGGCCAGGCCGCCCCGCCGATGACCGCGTCCAGGTGGTCGGTGACGTCGGGCGGGGGCGCGGCGAGCCTCCGCGCGAAGTCCAGCTTGAGCGTACGGCCCTCGCCGAGGACCGTGGCCGCGATCGCCCCGTCGTAGTCGAAGCCGTCGGGGAGCCGGAACGCGGACTGCGGGACGGGCTCCTTGCCGCCGCCGGGCTCGGTCCAGCGGAGGTGGAGGTTGGAGCCGCCGTAGTGCTCGAAGTACTCGACCTTGATGTCGTGGGCGGTGCCGGCGGTCAACTCGACGGGGGCGGCGGTCTGTTCGCGGTCCCAGTCGTCGACCCAGTGGTCGATGGCGAGCCTTCCGTCGATCCAGAGGCGGAAGCCGTTGTCGCCGATGATCGAGAAGGTGTGCGGGCCGGTCTTCTCCGGCACGATCTTTCCGGTCCAGCGGACGCTGACGTCGTCCGACCGGCCGGTGGCGAAGGCCAGACGCGGCTCCAGGTCGTCGAAGTCGAGGTCGGGGTCGAATGCGGTCGCCTTCAGCTCGTGGAAGTCGAAGGCGCCGGGGGCGGACTGGGTGTAGTACTCGCCCTTCAGACCGTGGATCTCCACGGGGTCCTCCCCTGCGGCGCGGGCGGGCGTCGCGCTGAGCCCCGCGACGCCCAGGGCCCCGGCGAGCAGTAACACGAGTCGGTTTCTGAGACGTTGTATGCGCACAGAGCCTCCATAACAACGTTGTCATGGACAGTAGTTGGCATAACAGCACGGATTCCAACACCCGTCCAGGTGCATGACAAGAGGGCCCACCTCGTGACGCGCGGGAGTCCCGGTGCCGCGCAGGAGCCCCAGTGCCGCGCAGGAGTCCCGTCAGCCTCACGTCACCCGCGCTTCGGCGGCCGCCAGGAGGGCCTGGGCCTGTTCGCCGGCGTGACCGATGGGGTCCGCGAAGACGTTCAGGCCGTGGGCGACCAGCGCTCCTTCGTGAAGGAGCATGAGCGTCCGGCCCACTCGGTCGGCCCCGTCCGGGGTGACGTCCCTGGCGAGGTCGGTGAACAGGGCGAGCATCCACTCCTTCTGCCCGGCGATGATCGGGTAGGCCGGATGGGACGGATCACTGATCTCGGCGTGCGCGTTGACCATGCTGCACCCCTTGGAGCTGTGCTGCGCCGACCAGGCGCGCGAGGCCTCGAAGACGGCCTTCAGACGTGCGGCCGGAGTCGGCCGGGCGGCGCCGAGGCGCTGGGCGAGGAAGGCCCGCCAGCGTTCATCGCGATCCGCGAGGTACTCCACGACGATCTGCTCCTTGGAGCCGAACCGGTCGTAGAGGGTCTTCTTCGTCACCCCGGCTTCGGCGGCGATCAGGTCCACCCCGACGGCATGGATGCCGCGCTCGTAGAACAGCCTCCCGGCGGCCTCCAGGGCGCGCCGTGCACCAGGCGTCATCGTGATCCGTCGTGGCGTCTCGGTAGTCCCCATACCCAGCGAGTATACCGATCTGTATAGTGGACGGAAGTAGACCGATCTGTTTAGTCGAGTCGAGGAGGGTGAGCCGTGAACTTCCTGCTCTCGATCGCGTTCGTGCTGTGCTGGAGTTCCGGGTTCATCGGCGCCAAGCTCGGCGCGGGAAGCGCGTCCGCGGTCACGATCCTGATGTGGCGGTTCCTGCCGCTGGCCGTCGCCCTGATCGGCGTGGCCATCGCCTCCAGAATGTCGTGGCGGGGACTGTCGGCGCGGGACGTCGCCCGGCAGGCGGCGATCGGCGTGCTGTCGCAGAGCGGCTACCTGCTCACCGTCTACTACGCGATCCAGCTCGGCGTCTCCAGCGGCACCACCGCCCTGATCGACGGAGTCCAGCCCCTCGTCGCCGGTGCGCTTGCCGGGCCGTTGCTGCGTCAGTACGTCTCGCGCAAGCAGTGGCTGGGCCTGTGCCTGGGGGTGAGTGGCGTCGCCGTCGTCACCGCGGCCGATGCCACGGCCGGTACCGGTGCGGCCTGGTGGGCCTATCTCATTCCCTTCGTCGGCATGTTGGCGCTGGTGGCGGCGACGTTTGTGGAAAGCCGCTCCCGCGCGCGGGTTGCCCCCACGGTGTCCATGACCATCCACTGCGCGACCAGTGCGGTCATCTTCACGGCACTCGCCGTGGGCGCCGGAGCCGCGGCACCGCCCGCCGAGCTGTCGTTCTGGACCGCGATCACCTGGCTGGTGGTCCTGTCGACCTTCGGCGGGTACGGCCTGTACTGGCTCATCCTGCGGCGCTCCGGGGTGACCAAGGTCAACACGCTCATGTTCCTCATGGCTCCGGTCACAGCGGTCTGGGGAGCCCTCATGTTCGGCGAACCGTTCGGCCCGCAGACCGCTCTCGGCCTGGCCGTCGGCCTCGCGGCGGTCCTCGTCGTCCATCGCGGCGACACCACCTCGACTCGCCCCGCGCCAGCCAATTCGCCTCATTGCAAAGCTAATTGACGGTTCACCAGTTGCCGAATCAAGTACAACTTTACGAGTTCTTGGTGTAGCTCGGCCGTGGACTACGTGAGCCTCGTGGGCACCACGAGGTGACTGCGGGCCCAGTGAGAACAACGGGCGGCGTCACCGTTCCCCCACGTACGGCGAGAGGCAACAACCATGACGAGGAACCGCGCCCTGCGGTACGGCGGCCGCACCCTGGTGCTGGCGGCCACGGCGTTCGGGATGATCGCGACGGCCGTGCCCGCTGTGGCCGACGACCAGCCCACCACGGAGCAGATCATGGCCGACTGCGCTTCCGGGGAAGGCAAGTGCAGCTTCAACTCCCCGGAGATCGGCCAGGCTTACCTCGGCGCGCCCCGTCAGGTCTCGGAACTGCTCTACAACTGCACCGCCTCGCCCGCCGCCCAGACCATGTCGTGGGCCGACACCGTGGGCTCCTCCCAGTCGGTGGGCGGGTCGGTGACCGTCGGTGGGGGAATCGAAGGGATCATCACCGCCAGCGTGACCGCGACGTTCGACTACACATGGCAGAGCTCGCACACGGAGACGAGTTCCTTCACCGTGAACGTCCAGCCGGGAGAGGTGGGCTGGGTCTCCCGCGCCCAGGTGATGCAGCGGATATCCGGCACATGGCAGACGCACTACGACGACCCCAAGTGGGGCCACTACTACTGGTTCGTCCCCGACGTGATCACCGGCCCGGCCCCGAACGGCACCGACGGCAAGCACAACGCGGTCGTGGTCAAGTCCCGCAAGATGACGGCCGACGAGAAGAAGCTCTGCTCCGACGGCTCCACCCGGGGCGAGGTCTTCACCCGCGCCAGCTGACGAGCCGGCCCGCCGCTCTCCTTCGTAGCGGCGGGCCCACGATCGCCGACGGCTAGGAGACCTGCTGCCCCTTCCCCAGCGCGATCACTCCGCCCTTGGAGACGGTGTACAGCTCGGAGTCCCGGTCCGGGTTGACGCCGATCGTCGCGCCGGGCGGCACCTCGACGTTCTTGTCGAGCACGGCCCCCCGCACCACCGCGCCCCGCCCTATGCGCACGTTGTCGTGCAGCACCGCCCCCTGCACCACCGCCCCCGGGTCGACCACCACCCCCGGCGAGAGCACGGACCGCGTGACCTGCCCGCGGATCAGGCAGCCGGCGCTGATGATGGACTCACTCGCCATGCCGCCCGCGTTGAAGCGGGCCGGGGAGAGCTGGTTGGAGTGGGTGTAGATGGGCCAGCTGCGGTTGAAGAGGTTGAAGGCGGGGCGCTCGGCGATGAGGTCCATGTGGGCGTCGTAGTACGCGTCCAGGGTGCCGACGTCCCGCCAGTAGCCGCGGTCGCGGTTGGTCTCGCCGGGGACGTGGTTGGCGCTGAAGTCGTACAGCTGCGCCTCGCCCAGGTCGGTAAGCTGGGGCAGGATCGAACCGCCCATGTCGTGCACGGAGTTGCGGTCCTCGGCGTCCCGCTGGAGCGCTTCGATGAGGGCCTTGGTGGTGAAGATGTAGTTGCCCATCGAGGCGTAGACGGTCTCCGGGTCGTCCGGGAGTCCGGGCGGGTCGGCGGGCTTCTCCAGGAAGCGTTCGATCGTCTGGCCGTCCGAGCCGGGGCTGATCACGCCGAAGGACGACGACTCGACGCGCGGCACGCGTATGCCCGCCACGGTGACGCCCGCGCCGTTCTCGATGTGCTGGGCCAGCATCTGGCGCGGGTCCATGCGGTAGACGTGGTCGGCGCCGAACACCGCGACGTACTCGGGGCGTTCGTCGTAGATCAGGTTCAGGGACTGCAGGATCGCGTCCGCGCTGCCCAGGTACCAGCGCGGGCCGAGGCGCTGTTGGGCCGGGACCGGGGTGACGTAGTTGCCGAGCAGGCTCGACATCCGCCACGTCGTGGTGATGTGCCGGTCCAGCGAGTGCGACTTGTACTGCGTGAGGACGCAGATGCGCAGGATGTCGGCGTTGACGAGGTTGGAGAGGACGAAGTCGACGAGACGGTAGGTGCCGCCGAAGGTGACCGCGGGTTTCGCGCGGTCCGTGGTCAAGGGCATCAGGCGTTTGCCTTCTCCGCCCGCGAGTACGATTCCGAGCACCGAAGGTCCGCCACGACGCATGGCCGCTCCCCTCACCGTGGTTGCTCCCAGCCTGCCCCTGTGCAGCGCGCACTAAGCCTGTTTGAGGATCTCCCCGTAGAGCCGGACCGTTCGCCGTGCCACCGCGTCCCAGCCGAACTCCCCCACCGCGCGCTCCCGTCCGGCCTCGCCCATCCGGCGGGCGGCCTCCGGGTCGCCGACGACCGAGTCCAGGGCCTGCGCGAGGCCGGTCTCGAAGTCGTCGTCCAGTGGGACGAGCAGGCCCGTCTTGCCGTCCTCGACGACCTCGGGGATGCCGCCGACCCGCGAGGCCACCACGGGAGTTCCGCAGGCCATCGCCTCCAGGTTGACGATGCCGAGGGGTTCGTACACCGAAGGGCAGACGAACACGGCGGCGTGCGTGAGGAGTTGGATCACCTCGGGCCGCGGCAGCATCTGCGGGATCCAGTGCACGCCCTCGCGGACGCGGCTCAGCTCCTGGTAGAGGTCGCGGAACTCCTGGTCTATCTCGGGGGTGTCGGGCGCGCCCGCGCACAGCACCACCTGCACGGCGGGGTCGATGTGCCGTACCGCGCGGAGCAGATGGGGCACGCCCTTCTGGCGGGTGATGCGGCCTACGAACAGCACGTACGGGCGGTCGGTGTCGAGGCCGAACCGGTCGAGGACGTCGGTGCCGTGGTCCGGTCGGTACAGGGAGGTGTCGATGCCGTTGTGCACGACGTGGACCCGCCCCGGATCCAGCGCCGGATAGCAGCCGAGGATGTCCTCGCGCATCGCTCCGGAGACGGCGATCACCGCGTCGGCGGCCTCGATCGCGGTGCGCTCGGCCCAGCTGGACAGGGCGTATCCGCCGCCGAGTTGCTCGGCCTTCCAGGGGCGCAGGGGCTCCAGGGAGTGGGCGGTCATCACATGCGGGATGCCGTACAGGAGTTTGCCGAGATGGCCGGCGAGGTTGGCGTACCAGGTGTGGGAGTGGACGAGTTCGCGGCCTTCCAGGCCGGCGGCCATGGCGAGGTCCACGGAGAAGGTGCGCAGCGCGTCGTTGGCGGTGTCGAGCGCGGACCAGGGGCGGTGCCGCAGCACGCCGACCGCGCGTCCCTCACCCCAGGTGTGCACCTCCAGGTCGACGAGGTCCCTCAACTCCCGGGCGAGGAACTCGACATGGACGCCCGCGCCGCCGTACACGTCCGGCGGGTACTCCCGGGTCAGCAGTCCCACACGCACCCGGAACCCCCTGTTCTCAGCGGCTGGTTGCCCTTTCCATGGTCACCCAGATGGGGCGCGTGGGGAAGAGCGCGGGGCTCGTGTGAAGCAACAGTCACCGCATACGCCCCCGCCCGGCACCCGGTAGTAGAGGCAGCAGCTGCGGCGCCGGAACGCGGTTCCGGTGAGGGTGCCGGTGCCGGCGAGGAGGGGGTGGGTGAACAGTTCCGCGGTGAGGGCGCGGGCCCGGTCGGCGGTGTCGGTACGGCCGTGGGCGCTCGCCCACTGGTCCAGTTGCCGGGCGGCGCCCGCGAGCGCGGAGCCGGCGTTGCCCCACAGGAGGCCGGTGGCGACGCGGTACCGGGTGTGCAGGGCGGCGGTCAGGGGCTCCAGGTGGCCGTGCAGGACGACGTCCGCGAGGGTCGCCGGGTCCGCGGACAGCGGGCGCACCTCGGTGAGCCACAGGTCGTCGGGGGCGCTGCCGTCGGGATCCCAGTGCAGCAGGCGCGGGTCGAGGTCGGGGATACGGCCCTGCAGGGCGGCGCAGCCGAGCGTCACCGACCACAGGCGGGCCGCGAGTCCCTGCTGGGCCACCGAGGCGGCGATGCGCAACTCGGGGGCGCGCAGGGCGTTCGCGACTTTCCGGACGCGCAACCCCAGGGGGTCTTCCTGAGGGTCCGCCGAGGGCTCGGCGTACGCCTGAGCCAGGGTCGGATGTGGCCGACTTGCTTCCCCTGGTGTGCGTAGTACGAAGAAGCCCCCGAGGGGCCTGAGCGCGACGAGTTCGGGGTCGAGGTCCACGAAGAGCAGTAGTACCAAGGCCGGTCGGGGTTTTCACCTGGGGGTCTGCACCCGGGGTCACCCGACCAGAGGATGAGATGGGCCCCCGGATACTCCATCGGCAGTACGACACGGTGGGTGCTCTGGTACGACGACGGGAAGAGCTTTTCGCGGCATCGTGTTGATTATGAGAGCCGACCGTTCGCCGCGCCGGGGCCTCCGCCCCCGCCTCACGCAGAGGAGCAGCTCATGAGCGCCCTCGCGTTGTCCGTGCTCCTGTCGCTCGTCTCCGCCGTCGCGTACGCGGGCGGGGCGATCGTGCAGGAGCGTGTCGCGGTGTCCTCCCCGGGTCAGCAGTTCGCGCCGATGCGCCGGCCGGGCTGGTGGGCGGCGGTCGCGCTGAACGGCCTCGGTGGTCTGCTGCACGTGGTGGCGCTGGCGTTCGGTCCGCTGAGTCTGGTGCAGCCGCTCGGTGCCCTGACGATCGTGTTCGCGCTGCCGATGGCGGCGCTGTTCGTGGGCCGCAAGGCCGGGTCGACGGCCTGGCGCGGCGCGATCATGGCGACCGTGGGTCTCGCCGGGCTGCTGTCCCTGGTCGGCTCCTCCGAGTCGCAGTCGCTGGCCACGGCGGAGCGGGCCGGCGTGGCCCTGGTGACCGGCGCCATCGTCGTGACGCTGATGGTCGCGGGCCGCGCGGCCCACCGGCACCCGGCGGTGCGCAGCATGCTGCTCGCGACCGGCTCCGGCATAGCCTTCGGCATGTCCTCGGTGTTCACGAAGCTGGTCGCGGTCGACTGGAACGGCGGGGTGTCGGCGGCCGACATTCCGGCCCTGGCCACGATAGGCGTCTTCGCCACGGCCGGCCTGCTGCTGTCCCAGGCCGCCTACCGGGGCGCGGGCCTCGCGGCACCGCTGGCCACGCTGACGGTGGTGAACCCGGTGGTGGCGGCCGCGGTCGGCATCACGATGTTCGGCGAAACCTTCCGCTACGGCACCACGGGCACCGTGCTCGCGCTCGGCTGCGGTGTGGTGGCGGCGGGCGGCCTGATCCTGCTGACGACGGAGCGGATCGCACGCACCGAGGCGCAGGCCCCGCAAGCCCTGCCCGAGATGGTCACCCCGGCCGAGCCGACGGTGGCCCCGGTGGGTGCCGAGGAACTGCTCGCCGGCCTTCCGGAGCAGCCCGCGGCGCTGCCGATGCCGCGCGAGGAACTCCTCGTACCCGACCGGATCGACGACATCCTCATCCCGGCCCAGGTCGCGGACAGCGCGTACGGAGACGGCGAGCCGCCGCACCCCGACAGCGCGCCCCCGAACCTCTACGGCCCCTTCTACGGCGGCCCGTACGTACCGATGCCAGTCCTGGACCGGCACCGTACGCGCGTCAAATCCTGACGCCGCCGGCCCGGAGATAGGCGACCGGGTCGATGTCCGCGCCGAATCCGGGCCCCGTCCGCACCTCGAAGTGCAGATGCGGGCCCGTGCTGTTGCCCGTGGACCCCGAGCGGCCTATGCGCTGCCCGGCGCCCACCGACTGCCCGGACTTCACGGAGATGGCCGAGAGGTGGGCGTACTGGCTGTAGCGACCGTCGGTGTGGCGGATCACCACCTGGTAGCCGAAGGAGCCCTCCCACCCCGCGCTGACCACCTGACCTGCCCCGACGGACTTCACGGACGTGCCGGTCGGGACGGGGAAGTCGACGCCGGTGTGGTAGCCCTTCGACCAGGAGGAACCGGCCTTGCGGTAGGGGGTGCCGGCGGCGGAGCTCACCGGGGCGACCAGCGAGCGAGTGGTGGTCGCGGCCTGCTCGTCGCGGTCCGAAGAGGTCTTCTCGGGCGCGGACTTGGGTGGGGTCTTGGGCGCCGACTTGGGCGGGGCCTTGGTGGCGGCCTTGGGCGGGGCCTTGGTGGCGGTCTTGGGGGCGGACGTCGCCCCGGTCCCCGTCGTGGGGGCCTTGCCGCGCAGCGCGAGCCGCTGGCCCGGCAGGATCAGGTCGGGGTCCGCTCCGACGGCCTCGCGGTTCGCGGCGTACAGCCCCCGCCAACCGCCCCGGACCTTCTGCGACTCGGCGATCCCCGAGAGGGTGTCGCCGCGGACGACCGTGTACATCTCGGCGGTGCCCGCCCGTGACTGCGGTGTGGTCTGCGGCTGGACGTCCTGGACCGAGGTCTTCTTCGGGCTGCCGGCGGGGTGGACGTCGGGTGTGTCCCCGCCCTGGGTCAGCCCCGCCCGCACCGAGCACACCGGCCAGGCGCCGGGCCCCTGCCCGTCCAGCACCTTCTCCGCCACGGCGATCTGCTGGTCCTTGGTGGCCAGGTCCGCCCGGGCCGCGTACCGCGCGCCGCCGTACGCCTCCCAGGTCGACTGGGCGAACTGCAGGCCGCCGTAGTAGCCGTTGCCGGTGTTGACGTGCCAGCGGCTGGTCGACTCGCACGCGGCGACCTTGTTCCAGGTGTCCAGGTCGGCCGCCTGCGCGACGCCGGTGCCGATGAGGGGGAGCGCCATTCCGGCGCCGCCCGCGGTGACGGTGAGTGAGGCGCGGTTGATCCTGTTCGGCTGGTACCGGCGGTGCCGGCCGCGTGCGGCCATGTCGGAGCCTCCCCGTCGACCATCGACATGCGTCAGGAGGGGCAAAAGTAAGCGCTGCGAACAGGCCATGACAAGACGGCAATTCAGCCTCCCGTTCATGCCAAGTGGCGAGGAATCGGCGTACGTTGCCCGTCGTCTCCGTGTCGACGGGCGGGACGGCTGAGTGCGGCGGGGCCTTCCGTGCGTATCTGCCTGCGACATCACGCCACCCCGGATGTGCGGTCGGACAACCAGCACGTCAGGATGGACGATGGGGCAATACTGGCGGGCATGACCGGCACCGCTGATATATCGAGGTCACTAGGAGCCAACGCATGAGCACTTCGGCGCAGATCGGCGTCACGGGTCTCGCGGTCATGGGCCGCAATCTCGCCCGTAACTTCGCCCGCAACGGATACACGGTCGCGGTGCACAACCGGACGTCGGCACGCACGCACGCGCTGGTGGAGGAGTTCGGGAGCGAGGGCGACTTCATCGCGGCCGAGACCGCCAAGGACTTCGTGGCGGCGCTGGAGCGCCCGCGGCGGCTGGTCATCATGGTGAAGGCCGGTGAGCCGACCGACGCGGTGATCCAGGAGTTCGCGCCGCTGCTGGAGCCCGGCGACATGATCATCGACGGCGGCAACGCGCACTTCGCCGACACCCGGCGCCGCGAGCGCGACCTGCGCGAGCAGGGCATCCACTTCGTCGGCATGGGCGTCTCCGGCGGCGAGGAGGGCGCGCTGCTCGGGCCGAGCATCATGCCGGGCGGCCCGAAGGAGTCGTACGACTCGCTGGGCCCGATGCTGGAGAAGATCTCGGCGAAGGCGGCGGACGGGGCGCCCTGTGTGACGCACGTCGGTCCGGACGGTGCCGGGCACTTCGTGAAGATGGTGCACAACGGCATCGAGTACGCCGACATGCAGCTCATCGGCGAGGCGTACCAGCTGCTGCGGGATGTCGCCGGGTACGAGCCCGCGCAGATCGCCGAGATCTTCCGGACCTGGAACACGGGCCGGCTGGACTCCTACCTGATCGAGATCACCGCCGAGGTGCTGTCGCACGTGGACGCGGCGACGGGCAAGCCGTTCGTGGACGTGGTGGTCGACCAGGCCGAGCAGAAGGGCACGGGCCGCTGGACCGTGCAGATCGCGCTGGACCTGGGCGTGCCGGTGTCCGGCATCGCGGAGGCGGTCTTCGCCCGCTCCCTGTCCGGGCACGCGGCACTGCGGGATGCGTCCCGCGGGCTGGCCGGGCCCAAGGCGTCCCCACTGAGCGAGTCGGAGGCCGCGGCCTTCGCGGACCGGGTCGAGCAGGCGCTGTACGCCTCGAAGATCGTGTCCTACACGCAGGGCTTCCACGAGATCGCGGCCGCCCGCGAGGAATACGACTGGGACATCGACCTGGGCGCCGTCTCCGCGATCTGGCGCGGCGGCTGCATCATCCGCGCGGCCTTCCTCGACCGCATCCGTGCCGCCTACGACACGCGGGCCGACCTGCCGAGCCTGCTGTCCGACGAGACGTTCGCCCGGGAGATCGCCGACGCGCAGGACGACTGGCGTGAGGTGATCATCGCGGCGACGCGGCAGGGTGTGCCCACGCCGGGCTTCGCGGCGGCCCTCGCCTACTACGACGCCCTGCGCGCCGAGCGGCTCCCCGCAGCGCTGACGCAGGGGCAGCGGGACTTCTTCGGAGCGCACACCTACCGGCGCACCGACCGGGACGGCTCGTTCCACACGCTGTGGGGCGGGGACCGCTCGGAGGTCTCCGCCTGAGCGCTCCGCTGGAAGTGCGGTGATGAGGCTGCGGGCCGGTGGGGGCCGGCCGCGCCCACGCGGCGGAGCCGCACATCGATACAGCCCCGCGCCCCTTACGGGGCGTGGTACCGCACCGGAATTCGGCAGGCCGCTCAGGACCTGTCCGGTCCGTCCTGTCGACCGCCCCGTGCCCGGTCCTTCACCTGGGCGCGGGGCGGCGTGCTGTCCGGATGCGTGAGGGCCATGGCAGACAGCCCTCACGTCAGGTGAGCGGCGGACCGGGTTCGGGGTTCGGCACCGGATCCGGGCCGGGCGGGATCGGGGACGGGGAGGGTTCCGGGGGAGGGGTCGGACCCGGTGGCGGGGTCGGCGTCGGACCCGGTGGTGGGGGCGGTGTCGGGGTCGGGCCCGGGGGTGACGGCGGGGGCGGTCCCGGGGCCGGAGGCATGGGCGGGACCGGCGTGGGGGGTGGCTCGGGGGTCGGCGGTGGCTCCGGGGGCGGGACCGGATGAGGCTCCGGGGGCTGCGGATCCGGGCCCGGCGTCGGCCCCGGGGAGACGGGGTCCGGGAACGGGTTCGTCATGGCGTCCTCCAGCCAATCGGTGCGCGTCGGCTCTGGACTACTCCCCCGCGTACCCGACGGCCGCGCCGCCAGTCACTCACCCGCGTCAATGCCGAGGCCCAGGTGGGCCTACCTCGGGTGCGCCGCCCGCGCTCCCGCAGCCAGCCCCGGGCGAGGGCTGGACAGTACGGGCACCTGTGTCGTGACCAGCTGCTGGGCCGGGGCGATGGAGACCTGGGCGAGGACGATCGCGTCGGCGTCCGTGACCTCGTCCGCGGTGGCTGCCACCAGCCGGGCGCAACCGTCGACGTCACCCGCGTCGAAGCGCTCCCACGCGCCCGCGACGAGGCGCGCCCGCACCTCCACCGGTCGTCCCGTACGCCGGGCCTCGTCCTCGATCAAGGAGGCCGTCGGACCGAGCGTGCTCTCCACCGTGGCGAGGACGACGACGCGCTCCCCCTCGGCCACCGCGGCCGACGCCATCGGGCGGTCGACGCGCAGCACCGGCACCCCGGCCTCGGCGGCGGCCACCTCCGCGACGCCGCCGATGGTCGAGCAGGTGCACAGCACGGCCCGCGCCCCCTCGGCGACGGCCCTGTGCAGCTCCTTGCGGACGTCGTCCGCGACGGCTTCGGGCCCCTCGCGGCGGGCCCGGGCCAGTAGTTCCCCGTCGACGAAGTGCCGTAGTTCCAGGTCGGGGTGGTGCTCCTGGCGAAGGGCCTCGAAGACCGGGATGTGCAGCGGTGAGGTGTGCAGGAGGGCCAGCATCAGAATCGCCCGGGGTGTGCCCTCAGCCAGTCCTCGGCCGCCGCCAGCAGGGCGGGGGCGGCCGCCGGGGCCTCGTCGGGGTGGCGTTCGGCCCACTTCACGACGTACGGGCACAGCGGCGCCACGACGACTCCCTCGCGCGCCGCCATGCCGTACAGCTCGCGTGCAAGGGAGCCCGCGACGCCCTTCCCCTCGTGGGCCGGTTCGACGATGGTGTGGACCGGGACGAGAGCGCGGGCCGGCGCTTCGAGGACGAAGTACTCGATGTGGCCGGTGACTTCGCCGCCTTGGAGGGCCTCCAGGCGGCCCGCCGCCCGGTCGTCGCGGATCTCTGTCTCGCTCATGGCACCCTCCTGGGCGGTCTTCCGTTGTTCGTTCGCGCTCGGGGCGGAGTGCCGTCAGGCCACCGGCACGGCCTGCGGGCTGCGCTCCTGGTCGGAACCCGGCACCGGCTCGGACGGATCTGCGCCCAGCGCCACGATGCGGTTGGCGCCGTCCACGTGCACGACCCGCGGCTCGAACTCCCGCGCCTCGGCGTCGGTCATCTGAGCGTAGCTGATGATGATCACCAGGTCGCCGGGGTGGACGAGATGGGCGGCGGCGCCGTTGATCCCGATGACCCCGGAGCCGCGCTCACCCTCGATGACGTAGGTCTCCAGACGGGCGCCGTTGGTGATGTCCACGATGTGGACGAGCTCGCCGGGCAGCAGGTCGGCGGCGTCGAGCAGATCCGCGTCGATGGTCACCGATCCCACGTAGTGCAGGTCGGCCTGGGTGACGGTGGCGCGGTGGATCTTGGACTTGAACAGAGTACGCAGCATTTGGACTCCTGGAAGACGGCTCCCTGCCTGCTTGGCGCAGGTCAAAGGCGTGCCTCACTGTACAACGGCATGCGGCGGCAGGGCCTGGGCCTGGTCGGGGAGCTGCTTGTCCAGCCCGCGGTGGCCGTCGTCGACCTTGGCCTGGACGTCGGTGAACTGTTCGAACGGGTCGGCGATGCCCTCGGTGCGGGCAGCCGCACACCTGGCCCGGTGCCAGTCCTATAACTCGTTGACCGGCGCCCCGCCCAGCTCCGACGATCAGGCGCATGCCTGCCGCCCTGGCGCCTTTGCGCCACCGCCCGTTCCGTCACCTCTTCATCGGTACGACGGCCAATCTGCTCGGCAACGGGGTGGCGCCGATCGCCCTGGCCTTCGCCGTGCTCGACGCCACTGGCTCGGTCGGCTCGCTCGGGTTGGTGGTCGGCGCCCACTCCCTCACCAGCATCCTCTTCCTGCTGTACGGCGGAGTGCTGGCGGACCGGCTGCCGCGCGGTCCGCTGCTGGTCGGCAGCAGCGTGGTCAGCGCCGCGAGCCAGGCGGTGATCGCCGCCCTGGTCCTCACCCACAGCGCCGCCATCCCCCTGCTCATGGCGCTCGCCGCGGTCAACGGGGCGTCAAGTTCCTGCTACCAGCCCGCCGCCCAGGCCCTGCTGCCCCAGACCGTGCCGGCCGAATCCCGCCGCGCCGCCCTCGCGCTCTCCCGGATCGCGGGCAGCAGCGCGACGATCGTGGGCGCCTCGCTGGGCGGCGTACTGGTCGCCGCGGTCGGCCCCGGCTGGGGCCTGGCCGTCGACGCGCTCAGCTTCGCGCTCGCCGCCGCGTCCTTCGCGCTGGTCCGCGTCCAGGTCGCGCCGCCCGCGCCCAGCCCCGGCGTCGTGCATGAACTCCGCGTCGGCTGGCGGGAGTTCACCTCCCGCACCTGGGTGTGGGTGATCGTGGTGGCCTTCTGCTTCCTCAACGCAGGCATCACCGCCTCGTTCACCGTCCTCGGCCCGGCCGTCGCCGACAGCACCGGTATCGGCCGCACCGGCTGGGGCCTTGCCGTCGCCGCGGGCTCGCTAGGCGCGGTCGCCGGCGGCGTACTGTCGCTGCACTGGCGGCCCCGGCGCGCGATCCTGGTCGGCTGCGCGCTGATGAGCCTGACGGCGATGATCCCGCTGCTGCTCGCGCTCGCCCCTTACACCTGGGCGCTGGTCGTGGCCAACTTCGTGGCGGGCGTGGGTATCGAGCAGGCCGGCGTCGCCTGGTACTCGACCCTCAACGAGCAGATCCCCGAGGACCGCCTGGCCCGCGTCTACGCCTACGACGACCTCGGCTCCTACCTCGCGCTCCCGCTCGCCCAGTTCGCCGCCGGCCCCGCCGTGCTTCTCCTCGGCCTGCACGCCACCCTCTACGCGGCCGCCGCGCTCATCCTCCTCGCCACCCTCGCCATGGTGGCCACCCCCTCCATCCGCGCGCTGGTCCCGAAGACCGCAGAACCGCTGCCCGCCTCCGAAGATCCGGTGCCGCGCTGAGCTCGACTCGGGTCCGGGCCGCAGTTGGGCGCTCCCACAGGCGAGACCGCCGACTATGCCTCGCCCGCAACGCGCACACGGACATGCGCACGTTGCGGGCCACGGCACCGGGCGCGCGCGTGGTCAGCGCGCAGGGTGCCGGTAAAGCGGCCGGACCGCGGGACTGATCGACTCAGCCGCCGCTCTTACGCCTGAACGACCGCTGGCTCGCAGCCGGACCGTGCGCCGCACGCACCTTCGACGCATCCGGGTTGGCGGCAACGTCGGCCGCGTCCGCCTGCGCACCGCGCTTGCGCGCCAGGGCTTCACGGAACTTGCGCTTGAGGTCGTAGTTGCCTTCGCTGTCCGGCGCCAGAGGGGACGTCTCGGGGTCAGCCGGCTCCGAACCTTCCGTAGTGACGGGCTCTGCGGTCATGGTGACCTCCTGGGTTCGGGGGTGGGCCAGCACAGCTTGTCATGCCGGGCGCAGTGCTGAGCGCCGGCAACATCATGCTCTCAGCCGTTGCGACGCACCTGGGCGGCCTTGCGGGCCTCGGCGAGCTTGCGGGCCTCGCCGGCCTTTCGGGACTTACCGCCGGCGCCGCGGGAGGTGTCCTTGCTCGTGCCGAGGCCGCGGAAGGGAGCGTTGCCGTTCTTGGGTCGAGGGACGGCGGGCCCGCCGTCGAGCGGGGTGCCGGAGGGAGCCTTGGCGCCGGTGATCCGGCTCAGCTCCGCCTCGCCCGAGCGCACCTTGGTGACGGTCGGCTCGATGCCGGCCCCGGCCATCATGCGGCTCGTCTCACGGCGCTGGCCCGACAGCACGAGCGTGACCACGGTGCCGGACTCACCGGCGCGGGCGGTGCGGCCGGCCCGGTGCACGTAGTCCTTGGGGTCGGTGGGCGGGTCGACGTTGACCACGAGATCGAGGTCGTCGACGTGCAGGCCACGGGCCGCGACATCGGTCGCCACCAAAGCGGTGATCTGGCCGTTCTTGAACTGCGCCAGGGTCCGTGTGCGCTGTGGCTGGGACTTGCCGCTGTGCAGGGCCCCGGCGTGCACCCCGCTGGCCCGCAGATGCCGGGTGAGCTGGTCGACGGCGTGCTTGGTGTCGAGGAACAGCAGTACGCGGCCGTCGCGGGCGGCGATCTCCGTGGTGACGGCGTAGCGGTCAGGGCCGTGGACGACCAGAACGTGGTGTTCCATCGTCGAGACCGTGCCCGCGGACGGGTCGACCGAGTGGACGACGGGGTCGTGGAGGTAGCGGCGGACCAGCTGATCGACGTCGCTGTCCAGAGTGGCCGAGAAGAGCATCCGCTGACCGTCGGGGTGCACCTGGTCGAGCGCGTCGGCGACCTGCGGCAGAAATCCCAAGTCGCACATCTGGTCGGCCTCGTCCAGCACGGTGATCCTTACCCGTCCCAGGCGGCAGGCGTTGCGCTCGATCAGGTCGTGCAGGCGTCCGGGGGTGGCGACGACCACCTCGGCTCCCTGGCGCAGCGCGGCGACCTGCCGGCCGATCGACATGCCGCCGACGACCGTGACCATCCGCAGCCGCAATGCCTCGGCGTACGGCGCCAGCGCCTGGGTGACCTGTTGGGCCAGCTCCCGGGTGGGCACGAGGATCAGAGCGTGGGGCTGCTTCGGTTCGGCGCGCCGCCCGGCCGTACGTGTCAGCAGCGGCAGGCCGAAGGCGAGCGTCTTGCCCGATCCGGTGCGTCCGCGCCCCAGGACGTCGCGCCCCTTCAGGGCATCAGGCAGTGTGGCGGCCTGGATCGGAAAGGGTTCGCGTACCCCGAGTTCGCTCAGTGTCCGCAGCACCTCCACCGGCAGTGCCAAGCCGGCGAAGGAGACGGCCGGGGGCAGCGCCGGAGTCGTGGCCTCTGACTGGGCGGGACCGCCGTGAGCGATGCCGGAGTCGTCGGGATGCTTCATGAACAGCCTTCCGCAGGGGGACGTACCGAGGAAGGCCCGGCAGGATTGGACAGCCCACGCACCAGCGGAACCGAACAGGCAGATCGCCCACCGCGACGACCACGCAAACGCATGACACTAACACAGGGCATTTCATCGCGCCGTGGTAGCGATCGCCCCACCCACATCGGGGCTCACGCACGGCGAGATCGTGACGGCCGTCACTCGCGTTTCAGGCAACGGCGATTCGGCCAACCCAGGGCGTTCGCCGACCGCCCCAGCACCGCGTCTACGCGTTCGAGCCCTTGCTGTGTCCGGGATCGCACACGTCCGGAATCGAGTGCGTTCGATTCGCGCGTCACGTCGTTATGCCGTGCACCGCCGAGCCATCCAGGTGCGGCACCCGACCCCAGGAGGGATCCCGGTGACAGTGACTGACGCCTCGACCAATAGCGCGGAAACACCGCCCCCTCCGCCTCCGGCCACCATCAACTTCGAGGGCAAGTTCGGGAAGAACCCGCTCGCAGACGCCAGTTTCGGAGCCATGTGCCGACGCCTTCCCGCCGTGCTCGGCCACACCGCGCGGATGGCCTGGGCCGTCGACCGGACCGGCGTCCTACTGCTCCTCGTCTGCCAGGCGCTGACCGGCATCGCGGCCGCTGTCGTCCTGGCGTTCACGGCACAGGCGATGACCCACATCCTCGGCAACGGCACCGTGCCCGAACGCCTGCACGCAGCCCTTCCCGCCCTGATCATCGTGACGGCGGCCGCAGCCGTCGGCCGCATCAGCAGCGCCCTGTCCTCCTACGCCGACGGTCGCATCACGCCCCTCCTGACGAGCGAGGCGGACATCGCGCTCGTGACCGCCGTATGCCGCGTCGAGTCGAGCGCGTACGGCGAGGACGGGTTCGCCGACCGGCAGGAGGCCGCCGAGATCGGCGTCACCCGGACCCGGCTGATGGTGCAGGACGCCCAGCGGTACATGTCCGCCCTGATCCGCATGATCGCCGCGAGCGGAGTCATCACCACGCTGCACCCGTTGATGCTGCCCCTTCTCCTGCTGGCGGTCCTCCCGGCCGGCGCCGGGGCCGTCCTGTCGGCACGGGTCGACTACGAGACCCACTATCTCAACGTCGGTGACAGGAACGTCAGGTCGATGATGCGCTGGTGGGCGACCTACTCCCGCTTCGGCGACGAGGTCCGCGCCAACGGCATGACGAGCTATCTCACCTACTGGTACCGCGCCCTGTCCGACCGGATCGACCAGCGCACCCTGACCGCCGCCCCACGTATGCTCCGCATCACGCTGACCACCAACGCCCTGGGCGGCGTCTTCCTGCTGGGCACCTGGGCCACCCTCGCCTGGCTGGCCACGACCGGCCGGGTCGCCCTGCCCGTCGCTGCCACCGCCGTGGTCGCCGTCCAGAGCACACTGGCCGCGCTCTCCCAGTTCGTCATCCACGGCGCCGCCATGTTCCACACCTCGCTCTACCTGGCCGACATGCGCTCCTTCCTCGACATGGCCGGTGAACGCGCCCCCAGGCGCGGCGAGTCGACCATCCCTGAACGCGTGGACGAGATCCGTCTCGACGAGGTCGTGTACCAGTACCCCGGCAAGGAAGAACCCGCCGTCGCGAGCGTTTCGCTCACCCTGCGCCGCGGCGAGATCCTCGCCATCGTCGGCGAGAACGGCTCCGGCAAGTCGACCCTGGCCAAACTCATCACCGGCATCCTGCTCGCCGACAAGGGCCGCGTCCGGTGGGACGGCACCGACCTCGCGCACGCCGATCCCGACGCCGTGTGGAAGCGCACCGCGCTGGTCCCCCAGAACTTCGCCTGCTGGCCCCTGCGCGCACGCGAGAACATCACTCTGGGCCAGCCACGGACGTACGACGACGCACCGGTGTGGGACGTCGTCGACGCCGTCGGTATGCGCGAGGCGATCGAGAAACTGCCCCAGCAACTGGACACTCTCCTCGCCAAAGAACTGTGGGGCGGGGCCGAGTTGTCCGGCGGGCAGTGGCAACGCCTGGTGTGCGGCCGCGCGCTCTACCGGCAGACCCCGCTGCTGATCCTGGACGAGCCGACCTCGCAGATGGACGCGCGTGGCGAGCACGCCATTTTCCTGGAGATCAAGCGGATCGCCGCCGAGCGCATGACCATCGTCGTCACCCACCAGCTCGAGAACACCAGGCTCGCCGACCGCATCCTGGTGATGGACAAGGGCCGCGTCATCGAACAGGGCACGTACGACGACCTGGCCGGCGGCGGGGGTCTGTTCGCGGAGCTCGTCGCTCTGGCTCAGGACCGGTGACGCCCGGGTACGAGCGTGAGCTGATCACGCCGAGTACTGGTACGCCGAGTAGGTGAGATAGCCGTCGTCGCCGCCCTCGAAGTACGTGGCCTCGTCGCCGGGAGCGAGCGGGAGATCGGCGCGCAGGCGTTCCACCAGGTCGGGGTTGGCGAGGAAGGCGCGGCCGAAGCTGATGAGGTCGGCGCCGAGGCCGAGCCAGTGGTCCGCGTCGGCGCGGCCGGTCTGCTTGGGGCCCAGCGGCAGGACCGGGTTCATCACGAGGGTGCCGGGCCAGGTCCGGCGTAGACCGAGGAGGGTCTCTTCGTCCGTCGTGGCCTCCAGGTGAACGTAGGCCAGGCCGAGCCGGGACAGTTCGGTCAGGAGCGCGGTGTAGAGCTCGGCGATGTCGGTCTCCTCGATGCCCCAGAAGGGGCCCCCGGGCGAGAGCCGGATCCCGGTCCGCTCCGCGCCGATGGCCTCGGCGGTGGCGGTCGCCGCCTCGACGGCGAAGCGGATCCGGTTGGTCACCGGGCCTCCGTAGCGGTCCGTGCGCAGGTTGGCGTTGGAGGAGAGGAACTGCGAGATCAGGTAGCCGTTGGCGCCGTGGAGTTCCACTCCGTCGAAGCCGGCGTCGACGGCCCGGCGCGCGGCATCCGCGTAGGACTGGGCGTGGTCGGGCACCTCGGCGGTGTCCAGGGCGCGCGGAGTCGGCGCGGGCTGCGGGCCGTTGGGCGTGAACACCTCGCCGACGGCCGGGACGGCCGAGGGCCCGACGGGCCGCAGCCCGGTGGTGTCGGGGTGCGAGACGCGTCCGCCGTGCATGATCTGGGCGAAGATCCGGCCGCCGTTGGTGTGCACCGCGTCGGTCACCGGGCGCCATGCGGCCACCTGCTCGTCGGTGTACAGCCCCGGAGTGCCGGGGTTGGACTGGCCGATCAGGCTCGGCTGCACGCCCTCGGCGACGATCAGCCCGGCCGTGGCCCGCTGGGCGTAGTAGCGCGCCATGGACGGCGTCGCCAGACCGCCCGCGGCGGCTCGTACCCGCGACATCGGCGCCATCACCACGCGGTTGGGCAACGCGAGTTCGCCAAGCCGGTAACCGGAGAAGAGGGTCGTCACGTCATGTCTCCTTCGTGAACCGTCGTGCCCGCGTCCCGGGCACGACGGTTACGCTAAAACCTGACATTGACGTCAGAGGCAAGGGTTGTGCTCCGGATCACAACGGGGAGGGCGGCATGCGTATCGGCGAGCTGGCGGCACGGGCCGGAGTCAGCGTCCGGTCCCTGCGCTACTACGAGGAACAGGGCCTGCTCACGAGCGCCCGCAGCGCGAGCGGGCAGCGGCACTACACGGAGGCCCACGTCGAGCGGGTCGCGTTCCTCCAGCGGATGTACACCGCGGGTCTGTCCAGCCGGACGATCGCCGAACTGCTGCCGTGCGTGGACTCACCCAGCGAGGCCACGTCCGACGCCGCGCTGGAACGGATGGCCGAGGAGCGGGACCGCCTCTCCGAGCACATCGAGGACCTCGTACGTACCCGGGAGGCGCTCGACCGGCTGATGGCCACGAATCGGGCGCACCGCGCGAGCCTGAGGCCGACGGTGCCGGGGTGACCCGACGACGCTCCCGCCCCTGAACCTTGGGCTCGACCGGACCCGGGTCAGCCGACGGGCGGCATGTCCGTGGGGCTGGAGTCGAGTCCGGGTCGTTTGCCCGCCCAGGCGCCGCGGGTGAAGTCCGGGATCTCGACCGGGCGGCCGCCCCTCGCAAGGGACGCGGCGCTCAGCGGGACCGCCGAGCACCAGGCGGCCGAGTCGTACACGTCGATGTCGGGCACCAGGCCGGCGCGCATCAGCTGGACGGTGCGCCACTGCAGGACGTAGTCCATGCCCCCGTGACCGCCGTTGTTCGCGGCGTCGTCGCCGACCTTCCGCCACAGCCAGTGGTCGTACTCCTTGCGGTAGTCGGCGAAGTCTCGCCAGGAGTGGCCGGCGTGGTCCGGTTCCAGGTAGACGCGTGCGCCGGTCGGGGTGGGACCGGCGTAGTCCTCGACGATTCCGCGGCTGCCGGCGAGGGTGTTGATCCTGCTGTACGGCCTGGGCGAACTCACCTCGTGCTCGGCCCGGATGATCCTGCCCTGCGCGGTCTCGATGAGGCAGGTGACCAGGTCACCGTTGATGTACGTCTCCTTCCAGGACGGGTGGTCCCGGGGGATGAAGCGCTCGCGGTAGTCGGCCAGTCCCTTCGGGGCGGTCGCGGTGGCGCTCAGGGTGGTCATCCGGTCGCCGCGGTTGACGTCCATGGCCGCCGCGATGGGGGCCAGCCCGTGCATGGGGTAGAGGGACGCGGTGCTGCGGGTGTGCCACAGGCGCCGCCAGGAGTCGGTGTAGTAGGTGTCGGAGAAGAGGAGTTCACGCAGGTCGTGGAGGTAGCCGCCATGGCCGTTGGTGATGTCTCCGAACAGGCCGGCGTGCGCCATCCTCAGCATGGCCAGTTCGTTGCGCCCGTAGCTGCAGTTCTCGGCGAGGAGCAGGTGCCTGCGGGTGCGCTCGGAGGTGTCGACCAGGTCCCACAGCTGGCGCAGTTCCGTCGCGACGGGGAGCTCCACCACGGCGTGTCTGCCGCTCAACAGCGCGGCTCTGCCGTGTTCGTGGTGGAACTCCCAGGGCGTGGCGACGTACACCAGGTCGATGTCGTCGCGCCGGAGCATCTTGGCGTAGGAGTCGGCTGATCCGCCGTATTCGGCGGGTCGGGGCTCGCCCTTGCTCACCAGCCGGTCGGCGGCGCTTCGCGCGCGGTCGGCGCGGATGTCGCAGACGGCGGTCACGGTGCAGCCGGGCACGGCCGCCCAGCCCGCGACCATGCCTCCGCCGCGGTTGCCCAGGCCGATGACTCCGACGCGGACGGTTCTGTGGACCTCGAACGGCACGCCGATCATCGACTTCTGCCCGGGGCGGCGGCGGGGCGCCTGCTCGGTCGCGGCGGACACGGCCGGAGCCGCCGCGGTCATCCCGGCCGCGAGCGCGCCGGTGGCGACGGCTCCGCCCAGGAGCAGTCGGCGTGAGACAGCGGGTATTTCGGACATGACGGCAACACTCCTCGATGGGGTGGCTTGCATCACTGCCGGTGCACTGTCGGGACAGCGGGGACTTTCGGGGCATGACTCTGGGGGCTCCGACCGCGCATGTCAATATGTGCTCGATAGAGGGGAGTTCCGAGCACGATCAAGCATCAGCAGATTGCTGACGGATCATCCGTCGAGGAGTGGCGTGCCGCGCCGGGCACACCCCGAGAGTCATGCGGGGATCACTCCACCGCCGTCGGCCTCCGCGACGCCGCCATCGCCTCGTCCACGTCGGTCAGCGGGCGCAGCCGGTACGTGTACGAGTAGTCGCGGCTCGCGAACAGCTTGTACTCGTCGTGGGTGTGGGCGCCCCAGCTGTTGTCGCCGCCCAGGCCCATCTGGCGGTGGTTGACGCGCAGGACGACCTCGTCGCGCGGGGTGAGCTGGTAGTCGTGGCGGACGCCGGACGACAGGTCCTCCGGGGTGAAGTGGGAGGCGTTGACCTCCAGCAGGGGTTCGCCGGAGACGAGGAGACCGGTGCCGCCGGCGTCGGTGAGGGCGATCCAGCGGACGTCGGTCTTGTTGCCGTTCTCCTGCGGGCGGATGTACGGGGTCCACTGCTCGGAGACGGTCCCGGAGTACACGCCCACGTCGGTGGCGTCGTTGCGGTCGACGTAGTTCTCCTCGGGCCCGCGGCCGTAGTACCGCAGCCGCTCGAAACGTCCGGGCAGGCACAGCAGCGTGCCGACCTCCGGGATGTATGGCAGGGACGCGGCACCGGGGCGCAGGGTGTTGTCGACCTTGATCTCGCCGTTGCCGAACACCGTGTAGGTGGTGGTGTACGTCGACTCGACGGAGGTCGGCAGCGTGCCGCTGACCTTGATCTCCACCGCCTTGTCGCGCAGGGCGCGCACCGCCACGGCGGCCACCTTGCGGCCGGTGCCCGCGTCGCGCCAGGTCTGGTTGCGGGTGTGCTGGCCGTTGCCGCGGTCGTTCTCGGTGGGCGCCCGCCAGAAGTTCGGCACCGGTCCGGAGGTGATGAGCCGCTTGCCGGAGGCCTGGTACGAGGTGATGACGCCGCTCTTCTTCTCGACGGTGACGGAGAAGGCCTGACCGGTGACGGTCACCGCCGCGGCGGTGTCCTCGAACGTCAGCGCCGGGACGCTGTCCAGCGGCGCCGGTGTCACGGCCGGACCGCCCGCGTCGACGGCGAGTTGCTGCTTGGCCACCTCGAAGCCGGCCTTCGCCCAGGGGGTGGATTCCTTGGTGGTGAAGGACAGTTGGAGGAAGTACTCGGCGCCCGGTGCCGGGTCGTCCGGCAGCTTCACCGGCACGGTGATGTCCTTGCTGCCGAGCGGCGGGACGTCCAGCTGGGCGCGGCTCAGCTTGCCGCGCCGCACCACCTCACCGTCGGCGACCAGCGCCCAACGGCCGTCGAACTCACGGAGGTTGGTGAACAGGTACTCGTTGGTGAGGGTGATGGCCGCGTCGGCGGTCAGTGAATCGCCCGAGGCCGGTGCGGCGTTGACGGCCTGGTAGATCTGCTTGATCTCGGCCGCCTTGCCGGTGTGGCGGCGGTCGGCGGTGACGATGCCGTCGGCGTTGGAGGTGCCGTCGTTGGGGTTGTCGCCCCAGTCGCCGCCGTAAGGGAAGAACGTCTTCGCGCGGGGCCGCTTCTCCGTGACACCGGCGGTGGCCGCGTCGAACCAGAACCGTACGCCCTCGTCGGCGGGGCCGCGGCCGCCGGAGTCGAGCTCGTCGGCGCTCAGCGCACGGGCGTACACATGTGCCCGGCGGATCGTGCCGCTGAACTCCCGGGTGGTGTTGTCCACGTCGGTGGCGAGGGCGAGGGGCGCGGTGTTGGAGGCGGGCCTGCGCGTGGTGGTGCGGGTGGCCTTCACCGCGCCGTCGACGTAGAGGGTCAGTGTGCCCGCGTCCGCGTCGAAGACACCGGCGATGTGGTGCTCGCTGCCGGTCCAGTCGGCCGGGAGGGCCCAGTTGGCGGTGATCCACTGGCCGCCGCCGTAGATGAAGAACTCCAGGGTGCCGTCGGACTGCTTCAGGGCGTACTGGGTGTCGCCCTTGGCGAGAATCGGCTGGTGGTAGCCGGTGTAGTGCGGGGTGACCCAGGCTTCCAGGGTGAGCGAGCCGGTGAGGTCGAGGCGCTCGTCGCGGGGGAAGACGGTGGCGCCGGAGACACCCTTGGCACGGTCGAAGGTGCCGCTCGCGGTGAGGACCTCGCCGCGCAGGCCGCCCGGCCCCGACTCGGTGAGAAACGTGCGCGCGGGCACGGGCCAGCTCAGCGACTGGTCGACGAAGTCCCAGATCCAGCCGCCCTGGAGGACGTCGTAGCCGCGGACGAGGTCCCAGTATTTCCTGAGGTTGCCGTTCGAGTTCCCCATCGCGTGCGCGTACTCGATCATGACGTACGGCCGGGTGTCGGCTGCGTCCTTCGCGCGCTGCTCGACGCGGGACGGGCTGTCGTACATCTCCGAGCGGATGTCGCTGATGGTCGGCCGGTCGTCGCCCTCGTACTGGATGACGCGCGTCGTGTCGTAGGACTTGATCCAGTCGTGCATGGCGACGAAGGTGCTGCCGCCGCCCGCCTCGTTGCCGAGCGACCAGATGACCACCGAGGCGTGGTTCTTGTCGCGGTGGACCATGCTCTGGGCGCGGGCCACGCAGGCCTTGGTCCAGTCGGCGTGGTTGCCGGGGTACTCGCCGCGGATGCCGTGGGTCTCCAGGTTGGTCTCGTCGACGAGGTAGAGGCCGTACTCGTCCGCGAGTTCGTACCAGATCGGGTTGTTGGGGTAGTGCGAGGTGCGGACGGAGTTCATGTTCATCCGCTTGATGATCTCGATGTCCGTGACCATGTGCGCGCGGGTGAGTGCCATGCCGCTGTCGGGGTGCATCTCGTGCCGGTTGGCGCCGCGGAAGGACACGGGCTGCCCGTTGATCCGCATCAGGCCGTCCTTGAGCGCGAACTCGCGCAGGCCGACGCGGTGCGAGAGGGTCTCGATGACCTTCCCGGCCGGGTCGCGCAGCCGCAGCACGGCGGTGTAGAGGTTCGGGTGCTCGGCGGACCACAGCTTCGGCTCGGGCACGGCTCTGCTCGCCCGGACGGTCACGTCCTCACCGGCGGGGGCGGACGCGAGGTCGACGGCCTGCTGGAGGGGCCTGGACCAGACGGCGTGGCCGCGGGAGTCGTACAGCTGCGTCTCGACGGAGTAGCCGCCCTCGCTCGCGCCGCCGTACGAGCGCACGCTCGCGGTGACGGACAGTTCGGCGGCCGTGTAGTCGTCGCTGAGCGGGGTGTCCAGCTTGAAGTCGCGCAGCCGGACTTCGGGCGTGGAGTAGAGATAGACCGAGCGGAAGATTCCGCTCAGCCGGATCATGTCCTGGTCCTCCAGCCAGTCGCCGTCGGAGAAGCGGTAGACCTCGACGGCGATCTGGTTGGTGCCGGGCTTGAGGTGCGGGGTGATGTCGTACTCGGCCGGGGTGAAGGAGTCCTCCGCGTACCCCACCAACTCCCCGTTGATCCACACGTAGTGCGCGGACTTGACGCCCTCGAAGTGCAGGAAGGTGCGCCGCCCCGACCAGCCGCGCGGCACGGTGAAGGTACGCCGGTACTGCCCGACCGGGTTGAAGCGGGTGGGCGCGGCCGGGGGCTGCGCCTCCTCGCCGAGGCCGTTCGGCCCCCACCAGGGGTAGGTGATGTTGACGAAGATCGGGCGGTCGTAGCCGTGCATCTGCCAGACGGAGGGGACGGGAATGGTGTCCCAGTCGCTGTCGTCGACGTCGGTGCGGTGGAAGTCGGCGTCCCGGTCGTCGGGGCGGTCCGCGTAGGCGAACTTCCACTTGCCGTCGAGGCTCAGCCGGTACGGCGAGCGGGTGCGGTCGGCGTCCAGCGCCTGCCTGACGTCCGCGTACGGCATGAGGGTGGTGTGCGGCGGCTGGGTGCCGATCCGGAAGACGTCGATGTTGCCGTTCCACTCCGGGGTGCCGGCCGCCGCCCCGGCGCCGTCGGCCGCGTGCACCGTGGCGGACGATCCGGAGACGGCGAGCGCCCCGAGCAGGGCGGCTCCTCCCTCCAGCAGACGGCGGCGGCTGACCGGCATACCCGGCGAGCGGGACGGGCCGACGGGGGGCACGGGAGAGAGCGGCATCGACGGTGGCCTTCCTCGGGACGACGGTGCGGCGCTGCACGGCATTGAGGGAGCGTCAGATCATGTGCGGTGCTGTTGGGAAACCGAACGCACACTAGGTTGTGAACACCTGTGAAGCAATGATGTTGTCGATGTTTGTGTGTTCCTGATGGCTACGGTCGTCATCCTTGGCCGAATCCGGCTGCTCAGCCGAATCCCGCCGCTCGGCCGGATCCAGCTGCTTGAACTGTGTCCGGTACAGCTCGGCGTAGCGTCCCTCGGCCGCCAGCAACTCCTCGTGCGTGCCACGTTCCACGATCCGGCCGGCCTCGACCACCAGGATCTGGTCCGCCGCCCGCACGGTGGACAGCCGGTGGGCGATGACGACCGCCGTCCTGCCCTCCAGCGCCTCGGTGAGCGCCTCCTGGACGGCGGCCTCCGAGGTGTTGTCGAGGTGGGCGGTGGCCTCGTCGAGGATGACGACGCGCTGGCGGGCCAGCAGCAGCCGGGCGATGGTCATCCGCTGGCGTTCGCCGCCGGAGAGCCGGTAACCGCGCTCGCCGACCACGGTGTCGAGGCCGTCGGGCAGGGACCGCACGAGTTCGTCGAGGCGGGAGCGGCCCAGGGCGTCCCAGAGTTCGGCGTCGGTGGCGGTGGGGCGGGCCAGCAGCAGGTTGGCGCGGACGGTGTCGTGGAAGAGGTGGCCGTCCTGGGTGACCATGCCGAGGGTGGCCCGCAGGGACTCGGCGCCCAGATCGCGGACGTCGACGCCGCCCACGCGTACGGCACCTTCGTCGACGTCGTAGAGCCGCGGGAGGAGTTGGGCGACGGTCGACTTGCCCGCGCCGGACGAGCCGACGAGCGCCACGGTCCGGCCCGGCTCGGCGCGGAAGGAGACGCCGTGCAGCACCTCGGCGCCGCCGCGCGTGTCGAGGGACGCCACCTCCTCCAGGGAGGCGAGGGAGACCTTGTCGGCGGAGGGGTAGCCGAAGCGGACGTTCTCGAACTCGACCGCCACCGGGCCCTCGGGGACCTGCCGCGCGTCCGGCTTCTCCTCGATGAGCGGCTTGAGGTCCAGCACCTCGAAGACGCGCTCGAAGCTGACCAGGGCGCTCATGACCTCGACGCGGGCACCGGCGAGCGCGGTGAGCGGCGCGTACATACGGGTCAGCAGCAGAGCGAGCGAGACGACGGCGCCCGGCTCCAGCGTGCCGCGCAGGGCGAACCAGCCGCCGAGGCCGTAGACCAGGGCGAGGGCGAGCGCGGACACCAGGGTGAGCGCGGTGATGAACACCGACTGGGCGGTGGCCGTCCGTACGCCGATGTCGGCGACCCGGCGGGCCCGGGCCGCGAACTCCTCCGACTCCTGCCCCGGACGCCCGAACAGCTTGATCAGCGTGGCGCCGGGGGCCGAGAAGCGCTCGGTCATGCGGGTGCCCATCGCGGCGTTGAGCGCGGCGGCCTCCCGCTGCATACCGGCCATGCGGTGGCCCATCCGCCGGGCCGGGATCACGAACACCGGGAGCAGGACGAGGGACAGCAGGGTGATCTGCCAGGACAGGGTGAGCATGACGGCGAGGGTGAGCAGCAGCGTGACGAGGTTGCTGACCACTCCGGACAGCGTGTTGCTGAAGGCGCGCTGGGCGCCGATCACGTCGTTGTTGAGACGGGAGACCAGCGCTCCCGTACGAGTGCGTGTGAAGAACGCGACCGGCATGCGCTGCACATGATCGAACACAGCCGTCCGCAGATCGAGGATGAGACCCTCGCCGAGAGTCGCCGACAGGCGCCTCGCGAGGATCCCGAGGGCCGCCTCGGCGACCGCGATCAGGGCGATCAGCAGGGCGAGGCGGACGACGGTGCCCTCGTCGCCGCCCGTCACGATCGCGTCGACGACGCGTCCGGCCAGGACGGGGGTCGCGACGGCGAGCAGCGCGGTCACCACCCCGAGCACGACGAAGAGCGCGATCCTGCGGCGGTGCGGGCGGGCGAACGCGCCGATACGGCGCAGCGTCGCGCGGGCGAAGGGGCGGCGCTCCTGCTCGGCGTGCATGACGCTCTGGAGCTGCATCCAGGCTGTGGTCTCCATACTCATGAGAGGGACCGTAGAACCTCAAGCATTGTTGAGGTCAACATCAGCGGCAGTGGGGGCGGCGATATCGTCGGCTTCGCGAAGATCGACAGTCGTCCGCAGCCGGTCCGTAAGGCCCCGTCTCCGCTGCCGCAACCCGCCGTTGGCGCAACGCGGAGAACCTCTCCGAATGTGACAGCGGTACGACTCTCCCTGGGACGCCTGCTCCGGCGCGTCCCGCTCCGCCAGATACTGGTCCTGCTTCCGCTCGCCCTCGTCGTCGTGGTCGCGGTGCGGCACCGGGCCGTGCTCGCCGAAGGCATCGGCCATATGGCGACGGCCAAGTGGCCCTGGCTGCTCGCCGCGGCCTGCGCCACCTGCCTCACCTGGGTGGCGGCGGCGGTGACCCGGCAGGGTGCCGTGGTCGACCGGCTGCCCAAGCTGCGGCTGCTCGTCACGCAGTTCGCGGCGGGCTCGGCCAACCACCTGCTGCCCACGGGGCTCGGCGCGAGCGCGGTCAACCTGCGCTTCATGACGGTGTGCGGGCTGCCGCTCGCCCGCTCCTCTGCCGCGCTGGCGCTGTATCTGCTCGCGGAGAGCGTGGCCCGGGTCGGCCTGCTGGCCGCGCTGCTCATCGCCTTCCCGCACGCGCTGCAACTCGGGCCCCTCCTGCCGGAGGGTGCCTGGGGCCCGCTGCTGCTGGTCATCGGCGCGGTGGCCGTCCTGGTCGTGGTCGTCTTCGCACTCGTACGACGGCTGCGCGCCGCCGTGACGTCGTTCCTGCGCACCGCGCTGGGCGAGGCCCGCTCGGTGCACACCCGCCCCTCCCGGGCGCTGGCGCTGTGGGGCGGCTCGCTGGCCTTTCCGGCGCTCCAGGCGTCCGGGCTGGTCCTGGTCGGGCTCGCGCTGGGGCTGGATGTGCCGCCGGCCCACATGGCGCTCGCGTATCTGGCGGCGACCGTCGCCGTCGCCCTCGTGCCCACGCCGGGCGGCCTCGGCTCGGTCGACGCCGCGCTGATCGTGGCCCTGGTCGCGGCGGGCGGCCCGGTCGCGGTGGCCACGGCGGTGGTGCTGGCGTACCGGATCATCACGGTGTGGCTGCCGCTGCTGCCGGGGGCGTTGACGCTGGGGGCGCTGGTGCGGTGGAAGGTCATCTGACCGATCAGTAACGTTCGGGGTCCGACCCACCGAAAGGACCCCCGCCATGCCGGTCCGCGTCGAGCGCCAGGGACCCGTCACCACCGTCGTCCTCTCCCGCCCCGAGGTCCGCAACGCGGTCGACGGCCCGACGGCCGCCGAACTCGCCACCGCCTTCCGGGAGTTCGACGCGGACGACGAGGCGCGGGTGGCGGTGCTGTGGGGTGAGGGCGGCACGTTCTGCGCGGGTGCCGACCTCAAGGCGCTCGGCGGCGAGCGGGGCAACCGGGTCACCGAGGACGGTGACGGCCCGATGGGGCCGACCCGGCTGCGGCTGTCGAAGCCGGTGATCGCCGCGGTCGCCGGGCACGCCGTGGCCGGAGGCCTGGAGCTGGCACTGTGGTGCGATCTGCGGGTGGCCGAGGAGGACGCCGTCTTCGGGGTGTTCTGCCGCCGCTGGGGCGTACCGCTGATCGACGGCGGCACGGTACGGCTGCCCCGGCTGATCGGCACGAGCCGCGCCTTGGACATGATCCTGACCGGGCGGCCGGTCGAGGCACGCGAGGCCTACGACTTGGGGCTCGCCAACCGCGTCGTGCCGACCGGACGCGCCCGCGCCGAGGCGGAGGAGCTGGCCGCCGTGATCGCACGGTTCCCGCAGGGCTGCCTGCGCGCCGACCGGGCGTCCGTGCTCGACCAGGACGGGCTGGACGAGACGGCCGCGATGCGGGGTGAACTCCGGCACGGCATGGGCGTGCTGGCGCAGAGCCTGGAGGGCGCGGCCCGGTTCGCCTCCGGTGCGGGGCGGCACGGGTCGTTCGGGGACCTCTGAGTCGACGGGCGACGCACGCAGGCCGGTGTGCCCTGTTCGGCCGCCGGTGCGCGCCGGCGAGCGACCCGCGTGCGGCGCTCACGCATCAAGCGCGCCTCGGCGGGCGGTCGTTCACCCCTCACGGCGGTACGAGTCCGAGGGAGAATGCCCGAAAGTGGCCGAAGAGGCCGTCCGCCCGACGGTCCTGGTGCGAACACGTGTACCCGATACGGCAGGATGAGCCCTCGCGTCGGTCACGGGGGATGGGGTGGCCGGCGCGACGGCACATCGCGGAATCGAGCAGGTGACAACGTGACGAGACTTCACATCCGGCCGTCGGCGAAGGGGTTCGCCGCCGCTTTTCTCCCCGGAGGTGACCGGTGAACCGGGCGCTCACTGTGGACGACCTGGTCGTCGCCGGGATCGCGCTGGCGGCGGGCCTGCTGGCGGCCTTCCTGCTGCGGATGCTGCTGCGCTGGCTGGGCAAGCACGCCGACCGCACCCGCTGGAGCGGTGACGACCTCATCGTGGACACGCTGCGGACGGTCGTACCGTGGGCGGCGTTCCTCGGCGGCGCGGCCTCCGCCGGAGCGGCGCTGCCGCTGACCCGGACGGTGCAGCACAACGTCAACCAGTGCCTGACCGTGCTGCTCATCTTCGTCGTGACGCTGGCGGTGGCCCGCGGGATCGCCGGACTGATGCGGACCGTCACCCAGTCCCGCCCCGGTGTCGCCGGCTCCGCCACGATCTTCGTCAACATCACCCGGATCCTGATCCTGGCCATCGGTTTCCTGGTGGTGCTGCAGACCCTGGGCATCTCCATAGCGCCGCTGCTCACCGCCCTGGGCGTCGGCGGTCTGGCGGTCGCGCTGGCCTTGCAGGACACGCTCGCCAACCTCTTCGCGGGCATCCACATCCTCGCCTCCAAGACCGTCCAGCCCGGCGACTACATCCGGCTGAGCAGCGGCGAGGAGGGCTACGTCGAGGACATCAACTGGCGTCAGACGACCGTGCGCGCGCTCTCGAACAACCTGATCGTCATCCCCAACGGGGAGCTCGCCAAGACGAACATGACCAACTTCATGCGTCCCGAGCAGGAGTTGACGATCCTGCTCCAGGTCGGCGTCGCCTACGACAGCGACCTCGACCACGTCGAGCGGGTGACCAACGAGGTCATCGCCGAGGTGATGACCGAGGTCGAGGGCGCCCTGCCGGACCACGAGCCGATCATCCGGTTCCACACCTTCGGCGACTCCCGGATCGGCTTCACAGTCATCCTGGGCGTCGGCGAGTTCAGCGACCAGTACCGGATCAAGCACGAGTTCATCAAGCGCCTGCACAAGCGCTACCGCAAGGAGGGCATCCGTATCCCGGCACCCACCCGGACGGTGGCGATCCAGCAGGGGGCGCTGGCGATACCGCAGCAGCGCGGCCCCGAGGAGGCAGACGAAGTGGCCTCCGTCCGCCTCGACTGAGCGACCCGAACCTCCCTACAGGGTGGCCGAGTTGTCGTGGTAGTGGCCGCCCCGCAGGCTGTGCGGCGCGACGAGCGAGGTGTTCACCGGGGTGACCGTCCAGTCCGGATGCCCCGGCATCCGCGGCGTCTTCGTGCCGTACAGCCAGTCCCGCAGGAATCCGGACAGATCCTGCCCCGAGACCTCCGAGGCGACGGCGATGTAGTCCTCCGTCGTCGCCGAGGAGTTGCGGTACCGGGCGAGGAAGGCGCGCTCCAGGGCGTTGAAGGCCGCCTCGCCGACGAGGTTGCGCAGCGCGTAAAGGACCAGGACGCCGCCCAGGTAGCGCTGGCTGTCGAAGAGGTTGACCGCGTTCGGCGCCGCGACCGGTCCCGAGTCGTGGCGCCACTGGTCGCCGCGTGCGTAGGTGTCCTTCATGCGGGCTTCCATGGTGGTGAGGCCCAGGGAGTCGGCCCAGCCGCGCTCGTAGCGGTAGAGCAGTCCGTAGAAGTCGGCGTGGCCCTCGTTCAGCCACAGGTCGGCCCAAGTGGTGGGCTGAGCTGTGGCTGAACGAGGAGCAGACCACCTTGTACATCACGTGCAAGCCGACGCTCTTTCCTGCCTGGAGCAGGAAGTTCGGCTTTTGGAGCTCTCTCCCGAGTAACCCCGGGAGACTCCCTCCTGGATTGCTCCGGTGGGTTTGACGGCGCTTACGTCCGTCCGGCGACGATCCTCCCGACCGCCGGGCAGGTCTGTGACCCACCAAGTCTCGGCGGCTTGGTTGTCGCCGCCAGACGCCGTAACGCTACCGGGTAAGGGCGACGCTCTGCGCCACAGCGCCAAAACTCACCGCCCGCCGGTCCCTGACCGCGTAATGGCCGACCATGATCTGCACGAGCTCCGTGGCCATCGGCTCGCGTGAGCGGTACGTGTACGCCGTCCGGTCGCCGCCCAGGGTCTCGGTGCGCACGAGGAGGCCGGTCGCGACACCGCGCAGGCCGCTGGGGACGGTGAGGCGGAAGGAGAAGTCGGCCTTGTCGGACGGGTGGTCGTTGCAGGGGAAGACGGTGTGCGCCGAGTTCGGCTGGCAGCAGACCGCGAACCCGTCCGGCGTGTCGACCCAGCCGGTGTGCGCCAGGTCGCGGCGCGGGTCCGCCGAGTACTCCACGCGGAGGGTGACCGAGGCCTTCGCCGGGAGGGCCCGTGCGGGCGTGATGCGCAGCTTCTCGGCCACCTGCTCGAACGTCGCCGTGCGGCCGCCGACGCGGACGGCGCGGATGTCGAGGCCGAGGGCGTCGAGGGAGAGGCGGGTCAGGGCCTGGGGGGTGCAGATCTTCAGGGTCGCGGTGGCTTCGACGAGCCGCGTCGTGGCGTCGTAGGTGAAGTCGAGGTGGTAGGCGGCGACGCGGTAGCCGTCGTTGCCGAGGTCCGGGAAGACCGGGTCGCCGAGGGTCTCGGGGCCCGGGGTGCCGGAGGTCTTGGCGGCCGGCGACGTCCCCGTCGGTGCCGGCGTCGCGTGGGCGGAGGGGGCGGCGGTCAGGGCCGCCGCCGTGCCGATCAGGGCGGCCGCGGGGGCCGTCACTCGGGTGCGATATCTCATGGTCCGCTTTCGCTCGGGCGGCCGGATGGTCAGTGCCGGCCGCCGGATCGGTGATCTCCCTACATGACTGTGGGAGCAGGCGATCAGGTTGCACGGAAGCGGCAGCTCCGTTTGCGTGGATCCAAGATCTCGGCACACATCCCGCACCACTGTGCGGACCCCTGTCGAGCCGAGGTCGATCACGAGATATCTTGATGTCGAGCAATGTTGCAGACGTGGAGCGGAGCACCCGGTGACTGACTCGACCATCATCTATACGCACACTGACGAGGCCCCGGCCCTGGCGACGTATTCCTTCCTGCCGGTGGTCCAGGCGTACGCCTCGCAGGCGGGTGTCGACGTGAAGACGCGTGACATCTCGCTGGCCGGCCGCATCATCGCGGTGTTCCCGGAGTACCTGACCGAGGACCAGCGCATCCCGGACGCGCTCGCCGAGCTCGGTGAGCTCGCCAAGACGCCCGCGGCCAACATCATCAAGCTGCCGAACATCTCGGCGTCGATCCCGCAGCTCAAGGCCGCCGTCGCCGAGCTGCAGGGCCAGGGCTACGCGCTGCCGAACTACCCGGACGACCCGAAGACCGACGAGGAGCGGGACATCCAGGCCCGCTACGACAAGATCAAGGGTTCCGCCGTGAACCCGGTGCTGCGTGAGGGCAACTCCGACCGCCGCGCCCCCGCCTCGGTCAAGAACTACGCCAAGACCCACCCGCACCGCATGGGCGCCTGGACCCCCGAGTCCAAGACGAACGTGGCGACCATGGGCGAGAACGACTTCCGCTCCACCGAGAAGTCCGTCGTGATCTCCGAGGCCGGCGCGCTGAAGATCGAGCACGTCGCCGCGGACGGCACCACCACCGTCCTGCGCGAGTCCGTACCGGTCCTCGCCGGTGAGGTCGTCGACGCCTCCGTGATGCACGTGGCCCAGCTGCGCGAGTTCCTCACCGCGCAGATCGCCCGGGCCAAGGCCGAGGACGTCCTGTTCTCCGTGCACCTCAAGGCCACGATGATGAAGGTCTCCGACCCGATCATCTTCGGTCACGTGGTGCGCGCCTTCTTCCCGAAGACCTTCGAGAAGTACGGCGAGACGCTCGCCGCCGCCGGCCTGTCCCCGAACGACGGGCTGGGCGGCATCCTCAAGGGCCTGGACGCCCTGCCGAACGGCGCCGAGATCAAGGCGTCCTTCGAGGCGGAGATCGCCGAGGGCCCGGCGCTGGCCATGGTCGACTCCGACAAGGGCATCACCAACCTGCACGTGCCGTCCGACGTGATCGTCGACGCCTCGATGCCGGCCATGATCCGCACCTCCGGCCACATGTGGGGCCCGGACGGCCAGGAGGCCGACACCCTCGCGGTGCTGCCGGACTCGTCGTACGCCGGTGTCTACCAGGTCGCGATCGACGACTGCCGCGCCAACGGCGCCTACGACCCGTCGACCATGGGCTCGGTCCCGAACGTCGGTCTGATGGCGCAGAAGGCCGAGGAGTACGGCTCCCACGACAAGACCTTCGAGATCAAGGCCGCCGGCACGGTACGCCTGGTCGACCAGGCCGGCAACGTCGTCATCGAGCAGCCGGTCGCCGAGGGCGACATCTTCCGTGCCTGCCAGACCAAGGACGCGCCGATCAAGGACTGGGTGAAGCTGGCCGTCACCCGCGCCCGCGCCACCGGCGACCCGGCGGTGTTCTGGCTGGACGAGACCCGCGCCCACGACGCCAACCTGATCGCCAAGGTCAACGCGTACCTGCCGGAGCACGACACCGAGGGCCTGGACATCCGTGTCCTCGCCCCGGTCGACGCGACGAAGCTCTCGGTGGAACGCATCCGCCGCGGCGAGAACACGATCTCGGTGACGGGCAACGTCCTGCGTGACTACCTCACCGACCTGTTCCCGATCCTGGAGCTGGGCACCAGCGCCAAGATGCTGTCGGTCGTCCCGCTGATGGCGGGCGGCGGCCTGTTCGAGACGGGCGCCGGCGGTTCCGCGCCGAAGCACGTCCAGCAGCTGGTCAAGGAGAACTACCTGCGCTGGGACTCCCTCGGTGAGTTCTTCGCGCTGGTCCCCTCCCTGGAGCAGTACGCGACGGCCACCGGCAACCCCAAGGCCAAGGTCCTCGCCGACACCCTCGACCGTGCCACGGCGACCTTCCTCAACGAGGACAAGTCCCCGACCCGTCGCGTCGGCGGCATCGACAACCGCGGCAGCCACTTCTTCCTGTCCCTGTACTGGGCGCAGGAGCTGGCCAGGCAGACCGACGACGCGGACCTGGCGAAGGCCTTCGCCCCGCTCGCCGAGACGCTCACCGCGAACGAGCAGAAGATCGTCGACGAGCTGAACGCCGTCCAGGGCAAGCCCGCCGAGATCGGCGGCTACTACCAGCCCGACCCGGCCAAGGCCGCCGCGGTCATGCGCCCGTCGGCCACCTGGAACGAGGCGCTGGCTTCCCTGAGCTGACGCCCGTGGCCTGAGGTCCCGGCCTCCCGGCCCGACGGCCCTGAAGTCTCCGCCCCGGCAGGCACACGCCCGCCGGGGCGGAGCCGTCTGAGCCGATGGTGCACCACCCCACCCACCACGCCCCCGGAGCCGCCCCCCATGCCCCCTGCCGTGCCGTCGTTCGAGTTGCTCCCCGGGGCCGAGGAATCGCCGGTGATCCTCCATGTGCCGCACTCGGCGCGGGAGATGCCGCCCGAGGCGCGCGCGGGGATCGTGCTGGACGACTCCGCGCTGGAGCGGGAGCTGGACCACATCGTCGACGCGCACACCGCGCGCCTCGCCGAGGAGGCGGCCGGGGCGTCGGAGGTCACCCCGTGGCGGTTCGTGAACCGGCTGTCGCGGCTGGTCGTCGATCCCGAGAGGTTCCCGGACGAGCGGGAGGAGATGCTCTCCGTCGGGATGGGCGCCGTATACACGCGCACAACGCATCGGGAGGCGCTGCGGCCCGACGACTTCGACCCCGCGCCGCTGATCTCGCGCTATTTCGAGCCGTACGCCCGCGCGATGACCGACGCCGTCATGCAGCGCCTGGCCGCCACGGGGCGGGCCGTGATCATCGACGTGCACTCCTATCCCACCGCGCCGCTCCCCTACGAGCTGCACGGCGAGGGCCCGCGCCCGACGGTCTGCCTGGGCACCGACTCCTTCCACACGCCGCCCGAGTTGCTCGGCGCGGCCCGGGAGGCGTTCGCACCGTGCGGGGAGACGGGGCTGAACAGCCCGTTCAGCGGTACGTACGTGCCGCTGGAGTTCTACGGCGGCGAACCGCGCGTCAGTGCCCTGATGATCGAGATCCGCCGGGACACGTACATGGCCGAGCCGGGCGGTCCGGCCCATCCCGGACTCACCCGGCTCGCGCAGGCGCTGGCGGCGCTGGTGGACGTCGCTTCACGCTGACCGGGTGGGTCAGGCGCGCAGCCACTCCGTGACCACGACCTCGCCGCCGGTGCGCAGCCGTAGGGCGAAGGGGCCGTTCGGCGGGGCGTCGCTGGTGAAGCGGCCCATGGCGTCGGCCTCGACCGGCGTGGCCGACTGCGGACCGACGAGCACCTCGATCCGCGCCTGCTGCGGGGGCAGCACCTGCCCCATCAGCCCCTGCGCGGTCACCTCCACGTCGACGGTCACCTCGCCCGCGCGGAAGGTCAGCATCCGCGGCACGTCCGTCGCTCCTCTGACCGGAATGGCGTCCACCACCGAGTCGAACGTCAACTCGGCGATACGGGCGTCGAGGTCGTGCAGCGCGAACGCCTCGACGGCGAGCTGCCGCAGCTGGGCCGGGACGGGGTCCAGGATGGCGGCGGCCTGCCGCAGCTCCTCCTCCAGCAGTTCGATGTCGAACCCGTCGTCGCCGAGGGGCTCTTCGCCCGACCCGCCCGTCACTTCCTCGCCCGTCACTTCGTCGTGCATGTCGTCGTTCACAGCGCTCCCCGTGCGTCGAGTCGGGCCCGAAGTCGGCGCAGACAGCGTTGGCGCAGCGGCCCGATGCTGCCCACGGCGATGCCCAGTGCGGCGGACACCTCCTGGTAGCTGGGCGGCGGCGAGGCCATGAGCACGCGCAGCAACTGGCGGCAGCGGTCGCCGAGTTCCTCGAACTCCTGCCACATCCAGCGGATGCGCTCCGACTCCGCGGCGGCCTCCTCCGAGTCCAGGACCGACTGTTCGGGCGTACGGTCCTCGCTGACCCGGTCGAGCAGTTGCGGATCGCTCGTCACCGTCAGCCGCCTCAGGCTCTTGAGCACCTTCAGGCACTCGTGCCGTGCGGTGCTCGCGAGCCATGACCCGGCCTTCTCGGGTTCACGGATGCGCCCGAGGTGCTGGGCGAAGCGGAACCAGACGGTCTGATAGACCTCATGGGCGTCGGCGTCACCCAGCCGGTGCGCGCGCACGACCGACCACACCAGTGGGCTCAGCCCCTCAACGAGCGCCTTCCAGGCCGCCGCGTCGCCGTCGACGGCGGACTGGACCAACGCACCGACATCTGCTCGGTCCACAGTCCCACCCCTCGTGTACGGCAAGTCATCGTACGCCGCGGAGGGGACGGTTCCGACCCTCATGACCGAGGAGCCGACGGTACGACGGGGACAGGGCGCCAGGTCGGGGGGCGAAGTGCCGGCACATGCGCCCCCCGCACCTCCGCGTACCCGGAGTTCGCCGCGAGCATCTTGTACCGGGCGACACGCGGGTCGGTCTCCTGCTGTGCGGTCATGTGGGCGGCGATCATGCCGGCGACGAGCGGGGTGGCGAAGGAGGTGCCGCTCCAGTGCGCGAACCCCTCGAACATCACCTGGTCGGGCTCGGTGGTGCCGCCCTGCTCGCTCAACACGCCAGTGTGGCGCGGGGACACGCAGGTGCAGGAGTAGCCGAAGCCGTAGCGGCAGGTGTCGTAGGTGGAGTGCTGGTAGACGTACGGCATGGGCGCGTCGAAGCCGGTGAGGACGCTGGTGAGCCGCTCGCCGGGCGCGTAGGCCTTCACCCAGGCGCCGTGGTTGCTGAAGCAGGCGCCGAACTCGCCGTCGCCGCGCAGCGCTCCGACCGACAGCACGACGTCCTGGTAGTCGGGCAGGTCGGCGTAGGCGGCGGGCCAGAACGGCGTGGCGCTGCCGTTGTTGCCGGCTGCGGCGACCAGCAGGGTGCGCTGTTCGCGCAGCTCCCGCATGAAGGCCTCGACGCCGAGCAGGCCGTCGGTGCGGCCGTTGGAGGTGCCGGCGGAGAGGCTGAGGATGTCGGGCCAGCCGCCCGCGTCGACCGCCTCGAAGAGCTTCTCGCCGAACTCGGACTCCAGGATGGCGCCCGCGTCGTTCAGGGAGTTGCGGACGGTGATGTTCGTGTTGGGCGCGACGGCGGCGACGAGTCCGGCGATGAACGTGCCGTGACCGACGTACTGCTGGAGGACGCCGTCGTCGTCGCACTCCTTGATCTGCGCGTCGCCGTCGGTGTGGGCGAGCAGCGGGGAGGAGCGGAAGTCGCGCATGAGGCCGGTGTCGATGACCAGGACGCCGACGGCGCTGTCCGCGTCGTGGGTGCCCTCGGCCGCCGTGGGGTTGGTGCCGTCGGCGAGCGGGGCGGGCGCGGGTTCGTCGCCGGGACAGGAGTTGACGCCCCCCGTGATCCCCACGAGGTGGTTGCGGCTGACGAGCCGTCGTCCGGCCCGGCCCTCGGTCTCCCGCAGGGCGCGCAGGGCGTGCACGACGGTGGGGTCGCCGCTGCGGTCGCCCTCGCCGGGGTCGCCGACCCGGATGCGGGTGATGCCCGAGCGGTTGGTCTGCGGGCTCGCGCGGCGCACGTTGTCCTGCACCAGGTCGGGGTCGGCGGTGAAGTGCGCCCGCACGGTGTCCTCGACGATGCGGGCGTCGTCGCCGTCACGGACCAGCACATAGCCCTTCTCGTAGATGAACTCGGCGGAGTCGTCCGGTCCCATCGCGAGGGGGACGTCGGGCATGGAGCGCTGGATCTGGTCGAACTGCTCGTGGAATCGCTGTGGTGCCATGGCGTGTCCTCCCACTGAGGCGACGGTCGTCAGTCAGAGCCGCGGGGTGGCTGATTGATACAGCACCAAACCCGTGTGGCACGGTCCCGCGGCAACTACCATCCGTGGAGTGACAGCGGGAAGCGACTCGGTTCTCCAACTGCTGCCGATGGTGTTCGCCGCCCCGAACGACGCGCTGGCGAAAGCGGAACGGGTGCTCGACGCCGATCCGTCGCCGTTGCACGCCTCCGTCGCCCACCAGGTGATTGGCATCTGGCAGCGGGACTGGGGCGACATGCGCATCGCCCTCCATCATCTGCGGCGTGCCCGGGATCTCGCGGCACGGGCGGAATCGGCCGACCGGGAGGCGGACGTCCTCGCGGCGCTCGGGGTCGCGTTGGTGCATGCGGGGCGCACTCAGCAGGGGCTGGCCGCGCTGGAGCGCGGGGTCGAGCGCGGGAGCGGACACACCCGCGCGCGCGTGCTGTTCCGCCGGGCCTACGCCCGCTGGGTCCTGGGCCACCATCGCGAGGCGCTGGACGATGTGCGCAAGGCGATTCCCGTGCTGCGGCAGGCCGAGGACGTCATCTGGACGGCGCGGGCGCTGACGCTGCGGGCGACCGTGCATCTGGCGGTCGGCGCCGTCGACCGCGCGGATGCCGACTTCACGGCGGCCGAGGCGCTGTGGGACACCACGGGCCAGGAGCACGACAAGGCCGACGCGGTGGAGAGCCGGGGGCTCGCGGCGTTCCGGTCGGGCGACATCCCGGCGGCGCTGCGGCTGCTCGACGAGGCCGAGGAGCGGTACGCCAAGCTCGGCACGCCGACCTTCATGCTCAACATCCGCCGCTGCGAGGTGCTGATGGCCGCGGGGCTCGCCCCGGAGGCGCTGGCCGAGGCCGACGCGGCGATCGCCGTGCTCGACGGCATCGGCGGCCAGTCCACCCGCAAGGCCGAGCTGCTGCTGGCCGCGGCACGTGCCGCCCGGCTGGCGGGCGAGGCGCACACCGCGATCGCGCGCGCCGACATGGCCGTACGGCTGTTCGCGGGGCAGCGGCGCGGCTGGTGGGAGACGCATGCCCGGCTGGTGCTGATCGAGGCGCGGGTCGCCGCCGGGCGCAGTTCGGGCCGGCTGGTGGCCGACACGGCGGCGGTGGCCGAACGGCTGGCCTCCTTCGGTGCGCCGGCCGCGCCGGAGGCCTCGCTGCTCGCGGGCCGGATCGCCCTCGGTCTGGGCTGGCGGGCCGACGCCGAGCGGCATCTGGCCGTCGCCGCACGCAGCAGGCGCAGCGGGCCGCCGCTGGCCCGGATGACGGGCTGGGCGGCACAGGCGCTGCGGGCACAGGCGGCAGGTTCGGGGCGGGGTGTCCTGGAGGCCTGCCGACGCGGCCTGGACGTGCTCGACGCCCACCGGATGACGCTCGGCGCGTCGGAGCTCAGGGCCCGCGCCACCGCGCAGGGCGCTGAACTGGCCGCGCTGGCCCAGCAGGCGAGCCTCGACTCCGGCAGTCCGCGGCGGCTGCTGGTGTGGAGCGAGCGCTGGCGGGCCACCGCGCTGTCGACGCCGCCGACCCGGCCGCCGGCCGATCCGGAGCTGCAGAGCGACCTGACCGCGTTCCGGGAGATCGCGGCCCGCGCGGAGGCCGCCCGCATGGAGGCCCGGCCCGTTCCGGCGCTGGAGCGCGAACAGCGGCGCCTGGAGCGGGAGATCCGCTCCCGGACCCTGCACCTGCGCGGCGACACGCCCGGCGACGGCTACCGCTTCGATCCGCGCCGGCTGCTTCAGCGGCTGGGGGACGACGTACGGCTGGTCGAACTCGCCGTGCTGGACGGGCGGGTTCAGGTGCTGCTGTGCGGGCAGGGGCGGGTGCGCCGGTTCGAGGCGGGGCTGCTGGCCGAGGCGGAGACCGAGGCCGAGCACGTCCAGGCCGGGCTGCGGCGGCTGGCCCACCCGGGTGCGGAGGGGCGGCTGCCGGTCGTCGAGGCCGCGGGGCGGCGCCTGGAGGAGTTGCTGCTCGGTCCGGCCGCGGCTCATCTGGGCGACGGACCCGTCGTGGTCGTACCCCCGGCCCGGCTGCACCGGGTGCCGTGGGCGCTGCTGCCGTCGCTGCGCGAGCGGGTGCTCAGCGTGTCGCCGTCGGCGAGCAGCTGGCTGCGCGCGCGGGAGACCGAACCGCCGCCCGGTGGACGCCAGGTGCTGGTGCGCGGGCCGGGTCTCGCGACCGGCGGCGCGGAGGTGCCCCACCTCGCCTGCCGGTACGGCGGCGCTGTCGTCCTGGAGCACGCCGACGCGCGCGTGCCGCGGGTACTGGAAGAACTGGACGGGGCCGAACTGGCCCACATCGCGGCCCACGGCACGTTCCGCGCGGACAGCCCCCTGTTCTCGTCGCTGCGGATGGCCGACGGGCCAATCGTCGTGCACGACTTCGAGCGCCTGGACCGCAGCCCGTACCGGATCATCCTCTCCTGCTGCGACACCGCCCGCTTCGCCTCCGTCGGCGCCGACGAACTGCTCGGCCTGGTCACCGCGTTGCTGCCGCTGGGCACGGCGGGCGTGGTGGCGGCCAGCGCGCCCGTCAACGACGCCGCGGTGGTGCCCCTGATGCTGGCCCTGCACAAGGGCCTGAGCGAAGGGCTCTCCCTGGCGGAGGCACTGCGCGACGCCCGGGCGGCACTGCCGGGCGACGCGCTGCACCAGGCGACGGGGTGGGCGTTCTCGGCGTTCGGGGCGGACTGATCGGTCGTAACCGAGGGGCGTGCCCATGGGTGCCTTCCCAGCTCAACTCCCTTACGCCGACTGCGTGTCCGGCAGTTCCACCAGCCACGGCAGCGCGCCGCGGTCGCTGGCGCCGAGGCGGGCGTAGGCGCTGTAGAGGTGGTTGCCGACCGTGCGGACGGACAGGGTGAGCTTCTCGGCGATCTGCCGGTTGCTCAGTCCGGCGGCGGCCAGCGTGACGATCTGCCGTTGCCGGACGGTCAGTTCGCCGAGGACCAGCCCGGACAGTGCCGGGGTTCGGGCGCCCTGGCAGCGGCGGGCCAGGGCGACGGCACGCGTGCGTGCGGTGCGGGCGGCGCGCGGGTCGCGGTGGGCCCGTACGGCCTGGGCGTGCGCCTCGGCAGCGAAGAGCAGGAAGCCGCGCTCCTCGAACTGTGCGGCGACCCGGTCGAGCGCGGCGCCGTCGCCCTGGGCGAGCGCGTCGGCGTGCGCGGCGAAGACGCCGGTCAGGCGACCCTCGGCGAGCTGGGGGGTGCCAAGGCGGACGGCGTCGTAGGCGTCGCCGGAGAGCGCCTCGACAGCCGTGCCGCCACCGCCGGTGAACGCGCCCACGGCCCCGCCCGCATCACCGGTGCTCGCCGGGGCACCCCCGTCGGCGCAGCGAGCCGTGACAGGCCGGGTGACCGCCCCACCCCCGTGGGGGCGGCCACCCAGGATCTCGTGCGCGGCCGTTGTGTCGCCCGACTGCGCTGTGGCGAGGGCGAGTTCGAGGCGACAGGACGGATCGCCGCCGCCGTCCCGCAGCCCCTCCCGCGCCCACGCCGCCGCCTCCCGCAGCGCGCCGCGCAGCCGCGCGAACCGGGCGCGTACGGCCGCGTACCCGGCCGGCACCGGCGCGCCCTCCGCCACCAGCCACTCCCCCACGGGCGCCGGCATCTCCCGTACGTCCGCCCGCTCGATGCATCCGGCCAGCGCGGCCCGCTCGGCGTCCAGAGCGGGACCGCACTGGTCCGGCGTACGGGACAGCCGCCTCGCCCGGAGCCTGCCGGCCGCGGCCCGCAGCACCGGGCCGTGCAGGGGGTGGGCGAGGCGGACGGCGCCCTGGTCGTCCACGTGGACCAGGGCGTCGGCCTCCAGGTGTTCCAGGGTGTGCAGATCGAGCCGGTCCCGGGCCAGGTCCAGGGGCAACGGCTCGGCGAAGGCTAGGCGTTCGAGGGTCTCGCGCTCGTCGGGGCAGGTGCGGTCGAGGACCTGTGCGGTGCGCTCGCGCACGGTCGCGGTGACCGGCACCGGGCCGCGCCACGCCCATTCGTCCGACTCCGGAACCGGGGTCAGCAGCCCGCGCTCGCGCACCGCGTCCACCAGGTCGCGCAGCAGCCGCAGGTCCCCTTGGCACAGGCGGTAGAGCCGGTTCACGGTGAGCGGTTCGAAGGCCGCCCCGCCGGCTCCGCCCGCCAGCAGGTGGGCGGTCTCCTCGCGGGGCAGCGGCTCCAGGGTGAGGCGGGGCAGGAGTTCGCCGGTCCACAGGCGGGAGATCGCGCCCGGGACCGGGGCGCCGTCGGTGGTGACGACCAGGAGCCGGGTGCGTCCGTGCACGGCCAGTTGGTGGACGAGGGCGGCCGAGGCGTCGTCAAGCAGATGCGCGTCGTCCACGAGCAGCAGCCGTACGCCGGACAGGTGCTGGAAGGCGCCGTGCAGGGAGGCGGTCTCGGGTACGAGGTGCGCGAACGCGGCGAAGCGGATCCGGCGGGTCTCGGGGGTGCCGGCCGCCCTGGCGCAGTCGGTGCCGCGGACGGCCTCGGTGACGAGCCGGGTCTTGCCGCAGCCCGCCGGTCCCGTGATCACGATGCCCTGCCGGCCGGCGGTCGAGGCCCCTCGGACCAGTTCGAGTTCGTCCTCCCGGCCGGTGAACGGCCAGGGCATCTCCAGGGTCTTCGCGTCACGTTCCCAAGTCATCACGGCAATAGGAGTGCGGTGACTCACCCTTGATACACGGGTACTTGAGTAGCCCCCGACTCAGGCGCCCGCGGCGGGTCGACGGCACCCTGTTCGCATGACCGCACGCTACTGCTCCCTCGCGCAGGCGTCGGCCCCCGCCTTCGCGCCGGGGCTGGCCGCCGAGCGGCTCAGTGCGCTCATCGGCGGAAGCCGGATGTGGGTCAACGGCACCGTGCTGCACTACCACTTCTTCGACCGGGACTCCGACGGGTCCGTGATCTCCGACCCGGAGACCGGCAAGGCCCGGCATGTGTCCTGGGTCGGCGGCAAGGAGCAGCGGGACGTCGTGCGCGAGTGCTTCCAGGAGTGGCAGGGCCTGGGCATCGGGCTGTCGTTCGTGGAGGTGGCCGACCGCTCGGAGGCCGAACTGCGCATCGGGTTCCAGCTCGGTGACGGCTCCTGGTCGCACGTGGGCAAGGACGCGCTCCAGGTCGGCCTGAACGAACGCACCATGAACTTCGGCTGGGACCTGACCGTGCCCGGGGAGCGTGGCACGGCCCTGCACGAGATCGGGCACGCGCTCGGCCTGCTGCACGAGCACCAGAGCCCGTTCGCCGGGATCCACTGGGACGACGAGGCCGTGTACACCGATCTGGCGGGCCCGCCGAACTTCTGGAGCCGGGACAAGACGTTCTTCAACATCCTGCGCAAGCTGGACCCGAACGAGGTCAACGGTTCCGTCTGGGACCCGCACTCGATCATGGAGTACCCGTTCTCGGCCGGGCTGATCCTGGAGCCGGAGCAGTTCCGCGGCGGCCTGAACCCGCCCGGCACGCTGTCCCAGGCCGACAAGGAGTTCGTCCGCCGCTGGTACCCGTCGGCCGAGCCGCCCAGGGCACAGGACCTGGTGCCGTTCCGCTCGGTACCGCTGCGGCTGGGCCCGGCGCAGCAGGCCGACTTCGTCGTCGAGCCGCCGGAGACCCGCGAGTACACCGTGGGCACCTTCGGCGACGGCGACACGGTCGTCGTGGTCTTCGAGGAGCGGGACGGAGAGCCCCGCTATCTCACCGCCCAGGACGACGGCGGTACCCCGCACAACGCCACGGTCAAGGCCCGCCTCGTCAAGGGCCGCCGCTATTTCGTCCGGGTGCGCCTGTACTCCAGCTGGGGTTCGGGGGAGACGGCGGTCATGTGCTGGTGACAGCACGGATCCGCTGACGCGCACGGGCGCCACAGTCCACTGTCCGGCGCCGGGGGAAGTGAGCGGGACGCCACCTTCGGGGGAGGGTGACGTCCCGCTCACGCCATGTGTGGGCCCGGCGATGGAGCTTGTGGGCCCGGCGACGGGTCGCAGCCACCAGGCCGGTCGGTAGCCAACGGTCGCACTCCCCTTGCCTCGCCCGCGACACACCCCTAACCTGACTTTGTGCCGCTAATAAACAAAACCCGAACGCACAACGCCGTGCCGGGCAACGGCAGCACGCTGACCCGCCTGCGCATCGCCCTCACCGCCTTCTTCGCCCTCGACGGATTCCTCTTCGCCGGCTGGGTCGTCCGTATCCCCGCCATCAAGGAACAGACCGGCGCCTCCGCCAGCGCCCTCGGCCTCGCCCTCCTCGGCGTCTCCGCCGGCGCCGTTCTCACCATGACGCTCACCGGTCGGCTCTGCCGTCGCTACGGCACCCACCAGGTCACCGTCGTCTGCGCGGTCCTCCTCTCCCTCAGCGTCGCCCTGCCCCCGCTCACCCACTCCGTGCTCGCCCTCGGCGCCGTGCTCGTCGTCTTCGGCGCCGCCTACGGCAGCATCAACGTCGCCTTCAACAGCGCAGCCGTCGACCTGGTCACCGCCCTGCGCCGGCCCGTGATGCCCAGCTTCCACGCGGCCTTCAGCCTGGGCGGCATGGTCGGCGCGGGCCTCGGCGGGCTGGTCGCGGGGGCCCTCTCCCCGACCCGGCATCTGCTGGGCCTCACCGTGATCGGGCTGCTGGTGACGGCCGTGGCTGGCCGTACGCTGCTGCGCCACGAACCGCCGACCGGCGCGAACGCCGTACGCGCCGAGAGCGGCGGCCCGCGTCGCCTGGACACCAGGACACGCGGACTGGTGATCGTCTTCGGCCTGATCGCCCTGTGCACGGCCTACGGCGAGGGCGCCATGGCCGACTGGGGCGCCCTGCACCTCGAACAGGACCTGGACGCCTCGCAGGGCGTCGCCGCCGCCGGCTACTCCTGCTTCGCGCTGGCCATGACCATCGGCCGCCTCAGCGGTACGGCTCTCCTCGAACGGCTCGGCCACGGCCGTACCGTCATCGCGGGCGGCGCGACCGCGGCGGCCGGAATGCTGCTCGGCTCTCTCGCGCCCTCCCTATGGGCGGCGTTGCTCGGCTTCGCGATCACAGGGCTCGGTCTCGCCAACCTCTTCCCGGTGGCCGTCGAGCGCGCGGGCGTCCTCGCCGGCCCGAGCGGAGTCGCCACCGCCTCCACCCTCGGCTACGGCGGCATGCTCCTCGGACCGCCCGCCATCGGCTTCATGGCCGACTGGTTCTCCCTGCCCGTCGCCCTCACCAGCGTCGCCGTACTGGCCGCGATCGCCACGCTGATCGGCATCGCGACCCGCCGCGCGACGCCGAACCGACCGGGGTCGCCGTCCGGACCGTGACCCGCCTCGCCCTGGCACTCCGGCACTTCGTCACGGCGACCGACTGCGCCCCTCCGACCGTTGTCCGCACCGCGCTGCGCCCGCATCATGACCGGATGGCACGACTCCACGACATCGTCATCGACTGTGCCCGCCCGGCCGCCACGGCCCGCTTCTGGGCCGCCGCCCTCGACGGTTACGCCGTCGCCCCCTACGACGACGCCGAGCTCGCCCGGTTGCGCGCGCAGGGCATCGACGGCCCGGAGAACGACCCGACCGTGCTGGTCGAGCCCGAAGCGGGCGGCCCTCGCCTGTGGTGTCAGCTCGTACCGGAGCCCAAGCGCGGAAAGAACCGCCTGCACCTGGACCTGGCCTCCCCCGCCCCGCAGACCGAGATCGACCGACTCACCGCCCTGGGCGCGACCGTCCTGGCCCGCCACGAGGACCACTGGGTCCTCGCCGACCCCGAGGGCAACGAGTTCTGCCTCTTCCCCACCCGATCCTGAGCACCCTCCTCTTCAGCGCGGGCCCTGAGGAGGGCCCGTCGAAAGCCACTTCCCTTCGACCCCGCTCCATCCGGCACACTCACCCGCATGGAGACCGCTGAGTTCGTTAGAACCCTGGACCGCGAAGGTCAGCTGCTGGCCGCGGCCGCCGAGGAGGCCGGGGTCGACGCAAAAGTGCCTACCTGCCCGGACTGGCAGGTACGGGATCTGCTGCGGCACACGGGGGCGGTGCACCGCTGGGCCACGGAGTTCGTCGCGCAGGCGCTCACCTCGCCCCGACCCCTGGGTGACGGCCCCGCCCTCGACGGCCCCGAGCTCGTGGCCTGGTACCGGGACAGCCACCGCCACCTGGTCGACACCCTCGCCGCAGCCGCGCCCGACGTGCAGTGCTGGACCTTCCACCCCGCGCCCAACCCCTCACCCCTGGCCTTCTGGGCCCGGCGGCAGGCCCATGAGACGACCGTCCACCGCTTCGACGCGGAGTCGGCACGCGGCGGCACGCCGACCGGCATCGCGACGGAGTTCGCGGTGGACGGGATCGACGAGCTGCTCCGCGGATTCCACGCCCGCTCCAGGAGCAGGGTCCGTACGCAGGAGCCGCGCGTACTGCGGGTGCGGGCCTCGGACACGGACGCGGACACGGACGCGGTGTGGACCATACGGCTGTCGGCGGAACCGCCCGTGACCACGCGGGACGCGTCGGGTGGGGACGTGGACGCCGAAGTGAGCGGTCCTGCCGCGCAGTTGTATCTGGCGTTGTGGAACCGGCTGCCGGTGCCGAGCGTGACGGGTGACGCCTCGCTGGCCGCACTGTGGCGGGAGAGGTCGGCGATCGGCTGACGCCGGTTGACGGGCGGTCAGCCTGCCTGGCCGACCGCCAGCATCCGGGTCAGCACCGCACGTTGCACGGGCAGCACCTCACCGTGCAGCGTGCGGCCCTTCACCGTGAGCGCCACCTTCACGCCCCGCCGGTCCTCCGCACACATCCCGCGCTCGACGAGCCCGTCCTTCTCCAGGCGGGCGATCAGCCGCGACAGCGCGCTCTGGCTCAGATGGACGCGCTCGGAGATCTCCTGGACGCGGTAGGCACAGGTACCGTCCGCCAGCACGTCAAGGACCTCGAAATCGCTGGCGCACAGCCCGTGTTGGTTCAGAGCGCGGTCGAGTTCGCACTGGGTGCGCGCATGCAGCGCAAGGATGTCCCGCCACTGGTCCACGAGCGCCTGTTCGGCCTTCTTCGCCGCCATGGCCGCACCGTAGCAGAGTTCACAGCTCATTGCGCTGACATTAAATGCGCTTGCATTCGATGCATGCGCATGTACTGTCTTCGCATGACCTCTCCGCTCACCCACCCCACGTCCGAGGGCCGTTGGACGCCCCGTCTGTGGGGCACCCTCCTGGTGCTGTGCGCCGCGATGTTCCTGGACGCGCTGGACGTGTCGATGGTCGGTGTCGCCCTGCCGTCCATCGGCGCCGACCTGGGCCTGTCCACCTCGACCCTGCAATGGATCGTCAGCGGCTACATCCTGGGCTACGGCGGCCTGCTCCTCCTCGGCGGACGGACCGCCGACCTGCTGGGCCGACGCCAGGTCTTCCTGGTGGCCCTGGCCGTCTTCGCGCTCGCCTCCCTGCTCGGCGGGCTCGTCGACTCGGGTCCGCTGCTGATCGCCAGCCGCTTCATCAAGGGTCTGGCCGCCGCCTTCACCGCGCCCGCCGGCCTGTCCATCATCACCACGACCTTCGCCGAGGGCCCGCTACGCAACCGCGCGCTGGCCATCTACACCACCTGCGGCGCCACCGGCTACTCGATGGGGCTCGTCTTCTCCGGCCTGCTGACCGAGGCCAGTTGGCGCCTCACCATGCTGCTGCCCGCACCCGTAGCGCTGATCGCCCTGTTCGCGGGCCTGAAGCTGCTGCCGCGCACGGAGCGCGAACGGGCCACCGGCGGCTACGACATCCCGGGCGCCATCCTCGGCACCGCCTCGATGCTGCTGCTCGTCTTCACCGTGGTCGAGGCACCCGAGGTGGGCTGGGGATCGGCCCGCACGGTCCTGTCCTTCGTCGCCGTCGTCGTCCTGCTGACGGCGTTCGTCCGCGTCGAGCGCCGCAGCCCGAGCCCGCTGATCCGACTGGGCGTGCTGCGCTCCGGCGCCCAAGTGCGGGCCCAGCTGGGCGCGTTGACGTTCGTCGGCAGCTACATCGGCTTCCAGTTCCTGGTCACCCTGTACATGCAGCAACTGCTCGGCTGGTCCGCGCTGCACACCGCGCTGGCCTTCCTGCCGGCGGGCGCGCTCGTGGCGCTGTCCGCGACGAAGGTCGGGGCGATCATCGACCGGTTCGGCACGGCACGCCTGATCGCGATCGGCTTCGCCCTGATGGTCGCGGGATACGTCCTGTTCCTGCGCATCGACCTCGACCCGGTCTACGCGGCGGTGATCCTGCCCACCATGCTGCTGGTCGGCTCGGCCTTCGCGCTCACCTTCCCGTCGCTGAACGTCCAGGCGACGAACGGCGTCGACGAGCACGAGCAGGGCATGGTCTCGGGGCTGCTCAACACCTCCGTCCAGGTCGGCGGCGCGCTCTTCCTGGCTGTGGTGACGGCGGTCCTCACCGCGAACACCCCCGCGGAGCCCGCGTCCCCGCAGGCCGTCCTCGACAGCTACCTGCCCGCCCTGGTCGTGATCACGGTGATCGCGGTCGCGGGCCTGCTGATCTCCCTCACGGGGCTGCGCACCCGTCGTAGGCAGCCGACCGTGGTGGTCGCCAAGTCCACGTCCCAGGAGGCGGAGCGCGTCAGCGTACGCGACTAGGGGACGCCTCCTACACCGTGCGCCCGGCGGAGCCCGCTTGCTCCGCCGGGCGCACTCCTGTGAAACTCCCTGTATGAGCACGTATGGGGGACGGCGCAGTCAGGCCGAGCGGGACGCGATCACCGTCGAGATCGGATACGCGCTGTGCAGTGCGGCGTTCGCGGCGGCCGTGCTGTTCGGGGCCGTGGCGGGACCGGCGTTCGTCTTCGATCTGTGGGACGGGGCACGCGGCACGCTGGTACGCGTGGGGGCGACCGTGGCCGCCGTGCTGTTCCTCGCCCGCGTCATCAGCGTGCTGGTCCGTTTCGGGCAGCGCAAGGGCGCCGGGGACGGGGCGACTCAGCCCAGCCAGCCGGGGCGCACCAACCCCGACTCGTAGGCCAGGACGACGAGTTGCGCCCGGTCCCGGGCGCCGAGCTTCACCATCGTGCGGCTGACGTGGGTCTTCGCGGTGAGGGGGCTGACCACCAGGCGGCGGGCGATCTCCTCGTTGGACAGTCCGATGCCGACCAGCGCCATCACCTCCCGCTCGCGTTCGGTGAGGTCGGTCAGGGCGTCGGCCGCGGCGGGCTCCTTGGAGCGGGCGGCGAACTCGGCGATGAGGCGCCGGGTCACACCGGGCGAGAGCAGCGCGTCGCCCTCGACCACCGCCCGTACGGCGCGCAGGAGTTCCTCCGGCTCGGTGTCCTTGACCAGGAATCCGGAGGCGCCCGAGCGGATGGCCTCGAAGACGTACTCGTCGAGTTCGAAGGTGGTGAGCATGACCACCTTGACGCCCTCCAGGGCTCCGTCCTCCGTGACCCGGCGGGTCGCGGCGAGTCCGTCGAGGACCGGCATGCGGATGTCCATCAGGACGACGTCGGGCCGCAGTTCGCGCACCTTGCGCACCGCTTCCTCGCCGTCGGACGCCTCCCCCGCCACCTCGATGTCGGGCTGCGCGTCGAGCAGCGCGCGGAAACCGGCCCGCACCAGCGACTGGTCGTCGGCGAGCAGTACCCGGATCACCGGTCCTCCTTGGTGTCGGCAGAAGCCTTCAACGGCAGTACGGCGAGCACCCGGAACCCTCCGTCGGCGCGCGGGCCCGCCTCGATCGTGCCACCCAGCGCGGCCGCCCGCTCCCGCATTCCGGCGAGTCCGTTGCCGCTGCCGCCCGCGTCGGCGCCGCCCGCCGGACCGTCGTCGTCGATACGCAACCGTAGCGTCGCTCCGTCGTCGTGATCGAGGTGCACGCGTGCGTGCCGCGATCCCGAGTGGCGTACGACGTTGGTGAGGGCCTCCTGAACGATCCGGAACGCGGCGAGGTCGGTGCCGGGCGCGAGGCGGGGCGCTTCGCCCTCGACCTCGACGGTGAGGCCCGCGCTCGCCGCCTCCCGCACCAGTTCCGGCAGGCGGTCGAGTCCGGGTGCCGGGGTGCGCGGCGCGTCGCCCGGCGTGCGCAGCGTGTCCAGGACCTGGCGGACCTCGCCGAGCGCCTCCTTGCTCTTGGCCTTGATGGTGGTGAGCGCCGTGCGTGCCTGCTCGGGGTCGCTGTCGAGGAGCGCGAGGCCGACGCCCGCCTGCACATTGATCACGCTGATGCTGTGCGCGAGGACGTCGTGCAGTTCGCGGGCGATCCGCAGCCGCTCCTCGTCGGCCCGTCGCCGCGCCGCCTGCGCCCGCTCGGCCCCCTCCCGCACCCACTGTTCGCGCCGCGTCTTGGCCAGCTCCGACACCGCCAGGATGGCCGCGACCCAAGCGGCGATCACCCCCTCCTGCCCCCAGGGCGCCGCCGAGTCACCGGACGGCGGCAGCCACTGGTACAGCCAGTGGGCCACCAGCGCGTGCCCGGCCCAGAACACCCCGATCGCGGCCCAGGCGGCCCTGCGATGCCCCCTGACGATCGCGTTGAAGCAGGCCACGGCGACGGCCAGGAGGACCGGCCCGTACGGATAACCGGCGCCCAGATACACGGTGGCGGCGACCGACGTCCCGAACACGACGGCCACCGGATACCGCTTGCGCCACAGCAGCAGTCCCGCCGCCACGAACAGCAGCACGCGCGCGAAGGGGTCGAGAGCGGCCCGGTCGTCCAACTGGCCCCGGGCCGCGAAGTTCGAGCCGGCCATCACGAAGAGCGTGATCAGCACCGTGGAGCGCCAGGGCCAGCCAGGGGCACGCTCCTCCCCGTCCCACCGGTTCCACCACGGCGGCCCGTGTCGCCACCACATCGGCGGACCGCCGCCCCGGCGTGCCTGCTGCTCGTCCATGTCCGCCACGCTAGACGCGACGACCACCGAGCGGCGTCACCCGCGCGTGGTGATCACGACTACTCCCCGCGAAGTACGTCCTCCCCCACGGCCGGCGCGGCTCACACCAGACCGACACCGTGGGCGAGGCGGACCACCGCATGCCGGAAGAACGCCTCCCTGTCCTCCACGACCCGGTGGAACTGCCCGAACAGCTCGAACCCGACGAGACCGAAGAGCTCGGCCCAGGAGGCGACGAGGGCCACGACCGTCGCCGGAGGCAGATCGGGGGCCAGGTCGGCGGCCATGCGCTCGGCCTCGGCGCGCAGGTCGGCGGGCAGGGGCGGGGGTTCGGTGAGGGCGGAGCCGCCATGGGCGTCGCGGACGATGCCGATGAAGACGAGCCCGACGCGGGAGGCGGGCGGGACGGTGGTGTCGGGGGCGGTGTAGCCGGGCACGGGCGAGCCGTAGATCAGCGCGTACTCGTGCGGATGCCGCAGCGCCCAGCCGCGTACGGCCTCAGCGACCGCAGTCCAGCGCTGTACGGGGCCGGCGCCCTTGGCCTTGTCGTGCGCTGCTTCGGCGCTCTCGCCGAGGGAGTTGTAGGCGTCGATGATGAGAGCGGTCAGCAGGTCGTCGCGGCTGGGGAAGTAGCGGTAGAGCGCGGAGGAGACCATGCCGAGTTCCCGGGCCACGGCGCGCAGGGACAGCTTGGCGGCGCCCTCGGCCGCGAGCTGTCTGCGCGCCTCGTCCTTGATGGCCGCGGTGATTTCCATCCTGGCGCGGGCACGTGCGCCCTGTGCGGTGCTGCTGCTCATGTGAGGCAGTCTCCCACGAAGAACGGAGCAGTGCACACAATCGAGAGCACTGCTCTTGCTTTGGATCAGCGATCTCGTGCACACTGCTCTCAAGCGAGAGCACCGCTCTCGCAATCCTTTCTCAACCGAAGACACCGGGAGTCAGCATGTCGTCGCCGTACTACCTCAAGGGCAGCTCGCTGAACGTCCGCCTCAACAACATCATCGGCTGGCTGGCCCGGCGCGGGCTCAGCATCGCGGGCACGGCGGAGATGTCCGTACGCGGACGCAAGAGCGGACAGATGCAGCGCATCCCCGTCAATCCGCACACCCTCGACGGCACGCAGTACCTGGTCTCGGCGCGCGGCCACTCCCAGTGGGTACGGAACATGCGCGCCGCGGGCGGCGGGGAGCTGCGGGTCGGGCGCAAGGTGCGTGAGTTCACCGCGGTGGAGCTGCCCGACGAGGAGAAGCTCCCGATCCTGCGGACCTACCTGGAGAAGTGGGGCTGGGAGGTCAACCAGTACTTCCAGGGGGTCACCGCGACGTCCTCCGACGAGAAGATCATCGCGGCCGCCCCGGATCACCCCGTCTTCCGGATCACCGTCAAGAAGTGACTCGGGTCGCCGTCAAGAGGTGGCCTCCTCGCCGCCCGTCACCGCCTGGCGGCGGTCCAGCGCGGTCAGGGCGCGGTGGGCCATCGGGTGGGTGCGGACGATCTCGGCCAGTGACGTGGAGCCTCGGGTGATGTCCGTGAACGCCTTCCAGGCCGGCCGCAGACCGGTCAGCGCCGCGTGGAAGAGACCGGGGCGGCGCTCGAACACCGTCAGCAGCCGCTTGCCGACGCTCATCTCGACGCCGAGGCCCGCCTTGACCGCGAAGGCGTAGTTCAGCGCCTGGCGCCGGGTGTCCACCGCGTCATGCGCCTCGGCGATCCGCACCGCCCACTCCCCCGCGAGCCGCCCCGACCGCAGCGCGAACGAGATCCCCTCGCGGGTCCAGGGCTCCAGCAGACCCGCCGCGTCACCGCACACCAGCACGCGCCCGCGCGACAGCGGCGAGTCGTCGGCGCGGCAGCGCGTCAAGTGGCCGGAGGAGACGCTCGGTTCGAACCCGGCGAGGCCGAGCCGCCCGATGAACTCCTCCAAGTACCGCTTGGTGGCGGCGCCTTCACCGCGCGCCGAGATCACCCCGACCGTGAGCGTGTCGCCCTTGGGGAACACCCAGCCGTAACTGCCGGGAATCGGCCCCCAGTCGATCAGCACCCGCCCCTTCCAGTCCTCGGCGACCGTCTCCGGCACCGGGATCTCCGCCTCCAGGCCGAGATCGACCTGGTCGAGCTTCACCCCGACATGGGCTCCTATCCGGCTGGCGCTGCCGTCCGCGCCGACCACGGCCCGCGCGAGCAGCGTCTCGCCGCCCTGCAGGACGACGGCGACGCTGCGCCGGTCCGGCACCGCCGAACCGTGCTGCTCGACGCGCTGCACGGTGACGCCCGTCCGCAGCTCGGCGCCCGCCTTCTGCGCGTGCTCGACGAGCTGCTGGTCGAACTCGGGCCGGTTGATCAGCCCGAACAGCATCTGCTTGGAGCGCCGGGTCCGGGTGAAGCGGCCGTTGTTCGAGAACGTGATCGCGTGCACCCGGTCCCGGAAGGGCAGCTCGAAGCCGGGCGGGAGCGAGTCGCGCGAGGGGCCGATGATGCCGCCGCCGCACGTCTTGTAGCGCGGCAGTTCCGCCTTCTCCAGCACCAGCACGCGCCGCCCGGCGACCGCGGCCGCATAGGCGGCCGAGGCCCCCGCGGGTCCCGCGCCCACCACGACGACGTCCCACACCTGCCGCACGTCGTCCGCCGAAGAGTTCTCGCTGCTCACGATGGTCTACTGCTCCCGATCAAGCCGCCTACGCCTGCTGTCCCCCGCATCCTACGGCGGGCATCGTCGCAGGCTGCTGTGGGAGGATCACAGCACTCATACGTACAACGTCGCACCCACAAGGAGCGTGCCCATGTCGTCGAATCCGGTCGCCGAGACCGTCGCCTCGCTGATGCCCAGGGCGAAGGCGGAGCTCACCGAACTGGTGGCATTCAAATCGGTGGCGGACTTCGACCAGTTCCCGAAGAGCGAGAGCGAGGGCGCCGCCCGCTGGGTCGCCGACGCACTGCGCGCGGAGGGCTTCGAGGACGTGGCCCTGCTGGACACCCCCGACGGCACGCAGTCGGTGTACGGCTACCTGCCCGGCCCCGAGGGCGCGAAAACGGTCCTGCTGTACGCCCACTACGACGTGCAGCCCCCGCTGGACGAGGCCGCCTGGCACACCCCGCCCTTCGAGCTGACCGAACGCGACGGCCGCTGGTACGGGCGCGGGGCTGCCGACTGCAAGGGCGGCCTGATCATGCACCTGCTGGCGCTGCGCGCGCTCAAGGCCGACGGCGGCGTGCCCGTGCACGTGAAGGTCATCGCCGAGGGCTCGGAGGAAGTGGGCACGGGCGGCCTGGAGCGGTACGCCGAGGAACACCCGGAACTGCTGCAGGCCGACACCATCGTGATCGGCGACTCGGGCAACTTCCGCGCCGGCCTGCCGACGGTCACCTCCACCCTGCGCGGCATGACCCTCGTCCGCGTGCAGATCGACACGCTCGAAGGCAACCTGCACTCCGGCCAGTTCGGCGGCGCCGCGCCGGACGCGCTGGGCGCGCTGATCCGCGTACTGGACTCGCTGCGCGCCGCGGACGGTTCGACGACGGTGGACGGGCTGACCGGCGAGTCGTCGTGGCAGGGACTGCAGTACGAGGACGAGCAGTTCCGGCAGGACGCCAAGATCCTCGACGGCGTCGAGCTGATCGGCTCCGGCACGGTCGCCGACCGCATCTGGGCGCGCCCGGCCGTCACGGTCCTCGGCATCGATTGCCCGCCGGTCGTCGGCGCCACCCCGTCCGTGCAGGCGAGCGCTCGGGCCCTGATCAGCCTGCGGGTCCCGCCGGGCGTGGACGCGGTCCAGGCGACCAAGCTGCTCCAGGCGCACCTGGAGACCCACACCCCCTGGGGCGCCCGGGTGCGCAGCGAGCAGATAGGCCAGGGCCAGGCGTTCCGCGCCGACACGACCAGCCCGGCGTACCAGGCGATGGCGGACGCGATGGCGGTGGCGTACCCCGGCCAGGAGATGCAGTACGCCGGCCAGGGCGGTTCCATCCCGCTGTGCAACACCCTCGCCGCGCTCTACCCGCACGCGGAGATCCTCCTCATCGGCCTGAGCGAGCCGGAGGCCCAGATCCACGCCGTGAACGAGAGCGTGTCGCCGCAGGAGCTGGAGCGTCTGTCGGTCGCCGAGGCGCTGTTCCTGCGTAATTACGCGGCGAGTTGAGGGGCCGGGCGGTGACGATGCGGGCATGACCCGCGCCGATCGCCTCGCCGCCCACACGGACATCGCCACGTCCCTGGCGCTTCTCTCCGACCACGAACTCGCGGAGTTGGTGGAGTCGGGCGCGCCGCTCGCCACGGGCATCGGCGGCCGCTCGACGCTGATCGAGGTGGACGGCAGACGGGTCTTCGTGAAACGCGTCCGCCTCACCGACGTCGAGCTGCGGCCGGAGAACGTCCGCTCCACGGCGAACCTCCTCGGCCTGCCGGCCTACTTCCACTACGGCGTCGGCAGTCCGGGGTTCGGCGCCTGGCGGGAGCTCGCCGTACACACCATGACGACGAACTGGGTCGTCGCCGACCGCTTCGCGGGCTTCCCGCTGATGCACCACTGGCGGGTCCTGCCACAGCCGCCCCAGCCCCTTCCCGACCAGCTGGCCGATGTCGACGGGGCCGTCGCCTATTGGGGCGGCAGCCCGCAGGTGCGCGAGCGCATCGAGGAGCTGCGGACGGCGTCCGCGAGCCTGGCACTGTTCCTGGAGTACGTGCCATACACCCTGCACGAGTGGTTCGACACCCAACTGCGCACGGACGGCGCCGAGGCCGCGTGCACCCTGGTGGAGCAGGGACTCAGGGCCACCACCGACTTCCTCCACGAGCGCGAACTCCTGCACTTCGACGCCCACTTCGCCAACATCCTCACCGACGGTCGGCAGCTCTACCTGGCCGACTACGGCCTCGCGCTCTCGTCCCGTTTCCCGCTCACCCCGCAGGAGCGCGAGTTCTTCGACCGGCACCGCGTCTACGACCGCTGCTACACCGCCGCCCACCTGGTGAACTGGCTGGCCACCGCGCTGCACGGGTACGGCCACGAGGAGCGCGAGGCCTTCGTGCGGAATTGCGCCGACGGCAGGCGGCCCGAGGGCATCCCACGGGCCGCCGCCGACATCATCGTCCGGTACGCGCCCCTCGCCACCGTCGCGAACGACTTCGTCGGGCGGCTGATTCACGACAGCAAGCTCACGCCGTACCCGTACGAGGCGCTGCGCGGGCTGCTTCAGGACGTGGGGATCCCGGCCTCCAGATAGAGGGCCGCCCCGCGCTCCCGCGCCCGCAGCGCCCAGCGCAACCGCTCGTAGCGCACCGGTGGCAGCAGATCGGCGGCCTCCTCCTCGGTCACGAAGCGCCAGTCGCGCAGCTCCGGGCCGGGCAGCATGAGGCGTTCGGCCTCCGCGGAGCCGAGGCGACCGCCGTCGAAGAGGAGGCGCAGACCGCCGTAGCCGGGCGGCGCGGGCCGCTCCCAGTCGACGACGAGCAGCCGCGGCACGTCCTCGAGCCGTATCCCCGTCTCCTCGGCGACCTCGCGCATGCCCGCGCGCGCGGGCGCCTCACCGGGTTCGACGACACCGCCCGGGAACTCCCAGCCGGCTTTGTAGGTGGGGTCGACGAGCAGTACCCGGTCCTGCTCGTCGAAGAGGAGGACCCCCGAGGCGAGGGTCTCGGAGGTGGGCTCCGGGGTCTGCACGATGTCGCAGACGGGGACCGCACCGCCGCCGACCGCCTCGGCGATCCGGACGGCGGTCTCGTACGGCGTCAGGGCGCTGTTGTCGACGGGGTGGGCGTCGGCGGTGAGCCAGGCGGCGAGCGCGGCGCGGTACGGCGCTATGTGGTCGTACGACCACTGCCGGATCCGTATGTCGCCGTCGGGCAGGTCGGGCGGGAGCTCCCGCCCGGCTATTCGCTCCCGCAGGATCGTTTCCGCCGGGGCGAGCAGCACGTGCTGGACAGTGATACGGCGGGCGGCGAGGCCGCCGAAGATCTCGTCGCGGTACTCCTGGCGCAGCAGCGTCATCGGCACGACGAGGGTCCCGCCGAGCTCGGCGTGCAGTGCTGCCGCCGTGTCGATCACGAGACGTCGCCAGATCGGCAGGTCCTGGAAGTCACCGACCTCGGTGAGGTGTTTGGGCGGGAGCAGGTGGGTGAGTGCTCCGCCGATGACCTCGGGGTCGAAGAGCGTGCTGTTCGGGATCAGCTCGATCAGGTCCCGTGCGGTGGTGGTCTTCCCCGCACCGAACGCACCGTTGATCCAGACGATCACGTTTCCCCCTCTTCTGTTGGCCCCCTGTGGCTTGCCCGCTCCACACTGCCACGGAAACCACGTCCAGTAGAGACCGCATGACCACGGCGCCGGAGCCCCCTCGAATCCAGGGGCTCCGGCGCCGTGTGGTCGGGTCGGTGGGGTCGTCAGCGCTTCTTCCCGTGCGGGGCGTTGTTCACGGCCTTGTCCGTCTCGCGGTTGATGGCCCGGCCGAAGGTGTTCAGGGCCTGGTCCACGTTCACGCCGGCGACCTTGGTCTCGCTTCCGGCGAGCTTCGTCCCGCCGGTCTCACCGCCGGTGAGCTTCATCCCCCCGGCCTCACCTCCGAGGAGCTTCATTCCTCCGCCGCCGAGGCCAGGGGTCTCCGTGGAGGGGGTCCCGGTGACAGGGGCCTCGGCGGCGTGGGACGGAGTGACCGCCGCGACGACGAATCCGGTGGCCAGGGAGGCGATGGCGAGCATGCTGCGCTTCTTCATGGCCGGTTCAACTGCGAAACGGGAGCGGGAGTCACGCCCCACCTCAGGACAATCAGGACAGCGCCGGAACCTCGGCCCCGGACCGCCGCCGCTCGACCCGGCGCAGCCGCACCCGCTGTGCGAGGTCATCGGCGGCCTCCGTCCAGCGGCCGTACTCGAAGGTGAACCCCTCGTCGAGCAGCCGGCCAGGGACGACACGCCGGCTCTTGAGCAGCAGCTCGGTGTCGGAGCGCAGGGCGAACGCGCCGAGCTCCGCCATCCACTTCGTCGCGGGCAGGCCCACGGGGGCGCCCCACGCGGAGCGCAGCGCCCGCATGAACGCACGCTGCGGCAGCGGTTCGGGGGCAGCGAGGTTCACCGGCCCGGTGAGATCGTCCCGGTCGACCAGGAAGTCGACCGCACGGACGAAGTCACGGTCGTGGATCCAGGAGACGTACTGCGCGCCGCCCGCGACGGGGCCGCCGAGCCCCAGCCTCGCCATCCCCAGCAGGACGTCGAACACGCCACCGCGATCGGGGCTCATCACCATGGCGGAGCGCAGGGCGACCTTCCGGGTGTGCGGGGTGTCGGCCTCCTCCTGCGCCCGCTCCCAGGCCTTGGCGATCTCGATGCTGTACGCCCAGTAGTCCGGCACATCGGGTTCGCTGCCGCCGATGACGCCCGTCGCCTCGTCATTGGGTGCGTCGAAGCGGTGGGCGTAGACGGTCGCCGTGCTCATCTGCAGCCAGACCCGGGGCGGCCGGGCGGCCCGCGCGATGGCCTCGCCCACCACCTGGGTGGAGTGCACCCGCGAATCCATCATGGCCTGCAAATTGGGGGCGGTGTAGCGGCAGCTGACGCTGCGCCCGGCCAGGTTGATCACGATGTCGCTGCCGTCGATCAGCTCGGCCCACCGACCCAATGTCTCACCGTCCCAGCGGACTTCCCGGTCCCGCGTGGGCCGCCTGGTGAGGACCACGACGTCGTGGCCCGCGGCGGTCAGCGCGCGGTTCAGGATGGTGCCCACCTGCCCGGTTCCCCCGGGGATCACTATCTTCATCGACTCCCCCATCTCGTATGGGTACGAGCGTACCGCAGATATTGAACACGTTCAAAACCTCTCCGGGGAGGACTTTCAAGCCACTCGGGACCTCACTCACCACCACGGACCACCACTCGACTTCCAACGCGACGCACCGGCCTCTACCGTGGGGGCGCTCATGACGCGTACATGCAGTCATCCCACCTTTGCTGGTTCGGAGGAACGTAACGATGCGTCACCTTCACACCCGCACAACCCGCAAAGCCCGCACATCCAGCACATCTCTCAGAAGAGTGGTCGGGGCCCTCGTCGCCGGCCTGCTGTGCGCGGCGGGACTCGCCGTCCCCACCGCCACCGCGGCCGCCGCGGCCCCCGTGGCGGCCACCCTTGACGACGGTCTCGCCCTCACCCCGCCCATGGGGTTCAACAACTGGAACTCCACGCACTGCCGTGCCGAGTTCGACGAGGCCATGGTCAAGGGGATCGCTGACCTCTTCGTCCAGAAGGGCCTCAAGGACGCCGGATACCAGTACGTCAACCTCGACGACTGCTGGGCCCTGCCCTCCCGGGACGCGAACGGGAAGCTCGTGCCGGACCCGGTCCGCTTCCCCGGCGGCATCAAGGCGGTCGCGGACTACGTCCACTCCAAGGGCCTCAAGTTCGGCATCTACACCAGCGCGGGCACGAAGACCTGCGACAGCGCCGGTTTCCCGGGCTCGCTGGGCCATGAGTACAGCGACGCCCAGCAGTTCGCGGACTGGGGCGTGGACTACCTCAAGTACGACAACTGCAACAACCAGGGCGTGGACGCCAAGCTGCGCTACACGACCATGCGCGACGCCCTCAGGGCCACCGGCAGGCCCATCGTGTACAGCATCTGCGAATGGGGCACGAACAAGCCCTGGGAATGGGCGTCCGACGTCGGCCATCTGTGGCGCACGACCGGTGACATCAGCGACAACTGGGGCTCGATGCTGTCGATCCTGAAGCAGAACCTGCCGCTCGCGCCGTACGCCGGACCCGGCAACTGGAACGACCCCGACATGCTGGAGGTCGGCAACGGCGGGATGACGGACACCGAGTACCGCTCGCACTTCTCGATGTGGGCGATCATGGCCGCGCCGCTGCTCATCGGCTCCGACCTGCGGTCGGCCACCGCGGAGACCTACGACATCCTCGGCAACCGCGAGGTCATCGCGGTCGACCAGGACCCGCTGGGCAAACAGGGCGCGGTGGTCTCCTCCGAAGGCGGACGCTGGGTCGTCGCCAAGGAGATGCGGGACGGCAGTCGCGCGGTGGCCCTCTTCAACGAGTCCGGCACCGCCCAGCGCATCACCACGACCGCCGAGGCGGTCGGCCTGCCCGCCGCCGACGGATACACGCTGCGCGACCTGTGGCAGCACCGGAGCCTCAACACCGCGGGCACGATCTCGGCGACCGTCCCCGCACACGGCACGGTCCTCTTCCGCGCCTGGGCCGACCCCCAGTGGGCCCAGCACCCGCCCGCCGTCGACCTGGGCCTGGAGGGCAGCCCGATGGTCGAGGCGGGCCGGACGGCGACGCTGACGTCGACGGTGACCGATCTGGGGCGTACGACGGCCAGGCGCGTGTCCGTCACACTGACCGGACCCCAGGGCTGGACCGTCAAGGCAACGTCCCCGACCGCCTCACCCGCACTCCCGACGGGCCGCACCCTGCGCACGAAGTGGGCGGTCACCGCGCCACAGGGGACGCCGACGGGTTCGTACGACGTAGTACTCAGGGCGACTCACCACTCCCCGACCGGTATCCGCGTCGTGAGCACACTGCCCCTGACCGCGACCGTGGTGACACCACCGCCCTCGGGGACGTCCGGCCTCGGTGACCTCCCCTGGCTGTCGGCCACCAACGGCTGGGGGCCCGTCGAACGCAACACGAGCAACGGGGAGAGCGCCGCGGGCGACGGCCGTCCGATCACCCTCGGAGGCGTGGTGTACGACAGCGGACTCGGCGTCCACGCCGAGAGTGCCGTCGAGTACTTCACCGGCGGCGTGTGCGAGACGGTCACCGCTGACGTCGGTGTCGACGACGAGGCGGGCGCGGGCGGGACCGTCGCCTTCGAGATCTGGGCCGACGGCACCAGGGCCGCCTCGACGGGCACCCTCACCAACGCGATGCCGGCCCAGCCGATCAATGCCGAGGTGACCGGGGCCCAGGTGGTCCGGCTCGTGGTCACCGACGGTGGCGACGGCATCGACTCGGACCATGGGGACTGGGCGGGGGTGCGGGTGAGTTGCTGAGTTGGTGAGTCGCCGAGGGGGTAGGTCGGCGGCCCGCCCGGGCCCGACGGTCGCCCCGGGGCGGGACCCGACCGGCGTGCTCTCAGCACGCGGTGCACGTGGCCCGCCCACACGCGGGAACGTTCCTGCCCGCCCCCTCAGACCGTCGCCGCGTCCGTCCTCCTCGCCAGCGCCGCCGCCGCGGCCCCCACCAGCCCCGCGTCCGTTCCCATCTGGGCCGGCGTGATCGCCAGCCGCTGCACGAAGGACAGGGTGGCGTAGTCGGTCAACGCCTTGCGCAGCGGCGTGAAGAGCACGTCGCCCGCCTTGCCGACGCCGCCGCCGATCACGGCGATGTCGATCTCGACGAGGGTCGCGGTGGCCGCGATCCCGGCGGCCAGGGCCTGGGCGGCGCGCTCGAAGGAGGCCACGGCGACCGGGTCGCCGGCGCGGGCGGCGGCGGCCACCGCGGCGGCGGACGTGTCGCCGTCCGGGCCCGGCTGCCAGCCGTTCTCCAGCGCCCGCCGGGCGATGTTGGGGCCGCTGGCGATGCGCTCGACGCAGCCGCGCGAACCGCACGGGCACGGGTCGCCGTCCAGATCGACGCTGATGTGGCCGATGTGGCCGGCGTTGCCGGTGGGGCCGGGGTGCAGGCGGCCGTTCAGGACCAGGCCTCCGCCGACGCCCGTGGAGACGACCATGCAGAGGGCGTTGTCATGCCCCCGGGCCGCGCCCTGCCAGTGCTCGGCCGCGGTGATGGCCACGCCGTCGCCGATCAGCTCGACGGGCAGATCGCCGGCCGCCTCCCGGACCCGCCGGACCAACGGATAGTCACGCCAGCCGGGCACGTTCACGGGACTGACGGTGCCCGCCGAGGCGTCCACCGGACCCGCGCTGCCGATACCGAGGGCCGTCGCGCGCTCCCACAGGGGCGACGCGGTGAGCTCGGCGACGACCTCCTCGACGGCCCGCATCACCGTCTCGCCGTCCTCCCGCGCCGGCGTCGCGCGCTGAGCGCGGACCACGATCGTGCCGTGGCCGTCCACCAGCGCTCCGGCGATCTTGGTGCCGCCGATGTCGAGCGCAGCCACGAGGTCGGTGTGCATCTGATTCAGTTCTCCCGGTCAACCATTCGGATCTCCCCGCCAGCCACGGGAATTGGACGAGCCGGTCTCGCGGTGGGGGCGCAGGCCGGAGAATGCGGTGGACAGTGTCTCCCGGATCTGACAACGTTGTCCAGGCTCTATGCTCGACGCCACATCCTCATACAAACCCATGGACCGACGCACCCCCATGGGCCGACGCATCCCCGTGGATCGACGTATCCCATGGACCGACGCCTCCCGCAGCGGGACGAATCGCCATGGACCGCCGCACCCCGTGGACGACGACAGGACAGGACACCGCATCGTGCCCGAAACCATCCGCCGATCCGACCACCCCGCTGACCGCCACTCGGACCGCCTCTCCGGGACTCGCTACGGCAACCGTCCGACCATGAAGGACGTCGCCGCGCGTGCCGGAGTCGGTCTGAAGACCGTCTCGCGTGTGGTCAACGGGGAGCCGGGGGTCACCCCGGAGACGGAGCGCCGCGTGCAGGAGGCCATCGACGCGCTGGGCTTTCGACGCAACGACAGCGCGCGGGTGCTGCGCAAGGGCCGTACGGCGAGCATCGGCCTGGTCCTCGAGGATCTCGCGGACCCTTTCTACGGTCCCCTCAGCCGGGCGGTCGAGGAAGTCGCCCGGGCGCACGGCGCCCTGCTCATCAACGGCTCCAGCGCCGAGGACCCGGACCGCGAGCAGGAACTGGCGCTGGCGCTGTGCGCGCGGCGGGTGGACGGGCTGGTGATCATTCCGGCCGGTGACGACCACCGCTATCTGGAGCCCGAGCTCAAGGCGGGCGTCGCCACCGTGTTCGTCGACCGCCCAGCGGGCAAGATCGACGCCGACTGCGTCCTGTCCGACAACTACGGCGGTGCCCGGGACGGCGTCGCCCACCTCATCGCCCACGGCCACCGCAGGATCGGCTTCGTCGGCGACATGCCCCGCATCCACACCGCCGCCGAGCGACTGCGCGGCTACAGGGCCGCGATGGAGGACGCGGGCATACCGGTGGAGGACTCCTGGATGTCCCTGGGCGTCACCGACCCGGAGCGGGTGCGCGACGCGGCCGAGGGCATGCTCTCCGGCCCCTCCCCCGTCACCGCGATCTTCGCGGGCAACAACCGGGTGACGGTCACCGTGATCCGTGTCCTCGCCGAACAGACCCGTCGCGTCGCCCTCGTCGGCTTCGACGACATCGAACTCGCCGACCTGCTGGAGCCCGGCGTCACCGTCGTCGCCCAGGACGCGGCGGCGATCGGCCGGAGCGCCGCCGAGCGGTTGTTCCGCCAGCTGGACGGCACCCTCATCACCCCGGAACGCATCGAGCTGCCGACGCGGCTCATCACCCGCGGCTCGGGCGAGCTGCCGCCGACGGACTGAGCGCCCGTGGCGGACCACACGAGCGGGTCGTGGCTGCCCCGGCGCGGGCGCACCTTGGCGGCGCTCGGCCTGGCCGAGGCGCCGCGCGATCATCCGCTGCTCTACCCAGGCGCCTGGCCGTCGGACTCCGGGCTCCTCGACGGGGACCGGCTGCTGCCGCTCGACCGCCTGGTGCACGACGACCGCGTGCCCGTCCTCGCGGTCGGCTCCAACGCCTCTCCCGGCCAACTGCGGCACAAGATGGACGAGTTCGGGATCGTCTCCCCCATCCCGATGGTGCGGGCGCGGGTCACCGGCATCGAGGTGGGCGTCTCCGCGCATGTGAGCCGCATGGGGTACGTGTCCGCGTCACCGTTCCACGCACCGTGCCGCGTACGGGAGTTGTTCGTCATCTGGCTCGACCCCGAGCAGCTCGCGGTGATCGACGCGAGCGAGGGCGTGCCGGTGCCGGGCGGCAACTACGACCGCGCCTGGCTGCCGGCACCCGACGTCCGGATCGGGCTGGCGGACGGCAGCACGCTCCCGGGCGCCTTCGCGTACGTCAACCGCCACGGCGTCCTGCACGACGGCGCCGAGGCACCGCGCACCCACCCCGGCCAGCGGCCGCTGCTCACCGAACTCCTGCTGGGCTCGGCCCGGTTGAGGGAGCTGTTCGGTGTCACGGCCGAGGAGTTCTGCGCGCGGGCGCGAGCCGATGCGAGGCTGTGTGAGCGGGGCACCCGGCTGTTGGTGGAGGAGAAGCTGGTGACGGCCTCCGGGCTGGAGGGCCATGTCCGGGTTCAGGGCACCTGATTGCGGAGAACGCGGGGAGCCGTGGATCGCCTGGGCCGCCTGGATTCAGCAGACCGGAAGCCCCGGCACCGGTTCGTCGTTGTTGCCGCCCTCCAGGTAGACGTCACTGATGAAGACGTTGGTGTTGCCGCTGTCGTCGTCCGTCTTGGCCCACCAGACGTTGGTCCACTCGCCGTAGGTCTCGCGGCGGCCCAGATTCTGCTGGCAGTAGAAATAGTTGGTGCCTTGGTTGAGTTGGCCGACCTCGCTGCCGGAGGCGGTGTAGGACTTGGCGGTCCGCCAGACCTGGCAGTTGTACTTGCCGCCGCCGATGGAGGTACAGGCCGGTGCCTGTGTGGTGGCGCCCCCGCCCGTCGTGCCACCGCCGCCCGAGGTTCCTCCGCCGCCCGTCGTACCGCCGTCGCCGGAACCGCCGCCCGTGGTGCCACCGTTGCTGCCACCACCGCCCGAGGTCTTGGTCGGCGACGAACTGGGCCCGTCGGTGCGTCCGGTGTCCGCCGAACGGCTCGGCGTCTTGGACGCGTCGGGGTCCTTCTCGTCGTCCTTCTCGGTGAGACCGGATTCGCCCGAGGGGCCGTCGTCGGGGCTGCCGCTCCGCGGGGCGGACGCGCCCGGGGAGGTGGCGGACGACGACGTGGCCCGCGCCTCGTTCTTGCTGTCGCTCGTGTTGTTCACCAGGGCCACCGTGCCCCCGGCCGCCGCGAGCACGACGGTGACGGCCACGGCGGCGAGCAGGGCACGGCCCTTGCGCCGGGTGGCGGTGTCGGAGGACGTGGTCATCGGGCCGGTGGGGGCCGAGTCGTGCGGCGACGGGGTGGGGACGCCGTAGCCGTGCGGGGGTTGGCCGGACGGCACCGGCGCACCGCCGTACGGCGAAGGGGTCGGCTGACCGGGGACGGGGTGTCCGTTGCCATGGCCGTGTCCGTGTCCGTATCCCGCCGGGCCCGGTTGGCCGACGGGACCGACGCTCTGGGCGGGCGGCGTGCCCTGCCCGGGAGTCGCGGGCCCTTGCACCCAGGCCGCGCCCAGTCCTGCGGGGCCTGGTGCCCCCTGTCCCGCGGGCCCCTGTGCGCCCGGAACACTCTGCCCCGCAGGCCCCTGTGCTCCCGAAGCTCCGGACGCCGCAGACTCAGGCACGCCGTGCCCCACGTGCCCCTGCCCTGCGGACCCAGGTACCCCCTGCCCCGCAGGCCCCGGCGCTCCCTGCCCCGCGGGCCCCTGCGCCCCGGGCGCACCCTGCCCCACATGCCCAAAGGGCGGCGCCCCGGGCACACCCGACGCGGGTACGCCCTGCCCCGGCGCTGCGAAGCCCTGAGCCCCCGGTGCCGCCTGTCCCGGGCCGCCGTACGCCTGACCGGCGGGCGCCGTCGGCGCGGATGGCGTGTGGCCCTGCCCGTCCGCCTGCCCAGCGGTCGCCGTCGGCGCGATGGGCGTCTGTCCTTCCGGCCCCGTGGGCCCGGCCCCGGGCGCCGGAGCGCTGCGCTTCGTCTCGTCCGGCACGGGTCCGGCTCCCGCCGATCCCAGCAGCGCCGCCGTCGGCGAGTCAGGACCGCCCGAGTCGGCCACCGCCTGCAGGAGTTCTCGCGCCTCGTCGGCCTCGGGGCGGGACTCGGAGCGCTTGTCCATGAGCCGTTGGAGGACGGGGCCGAGGGGACCGGCGTTGCGGGGCTCCGGCAGGGGCTCGGAGATGATCGCGGTGAGCGTGGAGAAGGTGGACGTGCGACGGAACGGCGCGGAGCCCTCGACCGCCGCGTACAGGGTGGCGCCCAGGGCCCAGACGTCCGAGGAGGGACCCGGATCGGCACCCTGGGCGCGCTCGGGGGCCAAGTAGTCGAGGGAGCCGACGAGATGGCCGGTGCGGGTCAGATGGGTGGCCGAGCCGTCGCCCGGGTCGTCCATGGTGGCGATGCCGAAGTCGGTCAGGACGACGCGGCCGGAGGGGTCGAGCAGGATGTTGCCGGGCTTGACGTCACGGTGCAGGACGCCTGCGCGGTGGGCGGCGGCCAGCGCATCCATGACCTTGGCGCCGATTCCGGCCGCCTCGCGCGGGTCGAGGGTGCGCTCGCGCAGCACTCTCTCCAGGGAGGGGCCGTCGACCAGTTCCATGACGATGAGGGGGCGTCCGTCGACCTCGGCGACGTCGTGCACCGCGACGACGCCGGTGTGCCGCACCCGGGCCGCCGCGCGGGCCTCGCGCTGCATCCGCAGCCGCAGATCCGCGAGTTCGGGGCCGTCGGCGTCGTTGTAGGTGCGCAGTTCCTTGACGGCGACCTCGCGGCCGAGGACCTCGTCGACGGCCTTCCAGACCACGCCCATGCCGCCGCGCCCGAGCTGTGCGACGACGCGATAACGCCCGGCCAGAAGTCGACCGGCCTCGTCCGGCTGTCCGTTCTCCCCCGATGACACCGCTGCCCCGTTCCTGTGACACCTCAATGAGTCCGTACAGACTACGGGGCGGCGGTGACGACACCAGCCGGTGGTGGCCGCCGTGACAGGCCCGCCACGTGGAGGTCCTGTGTGGAAACTACTGGGCGGAGACCGTCAGGTCGCCGCGCCTGGGCGCCGCGAAGCCCTCCAGATCGGCGCGGGTCAGGCCGGTGAGCCGGGCGACCTCGCCGATGTCGAGGGCGCCGCAGTCGAGGCCGCGCAGCAGATAGCCGCTGAGGGCCTTGGCGGTGGCCGGCTCGTCCATGACGTCGCCGCCGGCGCGGTTGGCGTATCGGGCGAGGCGGGCCGCCGCCTGCTCGAAGCCCTCGCGGTAGAAGGCGAAGACGGCCGCGTAGCGGGTGGGGATGTGACCGGGGTGCATGTCCCAGCCCTGGTAGTAGGCGCGGGAGAGCGCCCGCCGGGTCAGGCCGTAGTGCAATCGCCAGGCGTCGTGGACCTTCGCGGTCGGGCCGACCGGCAGGACGTTCGTGGAGCCGTCCGAGACGCGTACGCCGGTGCCCGCCGCCGCGACCTGCATGATCGCCTTGGCGTGGTCGGCGGCCGGGTGGTCGCTGGCCTGGTAGGCGGCGGAGACGCCGAGGCAGGCGCTGTAGTCGAAGGTGCCGTAGTGCAGGCCCGTGGCCCGGCCCTCGGCGGCCTGGATCATGCGGGCCACCGTCGCCGTGCCGTCGGTGGCGAGGATGGACTGGCTGGTCTCGATCTGGATCTCGAATCCGATCCGGCCGGGCTCGAGACCGCGCGCCTTCTCGAAGGCCTCCAGGAGCCTGACCATCGCGGTGACCTGCTCGGGGTACGTCACCTTGGGCAGGGTGAGGACGAGTCCGTCGGGCAGGCCGCCGGCCTCCATCAGGCCGGTGAGGAAGATGTCGAGGGTGCGGATGCCCCGGTCGCGTACGGGTGCCTCCATGCACTTCATGCGGATGCCCATGTACGGGGCCGCCGTGCCGTTCTCGTAGGCCTCGGCGATCAGCCGTGCCGCGCGGGCGGCCGCCTCGTCCTCCTCGGCGTCGGGGCGGGGGCCGTAGCCGTCCTCGAAGTCGACGCGCAGGTCCTCGATGGGCTCGCGCTCCAGCTTGGCCCGCACGCGCGCGTACACGGGCTCGGCGAGTTCGTCGGACAGACCGAGGACGGCGGCGAAGGAGGCCGCGTCCGGCGCGTGTTCGTCGAGGAGCGCGAGGGCCTGGTCGCCCCAGGAGCGGAGGGTGTCGGCGGCGAAGGCGTCGCCGGGGACGTAGACGGTGTGGACGGGCTGGCGGCTGCCGGGGTCTCCGGGATAGCGGCGCTCCAGCTCCGCGTCGACCGGCGCGAGGGAGGCGCTGATCTCCTCGCTGACGGCGCCCGCGAGGCTCGTCGCCACCTTCTCCTGCTGGCCCTGACCCATCCCACATCCTCCTGATTTCCGCGATACGGAATCAACAATCCGTATAACGAAGTTATCCGGGGACCTTCCGCCTGGTCAACACCATGTCCACGGGGAGTCACTCCACCATCTCGTCATGTTCACGCTCATCTCAGGATGCGGTATCACACTTCCATACGCACGCCCCGCACGACTCGTCCGGCAGTTCCCAGCGAAGGAGCCCCCGTGCCGAAGCACAGCCGAGTCACGCGCCGTCTGGGCCTGAAGGCCGCGTTAGCCGCGGCGGTCACCGCGCCCCTCTCCAGTACAGCACTGCCCACCTCCTCCGCCTCGGCGGGCGAACGCCCGGCCCGTCGACACCTTCAGGTCATGTCCTTCAACCTGCGCTTCGCGAGCACCACCGAGCCCAACAGCTGGACCGTGCGCAGACCGGTGATGCGCGAGCTGCTGCGCCGCGAGGCCCCGCACGTCATCGGCACCCAGGAGGGCATCTTCTCGCAGCTGCTCGACATCGACGCCGATCTCGGCCCGCGCTACGACTGGGTGGGCACCGGCCGGCTGCACGGCAGCCGCGACGAGTCCATGGCGATCTTCTACGACTCCCGTCGTCTGCGCCCGACCGAGTACGACCACTTCTGGCTCTCCGACACCCCGGACGCGATCGGTTCCAACACCTGGGGCGCGGCCTTCGCCCGCATGGTCACCTGGGTCCGCTTCCGCGATCTCACCGACGGGGCACGGGAGTTCTACGTCCTGAACACCCACTTCGACCACGTGAGCCAGTACGCGCGCGAGCGCAGCGCCTCGCTGATCGCCGAGCGGATCGCCGGCTTCGACCGCACCCTGCCGGTGGTGGTGACCGGGGACTTCAATGTCGCCGCGCACAAGAACACGGTGTACGACACGCTGCTCGGCGCCGGTCTCGTCGACAGCTGGGACACGGCCGACGAGCGCAGCGCGCTGTACGCGACCTTCCACGGCTACAAGCCGCTGACTCCGAACGGCGACCGCATCGACTGGGTCCTGACCACTCCCGGCGTCACGGCACACCGGGCGACGATCAACACGTTCGCCGCCGATGGCCAGTTCCCGAGCGACCATCTGCCCGTCCAGGCGTCCCTGACCCTGGGATGAGACGAGGCCCCCGTGACCGTCTGCACGGTCACGGGGGCCTCGGTGCGCCCGGTCGGGATCAGCCCTTGCGGGCCTTGATCTCCTCGGTCAGGGCGGGGACGACGTCGAAGAGGTCGCCGACCACGCCGTAGTCGACCAGCTCGAAGATCGGGGCCTCGGCGTCCTTGTTGATCGCCACGATCGTCTTCGAGGTCTGCATGCCGGCCCGGTGCTGGATCGCGCCCGAGATACCGGAGGCGATGTACAGCTGCGGGGACACGCTCTTGCCGGTCTGGCCGACCTGGTTGGTGTGCGGGTACCAGCCGGCGTCCACCGCGGCACGCGAGGCGCCGACGGCCGCGCCGAGGGAGTCGGCGAGGGCCTCGATGATCGCGAAGTTCTCCGCGCCGTTGACACCACGGCCACCGGAGACCACGATCGCGGCCTCGGTCAGCTCCGGACGACCGGTCGACTCACGCGGCGTGCGCGCGGTCACCTTGGTGCCGGTGGCCTGGGCGGAGAAGGACACCGCGAGGGCCTCGACCGCACCGGCGGCCGGGGCGGCCTCCACGGCGGCCGAGTTCGGCTTGACCGTGATGACCGGGGTGCCCTTGGCGACACGGGACTTGGTGGTGAAGGACGCGGCGAACACCGACTGGGTGGCCACCGGACCCTCGTCGCCGGCCTCGAGGTCGATGGCGTCGGTGATGATGCCGGAGCCGATGCGCAGCGCCAGACGCGCGGCGATCTCCTTGCCCTCGGCGGAGGAGGGGACGAGAACGGCGGCCGGGGAGACGGCCTCGACGGCGGCCTGGAGGGCGTCGACCTTGGGCACGACCAGGTAGTCGGCGTACTCGGCGGCGTCGTGGGTGAGGACCTTGACGGCGCCGTGCTCGGCGAGGGTGGCGGCGGTGTCGGCGGCGCCGTTGCCCAGCGCGACGGCGACCGGCTCGCCGACGCGGCGGGCCAGGGTCAGCAGCTCCAGGGTGGGCTTGCGGACGGCACCGTCCACGTGGTCGACGTAGACGAGAACTTCAGCCATGGGAATGCTCTCCTGCGGATTGCGAAGGCTTAAGGGGCGGGAGGGGTGTTGAGCCTCAAGCGGGCCAGCGGACCCTTAGACGAACTTCTGGCTCGCGAGGAACTCGGCGAGCTGCTTGCCGCCCTCGCCCTCGTCCTTGACGATCGTGCCGGCGGTGCGGGCCGGGCGCTCGGCCGCGGCGTCCACGACGGTGTACGCACCCTCGAGACCGACCTCCTCGGCCTCGATCTCCAGGTCGGAGAGGTCCCAGGACTCCACCGGCTTCTTCTTGGCGGCCATGATGCCCTTGAAGGACGGGTAGCGCGCCTCGCCCGACTGGTCGGTGACCGACACGACGGCCGGCAGGGAAGCCTCGAGCTGCTCGGAGGCGGCGTCGCCGTCCCGGCGGCCCTTGACCGTGCCGTCCTCGACGGAGACCTCGGACAGCAGGGTGACCTGCGGAACGCCGAGGCGCTCGGCGACCAGCGCCGGGACGATACCGCCGGTGCCGTCGGTGGAGGCCATGCCGGAGATCACCAGGTCGTAGCCGGCCTTCTCGATCGCCTTGGCCAGCACCAGGGAGGTGCCGATGGCGTCGGTGCCGTGCAGGTCGTCGTCCTCGACGTGGATCGCCTTGTCGGCGCCCATCGACAGCGCCTTGCGCAGCGCGTCCTTGGCGTCCTCCGGGCCCACCGTCAGGACGGTGATCTCCACGTCGTCGTCGGAGTTCTCGGAGATCTGCAGCGCCTGCTCGACCGCGTACTCGTCGAGCTCGGAGAGCAGACCGTCCACGTCGTCCCGGTCGACGGTCAGGTCATCGGCGAAGTGCCGGTCGCCAGTGGCGTCGGGCACGTACTTCACAGTGACAACGATCCTCAAGCTCACGCCGGCTCTCCTACTGCGTCGACATTTCTCTGCTGCCTACTTGCAGGCAGCATAGGCGCCCCAAGCGGCCGATCCCGATCGGGGCGACCCGCGCTCCGAGCGAAATATTACTCGTCAGTACACCCAGTTCGTGCCCGCTAAGCAAGCGCTTTGAACTGTGACCTTTGCAACGCAGCGTAATCGGAGTCGGACGGCTCCGCAGAACGGCGGAGGGGCTGATCGGTCACATCGGCCCGGTGACGTCAGTCACGCAGGCCGTTGAACCGGCCCTGGTGGTACACGAGCGGACGTCCGGCACCCGTGGGGTCACCGAGGACGACCTCGGCCAGCACGATGCGGTGATCGCCCGCGGGCACCCGCCCCACGACCCGGCACACCATCCAGGCGAGGACGTCGTCGAGCACGGGAACACCTTCAGGACCCTCGCGCCAGGCCGTGGACGGGCCGAAGCGGTCCGCTCCACTGCGGGCGAAGGTGGCGGCCAACTCCTGTTGGTGCTCGCCGAGTATGTGGACGCCGACGTGGTCCGTGCCGGATATCGCCGGCCAGCTGGAGGCGCCGGTGCCGATGCCGAAGGAGAGCATCGGGGGCTCGGCGGAGACCGACGTGAGGGACGTGGCGGTGAAGCCGACCGGGCCCGACTCACCGCGGGCGGTGATCACGGCCACTCCGGCGGCATGGCGTCGGAAGACGGAGCGGAGCAGGTCGGGAGAGGCGAGCCGGGTGGCGCCGAGGCCGGACGTGGCCGTCATGGAGTTGTCCTTCTGCAAGGGGAGGCGTGCGGACCGGTGACTGCTCAACAGCCCGGACAGCGCGCGCTCGCGGTGCGGGCCAGGTCGACATGGGCCCGCCCGAAGAGAAGGAGTTCCTCTGGCATACGGTCAGGCTGACGATAGGTGGTGCGCACAGTCAAGTAGGTTCCGGCATGTGGGAGATGACTCACCCTCGGCATCACGGCCCCTCAGACCGCTTCGCCCAGCGCGGCGATCACGTCCGCCTTGCGCGGCTGGCCGGTGGCCCGCCGTACGACGTTGCCGCCCGCGTCGAGTACCAGCACGGTCGGCGTCTTGAGGATGTCGAGCCGACGTACGAGGTCCAGCTGGTCCTCGGCGTCGATCTCGACGTGGGTCACGCCCGGGACCAGGCCGGCGACCTCGCCGAGGACACGCCGGGTGGCCCGGCAGGGGGCGCAGAAGGCGCTGGAGAACTGCACGAGGGTGGCGCGCTCGCCCAGCGCCTGCCCCAACTCGGCCGCCCCGAGCCGCTTTCCGTCGTCGCGCCCGCGCACCCGCACTCTCCCGCTCCGCCGCCGCTGCAGCACTCCGTAGACACTCGCCGCCACGAGCACCACCGCACACACCACAAGTCCGCTCATCACCCTGCTCAAGCGTTCACGAGACTGCAAAGATTCCCGACTCCCGGAAAGCCTTTCCACTGCGGAATGCTTGATTCATGGACATCGACGTAAGGGGGCCGCGCTTCGGTGCCGCCCTGACGACCGTGGTGCTCGCGGTCGTCCTGGTCACCGGAAGCGCCTGGCTGCTGGCCTGGCAGACGCTGGCCTTCGCGCTGGGCGCGGCGGGCGGGGTGTCCCGTTCGCCGTACGGGTGGCTGTTCCGCACGGCCGTGCGTCCCCGGATCGGGCCGCCGACGGAGTTCGAGTCGCCGGAACCGCCGCGGTTCGCCCAGGCGGTGGGGCTGGTCTTCGCGGGCCTGGGACTGGTCGGCTTCACGCTCGGCCCGGTCTGGCTGGGGCTCGCCGCGACCGGCGCGGCGCTCGCGGCCGCTTTCCTGAACGCCGTCTTCGGCTACTGCCTGGGGTGCGAGATGTACCTGCTGGTGCGGCGGGTGACGGTGCGGGCCGAGTGAAGCAGAGTAAAGGGCGGTACAAAATCCGAGGTGGATCACGGGGCGACGTGACGAGGATCTCGCCGTTCCCCGGCACTTAGGCTTGGCCGTCGGCCGTTCTTGGGGCACGATCTGCGACATGCCGTAAACCTACGGCTGCGTAACTTTTCCACTGGGAGCCCCCTTCCCAGGCAGAGAAGGAAGGGTCCACCCCGTCCATGGCAGAGCTTGTCTACCGTCCCGTCGTCGGTTTCGCCCAGACGTTGTTCAAGGCGTGGGACCTCAAGATCGACTGCAAGGGGTCGGAGAACATTCCGCGCTCGGGCGGCGCTGTGCTGGTGAGCAACCACATCAGCTACCTGGACTTCGTCTTCAACGGACTGGCGGCGCTCCCGCAGAAACGTCTTGTTCGCTTCATGGCGAAGGAGTCGGTCTTCCGGCACAAGATCTCGGGCCCGCTGATGCGCGGCATGAAGCACATCCCCGTGGACCGCAAGCAGGGCGAGGCGGCGTACGCCCACGCGCTCGACTCGCTCAAGTCCGGTGAGGTCATCGGCGTCTTCCCGGAGGCCACGATCTCGCAGTCCTTCACGCTGAAGGGCTTCAAGTCGGGCGCCGCGCGGCTGGCCCAGGAGGCGGGCGTGCCGCTGATCCCGATGGCCGTGTGGGGCACGCAGCGGCTGTGGACCAAGGGCCAGCCGCGCAACTTCAAGCGCAGCCACATCCCGATCACGATCCGGGTCGGCGAGGCGATCGAGGCGTCCAAGGACAAGTACGCGGGCGCGATCACCCGCCAGCTGCGCGAGCGCGTCCAGGAACTCCTGGAGGCCGCTCAGCGGGCGTACCCCGTGCGCCCGAAGGACGCCAACGACACCTGGTGGATGCCGGCCCACCTCGGGGGCACGGCGCCGACGCCGGAGCAGGTGCGGGAGGCCGACGCCCGCTAGGCGCTCCGCTGGTAGTGCCGGGTACGTTGTGGGTCGTCTGCGGCGCCGTCGTGGCTGGTCGCGCAGTTCCCCGCGCCCCTGGGGGTTGCAGTGCCGTCCGCTACGAGCGCACCGTGATCTTCGCCCCTGGACTGAACTTCTCCAGTAGTTCGGCAAGTTCGGCTGCCGCCCCCTCGACCTCGATGACGGGCATCGGGGCCAGGCTCTCCAGCAGGAAGATGGCCGACGTGGTCTCCTCGGTGAGTCGCGTGCGCGGTCCCTGGCGCCAGTTCCAGCGGCGGCAGGTCACGCCCACGCCGTCGCACCACACCACCTCGCCGGGATCAGGGTGTTCGACGACCTCCTCGCCTCCCGCGACGGTGACGAAGTCCTCGTCCCCGGTGGCCCGCACCAGGCGCATACCGCCCTCGATGCGGTCGATGTCCTCGCCGCCGACAGGGATCAGGTGGGCGACGCTGATGGCGTTGTAGACGTCGACGAGCAGGTTGATCCGGGGCATCCCCGCGTCCGACAGCGCCCTCTTGGCCAGCGCCTCCGCGGAGTTGCGAGTGCGGGACGGCTTCGAGCCGAACGCCGTGTAGACCTCCCGCCAGGCCGCCATGTGCGGGTCCTCGTGCGGAGCGCGTCCTTCCAGGCGTACGGCGAGACGGCGGGCCGCGTCGTCGAGGAGCGCTGAACTGGCCTCGGTGGTCGGGCCGTTGACCAGGCCGTGTGCCTCGATCGCCAGGTGTGTGAAGCCGGGTGCGAGGGTGCGCACTTCGTCGGAGACGGTCAGGGAGAGAGTCATCGCCTGCCTCAGAGCGCGGTGGGGAGCGTCTTCCAGAGATACGGCCGGTCGGGGGCGGCTTTGAGAACGCGCAGCACGACCGGATGGGGTTCAGCGTACAGGACCGGGTAGTCCAGCTCGCTGGACCGGGACTCGGGCACCCAGGCCAACCGCTCGCCGTCGAGCGAGAATTGGGCGTCCACGCCCGGCTTGTTGCCCCGTGGATCCTGCCGATGCCAGGCACCGTTGAACCGGACGGCGATCAGGCCGTGCACGGCGTGTCCGTCGCCGTCGTCGTGCGCGAGGCGTTGGTAGCACAGCGCCGTCGGGATGTCCTCGGCCCGCAGCAGGGCGGTCAGCGCGTGGGCCTTGGCGTAGCAGATACCGCTCCCCTGCTCCAGGACGTCGGAGGCACGCCAGGTGACACGCATGTCTGAGGAGTCCTGCGAGTGCGGGATGGTGTCACGCACGAACTCGAAGGCCAGCCGCGCATAGGCATACGAGTCTTCCGCGTCAGCGGCGAGGCGTTCCGCCGTTTCCCGGACGATCGGATGGTGGTGATCGATGGCCTCGTCCGCAGCCAAGTATGCAGAAAGGTCAGGGGTGTTCTGGATCAGTTCCATGGCCTCAGAGCATAGGAAAGCGATCACCCGACAGTCAATGACTTTTCAGGTGACCGCATACCTATGCATACACTCCTAGCCGGCCATCTCCTGCTTCACCGCCGCCACGAACGCGTCCACGTCCTCCTCGGTCGTGTCGAACGCGCACATCCAGCGCACGACACCCGCCGGCTCGTCCCAGAAGTAGAAGCGGAACCTCTTCTGCAGGCGCTCGCTCACCTCGTGCGGGAGCTTGGCGAAGACGCCGTTGGCCTGCACCGGGTAGAGGATCTCCACGCCGTGGACGGCACGCACGCCCTCCGCCAGCCGCTGGGCCATCTCGTTGGCGTGCCGGGCGTTGCGCAGCCACAGGTCCTTGGCGAGCAGTGCCTCCAACTGCACCGATACGAAGCGCATCTTGGAGGCAAGCTGCATGGACAGCTTGCGCAGGTGCTTCATATGGCGGACGGCGTCCTGGTTGAGGACGACGACCGCCTCGCCGAACAGGGCGCCGTTCTTGGTGCCGCCGAGGGAGAGGAGATCGACGCCGACCGCGTCGGTGAACGTCCGCATGGGCACGTTCAGCGAGGCGGCCGCGTTGGCTATCCGGGACCCGTCCAGGTGCACCTTCATGCCGTGCGCGTGGGCGTGGTCGCAGATCGCGCGGATCTCGTCCGGCGTGTAGAGGGTGCCGAGTTCGGTGCTCTGGGTGATCGAGACGACCTGCGGCATCGCCCGGTGCTCGTCGTCCCAGCCGTACGCCTGCTTGTCGATCAGCTCGGGCGTGAGCTTGCCGTCGGGCGTGGGCACGGTGAGCAGCTTCAGCCCGCCGACCCGCTCCGGCGCCCCGCACTCGTCCACGTGGATGTGCGCGCTCTCGGCGCAGATCACCGCGCCCCAGCGGTCGGTGACCGCCTGCAGCGCGACGACGTTGGCGCCGGTGCCGTTGAACACCGGGAAAGCCTCCGCCGTGGCGCCGAAGTGGCTGCGGACGATCCGCTGGAGGTTCTCCGTGTAGTCGTCCTCGCCGTACGCGACCTGGTGCCCGCCGTTGGCCAGGGCCAGGGCGGCGAGCACCTCCGGGTGGGCACCGGCGTAGTTGTCGCTGGCGAAACCGCGGACGTCCGGGTCGTGGTGGCGACGGGCGTCGGTCTTCGGAGGGTTCACGGCTTCTCGGTCAGCCACAGGCGGTTTCCGTTCACTTCGGCGGCGGGCTTGTCCCAGACGCCGACGACGGCGTCGGCCAGGTCCTTGACGTCCGTGAAGCCCGCGAACTTCGCGTTGGGTCGCTCGGCGCGCATCGCGTCGTGCACCAGCGCCTTCACCACCAGGATGGCAGCCGCGGACGTCGGCCCCTCGGCGCCCCCGGCCTTGCGGAAGGCGTCGGCCAGCGCGAGCGTCCAGGCCTCGGCGGCGGCCTTGGCGGCGGCGTACGAGGCGTTGCCCGCGGTCGGATTCGAGGCACCGGCGGCGCTGATCAGGACGTACCGTCCGCGCTCGCTGCGCTGGAGGCCCTCGAAGAAGGCGAGCGAGGTGTGCTGCACGGTGCGGATGAGCAGCAGTTCCAGGAAGTCCCAGTCGTCGAGGCTGGTCTTGATGAAGGTCTCGCTGCCGCGCCAGCCGCCGACGAGGTGGACCAGGCCGTCGACCCGGCCGAAGTCCTTCTCGATGTGGTCGGCCCACTCCTGGGTGGACTGCAGGTCGAGCAGGTCGACGGGTTCGCCGGTGACGGTCGCGCCGCCCGACGCGTAGCGGGCCGCGTCCACGGCCTCCGCGAGCCGCTCGGGATCGTTGTCCGCGGCGGCGACGGTCGCCCCCGCCTCGGCCAGCCGCAGAAGCGCCGCCCGGCCCGCGGGTCCGCCCGCGCCGGCCACCGCGATCACCGCACCGCTGAGAGCTCCGTTCCCCGCCATGTTCTTCGCCTCCTGAGCAGTGTTCTGGGTACCGCGGTCGCTCACGCGGCGATCCGCTCGGCGCTGTCCGCCGTGATGCCCTTGGTGGAGGCGATCACGTTCTTGAGCTTCTTGGACAGGGCCTCATAGAACATGCTCAGCGGAAACTCGTCCGGAAGCACGTCATCGACGAGTTTGCGCGGCGGCTGGGTCAGGTCCAGGGCGTCCGGGCCCTTGGCCCAGCGGGAGCCCGGGTGCGGGGAGAGGTAGGTGGAGACGAGCTCGTAGGCGGCGAACCAGTGGACGAGCTTCGGGCGGTCGATGCCGTCGCGGTACAGCTTCTCGATCTCGGCGCACAGCTGGTTGGTGACCTGCGGGGCGCGGTCCCAGTCGATGTGCAGCTTGTTGTCGGTCCAGCGGATCACGTCGTGCTTGTGCAGGTAGGCGAAGAGGAGCTGGCCGCCGAGACCGTCGTAGTTGCGCACCCGCTCGCCGGTGACCGGGAAGCGGAACATCCGGTCGAACAGCACCGCGTACTGCACGTCACGGGCCTGCGGGACGCCGTCCGCCTGGAGCTTCACGGCCTCCTTGAAGGCGGTGAGGTCGCAGCGCAGCTCTTCGAGGCCGTACATCCAGAACGGCTGGCGCTGCTTGATCATGAACGGGTCGAACGGCAGGTCGCCGTGGCTGTGGGTGCGGTCATGGACCATGTCCCACAGCACGAAGGCCTCCTCGCAGCGCTTCTGGTCGTGGACCATCGCGGCGATGTCCTCGGGCAGGTCGAGGCCGAGGATGTCGACCGCGGCGTCGCTCACCCGGCGGAAGCGGGCGGCCTCGCGGTCACAGAAGATGCCACCCCAGGTGAAGCGCTCCGGGGCCTCGCGCACGGCGATGGTCTCCGGGAAGAGCACGGCGGAGTTGGTGTCGTAGCCGGCCGTGAAGTCCTCGAACGTGATGCCGCAGAACAGCGGGTTGTCGTAGCGGGTGCGCTCCAGCTCGGCCAGCCACTGCGGCCAGACCATGCGCAGGACGACCGCTTCGAGGTTGCGGTCTGGGTTGCCGTTCTGCGTGTACATCGCGAAGACGACCAGGTGCTGAAGGCCGTCCGCGCGGCCCGCGGCCGGCTGGAAGGCCAGCAGCGAGTCGAGGAAGTCGGGCACCTGGAAGCCGCCCCCCGCCCAGCGGGTCAGGTCCTTGACCAGGGCCTCGTGGTACGCGGCGTCATGCGGCAGCAGCGGGGAGAGCTCCTCGACAGCGCCCACGACACGCCGTACGGCGGCCTCGGCGTCCGCGCGGGCGGGGGCGCCCTCGGCCTCGAAGTCGATCGATCCGTCCTTGGACTGCCAGGGCCGGATCCGTTCCACGGCGTCCTTGAGCACCGGCCACGCCGGGTGCTCGACCACCCTGATCGCGGGAGGAATCCGCTCCTCCGTAGCCGCCTGCACAAGAATTTCCGTCATGTCCCATCCTCCACGGGAGAACCTCGCGTATGGACACCGTATGCGTACGACGTTTCTCCCAGCAAGAGGATACTCGGGAAATTATCCTGCCGACCTTCAAGGTCACAGAACTTTTTCCTGTCGGACATCGCGGCGGCGAATACTTCGGCACCTCATGGGCATACGCGGGGCCGACCCGCGCCGGCGGGTCAATCGCCGCGGGACTCGCCCACGCCAGGGTGACCATCCGGAGGCACGTGATCCAGGTGCGACATGTCCACTGCCGCAAACCCCGTGTACACGTGGGGTTCATCACGCGCCCGGGCCACTAGGCTGCGGCACTGCCGCGCGAACAGTCCGCTCCGGTTCGTGCGCTGCCGAGCCGCCGTCGACGGAAGCGAGTTGAATCTTGAACTTCCTTACCATCGGTCACCGCGGAGTCATGGGTGTCGAACCCGAGAACACCCTCCGTTCCTTCGTCGCCGCCCAGCAGGCCGGCCTCGACGTCATCGAACTCGATCTCCACCTGAGCAAGGACGGCGCCCTCGTCGTCATGCACGACACCGACGTGGACCGCACGACCGACGGCACCGGCCCGATCGCCGACAAGACCCTCGCCGAGCTGCGCGCCCTGGACGCGGGCCGCGGCGAGCGCGTGCCGGTCTTCGAAGAGGTCCTGGACGCCGTGAGGTCACCGCTCCAGGCCGAGATCAAGGACGTCGCGGCGGCCCGGGCGCTCGCCGAGATCATGACCAGCCGGGACCTGGTCTCGCGGGTCGAGGTGTCCTCGTTCCACGACGACGCGGTCGCCGAGATCGCCCGCCTGGTGCCCGGGGTCCGGACCGCGCTGATCGCCAGCCGCTACGGCACCGACATCGTCGACCGCGCCGTCGAGGCCGGTGCGGCGACCGTCTGCCTGAACATCCGCCGGCTCAGCCTGGAAGTCGTGGAGCGGGCCCGCAAGGCGGACCTCAGGATCATCGGCTGGGTGGTCAACACCCAGGACCACCTGCGTCTCGTACGGGCCCTGGAACTGGACGGCGCGACCACCGACTACCCGGAGATCAAGCGCACCGGCCGCTTCACGGCGTGACCGCCGACGGCATGAACGTCACGCCAGTTCCTTGACCAGCAGCTCGAACTGCAGGTCGTCGCGCTGCGGGATGCCGAAGCGCTCGTCGCCGTACGGGAACGGGGTCATCCGGCCCGTACGGCGGTAGCCGCGCCGCTCGTACCAGGCGATGAGGTCGTTCCGTACGGAGATCACGGTCATGTGCATCTCGCGCACGCCCCAGGTCTCGCGGGCCAGCCGCTCCGCCTCCGCGATGATCACCTTGCCGTGGCCGGCGCCCTGGAGTGCGGGGCTGACGGCGAACATCCCGAAGTAGGCGTGCTCGCCGCGGTGTTCGACCTGGCAGCAGGCGACGACCTGCCCGTCCAGCTCGACCGTCAGGAGCCGGCTGTCGGGCGACTTGATGACCTCCAGCACGCCCTCCGGGTCCGTCCGCTGCCCTTCGAGGATGTCCGCCTCGGTCGTCCACCCGGTCCGGCTGGAGTCCCCGCGGTAGGCGGACTCGATCAGCGCGACCAGGGTGTCGACGTCGGCGTCGACGGCGTCGCGGAAGACGAGTCCGGAGGCGGCGGGGGTCGCGGCGGTTTCCATGGGGCGCTTCTCCACTTCTCGGGCGGGGCTCGGGCGCGGCTCGGGCACCGCTGAGCGTAACGCGCGATTAGGCTCCGGCTGCATGGTGCATGTACTGAGCGGACGGACCCTCCTCCACCCCACCGACCCCGAGCGCTCCCGGCTCTTCTACGGCGAGCAACTGGGCCTGGCCGTCTACCGTGAGTTCGGCACGGGGCCGGAGCGCGGGACCGTCTACTTCCTCGGCGGGGGCTTCCTGGAGGTCTCGGGGCGATCGGAGACGCCGCCGTCCCCGGCCGTGCAGTTGTGGATGCAGGTCGAGGACGTGACGGCGGCACACGACGAGCTGCGCGCCAAGGCCGTCGAGATCGCGCGGCCGCCCGTGAAGGAGCCCTGGGGCCTGGTCGAGATGTGGATCGCCGACCCGGACGGGACGCGGATCGTGCTGGTGGAGGTGCCCGCGGACCACCCGCTGCGCTATCGGCCCGGAATCTAGGGCCTGTCCGGCGGATCAGGCCGGCCCCGAGAGACAGTTCCTGGCGGCGGACCCGAGCGGGGCCATGGAGGTGCCCCCGCGCGAGGTTGTTCGAGCGTGGGGAGCGTGCAGCTGCAAGGCGGAGGAGGGCGCCGACGCGGAGCGTCGGCAACCGACGACAACGCGGCTGGGGGTCCCCCCTCTGGGGGAGCGCGTGCCAGGCCCCGCGACGCCGGCATGATCCGCCGGACCGGCCCTAGGGCCGGTGCTCCCAGCCCCGGTCGGTGCGGGTCAGCTCGCGGAAGCCGGTCGAGGTCAGGCGGTCGGTCATCGTGCCGTCGGCGGCCGTCTCGTAGGCGAGGAGGCGGTCCACGCCGCACAGGCGCAGCCAGTCCGCGGCCTGCCCCAGCAGCCGGTGCTCCAGGTCCTGGCCGTGCGCCGACGGGTCGATGTGCAGGTTGCCGATGTCGGCGAGGCCGGTGCCACGGGTGTGGCGTTCGGGGCGGGACAGGGCCGTGTCGACCTCGATGAAGCCGAGGGCGCGGCCGTCGGCGTCGTATGCCGTGAAACGGGTGCCGCACTCCCCCAGCGTGCGGTCGACGGTGACGCCGGGCCACGGCTTGGCGGGCGGCAGGTCGGTCACCCGCGCGATCAGGATCACCTCGGTGTCGCCGACGTGCCGGAAGCCCGAGCGTTCGTAGAGGGCGCGGATGTGCGGCCAGTTGGGGGGCAGGCCGTAGACGGCCGGGGCGGGGATGTCGCCGCTCGCCCATCGGGCGCGTACGTTCCAACGGGCCAGCTGGGCCAGGCAGGCGCTCATCAGCAGGTCCGCGGCCTCGCCGGAGTCCGGCCAGAAGGAGGCCGGCGGACGGTGGACGAGCCAGCCGATCTCGCCGATGTCGCGGTAGGCCGGGCCGACCTCGTCGTCCGCCCGGTAGCGCAGCAGATGGGCGGCGGCCACGACGTGGTCGCGCTGCTCGGCGACGAGGGTCACGCGCTCGCTCACCCAGGGGTCGGTGATGAACTCGTCCGGCTGCCGTTCCAGAGCGCTGAGCACCGTGTTCACGGAGACGGTGACGCCGGGGACGACGGCGGCGACGTGCAGATTGATCAGTTCGGTGAGCTGGTCGCGGTCGGCGCGGCGGAAGGGGCGCACTTCGAGCGCGGGCATGCGGGACCTCCGGTCGGAGAACGGTGTCGGGAGGCCGCCATGCGGTGCGGTACGCGGTCGAGGGTACGGCGTCGGCGGCGCCGGGCTCCAGTGGGTTTCGCTGGATGGCCGGGGCCGGGGAGCCGGGCTTAGCGTGCTGGGAGGAGGTCTCCCAGCGATCCGCGCGACCGCGATGATCCAGCGATCCCGGCGAAAGGAACGCCATGAAGCTCGACAAGCCGGTGCCCGGCGGGCCCTGCTGGGCCGAGGTGGGATGTCCCGATCTGGAGGCCGGCCGGCGGTTCTACTCCGCTGTGTTCGGCTGGCGCACCGAGTCGGACACCCGCGAGGAGATGGGCGGCTACACGATCGCGTATCTGGCGGACGCCCCGGTCGCCGCGCTCGTCCCGCTGGGCGAGGAGTCGCCGTCGCAGCCCGTGGTCTGGTACGTGACGTTCGCCGTGGCGGACCTCGACGCCACGGTGGCGAAGGTGCGCTCGGCGGGCGGCTCCGTGGTGTACGAAGCCGGGGACGTCCCCGGCATGGGCCGCTTCGCCTCCGTCACCGACCCGCAGGGCGCCGCCTTCCAGCTGTGGCAGGAGCGCGGCTTCGCGGGCGCCGGTGTGTTCAACGCACCTGGTTCGCTGGGCTGGGTGGAGCTGCTGACCCGTGCGCCCGAGGAGGCGAAGGCCTTCTACACGACGGTGTTCGGCTGGAGCGTCAACGCCTCGGAGCGCTACACCCAGTGGGGCCTGGACGGCGCCGACTTCGGTGGCATGGTGACGATGGACGACAAGTTCCCGCACGAGGTCCCGGCGCACTGGCTGCCGTACTTCGCCGCGGCCGACGTGGACACCACGGCGGCGGAGGCGACGCAGGCCGGCGGCACGGTCCTCATGGAGCCCACCTCCGTCCCCGACGGACCGCGCATCGCCGTGCTGAGGGACCAGCAGGGGGCGATGTTCGGCGTGTACGACGCGGCCTACGAGCGCTGAGACCGGCCTACCGTCGTGCGGTCAGCGGCGTCACCGTCACGCGGTCGATCACCGGCGCGTACGCGGAGCGTTGACCGTGCGCGTTCCTGGACTCCCCGTCGAAGTTGGGGAGTTCGTCGGCGGTGAAGGTGAGGGTGTTTTCGCCCCGGTCGAGGGTGACGGGGACGGTGAGGGTCCGGAAGGCGTTGAAGTGGAAGGTGGTGGGGAACAGGACCCGGTGCGACTCGCCCCCGTTGACCGTGATGTCGGCGTGGCGGCAGATCGGGTCCGGGTTGTAGTGGGTGGCCGGGGCCTGCTCGCCGTTGGAGTAGCGGATCGTCAGGGCGTGGCGTCCGGCGTGCTCGGCCGTGACCGTCAGGGTGAGGGCGTTCCCGGGGCCTGCGCCTATGCCGTCGACGGCCTTGCCGCCCGTGGCGTACGCGAACCCGGTCACCTTCGCGGTGCCGGTGAGGGTGCCGTCCTCGGCGGCGTACGCCGTGCCGGGCAGCAGCCCACGGGACGGGCCGACCCGCAGCCGGTCCACGATCAGCAGGTCCGAGACGCCGGTGACCGTGATCTTGTTGATGCCGCCGGCCAGGAAGAGCGGCAGTGGGCCGTCCTCGACGCGTCCGGCCGCCTCGCCGTTGACCGTCACCACGCCCTCGCCGGGCCCGAGCCGGTCCACGGTGACCGTAGCCTCGCCGTCGTCGGCCGCGTGCACCCAGAAGGTCGCGGTGCCGCCCCGGGGCAGTACGGCGACGCCGGGGCCCGAAGCGCCGCGGTGGGCGTGGCTGACGCGGGCGCCGTCGCGCAGGTCCGCGTACTCGGCGTCGTAGAGCGTGGGGCCCTCGGTGTCGCGCAGGGTGAGGTCCAGCTTGTCGACGACCGCGTCGCCCTTGGTGGCGCCGAGGTCCGGGTCCTGCGCGGCCAGGGTGATCCGGTGCGTGCCCGCGGTGAGTTCGGCCTCGGTGTCGGTGTGGCCCCACACCGCCCACTTGTAGCCGAGCGGCAGCAGCAGTTCGCGCGGTCGCTCGCCGTCGATGCGCAGGAAGACGTTGGTGGGACCCTGGTCGCGCACCAGGTCGGCCTCGTTGTGGGAGTTGGCGTACACGCTGATCTCGTACGTCCCGTCCTGCGGGACCTCCACGTCGAAGGCGAGCACGCCGTCGGAGCCGGTGCGCAGGCCGCCCACGTGGTGGCCGCCGGAGGTGGCGAACCTGTCGACGGCGGACGGGGAGCCTTCGGGACCGTTCCTGGAGTAGCCGGTGCCGGTGTACGTCGCGTCCTCGGCCTCGTACGTCCGCCGCCAACGCACCGCGGGCGGCAGGCAGTCGGCGCCGTGGCCGCCGGGCGACAGGATCACCTGGTACGCGGACATCTCGTCCAGGCCGGTGACGGGCAGGGTCACCGTGCCGTCCACGACGGGCAGTTCGTCGTCGCGCAGCCGCAACGGCGGTTCACTGGCGCCGACTTGCCCCGTCCAGCGGATCTCGTCGAGCCGCACATGCACCGTCGCGCCGAAGACCTCCGGGTCGACGTTCGCGAAGACGATGTCCGCGACACCACCCGATCCGCCGAACAGCAGCCGGGACTGCCGTTTCGCGGCATCCAGGGTGGCGACGCCTTGCAGGGTGTACTGCGCGTTCGGCTGCGGAGCGGTGACCTCCACCGTGTTGCCCGTCATCCGGCCGTAGGCGTTGAACAGCCACCACTGACCGTTGCCCTTGTTGGCCTCGACCACCGAGTCGTTGAGATTGCCGGCGATGTTCCAGTACGCCATGTCGGCGTCGACCTTGGACTCCTCGATGGCGGAGATCCACTGCACCATCTGGCCCGGCACGGACAGGTGATAGTTGTGGGCGTACTCATTGAGGTTCACGGGCAGCGGGCCGATGCCCAACTCCCGTTCCCACGCACGGTACTTGGCGACGTTCGTGCGCACCTCGGCGGGCGAGGACAGCTCGTGCCAGGTGATCACGTCGGGGAGGACGCCGTGCTCCTTGGCGAACTCCAAGAAGCCGCGGACCTCGGGATAGAGAATGCAGGTGTTGGGTCCGGCGATGCGCGCCTCGGGGTGGAGGCCCTTGATGAGGTGGTAGGTCTCCTGCCAGGCCGCGAAGTAGGGGCCCGGGTCGGTGTGCCAGGAGACGCGGTCGTGGCTCCACTCCCCCTCGCCGAACATGTTGCCCTCGGGTTCGTTGAACGGGACGTACACGATGTGCTGGGCCAACTCGCCCAGCGTGAGGGCGTGTTCGACCTGGCGGCGGACGACCTCCTTGAATCCGGCGAACCGCTCCTCGCCCGTGGCGCCGGGCCACTCGTAGGGGAAGCCGCGGTAGAAGTCGGGCAGGTAGACGTAGACGTCCTTGCCGCCCGCCGCGACGAAGGACGGCAGGATCTCCAGGGCGTCGGCGCCGGGGTGCTGGATGCCGTCCTGGGCCTTGGTCGCGACCGTGCGGACGTACATGCCCTCGACGACAGCACGGCTGGGTACGCCGTCACCGTACAGGCCGTAGAGCGTGCCGCTCGCGCCACCGTGGAAGGGGCCCGTCTCGGTGCCCAGGTCGACGGTGAGCGTCTGCGGGCCAGGGGCTTCGGCTGCCACGGCGTCCCTCCCATGGTTCGACATGCCGTACGTACGTCGGTGATCCGAACCGACCCGGTCGAACTTAGGAAGATCGCGTATGCCGCGTCAACAGGGATCCCGCTTCGAAACTTCCGAAAACCCGCAGCTCGGGGGCTCAGACGCGCAGCGCGCCCAGCCGTCCCTCCAGCTGGCTCAGCAGCTCGCCGAGCAGGGAGGCCAGTTCGTGCTGCCCCTGCGGGCCCATTCCGGACAGTACGGCCGTCTCGTACGCGAGCTGCTCGGGCAGGGTGCCGTCGACGAGTTCCCGGCCCGCGTCCGTGAGCCTGAGGTGGGCGACGCGGCGGTCCCGGCTGTCACCGCGGCGCTCCACCAGGCCTCGTTCGGCCAGCAGCTTGAGGCGCTTGGTGACGGCGGCGCCCGAGGAGAACGTCTCCCGGGCGAGCTCGCTGGGCGTCAGCTCGTGGCCGGTGCGGCGCAGCGCGCCGAGCAGGTCGAACTCGGGGCGGCTGAGACCCGCACGGCGCAGGGGGGCGTCCTCGGCCTGCTGGAGGAGGGCGGCGCAGCGGTTGATGCGGCCGATGATCTCCATGGGGGCGGTGTCGAGGTCGGGGTGGACGCTCTGCCACTGCCTGACCACGGCGGCCACCGTGTCCTGTCTCGTCCCGGTCGGCCCGCCGTTGGTCGCCGTCATGGCCGTACGCCCTCCGTCGATTCGCTGCCCGTGCGCTGATCCGGGTGCGGCCCTTGGCTCCGCCCCGTAGGCCCTGCCGTTTGGATCACCCCGGTGTCGGGCCTAGGCCCTGTCGTTTGGATCATCCCGGCGTCCAAGAGACGATCCTCACAGCCGAGCTGATCCAAACGACAGGGCCTAGCCGCGAGGGTACGGGGTGCGCTCCACTCGCCGCGCACGACCCGCTGCCGGCGCCGGTCAGGTACGGCCACGGCGGCGACGAGGCCGACCAGCGTGCCGACCAGGGTGTCCACGATCCGCTCGGTGATCAGCCGGCCGGGCTCCTGGAACCCGGCGAACTCCGTGACCAGCAGTGCCATCGGGGTCACGCAGACACTGCCGAGCCAGTAGTTGCGGCCGATCAGCGCCTCCGCACCGAAGTTGAGGGCGAGGCAGCACAGCACCAGGGCGACCTCGCCGGTGTGGGCCACCGGGACCACCGCGGCGAAGAGGAGGACGCCGAGCAGGTTGCCCACGACGCGCTGGACACCACGGCCCCAGGTGAGCGTGAGGTTGGCCTGGTACAGGGATGCCGCGGTGACCAGGGCCCAGTAGGGGCGGCCGACCCCCAGGGCGAGGGAGACATAGCCCGCGAGGGCACAGCCGAGAGCCACGCGTACGGCGAGCGGGGCCAGGGGGCGCAGGCGGCGCCAGAGCGGGCCGGGGGGGCGAGGCCGGTCCGGTTCGGAGGCCTGCCAGGTCCTCGGCCTCCGGCACCGGGCGGTTGCCGCGCACCTGCCGGGCCCAGGTGCGCAGCAGCCCGGGGTCGGCGTCGGCCGGCGCCGCGAGGGCGACCTCGGCACGGACGAGGAGGCGTTCGAGGGCGCGGCGGGTCTCGGCAGGGCGGCCTGCGGAGAGCAGGGCTTGCCGGGCGGCGTGGACGGCGGGGGTGGCGGCGTGGGGGCGGGCGGCACCGCCCGTCTCGACGTACCCGGCGACCGCGTTCAGGGCACCCGCCACGGCCCGGCGTTCCGGTCCGTGCGGACGCAACACTCCCGGCGCCATGCCGACGAGCCAGGCCCAGGCACCGGACGCGGCGGCCAGCGCGACATGGCCGGGGACCTGGGCGAGGGACTGCGGGGCGAACAGGGCGGCGGAGCTGACGAAGGTGAGGACCACATTGCCGGGCGGACCGATCCGGGTCGCGTCGCACAGCACTTTCTGCACGGCGGCCAGCAGCGCGCCCACCGTGACCAGCACGACAGCGCTGGTGGTGAGCGATGCCGCGAGCAGGGCGGCGGCCAGACCGCCGAGCATGCCGAGCACCACCCAGGCCAGGGCGCGGGCCCGGGCGGCGTAGGGCCGGTTGTGGGCGTAGAGCGCGCACAGGGACCCGCCCATCTCGTACATGGCCAGGTCGAGGCGGTCCAGCACCAGCAGGGCGAGATTGGGCGGGGCGACGGCGACGACCACACTCAGGGCGGGCTTGAACCAGATGTCGGAGGGCCGGCCGAGGCGCAGCACGCCGGCGAGCGGGATACGACTGCTCATACCCATCAGCTTAGCAAGTGTTTTACTCGTAAAACATACCGCTGGATGGCGGGGGCGGCGGCGCGATGGCCTGCCGCGCTCCGCCGAACGCTCCCCGTGTACACCCTTGCGCTCGCGTGCGCGCCGCACGGCCGGGGCATCGACGGACTGTCCGAGACCGTCGAGCGGGGAGGGTGCGCGTGCACGGACCGGCTTCGCACGGCTGGCTGCTGGTCGCACTGTGTGCGGCGACCGGGGCCTACTGTCTGCTGCGGATGCGCAGCCACGTCGAGGAGCAGCGCCGGGCCGCGGGCGGTGAGGCGCTGATGGGCTTCGGCATGGCGGCGATGGCGGTGCCCGGCGCGGTGTTCACGCCGCCGTCGTGGGCCTGGCCCGGCTACGCGGCCGTGTTCGGCGTGGCCGCCCTGCACGCGCTGTGGTCGGCGCGGGCGGGCGCCCACCATCTGCACCACCTGGTGGGAGCGTCGGCCATGGTCTACATGGCGGTCGCGATGGCCGCCTCGCCCGGGCGCGAGGGAGGGCACGGCGGTTCCGGGATCCCGCTCGTGACGGGCGTCCTGCTCCTGTACTTCACGGGGTACGTGCTGCTGTCCGGCGTCCGGCTGGTGCCCGTCGCCGCTGGAGGTGGAGGCGTCGGGGGTGTCGGGGCCGTCGGCTGGGGTGACCGGCCGGAGCTGGCGCGGGCCTGCCGGCTGTCGATGGGGATCGCGATGGTGACGATGCTGCTGACGCTGTGAAGCAATAGGGGTGCTGCCCATGATGGTCCCCGCGGCACTGTTGCTGCTCGGCGCCCTGACCGCCGTTGTCGCCCCTCGGCTGCTCGCGCGGGCCGACTGGCCGGACCGTGAACCCGTGGTCGCCCTGTGGGTGTGGCTGGGGGTACCCCCTCTGGGGGAACGTGGTGGCGGCCGTTCTCCTGTGCTGTGCGCTGTCGATGACGCTCAGCGCGGCGGCCGCGTGGCAGGCCGTGCGCGGCCATGTGTTCGCCCCGGCGCCGCGTGCCGCCGTGGAGGCGTACGCGCTCGGTGTGGGCGGTCCGTGGGCGGCGACGACCGCGGTGGCGCTCGCGTGCGGGGGCCTGTGGACCGTGGCGATGCTGGTGCGGGAGGTCGTACGCGCGCGTGCCCGGCGTCAGCGGCGACGGGCCGAACTGCTCGTGCGCGTCCCGGTGTTGCCCGGCGAGGAGCCCCGGAACGACCGGCTGGTGATCCTGGAGGGCGAGCGGCCGGACGCCTGGTGGCTGCCCGGCGCGGCGCCCCGGCTCGGCATCACGACCGCCGCGCTGCGCCGCCTGAAGGGGCGGCAGTTGAACTCCCTGCTCGCCCATGAGCAGGGCCACGCACAGGCCCCGCACGACTGGCTGCTGCACTGCTCGGCGGCGTTGGCGGGCGGGTTTCCGCAGGTGCCGGTGTTCGCGGCGTTCCGCGACGAGATGCACCGCCTGGTCGAACTCGCCGCCGACGACATGGCATCCCGCCGCTTCGGCCGGCTGACGACCGCCCTCGCCCTGGTCGAACTCAACGAGGACCGGGGCGTGTTCGGCCCCAGTCCGACCGCACAGGCGCAGGTGCCGCAGCGGGTGAACCGCCTGCTGACTCCCCCGGCCCGGCTCACGGCGGGCCGTCGACTCCGGCTGACGGCGGCGGCCGCGCTGGTGCCGGTGGTGCCGGTGCTGGTGGCGTTCGGACCGGGGGCTGCGGGCACTGGGGTAGACGGGACTGCTGCCGGGTACCCGGATCCCCGCCCCCGGTGGCCCTTCTCCGAGGTGTTTCTCCCCGGAACAGCCGGGTTCTCGTGTGGCGGGCGTCGCAAACCCGACCCCGGCATTGGCCTCTCGCCCCATCAGTCGGCGAGGATCTCTCTATGCACACCCAGTCCGTCGAATCCCCGCCCCGCCCACCGGCCGAGCGCGGCATCGCCCGCTGGGCCGGTGCCCTGGCCGTCTGCTCGGCGCTGCTGCTCGCCCTGGTCGCGGTGCGCTGGTACCCGCTGATGACCCTCGACGGGGACATCGCCGAGACCACACACCGCTGGGCGGTCGACGAGCAGGGCGTCACGCACGCGTTCCGCATCCTGACGGACTGGGTCTGGGATCCCTGGACGATGCGCATCCTGGCCGCTGCGGTGGCGATCTGGCTGGTGTGGCGCAGAGCGGCCCGCTGGACGGCCGTATGGCTGGTGGCCACGTGCGCGCTGACCACGGTGGTCCAGCAGTCCCTGAAGGCCCTGCTCGACCGCCCCCGCCCCGTCTGGCCCGACCCCGTCGACTCCGCGCACTACGCCGCGTACCCCTCCGGCCACGCCATGACGGCCACGGTGGTGTGCGGCCTCCTGCTGTGGCTCCTGCACCGCTACGGCCCCGAACGCGCCCTGTGGCGTACTGCCGTCGCCCTGGCCGCGTTCTCGGTGGCCGGCGTCGGTCTGACCCGGGTGTGGCTGGGTGTCCACTGGGCCACGGACGTGGTCGGCGGCTGGCTGCTGGGCGCGCTGGTGGTGGTGCTGGCGGTGCAGGTGCACACCCGGTGGCGGGGGTGAGCGGGCCTGAGCGCCGCTACCGCCAGGTCATCTGTGTGTCCCCGTAACGGCGATCTTCCCGCGCGAGGGAACGCGGCCCCGTAGGATCCGCCCCATGACCGCAGTCCTGTTCGATTTCTCCGGAACCCTCTTCCGTGTCGAGTCCACCGAGTCATGGCTGCGCGGAGCGCTCGCCGAGGTGCCGATGGAGCTCGACGAGGCGGAACTGGGCGAGGCCGCGCAGGCGCTGGAGGCGATGGGGGCGTTGCCGGGCGGGGTCGATCCCTCATGGCTGCCCGAGGACGTCGCGAGTGTGTGGGGAGTGCGGGACAAGAGCGCCGAGCTGCACCGGGCCGCCTACACCGGGCTCTCCCGGCACGTCCAGCTCCCCGACGACCGGCTGCACGACATCCTCTACGACCGCCACATGGCGCCGGCCGCGTGGATGCCGTACCCGGATGCGGCCGAGGTGCTGCGGATGCTGTGTGAGCGGGGCATCGCTGTCGGGGTCGTCAGCAACATCGGCTGGGACCTGCGGCCGGTGTTCCGGGAGCACGGTCTCGATCCGTACGTGGACGCCTACGTGCTGTCCTTCGAGCACGGCATCCAGAAGCCGGACCCCCGGCTGTTCACGGTCGCCTGCGCGGAACTCGACGCCGATCCCCGGGACGTCGTCATGGTCGGCGACAACCGGCGGGCGGACGGCGGCGCCGCGGCCCTGGGCTGCGCGGTGCACTTCGTGGACCATCTCCCGGCGGCACAGCGACCGGACGGCCTGCGGCCGGTGCTGGATCTCGTGGGCGCCACCGCCGACCACGCCGCCCCGCGGGCGAACGGTTCCGGCCCCGTGCCGGGCAAGTAGTCTCCGGCCCCGTCGTTCAGGGCGAACGCCGTCGCCCTGGACGATCCCCCGCGTCGCCCAGGGCGACGGCACCCTCGACCAGGCCGGATCGTGGCCCGGCCGGAAGCGCTGAGTATAGTTGGCTGGCAGCCAGTCAACGCAGGAGTTACAGCATGTCCCCGCGCAGCGCCTCGGTCAATGAAGAGCTGCGCAGGCGATCCCGGGAGCGGCTTCTGCAGGCGGCCGTCGAGCTGGTCGGCGAGCGGGGCTACGACGCCACCACGCTGGGCGACATCGCGGACCGGGCGGGCTCGGCGCGCGGTCTGGTGTCGTACTACTTCCCCGGCAAACGCCAGCTGGTCCAGTCCGCCGTGCACCGGCTGATGCACCGCACGCTTCAGGAGGCGCTGGAGCGCGAGCCACGTAGCGAGGACGGCCGGGAGCGCATGGCCCGGGCCATCGACGCGGTCCTGGGCCTGGCCCGGGACCGGCCGGTGCTGATGCGCCAGCACATGGCGGGGATCCTGCAGGACGAGGGCTTCGTCCAGTGCCCGGAGCAGCGGCGCCTGACCGAGCTGCTGCGGGACGTCTGCGTACGGCACGGCTCGCTGGACGTCGACACGGACTACCCGATGCTGCGCGCCCTGCTCATGGGTGCCGTCTACGCGGCGCTGGTGCCCGGTGTGCCGATGCCTGTGCCGGTGCTGCGGGCCGAGTTGTTCAAGCGCTACCGGCTGGAGTGGGAGATGGGTGTCCCGCCGGACCCGGGGGCTGGCTCCGGCGGGACGTGCGACACGGATCTGTCACGGTTCTTCGCGACCGGGTCGGCGCCCGGCTGCCCGGACGGTCAGTCGAAGTAGTCCGGCTGCGTCTGGACGTTGAGTTCGCGCAGCTTGACCCAGCGGGCCGGGTCCGTGCGCCGGTCGTCGATCTTCAGGACGTCGAAGCCCCGGGCCATCTCGTTCGAGTAGATGTAGCCGTTGTAGTAGTACGCCGACCACGAACCGCCCGACCTGAGCGTGTCGGTGCTGATCGGGCCCCGATCGAAGTACGCGATCTCCTGCGGGCGGGCCGAGTCGGTGAAGTCCCAGACGGAGACGCCGCCCTGGTACCAGGCCTGGACCATGATGTCCTTGCCCTTGACAGGGATCAGCGAGCCGTTGTGGGCCACGCAGTTCTCGGTGTCGGCCTGGTGCCGGGGGATCTTGAAGTAGCTGCGGAAGACGAGCTTGCGTTTGTCGCCCTTGCCGACGATGTCGTAGATGCCGTCCGCGCCGCGGTCCGGGCCGATCTCCGCGTTGCAGGTGGCCGCGCCGCCGCCGCCCAGCTCGTCGGTGAAGACGACCTTGTTCGCCTTCTGGTTGAAGGTCGCCGAGTGCCAGAACGCGAAGTTGACGTTGTCCTGGACCTGGTCGATGACCTTCGGGTGCTCGGGATCCTCGATGTTGAACAGGATGCCGTCACCCATGCACGCTCCGGCGGCGAGGTCCTTCTCGGGCAGGACGGTGATGTCGTGGCAGCCGGTGGTCTTGGACACACCCGGGTTGGTGGGCGAGCCCGGGTTGCCGCCGCCGTCGGGGCCTTCGCCGGGGAAGAGCACCGGGAAGCCCACGACCGCCGCCTTCTCGGGATGGCTGCGCGGCACCTTGATGACGGAGAGGCCGTCGTGCGGCGGCTGGCAGTCGGGGTACGTGGCGTTGGGCGAGTAAGAGGAGACGTAGACGTAGACGTTCCTGCGCTCGGGCACCAGCGTGTGGGTGTGCGAGCCACAGGCGGTCTCGACCGCGGCGACGTACTTCGGGTTGGCCTTGTCGCTGATGTCGAAGACCTTCATGCCCTCCCACGAGGACTTCTCGGTCGCCGGCTGCGTGGTGCTGTTGCAACTGCTGTCGCTGCGCGAGGAGTCGGTGGACAGGAACAGCAGGTTGCCGGAGACGGAGACATCGTTCTGCGAGCCGGGGCAGAGGACCTGGGCGACCGTCCTCGGGGCCCTCGGGTTGCTGATGTCGAAGATGCGGAAGCCGTCGTAGTTGCCGGCGAAGGCGTACCTGCCCTGGAAGGCGAGGTCCGAATTGGTGCCCGGGAGCACGTCCTTGGGGATGTTTGCCAGGTGCTTGATGTTGGCGGAGTGGACGATCTCGTCCTGGCCGGGTATCTCGCCATCGGCGAGTGCCTCCCGCACCTCGGCCCGGGTGCTCTCCGAGACCTCCTTCTCCGCCACGGGGCCGTCCCCCGGATCGGGGGTCGCGACAGCCGGCTGCGCGGTGAGCAGCGCGGCGAGGAGTCCGGCGGCGGCAGCGGCAACGCCCAGACGTCTGCGCCGCGTTCGGGAATCACTGAACAGGATCACTGTTTTTCCTCCCTTGTCCGTCCCACTGGAACGGTTGATGCACGCCCGAGTATCGTCTTCACCATGCACATATCAATAGGGGGCAATGAACATGTAACGAAGACGCCCTTTCGCCGGACACCCGTCCTCGCCGCGATGTTGGCCGCCCTGGCCGTGCTCACGCTGAGCGGCTGCGACTCCGAACCCGAGGCGGCCGAGGAGAGCGGGCCTTCGGTGATCGTGCCCGGCAAGCCCGGCGAGGAGAACCGGAAGCTGTCCGCCGAGGAGGCCGCACGGCAGCGCGCCGAGGACGACTCCCCCAACTCCGCGGACGTCTCGTACGCGCGCATGATGATCGAGCACCACACCCAGGCCCTGGAGCTGACCGAACTGGTCCCGGACCGCGGTGAGTCGACGAAGGTCAAGGCCCTGGCCGAGCGGATCGCCGCCGCGCAGGGCCCGGAGATCAGCGCGATGAAGGGCTGGTTGAAGAAGCACGGCAAGTCCGAGAAGGCCGAGGAGGGCGACGGTCACGAGCAGCACGCCGCGATGCCCGGCATGGCGACCGAGGCGCAGTTGAAGAAGCTGCGCGCCGCACGCGGGAAGGCGTTCGACCAGCTCTTCCTCACGTTGATGATCACCCATCACGACGGGGCGCTCACCATGGCCACGGACGTGAAGGGACAGGGCAACAACATCGCGATCGAGGAGATGGCCGACGAGGTGGTCGCTCAGCAGACGAGCGAGATCAACCGGATGCGGGACCTGCGCTGACGGACCGTCAGATCCGATCCGCCTCCGAGGCCACGGTCCCCGGGGGCGGGCTCAGCGGCGGGCGCGGCGCGGCGTCAGGAAGCCCGCGTCGCGCGCCTGCCCGATGAGCCTGAGCGACCTCCGGCGACTGTGCCCCGTCGCACGCATCACCGCGAGGACGGGGTCGGCGCCCAGCTCCTGGGCCGCGCGGTACTCCTGCGCGACGAGCCACTGCCCCTCGACGCCCAGCGGCCAGGCCGGCCGGGCCCGGCTGGACCCGGCGCCCTCGCCGTCCGGTGCGGCCACGACCCCGCACGCCTTGGAGAGCGGATCCTCGATCCAGTCGGCGAGCGCCGCCAGGTCCTCCAGGGAGAGCGCCGGACGGGCGCGTACGTCCTCGATGGAGACGCCCCCGTCGGACACCACGGCGACCGCGTCGACCCGGGCGCCGTCGCCGAACTCCAGTCGGACGCCCAGCCACGCCGTGGCGCCGACACCGTCCCGCACTTCCCACGCGGGCCACACGGACACGAGGCCGTCCGAAGCACAACGATCGGAAAGATTAAGAAAGGATGCTTCCAGCACACACGCAACGTAACCGCATGATCACATTCCATACTGAACGAACACGCCTCGCTTGCGGCGCACAGCACCCTGTCAGCGGAGCGGCCACGGTGCGATGCTGGACTCGAGAGCGACTCCTGAAGACCCCCGACGCCCCCGACCACCCTCGTCCAAGGAGTTCCGCCGTGCTGCATGTCGCCGTCGTCGGCTCCGGGCCGAGCGGGTGCTACACCGCCCAGAGCCTCGTCCAGCAGGACCCCGATGTGGTGGTCGACGTCCTGGACCGGCTGCCGTGCCCGTACGGCCTGGTGCGCTACGGGGTGGCGCCGGACCACGAGAAGATCAAATCCCTCCAGAACAACCTGCGGACGGTGCTGGAGCACGAGCGGGTGCGTTTCCTGGGCGGCGTCCAGATCGGCCCGGGCGCGGTGCCGACCGACCGGCTGCGGGAGCTGTACCACGCGGTCGTGTACTGCGTGGGCGCCGCCACCGACCGCCACCTCGGGATTCCCGGCGAGGACCTGCCGGGCAGCTGGTCGGCGACCGAGTTCGTGTCCTGGTACAGCGCCCACCCGGACGCCGTGGACGACGGCTTCGTGCACGGGGCACGGTCGGCGGTGGTCATCGGCGTCGGGAACGTCGCGGTGGACGTCACGCGGATCCTGGCACGGGGCACGGCGGAGCTGAGCCCCACCGACATGCCGCAGGGGGCGCTCACCGCCCTCGCCGCGAGCCGGGTGACCGACATCAGCATGGTGGGCCGCCGCGGCCCCTCACAGGCCCGCTTCACCACCAAGGAACTCCGGGAGCTGGGCACCCTGCCGGACACGGCGGTCACCGTGGACCGGACCGAACTGGCACTGGACCCGGCCTACGCCGACCCCTCCAGCTTGCCCGCTCCCCAGCGCCGCAACATCGAGGCGCTCCGCACCTGGGCCGAGTCCCCGACCCAGGACGCCGGCCACCGCATCCGGCTGCGCTTCTTCCTGCGCCCCGTCGAGCTCCTCGCCGAGGCGGGACACGTGGCCGCGGTGCGCTTCGAGCGGACGGCACCCGACGGGCGGGGCGGCGTGACGGGCACGGGCCACTACGAGGACGTCGAGGCCCAGCTGGTGCTGCGCTCGGTCGGCTACCGCGGAGTGCCACTGGAAGGCCTCCCGTTCGACCCGACGACCGGCACGGTGCCGCATCTCGCCGGCCGCGTCCTGCGCGAGGGCCTCGTGGCGCCGGGCGAGTACGTGGCCGGCTGGATCAAACGGGGCCCCACAGGCGTCATCGGCACCAACCGCCCGTGCGCGAAGGAGACGGTGACGTCCCTGCTGGAGGACGCCGCCGCGCTCGTACGCAGAGAAGTGCCCGAGGATCCGCTGACGGCGCTGCGCACCGAGGGGGTCGAGCCGGTGGAGTGGCCGGGTTGGTGCGCGATCGAACGGGCGGAGGCGGAGCTGGGCGCGTCGCTGGGCAGGGCTGTGGTGAAGCTCCCTGATTGGGGGTCACTACTGGACGCCGCGCACAGCAGCGCCCCTTAAGGGGCGCGGGGAACTGCGCGAGCAACCACACTCAACCCGCACCGAGCAACGAACCGGCAACACCCCCGAAATCAACAATCTGTTCAAGGAGCCTACGGTCTCGCCCATGACAGAGAGCACACCCGCACACCCCGTCGACGAGATCCCACCCAAGCGCCAGCTGGCCGCCTTCGGCCTCCAACACGTCCTAGCGATGTACGCCGGCGCCGTGGCCGTCCCCCTCATAGTCGGCGGAGCCATGAAGCTCCCGCCCGCCGACCTGGCCTACCTGATCACCGCCGACCTGCTGGTGTGCGGCATCGCGACCCTGATCCAGTGCATCGGCTTCTGGCGCTTCGGCGTCCGGCTGCCCATCATGCAGGGCTGCACGTTCGCCGCCGTCTCCCCGATGGTGCTGATCGGCACGACCGGCGGCGGCCTCCCCGCGATCTACGGCTCGGTGATCGTCGCCGGCCTCGCGATCATGCTGCTGGCCCCGGTCTTCGGGAAGCTGCTCCGCTACTTCCCTCCCCTCGTCACGGGCACCGTGATCCTGATCATCGGTCTCTCACTGCTGCCGGTCGCGGGCAACTGGGCGGCGGGCGGCGCCGGTTCGGCCGACTTCGGGGAGCCGAAGAACCTCGCCCTGGCCGCCTTCGTCCTCGCGGTGGTGCTCGGCGTGCAGCGCTTCGCTCCGGCGTTCCTCAGCCGGATCGCCGTACTGATCGGCATCGTGGTCGGGTTGGCCGTCGCTGTTCCGTTCGGGTTCACGGACTTCGGCGGAGTGGGGGACGCCGACTGGGTCGGGATCAGTACGCCGTTCCACTTCGGGGCGCCCACCTTCGAGTTCTCGGCGATCGCGTCGATGCTGGTGGTGGCGCTGGTGACGATGACCGAGACGACCGGTGACCTGATCGCGGTCGGCGAGATGACCGACCGCAAGGTCGAGCCGCGCTCCCTCGCGGACGGTCTGCGCGCCGACGGTCTTTCGACGGTGCTGGGCGGCGTGTTCAACACCTTCCCGTACACGGCGTACGCCCAGAACGTGGGTCTCGTCGGCATGACCCGGGTGCGCAGCCGCTGGGTGGTGGCCGCCGCGGGCGGCATCCTCGTGCTGCTCGGCCTGCTGCCCAAGCTGGGCGCGGTGGTGGCGGCCATACCGGCTCCCGTGCTGGGCGGTGCGGGGCTGGTGATGTTCGGGACGGTCGCCGCGAGCGGGCTGCGAACCCTGACCCAGGTGGACTTCAAGGGCAACAACAACCTGACGGTGGTGGCCGTTTCGGTGGCCGTGGGCATGTTGCCGGTCGGCGTGCCTACGGTCTACGAGAAGTTCCCCGACTGGTTCCAGACAGTGATGAACAGCGGCATCAGCGCGGGCTGCCTGACGGCGATCGTGCTGAACCTGCTCTTCAACCACCTGCCCTCGAAGGGCGGTTCAGGCGCCGCGGAAGCGGATTCAGGCGCCGCCGAGCCGGACGGCCTGCCGGGCGACGGCGTCGAGAAGGGCGTCGAGAAGGCCCGGGAAGAGGCCGTCTAGGTCGTCCTTGCGCAGGCCGTTCATCTTGGCCGTGCCCCGGTAGACCTGCTGGATCACACCGCTCTCGCGCAGCACCCGGAAATGGTGCGTGGTGGTGGACTTGGTCACCGGCAGGTCGAAGTGCGAACAGGAGAGCTCGTCGCCGACGGCGGCGAGCTCTCGCACGATCTGCAGCCGCAGCGGGTCGGACAGCGCGTGCAGCACGCCTTCCAGACGGATCTCCTCGCGGGTCGGGTGCGGGAGGTCTCGGCTGCTGACAGCGGGGCTGGTCACGGCGGCTCCACTTCGTCGGGTTCCCTCATTGTACGAGAACTCTCGTAGTTTGACACTTCCCGTACTACGATGCCTATCGTACGAGTCGATCGCTGATCCCCGTGACGAATGGAGTCCGCCGTGAGTGCGCTCTTCGAGCCCTACACCCTGCGCGATGTGACGATCCCGAACCGCGTGTGGATGCCCCCGATGTGCCAGTACTCGGCCGCACCGGAGGGCCCCGACATGGGCGTCCCCAACGACTGGCACTTCGCGCACTACGCCGCCCGCGCGGCCGGCGGCACGGGGCTGATCATCGTCGAGGCCACCGGTGTCAGCCCCGAGGGCCGGATCTCCCCGTACGACCTGGGCATCTGGAACGACACGCAGGTCGAGGCGTTCCGCCGGATCACACGGTTCCTGGCGTCGCAGGGCACGGTCGCGGGCATCCAGCTCGCCCACGCCGGCCGCAAGGCGTCGACCGACCAGCCCTGGAAGGGCGGTGCGCCGGTGGGGTCGGACGCGCACGGCTGGCAGCCGGTGGCGCCGAGTCCGGTCGCGTTCGCCGACGGGCACCCGGTGCCGACCGAGCTGACCGTCGCCGAGCTCCAGGAGATCGTTGGTCAGTTCGCGGACGCCGCCCGGCGCGCCCTCGCCGCCGGCTTCGAGGTCGCCGAGGTCCATGGCGCCCACGGCTATCTGATCAACGAGTTCCTCTCCCCGTACTCCAACCACCGCACCGACGAGTACGGCGGCTCGTACGAGAACCGCACCCGCTTCGCCCTCCAGGTCGTGGACGCCGTACGGGAGGTGTGGCCGGACGACAAGCCGCTGTTCTTCCGTATCTCGGCGACGGACTGGCTGGAGGAGAACGGCTGGACCGCCGACGACACGGTCCGCTTCGCCGCCGACCTCCAGGCCCATGGCATCGACCTGCTCGACGTCTCCACCGGCGGCAACGCCGCGCGCGCCCGCATCCCCGTCGGCCCGGGCTACCAGGTGCCGTTCGCGGCGCGGGTGAAGGCGGAGACCTCGCTGCCGGTCGCCGCGGTGGGGCTGATCACCGACGTCGAACAGGCCGAGAAGATCATCGCCAACGGCGAGGCGGACGCCGTCCTGCTCGGCCGCGAGCTGCTGCGCAGCCCGTCGTGGGCACGGCACGCGGCGCGGGAGCTGGGCGGTGACGTGCACGTGCCGGACCAGTACCACCGGTCCGTCTGAGCATCACCGGAGGTGAGTCGGCAGGTGCCGGGTCACCATCCGCTCCAGATACGGCACGGCCCGCTGGCCGGACACCGCGAGCGCGATCGACGCGGCGACGCCCGCCCAGGCGATCGGACCGAGCGGCGTGCAGCCGAAGAGGTGGCTGACGCCCGGCGTCTCGACCAGTACGAAGAGAACGGCCCCGGAACCGAGGGCGGTGACGCGGACCAGCGGGCTTCCTCGACGGTCGGCCAGCGTCTGGGCCAGCTGCGTGCCGACCACCGCGCACAGGGCCATCGTGGTCGAGCGACGGGCGGTGCCCGGGGTGAAGCGGCCGAAGAGCCAGGCGGACGTTGCGCCCAGCGTGGTGGTCAGGGCACGGTGCCGGATCTTGCGGATCAGTGGCGCGCCGAGGAGTGAGGTGCCGAGGGGTTCGGTGCCTGTGGGGGCGACGCGGGTGCCCTGACCGGGCTCACCGCCGTCCGTGCCCGAGTCACCGCCGTGGTCGGGCCGGTCGGGCTCCTCCGTCTCCTCCGACTCCTCCGACTCCTCCGACTCCTCCGTCTCCTTCGGCGTCACCGCCACCGCCATCGCCGGGAACAGGTCCGTGAACAGGTTCACCAGCAGCATCTGGCGGGTGGACAGGGGCGCCGCGCCCGACAGGAGGGTGCCGAGGAGACCGAAGCCCACCTCGCCCGCGTTGCCGCCGATCAGGATGGCGATGGCGTCGGCGACGCTGTGCCACAGGGCCCGGCCCTCGGCGACCGCGTCGACCAGGACCGTCAGGTCGCCGTCGGTGAGGACGAGGTCGGCCGCGTTGCGGGCGGCGGCCGAGCCGCGGGCGCTGATGCCGACGCCGATGTCGGCGGCGCGGATGGCCGCCGCGTCGTTGGCTCCGTCGCCGACCATGCCGACCACCCGGCCGGCATCCCGAAGCGCCTCGACGACCTGGAGTTTCTGCTCGGGCGCGACCCGGGCCACGACGCCCATGTCGTCCAGCATCCGGGCGCGTGCCTCCCGGTCCGCGGACGCCAGTTCGTCACCGGTGACCACGCCGGTGTCCTCGGGCCAGCCCAGTTCGGCGGCGATCGCCCGGGCGGTCTGCGGATGGTCGCCGGTCAGCATGACGGGCCGTACGCCCGCCGTCCGCAGCCCTTGGACGAGGGCCGTGGAGGTGTCGCGCGGCATGTCGGCGAGGGCCAGCAGGCCAGTGAACTCCAGCTTCTCCAGGGGTTGTTCGAGTACGTCCGCCCCCTCGTCCGGCGCGTCGAGGCGGCGCCGGGCCACGGCCAGGACGCGCAGTCCGTCGCCGGCGAGTTTCTGCGCCACCTCGGTCGCCGACGAGGGCAGACCGGAGCAGGCGGGCAGCACCGTCTCGGGGGCGCCCTTGACCACGAGCACCGGGGTGTCGTCCTCGGCGGCCCGGCCGACGGCGGCGGCGTAACCGCGGCCGGCCTCGAAGGGCAGGCCCTCGGTCTGGGACCACTCGGGGTCGGGGGCGGCCGCGTCCAGGACGGCCTCGTCGGTGGCGTGCACGGGCCGGTCCGAGCCGCCGTCGAGCTGGGGGCAGGCACGGGCCGCGATCCGCAGCGTGGCGTCGGCCGCCTTCTCGTCCGGCTTACGGACGGTGCCGTCGGCTTCGGTGAGCCGCACCAGGCGCAGCCGGTTCTCGGTGAGCGTGCCGGTCTTGTCGAAGCAGATGGTGTCCATCCGGCCGAGCGCCTCCAGGGTGCGCGGGGCTCGGACGAGGACTCCCCCGCGGCTCAGCCGACGCGCGGCCGCCAGCTGTGCCACCGTTGCCACCAGGGGCAGCCCCTCGGGCACCGCGGCCACGGCCACCGCCACTCCGCCGCTCACCGCCCGGCGGACGGGTGTGCCGCGCGCCAGCGACAGAGCGGTCACCCCGGCACCGCCCGCCAGGGTCAACGGCAGCGCCTTGTCGGTGAGTTCCCGCAGCCTGGCCTGTACTCCGGCGGACGGCGGGGTGCGGGCGGCGAGGGTCACGGCCCGCGAGGCCTCCGTCCGCTCGCCGGTGTCCACCACGACGGCCCGGGCGTGCCCGGCCACCACGGTCGTCCCCTCGAACACCATGCAGCTGCGGTCCGGCACGGCGGCGTCCGGCGTCGGGTCGGTCCCCTTGTCGGCCGACAGGGACTCCCCGGTCAGCGCGGACTCGTCCACCTCCAGGCCGTCCTCCCACGTCACCCGCGCGTCGGCGGGCACCACGTCGTCCGCCCGCAGCTCGATCACGTCGCCGGGACGGAGCTTGGCGGCGTCCACGAGGTGCCCTGGGGGCGGCGACTTCTCCTCGGTCGTGACCCGCGCCTTCTGCTTCTGCTTCGCCAGCAGCCCGGACAGCGCCCGCTCGGCCCGCATCCGCTGGACGCCGCCGACCAGCGCGTTCAGGTCGAGCGCGCCGACGACCAGCAGGGCGTCCACGACGGAGCCGAGAATCGCCTCGGCGGCCGAGCCGACGGCCAGCACCGGGGTGAGGGGGTCGTCGAGTTCGCCGCGCACCGCCTTCGCCAGCCGCAGCGGCCCGCTCACCGGTGCGAGGGCGCGCTGTCGGCCCATCGTGCGGAGCGCCTGACGCGCACGGTCGGTGACCTGCTCGGACAGGGTCGTCTCCGGGTCCTCCTCGTGCTCCAGCCGGTCGCGGACCTCGGCGGGTTCCAGTTCGTGCCAGGCCACCCGTCCACGAGGGTGCGGGGCTCGGGCGACCGCCACGCCGAGGGCCGCTCGCACGCCGGTCAGCAGCGCCCATGCCGCGCTCAGGTCGACCGGTGTGTGCCGCAGCCCGGGCCAGGGCGTACGGCGGCCATGCCGGGACTTGCCGACGGCTACCAGGAGCCCGGACAGGGCGGCGCCGGACCGGGCCAGGGTCTGCGACCTGCCGCCGACGCCGCGCGCGGCGGGGACGGCCCGCAGCAGCCGCCACACGTCGGCGAGGCCGTGCGGGGCCAGCACGTCCGCCTCCCAGACGACGGCCCCGTCCCGGTCGGTCAGGGCGACGGCCACATCGCCGGCGAGCAGCCCATCGAGCACGTCCTCGTCGGCCGCATCCGGCCGGGCGACCGTGACGACGACGCCGTCCGCGCCGCGCGCCGCGCCCACCACGTCGCTCAGCGACCGGTCGTCGCCCACCACCTGGTCGGCGAGATTCGTGAAATCGGCCAGCGCGGGGTCGTCCACCATCACGACCCGCAGGCCGGCCCGCCGCGCCGCGTCCAGCACGGCTTCGGCCCACGGGTCCGCGTCGGCACCGGGCGTCCGCAGTGCACTCGGATGCAGGACGACCGTGTCGGCCATCTCCAGCTGCCGCAGCCGTTCGGTGTCGCGCACCAGGACGCCCGTGCGGGACAGCGCGGAGCTCAGTACGGCGTGGAAGGCGGCGGGCCCGTAGCGTGCGGCCTTCGGCGAGCCCGCCAGCACGGCCTCCGCCGCCTCGGTGCCGTCGTGCTTGACCAGCAGCGTGGCCACGGCGCCGACCAGGCTGCCGGCCTCGGCGTGACCGGCGTACTCCTGGGCCGGAGAGGTGCGCAGCGGCGGGCGCGGGCGGCGATCCCCGGCCCTGGCGGCCCGCTCCGGCGCGCAGACCTCGTCGTGGACCTTGTCGAACGCCGCCGCGCGGGCCACCGTGTCCGCCAGCTGAAGGGTGCGCAGCGCGCCGTCGAGCACCAGAGCGGTCGGGGTGCGGCCGGCGCCGTGGGCGGCCGCGTTGGCGATGGCCAGTGCCATGTCCATGCGGGAGCGGCCGATCCTCGCGCGCAGCCATCCGCGGAAGCGCGGATTCTCTCGCAGCAGCGTCACCAGCGCGGTCACCGACCGGGGCGAGGCGGGCAGGCGCAGGACGTATCCGGTGAACGCGGTCGCGATACCGATCCCGTCGGCGGCGAGCGTCGTGGCGGCGGCCCGCACTCCGGCGGGGTCGGCCGGGTGGGGGACGTCGTCCACCGCCTCGTCCGCCGGGGCCAGCCCGTGCCGGGCCGCGATCTCGGTCGCCTTCTCCAGCACCCGGTCGCCGGCCGACTCCTCGACGGCGGTCACCACCAGTCGGCGCAGCCCGCCGTCCCAGTACGCGAGGGCCACGTCGGGCCGCTCCGCCAGCGCCGCGGCGACACGGCGCGCCGCGCGCTCGGTCCCGCCCTGCCGCCGTACGCGCTCCGGCGCCTCGGGCCGTAGCGCGAGGTGGGTCCGGGTGCCGGACCGCCAAGGGTGCGGGCCGACGGGCAGCGTGTTGCGGGCGACCCGCACGACACGCGCCGCGGCGTCAGCGGTACGTACCCCGGCCCGGGCCGTCGAGGCCACAGCACCCGCGGCGGCTCCCACCGCGGGTGCGGCTGCGCCGACCAGGAGCCGGGGCCCGGCCACGACCAGTCCGGCCGCGGCGGTGGTCGGACGTGTGAGGAGTCCCAGAACCATGGCTCGCCCTCGCTGCACCTCGCTCGACAACGCCTTCCGTGCGGCCCGGGTTCCCGCAAAACGCCATGTCATCCGCGCAGAGGCGCCCCGGCAGGGCATGCCGGGGCGCCCATGGGCCGAGGCTCGTCGCTCGGGCCGTGGGATCGCGTCAACCGGCCGTGCAGGCCGTCCCGTTGAGCGTGAAGGTGCCCGGTGCCGCGCTGTTGCCGGTGTGGTTCGCCTGGTAGCCGATGCTGACGCTCGCTCCTGACGCGAGAGACGCGTTGTACGAGGCGCCGGCCGCCGTCACCGTGCCGGTGGCCGGGGTGTAGGTGGCTCCCCAGCCGTTGGTGATGGTCTGGCCGGTCGGCAGGGTGAAGCCGAGCTGCCAGCCGTTGACCGACGTCGTGCTCGTGTTGGTGATCGTCAGCGAGGCTGTCAGGCCCGTGTTCCAGGCGTTGGTGGTGGCGGTCACCTTGCAGGCGCCGGGCTGGGGCTGGGGTGCGGGGCCGCCGCTGTCCAGGCCGAAGAAGGTGAGGACCCGGGCCGCCATGCCGTTGCTGTAGAGGTTGTGGCCGACGCCCTGGAGACTGATCGCCTCGACGGGGGCCCGGTCGCCGGTGCCGCCGTAGCGGGTGCGGGTCCAGCCGGACTGGGGCGTGTCCGTGGCGGCCGGGGTCTGGCTGACGCCGTGGACGTTCGTCCACTGCTTGATCATCTCCCCGAAATTGGGGTAACGCAGGACGTCGTCCTCGGTGCCGTGCCACAGCTGCATGCGGGGCCGGGGCCCCGTGTAGCCGGGGTAGGCGGCACGCGCGATGTCGCCCCACTGCTGCGCGGTGCGGCTGACCGTGCCCTGTGCGCACGCGCTGTTCCACTCGGAGCCGTCGGTGGTGGCGAAGCAGCCGAAGGGGACTCCGGAGAAGGCGGCGCCGGCGGCGAACACGTCCGGGTAGTCGCCGAGCAGGACGTTGGTCATCATCGCGCCGGAGGAGATGCCGGTGGCGAAGACCCGGCTCGTGTCGGCGTCGTAGGTGCGGGTGACCCAGTCGACCATGGACTTGATGCCGACCGGGTCGCTGCCGCCGTCGCGCCTGAGCGCCTGCGGCGAGGAGACGTCGAAGCACTTGCTGCTGCGGGTGACGGACGGGTAGACCACGACGAAGCCGTACTGGTCGGCGAGCGTGTCGTACTCGGTGCCGTTGTACATGTCGGGACCGGAGCCGGTGCACCAGTGCACGGCCACCAGGACGGCCGGGTTGGCGGTGACACGGTCCGGCACGTACACGTACATCCGCAGGTTGCTGGGGTTGGTGCCGAAGTCGGTGACCTCGGTGAGCGTCGCGGTCGGGACGACGTCGGCGGCCTCGGTGCGGGCGGCGGCCGTAGGGGCGGCGACGAGCAGCGCCGCGAGCAGCGGCAGGAGGGCGGCGAGTAGCGTCCGGAGCTGTCTTGTCACGGTCGTGCGCAGGGCGGTGGGGATGTGGATGGGCGTGGGGGTGGGGGATGGCACGTCCTTGTCCCTTCTGGTCGCGGCTCGTGGACGTGGTGCGGCGGTGGTTCAGCAGGAGCTGTTCGTCCGGGTCAGCAGGCCGGGCTTCCAGGGGAGTTGGGAGCCGTCACCGCTCGATGCGGGGTCCACCCGGAAGGGGCATCGTGGCATGCGCACGCCCATCATGGAAGCGCTCCCACGCAAGGTGCGAGGAGAGCCCTTGCCCACCACCAGCGCTGACTGATTTCTTCTGCGCAAAGCGTTGACTAGAAAGCGCTTGCCCCCTACGTTCCGTTCAACAGTGTGACCGAGCCGCTCCGCAACACCCCCCACATGGCCGCACTGTCCGCGCACGGCGTTCAAGATGATGCACATCGTTCACGTACACGATCGAGCAGGTTCTTCCGAAGGGACGCACCCGCATGCGCACTCTCCCCCCACGTGCACGCCCGCAAAGAACCGCACTGGTGACGGCCGCCGCAGCCGCTCTCGCCACTGCGGCTGTCATGATCCTGCCCAATCCGGCGGGGGCGGCCGAGACCTCGCCGATCGGTTTCGGCGCGGGGACGACCGGCGGCGGCAGCGCCTCGGCGGTCACCGTCTCGACGCTGGACGCCTTCAAGTCGGCGGTCACCGGCAGCTCGGCCAAGGTCGTCCGGGTCAACGGCCTGATCTCGCTGAGCGGTCAGGTCGACGTCGGCTCCAACACGACGGTGCTGGGCGTGGGTTCGTCGTCCGGGTTCACCGGGGGCGGGCTGCGGCTGAAGGAGGTCACCAACGTCGTCATCCGCAACCTGAACATCAGCAAGCCGGTGGCACCGGCGGACGGTGTGACGGTCCAGGAGTCGACGAAGGTGTGGATCGACCACAACTCCTTCTCGGCCGACCGCGATCACGACAAGGACTACTACGACGGCCTGCTGGACATCAACCACGGCTCGGACAACGTCACGGTGTCCTGGAACACCTTCAAGGACCACTTCAAGGGCTCACTCGTCGGCCACAGCGACAACAACGCGAGCGAGGACACCGGGCACCTGAAGGTGACGTACCACCACAACCAGTTCAGCAACGTCTACTCGCGCATCCCCAGCCTGCGCTTCGGCACCGGGCACTTCTACAACAACTACGTGGCCGGAGCGGACACCGCCTGCCACTCGCGCATGGGCGCCCAGATGCTCGTGGAGAACAACGTCTTCCGCGACACGAAGATCGCCGTGACCACGAACCGCAGCAGTGACGTCGACGGCTACGCCAATCTGCGCGGCAACGATCTCGGCGGGGCCGCGACCGAGGTCTCCCAGACCGGCACCTTCACCGCGCCGCCCTACAGCTACACCGCCGAGCCCGCGTCCACAGTCGTCGCCTCGGTGACGTCCGGCGCGGGCGCCGGAAAGATCTGATCCCCCACTCCGATCACCCCCAACTGGAAGAAGGCATACGGGACATGACTTCACCAGCAAAGCCGCGCCCCCGCCGGCGCGCACTGACGGGCGGTCTGACCGCACTCGGACTCTCGTCTGTCATGATCACGACAGTCGGAGCGCCGCCGGCAAGCGCCGCCACCTGGCCGACGCCCAGCAGCAGCCAGCCGGTGAGCTCCACGATCTCCGTGTCCGGTGTCCGGGACGGCGGCATGGTCCGCTACTACGGCAGCGGCGACCTGGCCGGTGACGGCCAGGAGGAGGGCCAGGACCCGATCTTCAAGCTCGCGGCCGGCGCGACGCTGAAGAACGTCATCATCGGCGCGCCCGGCGCCGACGGCATCCACTGCGAGGGCAACTGCACCCTGCAGAACGTCTGGTGGGAGGACGTCGGCGAGGACGCCGCCACCTTCCGCGGCGGCTCCACCTACACGGTGACCGGCGGCGGCGCCAAGAAGGCCGCCGACAAGGTCTTCCAGCACAACGGGCCGGGCACGCTGAACATCTCCAACTTCGCGGTCAGCGAGTTCAAGACGCTGTACCGCTCGTGCGGCGACTGCTCCACGCAGTACACGCGCAAGGTCAACCTCAGCAACATCGAGGTGACCGGCACGGGCTCCACGGCGCGCCTCGTCGGCATCAACGTCAACCGGGGCGACGTGGCGACACTGCGCGGCATCACGATCCTCAACGACGCCTCCCGCAAGGTCGTTCCGTGCCAGAAGTACAACAACAACACGGCCGTGGGTACGGGGCCGGACAGCACCAACTGCCTGTACTCCAGCTCGGACATCACCTACAGGTAGGCCCCGGCAGCAGGTAGTCCCCCCACGGTGAAGGCGGTCGTACGAAGCGTCCCCGCACGGCGCTTCGTACGGCCGCCGTGGCGTTCTCGGGCGGTTTTCCTTAAGGGCGGTTTCTGCAGGCCGGTGGCTGTGCCGACGATGACGGCTTCTGAGCCAGGACTCCGGGGCCCCTACGGTCGGCTAGCGGCCGCCACGCGTGCGTGCGTCCTCGGTCACCTCACCGGCGCCCCGCACCCGCACCGCCTCGGCCACCTCCACCCGGTAGTCCGCGTAGGCGGCGCGCAGCGGTTCGCCCGGCCAGTCGGGCAGCAGGAGTTCGGGCGGCAGCACCGGATCGGCGAGCAGATGCCGTACGACGGCCGCGAACGCGGTGAAGCGGTCGGAGGGGCGTCGCGCGCGGGCGACCTGGGCGAGCAGGGCGTGGCCCGTCCGGCTCCACGCGTCCAACGGCCACAGGCTCGCGGCCAGCTCGCGCGCGGGGCGGTCGGGGCGAGCCGTGCAGCGCTCGGCGACCTGGCCGAGGGCGTCGGGCAGGGGGCGGAGCAGGTTGGCAGGCCGGAGCCAGACACCCTCGCGCAGCTCCGCGAGCCGGAGCCGGATCAACTCGGTGCGCAGTTCCGCCCGTTCGGCCGGGCCCCGGCCCGTGGCCGTGACCACGAGCATCTCCCAGTCGTCGGTCCAGGGCAGGGTCTCGGGGTGGACCGCCTCGTCCTGGCGGCGCTGGCGGTCCAGCAGCCGGTCGCTGAGCCCGTAGACCGTGTCGGCACGCCGTAGGTCTCCGGCCGCCACCATCCGGCTGAGCGCGGCACGGAGGGTGGATCCCGCGATCCCGAACGGCTCCACGCCGCGCACCAGATCCTTCACCGGCAGCTCGGGCGGATGCAGCCCCAGCAGCAGGCTCAGCACGACCGAGCGGGCGGACAGCGGGCGCAGGTCCACCTCGCCGGCCTGCGGTGACGCGTTGTTCGGCATGGCCACGACTGTACGTGACAGGGCGACGTATTACAGGATTGCTGCAATCACAGAGATGGTGCAACACTGGCGGCATGGTCTCGATACTCGCCCAGGAGCCGTCCGGAGCCGCTCACGAGCAGTCGTCCGGGCAGTACGCCACCCATGACGTCACCAACCAGCCCCCTCCCTCGACTCCGTACGACGCGTCCGAGGACACGGCCCTGCTCGAAGGGCTGCGCCGGGAGGGCGCCGGGTGGGCCGAGGAGGACATCCGGCGGCTCGGTCGGCGGGCCGGGAGCGTGGAGGCGCAGGAGTGGGGTGAGCAGGCCAACCGGCACGAGCCCGAGCTGCGTACGCACAACCGGTACGGCCATCGTGTCGACGAGGTCGAGTTCCATCCGAGCTGGCACCACCTGATGCGGGTCGCGGTCGCGGAGGGGCTGGCTGCGGCGCCCTGGGCGGACGACCGGCCCGGAGCGCACGTCGCGCGGACCGCGGGCGGGCTGGTGTGGGGGCACACCGAGGCGGGGCACGGCTGTCCGACGTCGATGACGTACGCCGCCGTCCCCGCGCTGCGCAAGCAGCCCGAACTCGCGAAGGTCTACGAACCCCTGCTGACCAGCCGGGAGTACGACCCGGGGCTGCGCGTGCCGACGGCGAAGCGGGGTCTGCTCGCGGGCATGGGGATGACCGAGAAGCAGGGCGGCTCCGATGTCCGTACGAACACGACCACGGCCTGGCCGTCCGCCGAGCCCGGCGTGTACACGCTGCGGGGGCACAAGTGGTTCACGTCGGCGCCCATGTGCGACGTCTTCCTGGTACTGGCGCAGGCCCCGGGCGGCCTGTCCTGCTTCCTCGTGCCGCGCGTCCTGCCCGACGGCAGCCGCAACACCTTCCGTATCCAGCGTCTGAAGGACAAGCTCGGCAACCGTTCCAACGCCTCCTCCGAGCCCGAGTTCGACGGGACCGTCGCCTGGCTGGTCGGGGCCGAGGGGCGGGGCGTCAAGACGATCATCGAGATGGTCAACTGCACGCGTCTGGACTGCGTGATGTCGTCGGCGACGCTGATGCGCAAGACGCTCGTCGAGGCGGGGCACCATGTGCGGTACCGCAGCGCGTTCGGGGCTCGGCTCATCGACCAGCCGCTGATGCGCAACGTCCTGGCCGACCTGGCGCTGGAGTCCGAGGCCGCGACGACGCTCACGCTACGGCTGGCCGGTGCGGCGGACCGGACGGTGCGCGGGGAGGGCGCGGAGGGTGCGGACGGGGGTGAGGCGGCCTTCCGCCGGATCGCCACCGCCGTCGGCAAGTACTGGGTCACCAAGCGGGGTCCGGCCTTCACCGCGGAGGCGTTGGAGTGTCTGGGCGGCAACGGCTACGTCGAGGACTCGGGCATGCCCCGCCACTACCGCGAGGCTCCCCTCCTGTCGATCTGGGAGGGCTCGGGGAACGTCAACGCCCTCGATGTGCTGCGGGCGTTGGTCAGGGAGCCGGACACCGCCGAGGCCCTCTTCGCCGAACTCGCCCTGGCCCAGGGAGCGGACCCTCGACTCGACGCGTCCGTCACCCGCCTGAAGGCCCTACTGACCACCACCTCCGAGCCCGGCGCCCGCCGCCTGGTCGAACTGATGGCCCTGACCCTCCAGGCCTCCCTCCTGGTCCGCCACGCCCCCGCGGCGGTAGCCGACGCCTTCTGCGCGACCCGACTGGGCGGCGACTGGGGGCATGCGTTCGGAACGCTGCCGGATGCGGCGGACGTGGACGCGATTCTGGGGCGGGCGCTGCCGGGTGGGGAGTGAGGTTGGCGGGGGTGGCCGAGCGGGGAGAGCGACGACTCCGTTCGCCGGGCGGGTGCCGACGGGCGCGGCGGGCGGGAAGCGCGGCCAGCTGAGCGGGGGCCGCGCCGGGCCGGCCGCCATCGCGCGCCGTGCTGACCGTGGATCTGGTCAGCCATGGGAGGCGCGGACCTGACCGTCCGACGGTCAGCGCGGCCATCGAAGGCGCAGACCCGACCGTCCGACGAGTCACCCATCGAAGCCGCAGCACCGACCGCCGAGCCAAACACCCATGGCAGTCGCCGCAGTGACCGCCGCAACTACGGTCCGGGGCCGACGGCCGCCCCCGGTTCATCGGTCGCGGCACCGGACCCGCAGCGCCTGGCCCCCTGCCCGGCTGCACCACGAAACCTTCCGGCGCGGAGTCAGCAAGCCTGGTCGGTACCGACGGCAATGCTGCCCACGAAGGGGTACGGCCGGTGCTGCGAGAGCGTGCCCCGTGCCTCGCGGCCACGACGCGCGCCGCCCGCCCACTCCCCCCGCGCCCGTCACCCCGTCGTCCGCCCACCCCACAACGGCCCGAAGCGCGCCCACTCATAGCCCCACTGGTCGATGCGCCGGCTCTCCAGGCGGGTACGCAGGGCGCGGCCTGCGAGGAAGGGGACGGATGCGGCGCACAGGCCGGCGAGGCCGCCGACCAGGGCTGCGCGTGAGCGGGCCTCGGTCGGGGAGGCGGGCTTCGTGACCAGGCGGCCCTGGGGGTCCGTCCAGACGGTGACCGGTGTGCCGACGCCGCTGCCGGGGCGGACGCGAGCCTGGCCGGTATGCGGGGAACCGTCCTGCGCGCTCCAGCGGACCTTGGCCCAGACGGTCGCGCCGCTCGACGTACCGGTGCGCGAGTCGGTCGGGCCGGGTGCCTGCTCGGTGAGCAGGGCAACGACCGGACGCCACTCGACGCGCTCTCTGGCCATGCCCTGTTCGACCGTGCCGGCCGTCCCCAGGCCGGCCAGCACTCCGGCGAGGACGGTGAGCCCCCAGGCGGCGAGCAGTACCCAGGCCTCCACCACATCGGTCCGGCGCTTGAGCGGATTGCGCCGCCAACGCCACAGCCACACCTTCGGACCACGGAACGCCATCGAAGGCTTCCTCCTCATGAGCACACGAACATGCCGGACCGACCGCTCTTCCATACGGGAGACGGCAGCCGGTTGCTCACGGCACGCACCCTCGGAGTCGAGCGTCACACAGGCCGGGCGGCTGCCGCGGGCGACTTCGCGAAAGTGCCCCGCGGTTCGCGGCCCCGAGCTATCCTCGCCGCGCTGACCTGCGACGTACGCCTTTCCAGAGGTGACTGTCAGTGCCGGGGTGCAGACTGGCCGGTGTTCGGGACAACGACGTCGCGGAGGTGATCGGCATGACCGAGGTACTGCTCGCCGTGGGCACGCGCAAGGGACTGTTCCTGGGGCGGAGGCGAGGTGGCACCTGGGAGTTCGACGAGAGCCCGTACTTCAACGCGCAGGCCGTGTACTCGGTCGCCATCGACACCCGGGGCGAGCGCCCGCGGCTGCTGGCGGGCGGCGACAGCGCGCACTGGGGCCCGTCCGTGTTCCACTCCGACGACCTGGGCCGCACCTGGACCGAACCGGCGCAGCCGGCCGTCAAGTTCCCGAAGGACACGGAGGCCTCCCTGGAGCGGGTCTGGCAGCTGCACCCGGCAGCCGCGGAGCCGGACGTGGTGTACGCGGGTACGGAACCGGCCGCGCTGTACCGCTCGGAGGACCGCGGCGAGACCTTCGAGCTGGTCCGCCCGCTGTGGGAGCACCCGACCCGGTCGAAGTGGGTGCCGGGCGGCGGCGGTGAGGGCCTGCACACCGTGATCACCGACAAGCGCGACCCACAAGCGGTGACGGTCGCCGTCTCGACCGCCGGGGTGTTCAAGACGACCGACGGCGGCGCGAGCTGGGCGCCCTCCAACTCCGGTGTCTCCGCGGTGTTCCTGCCGGATCCCAACCCGGAGTTCGGCCAGTGCGTGCACAAGATCGCGCAGGACGCCACGAGCCCGGACCGTCTCTATCTGCAGAACCACTGGGGCGTGTACCGCAGCGACGACGCGGGCGCGCACTGGACGGACATCGGCGAGGGCCTGCCGTCCACATTCGGCTTCGCTGCCGCCGCCCACCCCCACCGCGGCGAGACGGCGTACGTGTTCCCGATCACCGCCGACTCCGACCGCGTACCGGCCGACCGGCGATGCCGCGTCTTCCGTACGGCGGACGCGGGCAAGACCTGGGAGCCGCTGTCGGCGGGCCTGCCGCAGGAGGACCACTACGGCACGGTGCTGCGCGACGCGATGCGCACGGACGACGCGGACCCGGCGGGCGTGTACTTCGGCAACCGCAACGGCGAGGTGTTCGCGTCGGCCGACGACGGCGACAGCTGGCAGCAGTTGGCGTCGCATCTGCCGGACGTGCTGTGTGTACGGGCCGCGGTGATCGGATGAGCCGTCAGCGCTTACGGGCCGGCCTTGGCCACTGGTTGATCGCCACCGCCGCTACGGCAGTAGGGTGACGCCCGTGGCACCACGACCCTTGCATGAAATCGTCGAACCGGGCTGGGCGAAGGCCCTGGAGCCCGTTGCCGAACGGATCGCCGGAATGGGCGACTTCCTGCGCGCGGAGATCGGCGCGGGACGCACCTATCTGCCGGCCGGGCCGAATGTCCTGCGGGCCTTCCAGCAGCCCTTCGACGACGTCCGGGTCCTGATCGTCGGACAGGACCCGTACCCGACGCCGGGACATGCCGTCGGGCTGTCGTTCTCGGTCGCACCCGACGTACGTCCGCTGCCCGGCAGCCTCATCAACATCTACCGGGAGCTGAACACGGACCTGGGGTTGCCGCAGCCGTCCAACGGCGATCTGACGCCATGGACCCAGCAGGGCGTGCTGCTGCTCAACAGGGCGCTCACCACGGCCCCGCGCAAACCGGCGGCCCACCGCGGCAAGGGCTGGGAGGAGGTCACCGAGCAGGCCATCCGCGCGCTGGCCGGACGCGGCAAGCCGCTGGTGTCCATCCTGTGGGGCCGCGACGCCCGCAACCTCCGCCCTCTGCTCGGCGACCTTCCGTCGGTCGAGTCCGCGCACCCCTCCCCCATGTCCGCCGACCGCGGCTTCTTCGGCTCCCGCCCGTTCAGCCGGGCCAACGACCTGCTGATCCGGCAGGGAGGACAGCCGGTGGACTGGCGTCTGCCGTGACCGACGCCTCCGGGTTCCTCGCCGTCGACTCCGGGGGGTCCGGGATGCGCGTCGTCGTCGGGACCGTCGACCGGGGCGCGATGGCCGGGCGGGAGTCCCGCGAGCCGGTGCGTACCGGTGATCGGGGCATCGACCCCGGGCACCTGATGGAGCAACTGGTCCCCATGGTGCGGGCGTTGGTCGCCGAGACCGGTGTCGACCGGCTGGGGGCGGCCGGGATCGGGGCCGCCGGGCTCGCCTCGCTGGGTGATGCCCTGCGCGCCGACCTGCCGGGCGCGCTGGAGCGGGAGTTCGGCATCGGGCGGGTCGCTCTCGTCGCCGATGCCGTCACCGCCTATGTCGGCGCCCTCGGGCCCCGGCCCGGTGCGGTCGTCGCCGCCGGTACGGGGCTGATCGCGACGGGCATGGATCTGACGCGCTGGCGTCGTGCGGACGGTTGGGGGCATCTGCTCGGCGACTGCGGCGGCGGTGCCTGGATCGGGCGGGCGGGGCTGGAGGCGGCGCTGCGCGCGTACGACGGGCGGACCGGCGGGTCGGCCGGACTGCTGGCCCGCGCCGAGGAGCTGTTCGGCCCGATGCAGGGGCTGCCCGGCAAGCTGTATCCGCGCCCGGACCGGCCCGCCGTCCTCGCCTCGTTCGCTCCCCACGTGGCCGTCTGCGCCGACGGCGACCCGGTCGCCGCGGACATCCTGCGCGCCGCCGCTCGGCACATCGCCGAGTCCGCTGCAGCCGTGTGCCCCGGCACCGGAGAGCCCCAAGTCGCGCTCACCGGCGGCCTGTTCAAGATGGGCGACCCTCTGGTCGTACCCCTGGAAGAGGAGTTGTCGAAGCGGCTGCCGCACGCACGGCGGGTGCCGGCCGCCGGGGATCCGTTGCTGGGGTCGGTGCGGATCGCCACCGATCTGGCGACGGGCGAACTCACTCTGCCGAGTGACGACAGGCTGCTCCATGTGGCGACCGAGAGAGCGGTGACCGGAAAGGGGGACTGATCCCCCACGCCGTTCGGATCCGCACTACAGGTAACTCAATCAGACAAAAGCGGACGGATACCGCTCACCTGCACCCTCCCCGAACAGGGGAGCCCAAGAAGCCAGTAACATGCGTCGCCATGAGCTCCCCCACTGGGCCCGCGTCCGGCCTGCCAGTACGAATGCCGCGACCTCGTCAGCCCGGGCGGCACCGCCGACCCGAGCCCCTGGCGGCTCCCGAGGGCGCGCCCGCGCTCGTTCTCGCGGTGCCGGGGACGCCGAGCGCCGCCACCCGCGGTCTCGCCGAGGAGGTCGTGAGCATCGCCCGCTCCGAGCTCCCCGGTCTCGACGCCCGGATCGGGTACGTCGACGGTGACGACGCGGAGTTCCCCACGCTCCAGTCCGTGCTGGTGCACGCGGCCGAGGAGCGTGCCGCGCGCTATGAGCAGGCGCTCGCCGCAGGGGTGGAGGCCAAGGAGCCGGACGGCCCCGTCGCCGTCGTCGTGCCGCTGCTGGCCGGCCCGGACAACGCGCTGCTGCGCGTCATCCGCCAGGCCGTGATGGACAGCCGGATCGCGGCCGACCTGACCGATGTGCTGGGCCCGCACCCGCTGCTCGCCGAGGGGCTGCACGTGCGTCTGTCGGAGGCCGGTCTGGCCCGCGCCGACCGCGCCCGTCTGTTCACCGTGGCGACCGCCGCGGACGGCATCATCCTGGCCTCCGTCGGCGGCGACGAGGCCGTGCAGGCGGCCGGGATCACCGGCATGCTGCTCGCCGCGCGTCTGGCCGTTCCGGTGATGGCGGCGGCTCTGGACCAGGACGGCTCGATCGCGGACGTAGCCGCGCAGCTGCGGTCCTCGGGCTCGCAGCAGCTGGCGCTGGCGCCGTACCTGATAGGGCCGGAGATCGACCCGAGCCTGATCGCGGAGGCCGCGCAGGAGGCCGGCTGCTCCGCCGCCGAGGCGCTCGGCCCGTACCCGGCGATCGGCAAGCTCGCCCTGTCGAAGTACACGACGGCGCTGGGCATCGCCCCGCAGCAGGCGCAGGGCACGCCGGTCCGCTGACGCCCGCGTCGGAGCCACAGTCGTCACGCCGAAGGCCCGCCCCCTGGAATCGCCCAACGGGGAGCGGGCCTTCGGCGTACGGTCACACCCTGGCCGGGTCCGGGCCGATGACCACGCAGGATGCCGCGGGCACCTCGATGGAGCCCGCGTAGCGCGGAAGTCCCCGGTCGGGGTCCAGGGTGAACCAGGACACGTCACCGGAGCGCTCGTTCGCGACGTACAGGAGCCCTCCCGCCTCGGTGATCGCGCGCGGCCAGTGGCCGGCGCAGGTCACCGTCCCGGTCAGCCGCAGCTCGTCGCCCTCGACGGCGAACGTGGACAGCACGTCCTCGCCGCGGGTCGCGGTCCACACGAACCGGCCGTCGGGCGAGGCGACGATGCCCGAGGGGTAGGCGTCGCCGGCCGGGGCGCCCGGCAGGACCGGTGTCTCCGTCAGGGGCTTCAGCGTGCCGTCGTCGGCGTCCCAGTGGCAGACGGTGACGGTGGGGGTGAGTTCGTTGAGGACGTAGGCGTAGCTGCCGTGCGGGTGGAAGGCCAGGTGGCGGGGCCCGGAGCCCGGCCGCAGGGCGATCTCCCGGTACAGGTCGAGCGGGCCGTCGGCCAGGGTGCACACCCGCACGGAGTCGGTGCCGAGGTCGACGCTGACGGCCCAGCGGCCGCTCGGGTCGGGTTGGACCTGGTGGGCGTGCGGGCCCTGCTGGCGGGGCGTGTGCGGGCCGGAGCCGGTGTGGCGCAGGACGGCGGAGGGGCCGTCCGCGAGGGTGCCGTCGGCGCGGACGGGGACGGCGGTGACGCTGCCGGAGCCGTAGTTGGCGGTCAGGACGTGACCGGCGAACAGGCTGAGGTGCACGGGCCCGCTGCCGTCCACCGGTACCGGCGGTCCGAGCGGCTGTGGGGTGTCTCCTGTCACGCGGTAGGCGGCCACCGCGCCGTCGGCCGTCTCACTTACGGCGTAGAGCGTGTCGCCGCCGGGCGACAGGGCCAGATAGGCGGGGTCGGGCAGGTCGTCCACGCCGCTCAGGACGGTCAGCGCGCCGCTGTCCCTGTCCACGGTGGCCATGGTGATGCCCTGGCCACCGGCCGCCGTGAACGATCCGATGTAGGCCCGTCCTCCCCGCCTGCCGATGTCTGCCACCGCTGTCCCCTTCCGGTCGGGTGCCGTCGGGGGCGACGCTAGCAGTGGATCAGTATCGGTCTAGACCAAGAATTCGGGTCGGCGGGGGAAGTTCCACAGGGCACACCCCGCCGGGCTCACCCGCGGGCCGCTCCCGCACGGCTCGCGGGTTCCGTGACGTCCGATGGCCCGGAGTTACCCGGCGGGGCGGCTGATCCACCCTCTGGGTGGCCGATGAAGCGACTTCACCGTGCGAACGGGTCAGGCGAGCCAGTCGCTGTAGCGGGTGGCGGCGAGGTGGGCGTTCTTGTCGGTGAGGACGTCACCCTTGACGGCGGCGAACATGCCCGCCGTGGGGTCGGTGACGACCGTACGCTTGTCGCCCTTGTGGGACAGGGTGATCCGGCCCAGCTCGTCCAGGGTGAAGATCTCGGGGCCGCCGACGTCGCGGATGCCGTTCAGCGGGGAGCCCATGGCCACGTCCGCCACCGCCTGGGCCACGTCCTTGGCGGCGATCGGCTGGATCGGCGTGGCGGGCAGCCGGACGGTGTCGGCGTCGGCGGTCCAGGTCAGCACGGCGTCGATGAACTCCATGAACTGCGTAGCCCGGACGATCGAGTAGGGGACCGGCCCGGCCACGAGGAGGGCCTCCTGGAGCGTCTTGGCCTGGTAGTAGTCCAGCTCCGGCACCTGGTCCACGCCGACGATCGAGAGGATGACGAAGTGGCCTGTGCCGCCCTTGTGGGCCGCGGCCAGGAGGTTGTCCATCGAGGTCCGGAAGAAGGCCGGGGACGCTTCGTCGAAGGTCGGGGAGTTCGTCAGGTTGACGACGACGTCGGCTCCCGCCACCGCCTCGTCCACTCCCTGGCCAGTGATGACGTCGACCCCGGTGGATTTCGAGTGCGGCACCGCCTCGTGCCCGGCGGCGTTCAGGATGCTGACGACCTGCGAGCCGATCAGCCCGGTGCCGCCGATGACTGCGAATTTCATGACATGCCTTTCGTGGGGGTCTGAGGGCGCGCGGTCCTCTCAACCATCGACGAACGTGAGCGTCTCGTCGAGCGGAGCCCGGCCCGTGCGGACGTGGTCGACGGAGACGTCCTCGAACCCGATCGACATCCCGCAGAAGAGGATGAGCTCGTCCGGGGGCACCAGGACCTCGCCGACGGTCCGGTGGAACTTCGCCCAGGCCATCTGTGTGCAACTGTGCAGCCCTTCGGCGCGCAGCAGCACCATGACGGTCTGCAGATACATGCCGACGTCGGACCACTGGGCCGGGCCCAGATCACGGTCGATGTAGCAGAACAGCGCGGCGGGCGCGCCGAAGCAGTCCCAGTTCGCGGAAGAGGCCCGCTGGCGCGCCTCGACGTCCTCACGCGGGATGCCGAGTGCGCCGTAGCGCTGCTCACCGAAGGCGGATCGGCGCTCGCGGTACGGGGACTTCAGCTCGGGCGGGTACTGCTCGTACTCCGGCTCGTCCCAGGGGTCGCCGCCGGCCAGGCGCTCACCGGCCCGCTTCTTGAGTTCGGCCAGTGGCGCGCCGGTCACCACGTAGGCGTGCCAGGGCTGAAGGTTCGATGCGGACGGCGTCCAGGCCGCCGCGGAGAGCACGCGCTCCAGTGCCTCGTGCGGGACCTCCCGGTCGGTGAATCCGCGTACCGCCCGCCGGCTGGTGACCGCCTCATAGACGTCCAAGATCGTCTACCTCCCGTTTGCTGAACTTGTCCATCTGCGTTGCAATCGCGATTGTATCAGTCGATACTTTCTCGTGCTTAACTATGGATGAGAACAAGACATCGGTTCCGGGACCCCACTCGGACCACACCCTTGGGAGAAAGCCATGGCCACGCTGCTGCACATCGACTCCTCCGTACTGCCCGGCGAGGCGTCCTCGTCCCGTTCGGTCGCGGCCGCCTTCCGCACGGCCTGGGAGGAGCAGCACCCGGAGGGCACGGTGATCTACCGCGACCTCGCCACCGACCCCGTCCCGCACATCACGGCCGTCGCCTGGTCCGCCGGTTATGCCGCCCCGGCCGAGCGCACGCCGGAGCAGTCCGCCGCGTTCGCCGCGCGCGAGATGCTCATGGAGGAACTGGAGCAGGCGGACGCCATCCTGATCGGCGCCCCGATGCACAACTTCTCGATCCCGTCGACCCTGAAGGCATGGCTGGACAACGTGCTCCTGCTCGGCCGCACCGCCGGCGAGAACCCCTCCGCCCAGGGCACACCGGTCGTCGTCGTCGCCAGCCGCGGCGGCTCCTACGCGCCGGGCACCCCGCGCGAGGGCTTCGAGTTCGTCCAGAACTACCTGGAGGCCGTCCTTGAGCGCACCCTCGGTCTGGACCTCGACTTCATCGTCCCGGAACTCACCCTGGCCCCCCGCAACCCGGCCATGTCACAGCTGATCCCGCTCTACGAGGCCTCCCGCAAGCGTGCCTTCGAGGACGCGGCCACCAAGGCCAAGGAACTGGCGGAGCGCCTGGCCGCGTAACCCTCAGGGCCTCGCAACCCTCGGGCCGTAGACCCGCAAAGCGCCCGCGCGACAGGCAACCGTCGCGCGGGCGCGCTCATGCCTCGCTGTCTGCCTAGCTGTCTGCGGGATGGGCGAATCGGGTCAGGAGATCCATCAGCTGCTCGGTCTCGCCGGGCGCCAGTCCGGCGACCAGCCCGTCGGCCAGCGGTTGCGCCGACGCGTGAGCCGCGTCGAAGAGTTCGAGCCCCTTGGGTGTGATCTCCACCGACCGAGCCCGCCGGTCCCCCGGGACGGCCTTGCGGACGGCCAGCCCCTTGCGCTCCAGGTCGTCCACGACCCGCATGATTCCGGCCTTGTCCGAGCCGGTCGCCGCCGCCAGATCCCGCTGCACCGTGGGTCCTGAGTTGACCAGCACGATGAGCACGGCGAAATGCCGCAACTCGACGCCGAGCGGCCGGAGCGCCTCGGTCATCACCGCGGCCGCGCGCCAGTGCGCCCGGCGCAGCAGCAGACCGAGTGCGAACGGCGAGCCGTCGCCGGGGCGGTCGGTGGCACGCGGGGTGGGAGTGGAGGTAGGAGTGGGGACGTCGGCGGTCATGAGGTCACCGTACCGTCGGCCACACATTCGATACGGTATCGGCTGAAACCAAGTGTTGAAGCCACATGGTGCCGCCCCATGCCGAAGCCGAATCTCTACGACTGCTGCGTCGCGAGCCGCGATCCGGACGGCGTGCGCAGCGGCTGGGCCAGCTCGGCCAGCGCCCGCTCCAGGCCGTGCAGGTGAGCCAGTGCCGGGTTTGACGCGGCCGACTGCACGGTGGGGGCGCTGACGTCCGTGCCGCCGGTGAGCGCCTCGACCGCGGCCTCGACCCGCCAGCACGCGGCGGCCAGGCGGGCGTCGTGCGAGGCCTCCGGGTCGGCGGCGACGGCGGCCAGGCCGCGGATCTCGCGGGCGCAGTCGTCGAGCAGCGCCAGGACGCGGCGGGCGCGCCGCTTGCGGGCCGGCATCGGGTTGAGCGGGTGCACCAGCGGGGCGACCGAGAGCCGTACCCGAGCCAGCAGTTGCTCCAGCTCGGCCACCCGGGAGGCCGGGTCGGCGCTCTCGTCCCCGGCGAGGCGTGCGGCGGCCTCGGCGGTGGCCGCGTGGACACAGCGCAGGGCCCGCTGGATCCAGGCGTCGGTGATGGTGTGGGTGGTGACGGGCAGGACGAACAGCACCGCCAGCACGGCGCCGACCGCCCCGACGCCGGTCTCGGCGAGCCGCAGCGCCAGCAGGGCGGGATCGAGGACGCCCAGGAGGCCGTAGAGAAGCTCGGCGAGCACCGTGACGCAGAGCATCATCCAGGTGTAGGAGACGGCTGCGGTGTAGAAGATGCCGAAGACGCAGACGGTGAGGAGCACGGCCGTCGGGATCCCCGCGCCGTTCAGCGGGACGGCGACGAGCAGGCCGAGGCCGATGCCGATCACCGTGCCGAGGACCCGGCGGAAGCCGCGGACCAGGGTCTCGCCGCGCGAGGCGGTGTTGACGAAGATCCACCAGGTGGCGCCGACGGCCCAGTACCAGCGCTGTCCGGACACCAGCTGTCCCACGACGAGGGCGAAGCCCGCGCCGGCGGTGGCCTGGACGGCCTGGCGGGTGGTCACACGGGCCAGGCCGCTCCCGCCGGGCGGTGCGGGTACGGGCGCCGGGGGCAACCGGCGCTCGTAGCACCACAGCCCGAAGCGCACCGCGGACGCGGTGAACAGGGAGAGCAGGACGGCGGCGTAGAGCTCGGGCAGCTGCCGCGGGGTCGCCTGGAGGAACTGCGCCACGAAGAAGGTCATGAACGCGAACACGCCGAGGCTGTGCCCGCGCGGCCCCCAGCGGCGGGCGTAGACACCGGCGCCGACGACGGCGAGGAAGGTGAGGTCGCGGGCGACCGGGTGGTCGTGCAGCTCGGCCGCAGCCGCGAGGACGGGGAGACCGACGAGCGGCAGCAGCGCGGTGGTGACCGCCTGTCCGCGGACCGTGGCGTCGGTGACGGTGAACAGAGCGAGCAGGGCGGCGAGCCCGCCGGTGACGGCGCCGACGAGGGAATGTCCGGCCAGGGCGCAGACGACGACCGCGAGCCCGATGCCGAGGACGGCCCGCACGGCGAAACGCAGCCGCGCCCGCCCCGGGTCCGACGCCACGAACACCCTCTTCAGCACTGCTTCCCCGCCCCTTCGCACCGGCATGAAAAAGGCGCCGCGGGGTCCGCAGCGCCATCGACCGGTCCATTGCAGCATCATCGAGGAGACTGGCTCAAGTGCCGCCTAATATGCTGGGCCATTGGCACAGGAATATCGGTCCTGGTACGTCCATCAGCGGGCCAACGGACCACATAGGCGGAAAGGCCGGATACATCGCCGTCGACGAGCTCGACACCCGAATCCTGCGGCTGCTCCTGGAGCAGCCCCGCACGAGCGTGCGCGAGTACGCCCGCATCCTGGGCGTCGCACGCGGCACGCTGCAGGCCCGGCTCGACCGGCTGGAGCGGGACGGCGTGGTCACCGGCACGGGGCCGACCCTCTCCCCCGCCGCCCTCGGCCATCCGGTGCTGGCGTTCGTGCACATCGAGGTCACCCAGGGCCACCTCGACGACGTGGGCGACGCACTGGCCGCCCTACCGGAGATCGTCGAGGCCTTCTCGATCACGGGCGGCGGGGATCTGCTGACCCGGGTGGTGGCCCGCGACAACGCCCACTTGGAGGATGTGATCCAGAAGCTGATCAGCCTGCCCGGCGTGGTCCGCACCCGCAGCGAGGTGGCCCTGCGCGAGCGCGTCCCGCACCGGCTGCTGCCGCTGGTGGAGTCGATCGGGCGGGCGGCGGCCCGGAAATGACCTTTGACATGCTGGGGCCATGAGCGGTCTCAGCGGCACTTCGGTCATCTTCGATCTCGACGGAACACTCGTGGACAGCGAGCCCAACTACTTCGAGGCGGGCCGCCAGGTCCTGGCCGAGCACGGGATGCCCGGTTTCACCTGGGCGGATCACGAGCGGTACGTCGGCATCAGCACCCTTGAGACGGTCACGCTCTGGAAGCGGGAGTACGGCCTGGAGGCCACCGTCGAGGAGCTACTCGCCGCCAAGAACCGCCGCTACTTGGAACTCTCCCGCACCGCCACGCGCGCGTACCCCGAGATGCGCAAGTTCGTGGAGCTGCTGGCGACCGAGGGCGTCCCGATGGCCGTCGCGTCGGGCTCGTCGCTGGAAGCCATCACGGCGATCCTGGCCGGCACGGGCCTGGACGCCCATCTGCGCACCGTCGTCTCGGCCGACGAGGTCGACCGTGGCAAGCCCGCCCCCGACGTCTTCCTGGAGGCGGCCCGCCGACTGGGCGTCGCCCCGGGCGACTGCGTGGTCCTGGAGGACGCGGCCCCCGGCGCCGCCGCGGCGCACGCGGCCGGGATGCGGTGCATCGCGATCCCGTACGTGGCCGCCCAGGCCGACGCCCCGGAGTTCGCGACCGCCGGTCTCCTACTGCGGGGCGGGCAGGGAGAGTTCACTGCGCGTGCGGCGTACGACTGGCTCCGCAGCTGACCGGAATTAAAACGCTCCAGACCCATTGACCCCCACTCGTCCCATCCCTATCGTCTGGTCGACCATCCGCACGCCGTTCGTCATACCGAACGAGCATCCCCCCGCGTGGAGGAGCACCCATGGCACCGCCCCTCTCCAGACGATCCCTTCTCCAGGCCGCCGCACTGGCGGCGGCAACCCCCGCGGTCTCGCTCGCCGCAACGGGCCGGGCCTCGGCCGCCGTTGAGGCCCGGCAGGCCGCGACCGCGACCGCCGCCGCTGCCGCCGCCGCTCCGGCCGCCTGGACCGTCCGCCCGTTCGCCCTCGACGAGGTGGCTCTCCGCCCCGGCATCTTCGCCACCAAGCGTCAGCTGATGCTCGACCACGGCCGCGGCTACGACGTGAACCGGCTGCTCCAGGTCTTCCGCGCCAACGCCGGGCTCTCCACCGGCGGCGCGGTCGCCCCGGGCGGCTGGGAAGGGCTGGACGGCGAGGCCAACGGCAACCTCCGCGGCCACTACACCGGGCACTTCCTCAGCATGCTGGCGCAGGCGTACGCGAGCACCGGGGACCAGGTGTACGCCGACAGGATCGGGACCATGGTGGGGGCGCTGAACGACGTGCGCGAGGCGCTGCGCCGCGATCCGCGCATGCTCAGCGTCACCGGGAAGTTCGGCACCGCCCAGGAGAACGTGCGCGGCTCGTACCAGTACGTCGACCTGCCGTCCGCCGTGCTCGGCGGTGCCTCCGCGATCACCCTGTCGGCCTGGGTGAAGCCCACCCACAACGCCAACTGGGCCCGCGTCTTCGACTTCGGCAACAACAACACCCGGTACATGTACCTGGTCGGGCGCAACGCGGGCGGCGTCCCGCGGTTCGCCCTCACCACCAGCGGCCCCGGCGGCGAGCAGGGCCTCGACGGCACCGCCGCGCTGCCGCTGAACCAGTGGAGCCACCTGGCGGTGACGATCGGCGGCAGCACCGGCACGCTCTACGTCAACGGCACGGCCGTCGCCACGAACACGTCGATGACCCTCAACCCGGCGGCGCTGGGCACCCTGGCGAACAACTGGCTCGGCCGCTCCAACTTCTCCGGCGACCCCGTGTTCGCGGGCGCCTTCGACGAGTTCAACGTCTGGTCGCGGGCCCTGACCGCCGCCGAGATCACGGCGTTGCAGAGCAACCGGGCCTCCGCGACGTCGGCCGGTCGGGGCAACCTGGCGTCGTACGACTTCTTCGAGACCGCCGGCGGCACCTTCGCGGACGCCTCCGGCCGCGGCCTGACCGCCGCCCTGCGCCGCACCTGGGGCGGGCCGAGCCACCCCGGGTTCCTGGCCGCGTACCCGGAGACCCAGTTCATCGAGCTGGAGTCGATGACCAGCGGCGACTACACCAAGGTGTGGGCGCCGTACTACACCGCGCACAAGATCCTCAAGGGCCTGCTGGACGCCCACCTCGCCACCGACGACGCCCGCGCCCTCGACCTCGCGTCCGGGATGTGCGACTGGATGTACTCCCGGCTGTCCAAGCTGCCCGACGCCACCCTCCAGCGGATGTGGGGCATCTTCTCCAGCGGTGAGTTCGGCGGCATCGTCGAGACGATCGTCGATCTGCACTCGATCACCGGCAAGGCCGAACACCTCGCCCTGGCCAAGCTGTTCGACCTCGACCGGATCATCGACGCCTGCGCAGCGAACACCGACATCCTGGACGGTCTGCACGCCAACCAGCACATCCCGATCTTCACCGGCTACGTCCGGCTGCACGACGCGACGGGCGAGGCCCGCTACCTCACCGCCGCCAAGAACTTCTGGGGCATGGTCATCCCGCCCCGCCTGTACGGCATAGGCGGGACGAGCACGGCCGAGTTCTGGAAGGCGCGCGGGGTCATCGCCGGGACGATCAGCGACACCAACGCCGAGACGTGCTGCGCCCACAACCTGCTCAAGCTGAGCCGGATGCTGTTCTTCCACGACCAGGATCCGAAGTACATGGACTACTACGAGCGGGCCCTCTACAACCAGGTGCTCGGCTCCAAGCAGGACAAGGCCGACGCGGAGAAGCCGCTGGTCACCTACTTCATCGGCCTGAAGCCCGGGCATGTGCGCGACTACACCCCCAAGCAGGGCACGACCTGCTGCGAGGGCACCGGCATGGAGAGCGCCACCAAGTACCAGGACTCGGTGTACTTCAAGAAGGCCGACAACTCCGCCCTGTACGTGAACCTCTACAGCCCCTCGACCCTCACCTGGTCCGAGAAGGGCGTCACGGTCACGCAGACGACGGACTACCCGAGGGAGCAGGGCTCCACCCTCACCATCGGCGGGGGCAGCGCGGCGTTCGAGCTGAAGCTGCGCGTGCCGTCCTGGGCGGCCGGCGGCTTCAAGGTGACCGTCAACGGCAGTGCGGTCAGCGGCACTCCGGCCGCGGGCAGCTACTTCACCGTGTCCCGGACCTGGCGCAGCGGCGACACGGTGCGCGTCACCCTGCCGTTCCGGCTCCGCGTCGAGAAGGCCCTGGACGACCCGTCCCTGCAGACCCTCTTCTACGGCCCGATCAACCTGGTCGGCCGCAACTCCTCGACGGACTACCTCCAGTTGGGCCTGTACCGCAACGCCGGCCTCTCCGGTGACCTGCTCCCCTCGCTCACCCCCGTGTCCGGCAAGCCGCTCCACTACACCCTGAACGGCACCGAGTTCGCCCCCTTCTCCGAGGGCACCGAGGACCCGACCCACGCCTACTTCCGGCGCTCCGAGCCCCGGGCGGTCTTCGGCACCACCGACTCCGGCGTCGCCAACCCCGCGAAGTCCGACGGCACGACGCTGCTGGACGAGATCTGGGCCGGGGCTCCGTTCGCCAACAAGGGCGCGCTGGTCACGCGGGTGCGGTCCACCGTGAACACGTGGGTGAGCGCGGGTCTGCTGAGCCAGACCGACGGGGCGACGGTCGTGCGTACGGCGGAGCAGGCGACGTACGCCCCCTGAGCCGTCGGCCGTCCAAGGGCCCCGGGAGCGGATCCGGGGCCCTGTGCCAGGCTCAGCGGTTGCGGGGCTTGCCCCGGCGGGTGCCCTTGGCGCCGCCCTTCGTGCCCTTGGCACCGCCCGAGCCGCCGCGCCCGCCGCGTCCACCGGCTCCGGGCTGCCGCCGTGCGCTGCCGCCGCCCTCGGGGCGGCCCCGCTTCGGCTGGTCCTTGGTGGCCGATGCCTCGGAGGTCGTACGACCCCGGGTGCTGTTGACCGTGCGGCCGCGGACGACGCCGATGAAGTCCTCGACCTGGTCGGTGGTGGCGTCCTCGGGCCAGGACAGGGCGATGCCCGACTGGGGGGCGTCCACGAGGGTGCGGTAGGTGAGGTCCTTGCGGTGGTGGAGGCGGGCCAGCGACTGGGGCACCACGAGCAGGCCGACGTTCGCCGCGACGAGCTCGACGGCGTCCGCGGTGGTCGCGGGGCGCTCGAAGGCGGGCTGCCCCGGGGGCCGCTCCCAGTCGAGGACGTCGTCGAGGGGGTGGAAGACGACCTCGTCGGCCAGGTCCTCGGCGGTGACCTCGTCCACGGCCGAGATGACGTGGTCCTTCGGGACGACGACGACCGTGGTCTCGGTGTAGAGGGGGATCGCGCTGAAGACCGTACGGTCGACCGGGAGCCGTACGAAACCGGCGTCGGCGTCGCCCGCGCGCAGCACGTCGGGCGCCTCTGCGGCGGTCACCGAGTGCAGGGTGAGGGGGATCTCTGGGAAGCGCTCCTCCCAGATCCGCACCCACTTCGCGGGGGTCACGCCCGGGACGTACGCGAGCCGAAACGAAGAGGGGATTTCCGAGCCTGTCACCTGGCCAGGTTACCGGCCGTGGTCGGCGACCGTTCACCCAGTCGATACCCTGGGGACCATGACGTCGCACCAAAGCACCCAGACCATGAAGCCCGCGACCGCGGCGAAGAAGCTGGGTGTGTACCTCGAAGCCACCCCCGCCGACTTCCGGGAGGGTGTCGTCACGCGCGCGGAGCTGAACACTCTCCAGGCGGACCCGCCCCAGTGGCTGCAGGACCTGCGGCGCAACGGCCCGCACCCCCGCCCGGTCGTCGCGCAGAAGCTGGGCGTCTCCATCGCCGGGCTCGCCCGCGGTGGTGTCACCGAGGCGCTCACCACCGAGCAGATCGAGTCGCTGAAGCAGGACCAGCCCGAGTGGCTGCAGAAGGAGCGCGCCACTCAGGCCGAGGTCCGCAAGGAGGAGGCCCGCCTGAAGGCGCGGGACGCCGAGCGCTCCTGACCTCCGCGTCGCCGGTGGGGCGAGCCGCCCGTGCGACCCGCCTCACCGCCAGAGGGGTCAGTCCGTCACCGAGCGTTCCGGAATGGCCTCCAGGAAGGTGACCGAGGGGATGAAGAACAGGCTTCCGGTGACGGCCTGGGAGTAGTCCAGGATCGGGTCGGGGCCGGATTCCGGGCCGCCCAGGAACATCTTCCTCAGCATGGCCTCCGGGATCTCGGGCGTACGGGCGTAGGCGATGAAGTACGTGCCGAACTCGCCGTGCCCCGGCCGGCCGAACGGCATGGCGCCGCGCAGTATCTCCAGCTCCTCACCGTCCGGGCCGGTGACCGTGTTCACGTCGATGTGGGAGCCGGGCACGTCGAGTTCGATGTTGGTCAGCTTGGAGCGGCCGATCACCTTCTCCTGGGCCTCGACCGCCAGGGCCTCCCAGGCGTCCACGTCGTGCAGGTACTTCTGGACGATCGCGTAGCTTCCGCCGGTGAACGCGGGGTCCTCGTCACCGACGATCGCCGCCTCGGCCGCCGACTGGCCCACCGGGTTCTCGGTGCCGTCGACGAAGCCGAGGACATTGCGCGAGTCGAAGTAGGCGAAGGCCTGGACCTCGTCCTGGACGGTGACCGCGTCGCGCAGCCGCTTCATGATCTCGGCGACGAGGGCGAAGCACAGGTCCGTGCGGGCGGCACGGATGTGGAAGAGCAGGTCGCCCGGGGTCGCCACGGCGCGGTGCCGGGACCCCTCCAGTTCCGTGAAGGGGCGCAGTTCCTCGGGGCGGGGGCCGCCGAACAGCCGGTCCCACGCGGACGACCCGACCCCCGCGACACAGCACAGGCCGCCGTCGGGGCTCGGGAACCCGACGGCCCGGACGAGTCCCGCGAGCCCGGCGAGCAGATCGCGCACCTCGGGTTCACGGCCGGGCCTGATCGTGACCACCAGGAAGACGGCAACGGGCGCCGGTGGACTGAGCACCGGCTGTGGCTGTGCTCCGGCCCACCGTATCGACGACGGCATGGTTCCCCTCTCACCCTCAAACCCCGCCAACTAACGATGCCCGGCCGAACGGCGAGCGATACCCGCCAAATTCCGCACATCCGGCGAGTGCGACGAGTGAGGAGAACCGGGGTTCGACGCGGGAAAACCCGCATGCGAACACGCGTATGGGTCTGGGACCATCGCGGCATGGTCCACCGACTCGAACCCCTGGTCATCCGGCATGCCCACCGCCTCCCCAACCCGACGGGACCCGCCGGGGAAGGCGCCGTCGCGGCACGGCAGTTCGACGCCGCGCTGATGTCCGTGGGCTTCAAGCTCTCGGCGGAGCTGCTGACCCGGCTGTCGGGGCTGTCCGAGGGCACGGTCGTCGACACCGCGGTGCGGACGCTGGGCACGGTCCGCGAGTTGGTCGGCGACCATGTGCGGCACAACGTGTACTTCGTCGACTTTCCGGCCAACGTGCCGGACACCTACGACTTCTGGATGCGCTGCATCTCCGAGGCGCTCGCCGAGGACGCGACGCGGGGGAGCGTGCTGGAGCAGTTGAGCGACGGCGTCGTCAATCTGCTCACCCTGCCGTCGTACGGCCGCTACCAGCACACGTACGCCGAGATGCTCGGCCACCACCAGGAGCTGATCGCGGCGGCGGGCGACCGGATGACGGTGCTGCACCTGGGCGGCGACGCTGACGCCGAAGTCACCGCGCTGTACCTGGCGTTGGCGGGCAGCGGCACCCCGCTCGGCGAGGATGCGCTGCGTGATCTGGAAGTGCTAGCCGAGGCGTGCGTCGGTGGGCCGCAGCCGGAGGCCATCCCGGTCCGGGAGAACCGTGCCGTGCTCAACCGGGCGCGTCTGCGGGCCGGTTCGGAGCTTCTGCTGGACACGGTCACCGATGTGCTGCGGCTGGCCTGCGCGCTGTCGGGCGGTGACGTGACGCTTCTGGAGCCGACCCGGTTCCGGGGGCTGTCCCGGCCGGTGCGCCGTGCTCTGCTGGCGGGCCTCGACTCGGTGGTCGCCGCCGCGCCCGCCAAGCTCGCGGACGTGCCCGCGTACCGCGAGGAGTTCAAGCGGCTGGGCGAACGGCTGCACCCGCACGAGTACCCGCAGTGGCCGCACGCCGCCGATGTGTTCGCGGTCGCCCGGGGTGAGAAGGAGGCGCGTTCCTTCGACAGCCTGGTCGAGGAACTGCTCGGCGCGCAGGACGTCACCGGCGCGGTGAAGCTGCTCAAGTCCGCGCCGGGCAGGCTGTTCCGCGCGCTGGACCGGCTGCTGCGCATGGCTCGTACGCAGGAGGAGCGCTTCGCGGTCGTGGCCGCCGCCGAGGAGGTTGCCCCGCAGGTCGCCGGACGGGTGCTGCTGTCGGTGCGTGAGCACCTCCACAACCGGGCTAAGGAAACCGGCGAGCGCCGCGTGTTCGTCAACCGTCTCGGCCGTGCCTGGGTCACCGAGGACACCCGTCAGGCGGTCCTGCCGTCCTTTCGGCTGCGCGGGACCACCATGCTCGACGCGGAGTTGCGGCGCCGTCTGCCGGCTCCGGGTCATCTGCTGATCGATCCCGCCGTACTCGACGTCGCGCTCCCGCTCAGCGGCAAGGCGGTCTCGTCCGGTCTCGGCGTGCTGCCGCGCGGCTCCTTGTCGACGATCGACGGCGAGCTGCTGCGCTTCTTCGTGTACTGGAAGCAGAAGAGCCGCGACACCGACTACGACCTGTCGGCGCTGATGCTGGACGACGCTTACCGGACCGTCTCCTGGCTTTCGTACACCAACCTCACCGACGTCGACGGCGAGCACTCCGGTGACATCACCGAAGCGCCCGACGGTGCCTCGGAGTTCATCAACCTGCGGCTGGGCGCCGTGCGGGGGACGTTCATCGTGCCGCAGGTCAACCTCTTCTCCGGGGAGGGCTTCGAGGAGGTCGAGGAGTCGTTCTTCGGGTTCATGCTGCGCGAGGGTGAGCAGCAGGGGCGTCCGTTCGAGGCGCGTACCGTGCGCATGAAGTCGGAGTTGCGCGGTCCCGGCCGGGTGGCGCTGCCGCTGGTGTTCTGGCGCGGGGAGGACGGGCAGTGGCGTGCCAAGTGGCTGCACCTGTATCTCAAGGGCAGCCCGGCGGCCAACCGGGTCGAGGGCAACCAGGTGTCGGTGGCGACGCTCCTGCGCGGCATCGTGGAGCGCGAGCAGCTGACGGTGCGCTATCTGACGGGCTTGATGGACGCCACGACGACGACCCTGTGGGACGGCGAGAAGGTCCCGGACGGCCCGGTCACCTTCATCGGTCTGCAGCGCCCGGACGGGCTGCACCCCGAGTCGCGGATCCTCACTCCCGAAAATCTGCGCGACCTGATCCCGGCCTGAGTGCTAGCGTTCGTCGTGGCGAGGCCATGAAGGGGCTTCCTTCTCAACCTCCTTGAATCTAGTCCCTTCGCTTTCCTCGCCACTCAAGCTTCTTCAGCAGGTTCAGCTGTCGTAGTCGACCGTCAGCGTCTCGGACACCGGATACGACTGACAGGTCAGCACATACCCCGCGTCCACCTCGGCCGCCTCCAGCGCGAAGTTGCGCCGCATGTCCGCCTTGCCGTCGGTGACCAGCGCCCGGCAGGTGCCGCAGACGCCGCCCTTGCAGGCGAACGGCAGGTCGGGGCGGGTGCGTTGGGCGCCGTCGAGGAGGGACCGCTCCCTCGACAGGGTGGCCGTGGTGGAACGGCCGTCGAGGGTGATGGTGACCTGGCTGACGGGTCCTTCCTGGCCGGCCTCCTCGTGACGAACCTCCCGCACGGGCTCGTCGTCGGCGTAGAACAGCTCCTGGTGCACCCGCTCCGCCGGAACCCCGAGCCCCTCCAACACCCCCTGTGCGTCCCGGACCATGCCGTGCGGTCCGCACAGCCACCAGTGGTCGGCGCTGCGTACGTCGACCAGCGCGTCGATGAGCATGGCGAGCCGGTCGGCGTCGATACGGCCGGACAGCACCTCGGCCTCGCGGGGCTCGCGGGACAGGACGTGGGCGAGCTGGAACCGGGTTGGATAGAGGTCCTTCAGGTCTGCCAGCTCGTCGGCGAACATCACCGTGTCGGTGCGGCGGTTGCCGTAGAAGAGGGTGACCGAGGAGCGGGGGTCGGCGGCCAGGACGGACTCGGCGATGGACATCATCGGCGTGATGCCGGAGCCCGCCGCGATCAGCACGTGATGGCCGGGCATTGTGAGGTCGGGGGTGAAGGCGCCGGTGGGGGCCATGACCTCGATGGTGTCGCCGGGGCGTACGTCGCCCACGAGCCAGGAGGAGAAGATGCCGCCGGGCACGACCCGTACGCCGATCCGCGGCCCCGACCCGACCGGCGAGCAGATCGAGTACGACCGCCGCTCGTCCCGGCCCTCGATCTCGCGCCGCACCGTCAGCGACTGGCCGGGCTCGAAGGCGAACTCGTCGGCCAGCTCCGCCGGGATGTCGAAGCCGACGGCGACCGCGTCCGAGCACAGCGGCTGGATGGTGGCGACGGTCAGGGTGTGGAAGGCCGGACGGCGGCGGGTGCGCGGGCGGGCCGCGGCGGCCGTCTGTGCTTCCCTCAGGCCTTCCATTCAGATCTCCTTGACGTACTCGAACGGCTCGCGGCAGGCGCGGCAGCGCCACAGTGCCTTGCAGGACGTGGCGGCGAAGCGGGAGGTCTCCTCGGTGTCCGCCGAGCCGCAGCGCGGGCAGGTCGCCGCGTGCCGGGTGGGGGACAGCACGAGCGGGACGGGGCCGCCGGCGCGCGGTGCGGGTCCGGGCGGGGCGATGCCGTGCTCGGCGAGCTTGCGGCGGCCGGCCGGGGTGATCCAGTCGCTGGTCCACGGCGGGTCGAGGACGGTACGGATCTCCACGCGTGCGTACCCCGCGTCACTCAGCCGCGCCGCGACGTCCGCCCGCATCTCCGCCATCGCCGGGCAGCCCGAGTAGGTCGGCGTCAGGCTCGCGACGACCGTGCCGTCCTCGGTCAGCTCGACGCCCCGCAGGACGCCCAGGTCGGCCAGGGTGAGCATGGGCAGCTCGGGGTCCGGCACCCGCGCGGTGATGTGCCGGGCGCGCCGGGCGTCGAGCAGGGTGGTCACCATGTCGCCTCCGGGTGGGCGCGGGCCACGCCCTGCAACTCGGCCAGCAGCGGGGCGAGATGCTCGGTGTGCTCGCCGTCGCGGCCGGAGCCCGGCAGCGGGCGGTACACCGGCATGGGCAGTCCGGCGGCGTGGGTGACCTGGCGCAGGACGGCGACGACCTCGTCCCGTACGTCGTACGCCGTGAACAACTCGCCTAGGAACGGGGCGACTTGCTCCTGGGCCCGGCGCATCCGCCGGTGCGACTCGTCCGTGCCGTCGCCCAGGCGAACCGCCCACTCGGCGGCGTACTGCCGGTGGTAGGCCAGCTCCTTCACGCCCTTCGCGGTGATGGCCGCGAGCACGGGGTCCGGGTGCGACGCCAGCCGCTCGAAGTGCGCGAGACGCCAGCTGGAGAGCACCAGCAGCCGCACGATCGAGAACGCGAAGTCCGCATTGGGCAGTTCGGCCAGGCGTACGTTGCGGAAGTCGCCGGCGTCGCGGAAGTAGGCGTAGGCGTCCTCGCCGCGGCCGGTGCCGTCGACCTGGCCCGCCCGGGAGTAGAGCAGGCGGGCCTGGCCGAGGAGGTCGAGGCCGATGTTGGCCAGCGCCACCTCCTCCTCCAGCTCGGGGGCGCGGGTGACCCACTCGCCCAGCCGCTGGGCCGAGACCAGGGCGTCGTCGGCCAAAGCCACGCATAGGGCGGCCAGTTCGCCGGAGTCGATGCCCTCGGGCACGGTGGTGTCGACGCCGTGCAGCGGGTCCTCGAAGCCGGTGCCGTAGGCCCAGCGGGTGTCGTCCTCGTGTCCCTCGGCGAGGGTCAGGTAGACGTGGTCGTCGCTCATGCCCTCTCCTTCAGATGTGCGGGACGTCGTCGGGGATGTCGTAGAACGTCGGGTGGCGGTAGACCTTGTCGGCGCTGGGCTCGAAGAACGGGTCCTTCTCGTCCCGGGTCGAGGCGGTGATGTGCTCGGACCGCACCACCCAGATGGACACGCCCTCGTTGCGCCGGGTGTACACGTCGCGCGCGTGAGTGAGCGCCATCCGGTCGTCGGCGGCGTGCAGCGAGCCCACGTGGACGTGGTTCAGCCCGCGCTTGCCGCGCACGAACACCTCGTACAGCGGCCAGCCCTGCTTGCCGGAGGACATTTCGGAGGTCATGCCACCGCTCCCTTCTCCGCGCGGGCCGCCTGCTTGGCCGCGTGGACGGTGGCCGCCTCGCGGACCCAGGCGCCCTCCTCATGGGCGCTCCTGCGCCGCTCCATCCGTTCGGCGTTACACGGCCCGGCGCCCTTGATGACCCGCATCAGCTCGTCCCAGTCGGGCGTGCCGAAGTCGTGGTGGCCGCGCTCGGGGTTCCAGCGCAGCTCGGGGTCGGGCAGCGTGACGCCGAGCTTGTCGGCCTGCGGCACGGTCATGTCGACGAAGCGCTGACGCAGCTCGTCGTTGCTGTGCCGCTTGATCTTCCAGGCCATCGACTGCGCGGAGTTGGGCGAGGCGTCGTCGGGCGGACCGAACATCATCAGGGACGGCCACCACCAGCGGTCCACCGCGTCCTGCACCATCTCCCGCTGGGCCTCGGTACCCCGCATCATCGTCATCAGCAGCTCGTAGCCCTGCCGCTGGTGGAACGACTCCTCCTTGCAGATCCGCACCATCGCGCGCGCGTACGGCCCGTACGAGCTGCGGCACAGCGGCACCTGGTTGCAGATCGCGGCGCCGTCCACGAACCAACCGATCACACCGACGTCGGCGAAGCTCAGGGTCGGGTAGTTGAAGATCGACGAGTACTTCTGGCGGCCCTCGATCAGCCGGTCGGTGAGGTCCGCGCGGTCGGCGCCCAGGGTCTCCGCAGCCGAGTACAGGTACAGCCCGTGCCCGGCCTCGTCCTGCACCTTCGCGAAGAGGATCGCCTTGCGGCGCAGGGACGGCGCCTTGGTGATCCACTCGCCCTCGGGCTGCATGCCGATGATCTCCGAGTGGGCGTGCTGCGCGATCTGGCGGACGAGCGTCTTGCGGTAGCCGTCCGGCATCCAGTCGCGCGGCTCGATGCGCTGGTCGCGCGAGATCGTCGCCTCGAAGTGCTCCTGCAGCTGCTCCGTCATCGATACCAGCTTCCCCAACCGACCATTCGTTCGGTATCCAGTGTGACGTGTTTCCGCCAGGCGAGCAAGACCCTTTCACCGCGCGAAAACGGCCCAGGACACCCCCGAGGGGTACCTGGGCCGCTTCAGCGAAGGTCCGTCACACGCTGGGCACCTTCAGCTTGTCCCAGCTGACCTTGCCGGGGATGCCGTCCGCGTCCTTGCCCTTGAAGCCGAGCTTCTGCTGCCAGGCGGCGTAGGAGCGACGGTCGGCCTCGGTCCACTCGGGGCTCGGGCCCTCCTCGTAGCGACCGCACCCCTCGGCGACCAGGCGGTGCCCCATGGCTGTGATGATCGGGGACTTCTGGCCGATGTGGAAGAAGCCGCTTCCCGGGAACGGCGCCAGCTTCGGCTTGGGCGCGGGCTTCGGGTCCGGAGTGGGATCCCCTCCCCCGCCGCCCTTCAGCCGCTGCGCGATGCGCCCCCGCATCCCGTCCATCGTGAAGCCGCGCGGGTCGGTCTTGCCCGGCTGCCACTCCTTGTGGCCGATGACCGAGCGCTCGCTCCAGCCGTGGTGGCGGCAGATCGCGGCCGAGACCTTCTCGATGGCCTCCTTCTGCGCCTCGGGCCAGGGATCCTTGCCGTCGCCGAGGTTGATGCACTCGAAGCCGTAGAAGCGGGCGTTGCCGTCGGTGTCGGCCTCGTTGTCGTGCGGCAGCTTGGACTCGTTGATCACGGCGCGCAGGACGTCGCTGTCGCCGAGGCCGGCGTGGTTGGCGCGGCCGTTGCCGACGAGGTGGATCTCGCCCTTCTTGTCGATCACGCCGTGGCAGAGCGGGCCCGGCAGGCCGGAGTAGCCGTTGTAGCAGATGTTGACCGAGGACTCGGTGCCCTTGGTGACGGTGTGGTGGATCATCACGCCGTTCACCGGGCCCCAGGCGCCCTTGCTGTTGCGGTTGTGCGTACGCCAGCTGCGGACCTCGTGGACCGTCAGGCCCTCCGCCCGCAGTATCTCCACCATCTTGGACGCGCTCAGGGGCTTGGCCATTACCGGTCTCCCTCCGCCGCCGCCTCCGCATCAGCCGTGGTCTGCGACCTCCCGCCCGACGGGTCCTCCGCCAACTGCTCCTCGCGGCGTGCCTGTTCCTCCGCCGCGAGCGTCGCCTCGTCCGCGGCCGGGATGCTGCTGGCCAGCGGGTTGAAGGCGAGGCGCAGGTCGACGGTGCCGCCCTCGCCCTTGACCAGGGCCAGCGGGGCAAAGCTGCGGACGATGCCGGAGGGGCCCTGGAGCAGCGGGCGGCGCGCCGCGTCCGTGGCCCACTCGACGCTGCCGGTGGCGGTGCGGGCGGGGATGATCCAGTGGTCGCCGGTGCGGTAGGCGGCGCCCTTGGCGAAGTACACCTCGACGCCGTCCTCCAGCGGCAGCCACTCCCCCTCCGCGACCGGCACGGCACCGCCCTTGAGGGCGGTCGTACGGCCCTTGCGCCTGGGTCCCTCGTGGTGGTCCCAGCGGCGCAGGAACGGGTGGAGGTGGGGCAGCCGGCCGACGGACTCGTCGGGCTCGGCGCTCAGGCGGACGCGGCGGCCCGGCAGGTCCAGCTCCTCGACCCGGAGCAGGGGCAGGGGCTCAAGGCGGGAGGCGTAGGCCGTGTCGACGAGCTCCACGTGGTCGCCGACGTCCAGGTCCAGCTTGTCGTCGTGGCCGAGGGACGCCAACTGCACCCAGGTGCCGTCGAGTTCGTCGACCGGGAAGACCACCGAGCCGTTCTCGCGGGACCACTTGAAGGTGGCGTCCTTGGCCTCGCCGCCCGCGTGCACCTCGACGCGGTACAGCTGGTTCTCCTGGCCGCGGTAGCGGGCGTCCGGCTTGACCAGGCAGGGGTCCTCGTCGGCGTGGTCGGGCCGCTCGCTGCGGGCGGCGAGGCGCGCGCTGGGCGTGGCCTGCTTCTGCGCCCACTTGTCGAAGGCGGCCCGCACGACCTCCTTGGACGGGTCGGTCTCCTCGATGTCCAGCGCGGCCAGCGACAGCGGCAGCACCTGCCAGACGACCTTCACACGGGCGGCGGTGTCCGGCATCGCGGCGCCGAGCGCGACCTCGCGCAGCGCCGGGTCCTCGGCGGCGGAGACGGCTCGCTCCCACACCTTCAGGTAGACCACGAACGGCGACGTGGCGGGCGAGGGCAGCCGGTCGCCGGGCTTCTCCGGGTCGCGGAACCCGTCGGGCTGGTCCCAGTAGGTCCAGTACGTGGGCGGGGCGGCGGTGTCCTGCTCCGCGGCGTCCTCGTCCGGGACGGGCACACCGGTCTCCGGGCGGGTCGCGTCCAGCAGGATGCCGTCGACGTAGTAGCGGCCGCCGCGGATGTGGAGCGTGTCGATGTCGTGCTTGCCGCCCACGTACTCGACCTTGAAGCCCGCCGCGCCTTGCGGGCCGCCGTACCGGCCGATCAGGTCGGCGGCGAGGGTGCGGGCCTGGTGGAGCTGGATCGCGGTCTGCTCGTTGATGTCCGCGTCGAGCTGGACGCGCCCCTGCTGGGCGATGACCGCCGAGTAGCGCCGCTGCGGGCGGAACGTGAGGCGGGAGAGGTCAGCGTGCATGAAGGGGGTCCCCCTGGTTCAGGAAAGTGCGGGTAGGGCTTACGGCGGCGGAGTGCGCGTCATGGCTCATGTCTCGCCTCACGTCACGAAGAAGATCCCGGCGTCCGTGCCCGCCGGGGTGTACTCCGCGAGCCGTGCCCTGAGGCCGTCCTCGCGCTGCGGCCGGTACAGGTCGTGGAAGGCGCCCATCTCGGCGCCGTCGTCCGAGCCGCGCCTGATCTCCTCGGCGCACCGGTCGGCCAGGAGCCCGTACCAGGGCGTCCCGTAGCGCTCGGAGGTGCACAACGGCCGTACGCGACCGGCCTGTTCGGGCCCGGCGAGGTCGGGCTGGCAGCGGTACCGGCGCGGGGTGCGCGAGCCGGGCGGCACATACGAGTACCGCAGGCAGCCGACGCCGCGCCGGGCCACGTGGAGCCTGCCGGTGAGGATCGAGTTCTCGGCGATCTTGACAGCGTGGGTGTGGATCTCGCCGATCACGGTGGTGCGGTGCAGATGCAGCACCGCGTGGGCGTGGCGGCAGTCCGGTGCGGACAGGGCCTCGCGGTCACTGCCCGTCGCGTCGAGGATGCTGTCGCGCAGGTGGATGTCGAGGGGCTCCTCGCTCACCTCGTCGCCGATGACCTCGATGGTGCCGAGGATGCTGTGCTCGATCTGGACGCACGCGGTGGTGCGCTCCAGGACGATGCTGGGCTCCTCAGGCGAGTGCGGATCGCACTCGGGCTCAAGGGACCAGCCGGGCACGAGCGTGGAGTGCCGTACGACGACCGCGCCCATGGGACCGGTGACGTTGATGCCGCGTCCGGCGACCAGCAGACCGTCGAGCACGATGCGCGGACGCTCGTGCGGGGCGCAGTCCTCGGACACCGCACGGATGTTGAGGGCGTCCGGTCGGTTGCTGTACCAGTCGAGCAGGCGTATCACCGGCCGAGTGCCCTCGGCGGCCCGGACTTCGAGGCGGTCGCCGGGGTCGAGGTCGAAGTCCAGCTGCTCCTGGTAGGTACCGCTGTGGGTGATCTCGATGATGCCGTCGGGACCGGTCCGGTCGGCGCGGCGGTCGTGCTGCCAGGCGCGGTAGGCGTCCATGATCTGGCGGTACGGCTGCCCGGGACCGACACGGTAGACCTCGGCGTCGGGACGCGGCTCGCGGTCGGGGCGGTCGTACTCGCCGCCGCCCATGTCCGCGGCGAACGCGTACTGGTAGTCCACCCACACGCCCTGCCGGGGCGCCGACCGCGACCCGAACGCGATCCGCCCGAGTTCGGGATCGACGGCGACCTGGCCGCGCTTGGGCCGGTAGCGCCACTCCGACAGGTCGGCGACCACGATGTCGGAGGGCGGTACGGGCTGGTCCTCGCCGTCGCGCCGGATGACGAGGCTCTTGCCGGGACCGTAGTAGTCGGTGAGCCGGTCGTGGAGCTGACGCCGCGTGATGAACGCCGGGACGTTGTCGATGGTCGCGATGTGCGTGGGCGACGGCTCCGGGAAGGGCTTGGTGACCAGCGGGGTGTCGTTGCCCAGGATCGAGAAGGTGTAGAGGTTGCGGGCGCGGTCGATGCAGTACGCCGGGGACTGGGTGAGCGAGTGCGCCTTCAGCCGCCAGACGAAGAGCGCGACCCCGGCCGGGCTCCAACCACCTTGCTGACGGCTGGAGTTGGCCCTGCGCACGTCGACCGTGCGGGCCGTGGCGCCGAACGGACCGCCCGCCAGGTCGAGGGCGGAGTTGTCGCGCAGGTCGACGAGCCGGCCGCGGGTGCCACGGTGGACGCCGGTGTCGCCGTACAGCTTCACGGGCTGGGTGTGGGCGACCTGCCGGGACAGCTCGACGGCTCGGGCGGGCCAGCCCGCGACCTGCTCGGAGAGCTCCTCCAGGAGGTGGAGGGTGCCCTTGCGGCGGCGGTTGGCGACGGTGGCGGCCACGTCGGCGCGCGGGGCGACGGCCTCGGCGAGGGCGGCGCGGCCACCCTCGTGCAGGCCGGTCGTCAGGACCCGCTCGTAGCCGGGCAGGGTGCGGTAGCCGACCAGGTCGCCGAGGTACGGCAGCACCCAGGGCGCCGCCGTCTCCACGAACAGGTCGTCGTAGCCCTGCTGGACGCCGTCGCGGACCCGGTCGAGCTGCTCGGCGATCACCGCGAGCAGCGCGCGCAGCGGCTCGCCCTCCTCGGCGTCGCGCAGCAGATGCCAGCGCGGCAGCAGTTCGGCGAGCCCGTCGGGTTCCCTGGACGTCGTCGCCGGGGTCGCGGTCTCCAACTGGACGTCCGGGGACATCACTTGACCTCCGTCAGAATCAGGGTGTCCGCCGCCCTCGGCGACAGCATCGCGAGCTGGGCCGGGCGGATACCGCGGAAGACGAACACCGAACGGCCCTTCGCCAGGCGCCGGGTGTCGGTGATGTCGGGGTTCAGGCGCAGGAGTTCGGCGAGCGGGACGCCGTACCTGGCGCAGATCTCCGACAGTGTCTCGCCGTTCGCGGCGCGGACCGTGTGGACCTTCTCGTCGTACGTCGCCGGGTGGGCCGGGACGGACGACTTGGGCGGGCCGGGGTTCGTGAGGATCCCGGTGAGTTCGTCGGGGGTGGCGGACGCGGGGACGCCGGTGAAGACGTCCACGTCCACGTAGTCCACGCCGGGCACGGTGTGGGCCGTGGCCAGGACGTCCGAGAGACGAGCGGGTCGCCCCAACTCCCTTCCCTCGTAGCCGAGTCGGCGGAGCAGGGCCTGACGCAGTCGCGGCTCGACGATCTCCCACGCATGGTCGGGAGCGACCTTCACCTTGGCGGCGATCAGCAGCAACACCAGCTCGCGCACGTCCACCCGGACGGTGAGGTTGAGGTCCCCGTACTCGGTCAACGCGCCCCGCAGAGCCCTCAGCGTGTCCGAGTCGCCGTCGATCGGCACGTCGTCCGTACCCGCGACCGTCACGTGCAGCACACGCCGCCGCCCGTCGAAGAGTTCGCGTGCGGCGGCCCGGCCGATGCCGGCCCGGGAGCGGGCGAAGTCCTCGTAGTCGGACGCGGAGACCAGGCGGTCCAGCGCGGAGACGGCGAGCGGGATCGTACGGCGGGTCAGGCCGGGGCCGTCCGCGTCCGCGCCGCCCTTCGCCGGGCGCGGGTTGGTCACCTGGGTGACGCCGAGCGGGCGGGTGAGGGGCTGGGTGACGCGGTCGGCGGCGACGTTGGCGGCCTTGCCGGTGCCGAAGCGGTAGCGGGCGCGGATGTTCTCGTGACCGCTCGGCAGTCGGGCGCCGTTGACTCCGTCGCCGAACGTCACCGTCGTACGGCCGTCGGCGGTGGAGCCGGTGATGTAGACCCGCTCGACCGGGCCGCGTCCGGCGAGGCTGTCGACCTCGTGCCACAGGACGCCGTCGACCCGGATCTCCAGCACCGGGGTGGCGCCGAGGGGGTTGTCGTCGGCGAGCCAGGTGAGCGGGGACTGCCAGAGCGCGAACGTCTGGTTCACCCGGTCCGAGTCACCGCTGCCGATGGCCTCCTCACGGCTCTCGCCGTGGGTGGCCTCGACCACGTTGCCGAGGATGCTGACCGTCTCGCGCCGGTAGCGGTGGGCCAGGTCGGCGGTCAGGGTCAGCCGGGTGTGGACGTGGTCGCCGGGCAGTTGCGGATCGACTGCCGGGTCGGCGGCGGCGATCGTGACCACCTCGGTGGCCTGGACGCCCACCGTGCCCGGGATGTCGCTGCGCTCACCGCTGACGACGAGGGTGCGGCCGGCCCGCAACCCGTCGTACAGCTGGGCGAGTTCGATCTCGTTGCCGTGGACGTCCTCGCCGAGCGGTTCGTCCGCGAGGCGGAGCGGCTCGCCCGCCGCGTGCACCGTGGTGTCGCGGATGTGCGACAGCAGGACGTCGAACTCGTCCAACCACGCGTCGGCGAGGGTGAGTTCGGTGCCCCGTCCGGTGATGCCGTAGTTCGTGTACGCCGCCGTACGCGCCGCTACGACCTGGGTGGTGACGAACGCGAGCTTGGCGTCGCCGGGGATACCGTCCTGGGCGCCCTTGGCGGGACGCTGGATCGCGACCCAGCTGCCGACGGTGATGCCGGTGTGGACCGTGTCCAGCTGCAGGATGCGGCGGTTGAGCGGCTCGGGCTTGCTGGCGATGACGACCTCGACGTTGGGCTCGGTGGAGCCCACCGTGTACTTGAGGCTGACCTCGTACTCGCCGTGCGTGAACTGCTCGCTCGCGTTCGGCCGCAGCGCTATCTGCTCGGACGTGCCGTTGTGGACGCCGACGTGGATCAGGCCCTCGTCGTCGGGCCGGGACACGAAGAGCGTGCGCTCGGGCAGGCCCGAGTGGAGGCGGGCCGTGACACCGGGGTCCTGGGAGTCGGTGGGACGGCGGTTCAGCCAGCTGAGGTCGCGGTCCTGGCCGGAGCGTACGGACAGCTCGACCTGGCCCGTGCCGAGCGGAAAGTTGACCGGCTGGGTGACGGGCAGGTTCTCGGCGCGCTGGTCGGAGCTGCTGCCCTCGACGTACTGGAACTCGGCCCGGATGGGCGTGCGGCCCGCCGTGTCGTACACGACCCGCATGGTCGCCAGCACGGCGCCGGTGAGCGGCCAGTCGGCGGTGCGGATGACGCGGCCGCGGTCGTCCTGGACCGGCTTGAGCGGGGCCGTGGCGCCGAAGGGGGCGGTCGTGACCCGCATGGCGAGCAGTTCGCGCAGGAGCTGCGGGGTGCCGGGGGCGGCGGCCCTGCGCCAGGCCGGGTAGAGGGTACCGAGCCCGGGGTTCAGGGCGGACAGCAGGCGGGCGGTGTCGCTGCCCGGGCGCCGGGAGCCGGTTCCGCCCTGAGCTGCGGGGGTCGCCGCACGCAGGGCGGGCAGGACGGCGCTCAGGGTGTGGAGGGCGGCGGCGCGCGGGTCGGCGGCGGTCTTGGCGGACTGCAGCACCGGCTCGGCCGGGGCGTTCTGCGCGGGCGCCAACTCCAGTGCACGTTCGGCGAGTTCGGCGAGCACCGCCTCCAGCTGCTCGAACCACGCCGCCACGTCCTCGTACGGCTCGGCCAGCACCTGTGCCTCGCCGAGCCGTGCGACGGGCTCCGCGAGCCGGGCCGCGAGCCGCTCGGGGGTCTTGATGCCGTCCAGGTCGTCCCGCAGCGGCGCGAGGACCTGGTCCTCGAAGTCCTCGATCAGCCGGCTGACCGGCCGCGGGTTGGGGACCTCGGGCGCGGGCGGCTCGTCGCCGGGCTCGCCCGGGGCCGCGGGGGCCGCGGGGGCCGCGGTCCAGCGCCGTACCTCCTCGACGAGTTCCTTGAGGGTCGGCGGGGCCGACTTCGGCAGGGAGATCGCGGTGATCTCGTCCTCCCGGTCGACGCGCGCCTTGGCGACGGGCAGCAACTTGCGCTCGCCGCCCGCCTGTTCACCGAAGACGAAGAGCAACTGCTCGCCGGTCTGCAGTGAGTTGGCCGTGCCCTCGACGAAGATCTCCGAGCGGCGCTCCAGGTCCTCAGGCGTGATGAGGGAGGGGCGCCGGCGACGTACCTTCAGCTCGTTCCAGTCCCAGCGGGCCGTCAGGTCACGGCTGGTCTCGAAGGTCAGGGACTGCTCGTCGGCCGACGCGGGCACGCTGTGGCTGCGGGCACCGCGCGGGATCAGCACGGGCAGCGCCTCGGCGCGCGGGTCGCGTTCCAGCGTGTACGCCAGGTGCGTGGCGGCGGCGACGCCGGGGCGCGGGCGGTGGCCGACGAGACGGCCGAGCAGGACCAGGGAGCGGTGCTCGTTGGCCGTACGGATGTAGGCCTCGTCGGCGATGCGCTCGGAGTGGAAGGTGAGCAGGTCACCCAGGACGGCGGTGGCGTCGAGCAGGCCGATCGCCGGGTCGTCCGGGGTGCGGACGGTGAGGCCGCCCAGTGCCGGGTACGCCGGCGAGGCGAGCCGGTCGAGGAGGGCGGCCCGGAAGGAGCCGTACTCGCCGACGCGGTAGTCGAGGGCCGTGCGGCCGGGCGGGTTGTGCACGGGGGCCGGGGCGAGGCGCTCGTCGTGGCCGCCGCGGCAGGCGCCGCCGCAGCTGCAGTCGTCGGTGATCGTGCCCTCGGTGGTCGGGAACTCGGTCGTCGGGAACTCGGTCATCGGGCACCTCCCAGGGAAATCGCCAGCCGGCCGTTCTCCGGCCGGTCCGGGTCGTTGTCGCAGGTGGCGATCTCCAGCGGGCCGAGCCGCAGCACGCCGTCCTCCCTCTCTCCTCGGTCCGGCTCGAACAGCCTCTGCAGCCGGGTGACTTGGACGCTCTCCACGCCGGGGACCGCCGCCGCGACGGCGACCAGCCGGCTGAGCCGTACCGGTTCGCCGAAGGTCAGCGCGTCCGGGTGGAAGAAGCCCCGCACGCCACTGCCGAGCACGCGGTACAGCTCGGCCAGGATCTGCCCGTGCTGGTGGCCCGGCTTGGCGCACACGGTCAGCGCGATGTCCAACGGGACGAGCCGCGCGCCGCCCACGACGAGGTCGTGGCCGATGCGCCGGTACGGCTCCAGCGCCTGGGCGACCGATGCCAGCAGCTCGGCCGACGGGGCGCCGGTGCCGTACGCGTCGACCGCGACGTGCGCCTCCTGGACGCTGCCGGTCCAGCGCAGCTCCGCCGCCGCGCGCTGCACGCCGGGCAGGGCGGAGGCGAGGGCCGCGTAGTCCTCGGCGGTGACCGCGCGCAGCCGGGTGCGGCGCAGGTCGAGCGGGGCCAACTGGCGTACTTGGTCCACGGGTTCGGGCTCGATGCCGCCGGTGGCGGGCAGCGGGTTGCGGACCACGGCGGCGGGCGGCTGCTCGCAGTCGGACTGGACGACCAGGTGGTTGATGGCCTCCGCGCCGACGTTGCCCGCCGTCCCTCCGCCGAGCCGGTAGTGCAGGGCGAGCCGGGATCCGGGCTTCGGCCGCGCGCCGTGCCGCCCGTCGCCGAAGCGCAAGGACAGTCGGCCGTCGTCCTCCAGTTCGCCGACGAAGTGCCGGTCGCGGGGGCCGCTGTCGAGCAGGTCGCGGCGCGGTTCCCAGATCTCGTCCTCGCCGGTGTGCGCGCGTACGGCGGGCAAAGCGCGACGCGGATCCTGATCGAGGGCGGCGGTCGCGGAGCCACGCAGCGCCAGCTCGTCGGGGTGCAGTCCGGCCGCGTACGACGGGCCCCAACTGTGGGCGATCTCCCAGGCGATGTGCCCGTCCAGGACGGTGCCCGCGCGGGCACGCGCCGTGAGGACCTCGATCCGGCGCAGCTTGGCGTCGAGCAACTGGTCACTGCGGTGCAGGAGTTCACGCAGCGCACGGACGGGATGGCGGCGCAGCTCGATCCGCTCCAGGATCCTCAGCCCGTAGATCACCGCGAGTTCGGCGATCTCGGCATCGGCGAGGCCGTCCCGGTCGCGGGCGCTGCGCCACAGCTCGACGAGCCGCTGCCGCACCCGTCCCGGAATCGCGGCGATCCGCCCGGCCTGCCCGGCGGCGACGGTGCCGAGGTCCGGGAACGGCGCCGCCTGCACCACGGGCGCGCGGCCGAGGACCGGCCGGAAGCGGGGCTGGATGCCCGGGTAGACGGACTGGGCGAGCAGCGTGCGCAGGCCGGCGGCCTGGGCGTATGCCGTGCCGGGCACGACGCGCTCATGGCGCTGACCGGCGCGCTCCAACCCGATTCCGGCCCTCGCGGTCGCCCCTTCGCCGACCACCTGGAACAGCTCGCGGACGTCGTCGGGGGTGAGCGCCTCACCCGACTCCGCCTTGTCCGTGAGGGAGTTGATGAGCCGGGCCGGGGCGTTGCCCTCTTCCCGGTCGTAGCAGCCGAAGGCGGGCGGGTCGCAGGGTGCGATCTCGGCGGGCACCTGCGGGACGGTGAACGTCTCGGGCAGCCCGTGCAACGTACGGCCGTGGTCGACGAGGACGACGTTGCCGCGGGCGAGGCTCACGTCCTCGACGGGCAGACAGTCCCGGCCGCCGCGGGTGGTGAGGCAGAGCGGGAAACGCAGGGCGTCCCCGGCGGCCCAGGTGACCTCAAGGACCGGCTGGTCCTCGATGCGGTCCACGGCCGGGGTGACGGAGGTCAGGCGGACGGCCTGGCGATGGCTCGGGTCGGCATCGCCGGGGGTGCCGGTGCGCGGGCCCTTGACCTCCTCCAGGATCAGCAGGTCGCCGGGCCGTAGGTCGAGTTGCCGTTCCCGGCAGGTCTCAGGGTCGACCCATACGTCACGCAGGGTGGCGGAGGTGGCGCCCTTGGGCAGGGTGCGGACCTCGCCGCCCCACGTCCACAGGCGGATCGCGTTGTGCGCGACGCGCAGCTCCAGCGGGTCGGCGGTGACGACGGGTTCGAAGACCTCCACCGAGCCGCGCTCGTCCAGGTCGCCGAGGTCGGCCTCGTCGACGACCGTGCCGGGCTCCGGACGGTCGTGCGGGTCGAGGGTACGGACGTCGACGGAGGCGAAGCGGAAGGTGCCCGGGGCCAGCGTGCGGTCGCCTGCGGTCTCGACGGCCACGTACGCGCGGGCGGTGCACCCATCATGCATCGCGTAGTCGATGAGCCGGACGTGCCGCCGTACGGAGACCCTGCGGCGCGCGGTGTCGAGGTAGGCCTCGGTGGCGACCGCGTCCTGCTGGTAGCTGATCTGGTCGCCCGTGTAGGCGAGCAGCTCGACCAGGGTCATGCCGAGGTCGGCGGGGTTGCGCTCGACCCAGTCGGGGGTGGTGAGCGCGAGCCGGTCGAGGAGCAGCTTGCGGATGGTGTCGTAGTCGCGGGCCGTGTAGTCGATGACGGGCGCGGCCGGAAAGTCCGTGCCGTTCTGCTCATCTTCCTTGCAGTCGAAGGGAGTTGGGCAGTCGGGCCGGAAGACGAAGGTCGCGCTGTGGTAGCGCTGGTCGAAGCCGCGGTACGGCTCCGTCCCGGGCCGTCCGTACGGGTCGGTCTCGACCAGGGACAGCCGGTAGCGGGAGGAGTCGCCGGCCTTGTCGAGGGTGACGTAGAGGCGGTCGTCGAGCTCGGGGTCCTCCTCGCGCTCCACGCTGACGTCGACGGCGGTGATGCCGGTGATGCGACGGCCGCCGTCGATGCGGACGTTCTCGGGGACGAGGCCGTGCGGGGCCTTGCCGAGGAAGGTGACGGTGAGCAGCAGTCCGTCGTCGCCGACCTCGACGGAGTCGACTCCGCCCAGCTGGGCGGCGCGGACCTTGGCCCGGCGGGAGGTGGTGGTCGTACCGGTCATGCCGTGGCCCTCCCTTCGAACACGTCGTCGCGCCGGGCGCCGTCGGCGCGTATGACGTACGACAGATACACACGGACGACGTTGTCCTCGCTGACCACGTCGAGGGCCTCCACGTCGATGAGATCGCCGAGCCAGCGCTGGAGCGAGGCCTGGACGGAGAGTTCGAGGGTGCTGATGAGTTCCGGGCTGGTCGGCGCGAAGACCAGGTCGAGGAGCCCGCAGCCGAAGTCGGGACGCATCACGCGTTCACCGGGGCTGGTGAACAGCAGCTGCTCGATGAGGTCGTGGACGTGCTCGCCGCGGGTGGCGTGCGCGGTGCGGCCCCGGCGGTCGGGGTGGAAGGGGAACGCGATGTCGCTGCGCGGGCGCTGGCTGGTTCGGCGGCTCATCGGACGGTGACCTTTCGCTGCGCGGCCTGGACGACGGGCGGCCCCTGCGGCACGAAGGCGGCGGTGAAGCACTCGGCCGCGGCGGTGTCGAGCAGTACGGCCGCGCCGTCGACGGTGATGCCGGTGCCGCCGGCGGTCCAGCGGACCGTCACGCAGGGCGTGGGCACGCCGTTCACGGTGTGCGGGCAGCCGGTGACGACGTAACTGTGGGCGGCCGTGGCGACGGCGGCACCCGCGATGCGCACGCCGCCGGACGGTGAGCTGGCGGCGGTGACACGGCCGCCGTGCGGGCAGCCGATCACGGCGCTGGCGTCGAGCAGACTCCCGGATGTCCCGGACACGTTCTTCCTTCCCCCGGTTCTTATCGCTTGGACGCGATGGTCAACTGGCCCTCGTTCACGTCCACTTGGTTTCCGCGCAGAATGACCTCCGCGCCGAGGCCATTGGAGATCACGATGGTTTCCTTGGTGATGCGGATGTACGCCCCGCCCTGGGCCTGCAGCAGAATCCCCTGATCGGGGCCCGGCGGGTCGCTCATCACGATCTTGTGCGCCTCGGGTGTCTGCACCACGACGGGCTTGGCCTGCGACGCGGGCTGCACGAGACGGCGGGCATCGGGCGGCAGCTCGCCCTGGTCCCCGTACCAGCATCCCGTCCACACCGGAAAGCTGGGATCGCCCTGCTCGAACTCGACCCACACACCGGCCCCCGGCGAAGGCACCACGAACTGGCCCGCCTGCGGCCCGGTGAACGGCAGACAGGGCAGCGCCCACGTCGACGGCTCGTCACCCAGGACGTCGGGTACCTCGACGGTGATCCGGCCGATGTGCAGCGGATCGTTGTTGTCCACGACTCGGCCGCGGAACTTGCCGAGGTAGCGATTGCTGGGTGCCGCCATGTGAACTGCTCCTGGTCGTGACTGGTCGTGATGGTCGGTTCGGGGTGGATCAGGGGTGGATCAGGGCCTGACGTAGGCGCTGCGCGCTTCGAGCCCCTCTCGCGACAGCGTGAAGTTCTGCTGGAAGGACCCCGGCCGCAGGATGTGCGTGACGGACTTGACGAAGTAGTCGCCGTCGTACGTACGGCCCGAGCCGCGCACACCCACCAACTGGCGCGGCTGCAGGATGTAGCCGTGCCGGTTCACGTCGAGGGAGCCCGAACCGGAGACGACGTCGGCGGACACGGCCGCGCGCGCGAGGAGCTCGGCCTCGGCCTGTTCGCGCTGGTGCTTGGCGGTGCCGGCGAGGGTCCTGCGCTTGAGGGCCGGGGTGGGGCGTTTGCCGAGCGGCGGGCGCAAGGGGCTGATCGGCGGCTGGGGCAGGAGGGTGGACTGCCGGGTGCCGGGGTCCTGCCAGCGGGCCTGCGGCTCCTCGCGGGCCGTTCCGTCGTAGGCGAACGTGAGCTGGTCGACGGTGGAGTTGGCGTCCATGTTGACGTTGAGGGCGTGCTGGCGGATGCCGAGGCGCACTTCGGGGCCCCAACGGGCCGAGGACTGGCCGGGGTTGGGGCCCGGCTCCAGGTAGAACGTGTAGCCGTTCGCGCGGGCGAGCTCGTTGATGTACCCCAGATCGGTGCTCGTCTGGTAGTGGACGCGGAGGTCCTGGTGCGGCGGCTGGCTCACCTTCTCCGTGTAGACGTCGGGCCGGATGCCGTAGTCGGAATAGCGGCCCAGGATGGCGAGGACGCGCTGGGACGGAGGGAGGTTGGGGTAGCGGTCGGTGCGCTCCTCCAGGTCCATCAGGAGGCTCAGGTCCTCGCCCGTGACGGTGAGCGTGGAGTGCCCCGGCTGGTTGCTGGCCCCGACCTCCTGGCGCACGACGAGCCCGTCGAAGAGCACCTCGGGGGTGCCGCGGACGGTGACGGTCACGATGAGCCGCGTCTTCGGGTCGAAGAATCCCTCGGGCAGGAGGGTGCGGCTGATCAGCCCGTTCTTGGTGAGGTCGAAGGCGAGCTGGAAGCCGGAGCGCTCGCCCGCGGTGGCGGTGATCTGGGCTGAGAGGAGTGCCTCAGCGACCTCCGCGGGCACGGGCTTGGCCAGCTTCGGCCCCATGTGCAGGGTGATGTGAACGGGGCCGCGCCCCACGGGCAGTTCAGCCACGCCGCACTCCCTGCCGGAAGTGCCCGACGAGCGGCACCTCGACCTCGCGACCGGGCTCGTCGGTGAGTTCCCGCGGATCCAGTACCGGGTTGGCGTCGGCGATCTGCCACCACTGGCCGGGGTCGCCGAAGTAACGCTGCCCGAGCAGGTCGGGCCGCTCACCGGTACGGACGATATGCGTCTGCGTGTCGTCGCCCGCCTCCTCGATGGGAGGCAGCAACCGTCGCTTGGCGTACCGGACCTCGGTACCGTCCGGCAGCCGGTGCACGCCGATCTCGGCATCGTGGTACCGGCTCGTCCGGGGGTATGGATGGGCCCCCGGTATCGCGTCCAGCGCGTTCTCGTACGGCTCGATGTCAGCCATGGCGTTCGCTCCTCAGCCCCTTCCCACCCCGATGCCACTGGAGCCGAGCCCCAGCGACCCGATCCCCGCGGTGCGCGCGGCGGCGGCGAGGCGCTCCTTCTGCGCGAGATGCGCGTAGTACAACTCGGCACCCGGGTGCCCCATCGGCAGATCGCTCACGGTGAGCACCTTGAGCCCGATGCTGAGCGAGGCCCGGATCGGGTTGAGGTTGACGTCGAACGCGGACTCATTGATGGACAGTTCGGTGAGCCGCACAGGCATGACCCGCTTGCTCCCCCAGGTGAAGAGAGTGAGCGGCATCTCGATCGGAGAGATCTCGATGGTCCCCTTCTGCGACTGCCGGCTGGCTTCGCGGAGTTGAGAGGACGTCGGCTGCACGAGCATTTCGAGCACGGCCAGTTGGGGGTGGATGCCGTCGGGTGCGGCGATCTCGAACTGGTCGGTGGCGTCGATCTCGGCGGTGAACTTCCAGGTCTCCTGGGCGGGGCCCTTGAGGCGGAGTGCCTCGTTTCTGTCCCCGCTGCCGCTGCCTCCTCCGCCGGAGTCTCCGCTGCCTCCTGCGGACTGGGGCGAGAGGCTGCGTTCCAGGGTGTCCGGGTTGAACTGGAGCACGATGATGCGTTGGGGGGTGCCTAGTTCGGGGTCGACGAGGACTATTCCGGAGCGGATGGGTTTGGGGATGTCGGCGTAGCGGGTCACAGGCGGGCCTCCAGACGGTCCCTCAAAGCGTCATAGTCGTGCTCTGGGAACAACTGGGGCAGGTAGTTCAACATCTCCTTCAGGTCATTCACCGTGGAGCGGAACTCGTCACTGCGCAGGTCATTTTCAACGAACAGGTGCTGCCACCCCGGAACTCCTTTGGTGGTCAGTAAAGCATCGAGATATGCAGTGAAGCCGATGTCGAGTTTCTCCATCCTGGGTTGCGAGATGTCGTAGAGCCAGATCTCAGGAGGGGCTGCAGAATCCGGAATGCGCAAGCCAGTCATGCGCCCGTTTCCCGGCGTCTCCTCGAATATCTTGAGTTCGCCCATAATTTCCCGCTGCTCCGCAGTGAGCCGGGAATCCTCGAACGTCAAATTCTCTGAAGCCAGGCATGAGTGGAGGCTTTTGACGGCAAATTCTCCGGCTAGTCCATAATCGTCCCGGAACCACCCGATGTGGATTCGCTCGGACTCCATGAGGTAGTTGCCGGCGATTCCCGAGGGGATGTTTTCGTTGATCCCTTCCAACTCCTGTACGGATTCCACGTAGTCAACGGGTGCTCTTGGTGAGATTTTCTCTCGAAGCGTTACCGTGATTCCGTCCGCGTCTTCCATGGAATCCAGGAAGGAATCCAATGCCGATTCGAATTCGAATGTCACGGCGGTCCACTCTCCTCAGATGTCCCAATTGATCTTGCCGTCTTTTTCGAGCTCCCTGAGCCTGGTCAATACGCGCTGGATTCCCGAAATCGTTTTTCCGGCCATTTCGCTGTGCCTGGTTTTCAGGTATTCTTCGATGTCGTCAACACTGTTGTACTTGGGGTGTGGATCCGCCACATCCCGCCCATCCACTTCCTTCTTCTTCTGCACGCCATCGCTGTCCATTCCTGCGATGTATCGCGGAATGGTGTTGGTGAACTTCTGGGTTTCCGTGTTGAGGAACTGGTGAATGCTTTTTTCTCCGGCGGAGTTGATGAGGAGCTGATTATGCTCCTCCGTGGTGGGCAGGGGTATTCCGGAGAATGTTTTTGAATCCTCGGCTTCGTCGATTTTGTCCCAGTGCTTCCTCTCGTCCCCCGGCTCTTTCAGTTTCGTGTAGTAGCCGTATGAGGACGTGATGCTCTCTGGGTAGCCTTCGAGGGTTTCGCCGTTGATGTCCTTGGTGTCATCGTGGATGGTCACCTTGGATTCGTACCATATCGGCTTCTTAGGTCCGATGGCGTCGTAGGCGTCGTCCTCAAGGGCGGCCCTCATCTGAATGTTCACCGACGGGCCTCGCGCAGGAACGAGGTTGTTGTTCGTCGGCATCCCGCCCATGCGGTCCGGGAGTAGATGCATGCGCACCCACTTCGAGTCTTCGGACATGCCGTGCCGTGTGATGTAGTCCCAGCCGTCAGGTTTGCTCCAACTCTGCGGAGCCTTCCCGGTGCCTCTTACCTTCGGGCTCAGGAACCCGGCTTCTATCTTGCTGGCGCGAGCGCTGCCCCAGGTCGGCATGTCCGGCTCCGGAAGGTTGTCCTCCTCTTCGCTCTGTTCATTGTCGTAATCGACTTCGGCTTCCTGCGACGACGTCTCGTCCTGTGATTCATTTTCCTGGTGCAGGTCCTCGAACTGCCTGGTGGGGCTGAGCCCGGCGTAAAGCTCGATTTTGGGGGCGCCAGTGCCGTACAGCCGCTTCAGGCGATACTCCAGACGCATCCTGGTGAGCATGTCCCGGACGTCTTCGTCGGGCATCCCGTGCTTCGTTTTCGCTTTGATGATCGGCCTGATCCTCGCAATGATCAAGGCCAAGCGCTTGGATTTTTCGGTGTCGGAGTCCTCTTCATCCTTCCTTTCATTCTTGGTTTCGAGGCTCTTCGGCCTTCCCGGTGTGTCCTTGTCCTTGCCGGGGTTGGTGCGTGACGGGGTGTTGTCTTTGCCCTTGTTGTCGGTGTCCTTCTTTCCAGGCCCGTCCGGGTCCTTTTTGTTGCTGCTGTCGGTATCGGACTTGTCTTTCTTCGGATCGGGGTCCGGACGCTTTGTGTTGGGGTCCTGCCCCTTGCCCCCGCTGTCCTTGTCGTCCGGGTCCTTCTTCGTGCCGTCCGGCCCGTCCTTCTTGCCCGGGTCCTGCTTGGGCTTCGCCGGTGGAGTCGGCTTGGTGTCCTGCTTGTCCTTGTCCGGCTGCTGGTCCTTGTCCTTCGGATTGCCGTTCTTGTCCTTGGACGTCGGGGGCGTCGGCTTCGTGGACGTGTCGCTCGGGGTGTTGTTCTTCTTGTCGTCGGGCTTGCCGTTGTCCTTACCGGGCTTGTTTGTGGGGCCCTTGGGGTTCGTCGGCGTGGGGGACGGGGCGTCGGTGTCCTTGTCCTTCGGCTTTCCGGGCTTCGTCGTCGCCGGCTTCTTGTCCTGGGGCTTGCCCGGTGCGTCCTTGTCCTTCGGCTTGGCAGGCGCGCCCTGGTCCTTGGGCTTGGCGGGAGCGCCCTGGTCCTTCGGCTTTCCGGGGCCGCCCGTGTCCTTGGGCTTCGTCGGGGGCGTGACCTTGGCCGGGGGCGTCTGCGTCTTTTCGGGAGTCGACGAGGGTTTGTCCTTGTTGGAAGCCGGCGGGTCGCCCCCGCCGTCCTTCCCCTTGTCCGTGCCGCCGCCCTTGTCCTTGCCCAGGTTCGCGGCCACGCCCTTCAACCGCGTGCCCACCTTCGACACGTACTTGCCGATCCCGCTGAGGATCAACTCGTAGGCCATCTCCAACAGGACCACGATGCCTGCCGCGATCGCCTTCGCGAACAGCACCCCCGCACCGCCCTGCCGTACGGACTTGAGCCACGTGATGACCGCGCCGATGGCCTTGAGGATCTCGCCCAGTGAGCCGATCGCGGCCTGGATGGCCTCCAGGATGGCCGCGCCCCAGCCGGCGCCGGGGATCAGCTTCGCCAGGACCTTTGTGATGACGATCTCGCCGATGATGAAGGGGAGTTGGGGGACGATCGCGTCCCACACCTCCTTGGCGATCTTCTCAATGGTCCAGCCGCCCTTCATGAGCTTGTTCCAGACGGCCTCGGTCAGGCCGGTGATCTCCTTGACCTTGTCGTTGAACCACTGCTTCACGGCGCTCTTGACCTCGTTGAAGAGGTGGTTCTTCGCACCGTCGTACGCGGAGTTCTTCGCGCCGCTCAGCCAGCCGCCGGGGTCCGAGAGGATGTCGACCAGGATCATCATGAACTCGCCGAAGGCGGCGATGAACTTCGTCGCGAAGTCGAGGACCGCCTTGAGGGCGTCCTTGCATGCCTTCAGGACGTCGAGAAGCATCTTCTTCAGGACGTTCAGGATGTCGCTGAGAAGCTTCGCGATGGACTCCAGCAGATCCTTCATGATCTGCTTCAGGGCCGCGGCGAGCTGGGTGACGAACGCGAGCGCCGCATTGATCAGGTCCGTGATGAACTTGCGGATACGGCGGGCGATTTCGATGACCGCTTCCACCAAGGACGTGACGAACTCGATCAGGTCCTCGATGAACTTCTTGATCATCTCGACGATGCCCTCGCGGGCCGCGTTGATCCAGCCCTCGACCGTCTCCTTGAACTTCTTCAGGGCCCCGATGATCGCTTCACGGGCGTCCTTGATGATCTTGACGATCTTGTCCCGCAGCGCGATGAACTGTTCCTTGATCCAGTCGAGCGCCTTGGACAGCCAGTTCTTGGAGTCGTCGGTCTTCTCGTCCTTCTTCTTCTCCGCGTCCTCCTCGGCCTTCTCACCCTTGTCCTTGACGTCCTTGTCGCTGGTCTCCTTCTCCTTCTCGACGTCCTTGTCGGTGTCTTCCTCTTCCTTCTTGACGTCTTCCCGGACCTTCTTCTCCCGGTCCGACTTCTTCGTGCCGAGCTTCTTCAGCTCGCCGTCCTGCTCCTTGGTCCAGTCGGAGCGCTGCTTGTCCACGTCCGTCAGGACGCCCTCGCGCTTGCCCGTCTGCTCCTTGGTGTTGGACTGGACTTCCTTGTCGACCTGCCGCTTGTGCTTCTCCTGGGACGTACGGGTGTCCTGGGTCTTCTTCTCCCGGCCCTTGCCCATGTCCTGGCGGCCGTCACTGAGCGCCTTCTTGAACTGCGGCTTACGCTCGTGCTCGGCCACTTCCGAGGCCGCTTCGGGTGGTACGGCACCAGTGCTCGCACCGCCTCCGCCGACGCGCGACTTGCCGCCCTGCTCGGCGGGCACCTTCCCTTCGAGCCGTTCCTTCGGCGCGTCCGGATAGACCTGGTCCTCGCCCATCTTCCGACCGGCGTCGTCGGCCCCGGTCTCGGCGGCCTCCTGGCTCTTGTCGTCGGTGTTGCCGCCCTGTTCCTCGGCCTTGTCGTCGGCCTGGCCCTGCATCTCCACGCCCGGCGCAGTACCGTTCTGCGCCTGCTTCATGGCCTCGTCCTTGGTCGGCATCCCGGCGAACTGCGCGGCGAGATCCTCCGCCGTCACATCGAGGCCGATCAGGTCGCCCGCCCAGCCGAGGGCATAACCCGCCATCATCCCGACCTGGTCGAAGAAGTCGGGCTCCTCCATCTCCTCGGCCTCGATCTTGCCTTCGGGCTTCTTCTCGCCCTTGACCTCGGCCTTCTCGTCCTCGGCGTCCTCGGCGCGCGCGGCCTTGTCCTCGTTGTACTGTGCCGCTTCCTCGGCGTCCGGCTTACCGTGCAGGGTCTTCGGGGCGCCGGTGGGACGGTCCATGGCGGGCGGCTTGGACGACAGCTGCTTGTGTTCCTTGCCGACGTCCTTGTCCACGGCGCCGCCGACGCTGTCCATCGCCTCGACGGCCTGGTGCGGCTTGAGGTTCGACGCGGTGGCAAGGCCCTCCTCTGGAGAGCCCCCGGAGAGGTCCGGCGCCGCCTTGGCCGTCTTCTTCGCCTTGGTCGCGGAGGCCTTGCCTCCACCCGTAGAGCCGCCCTTCGAGGCGCCGCCGCCACCGCCGCCTCCGCCGCGTGCCGGCGCGGGAGCGGACCGGGAGCCGGAGTCGGCCCCGCCCCCGGAGTCGGCCGCGCTGTCCGCCTTGCTCTCCGGCTGCGGTGCCTGCTCCTTGGGCTTCTCCGTCCGCGGTTCCTGGGCCCTCGGGCCCGGCTTCTCCGTACGGGAGGCAGAGCGCGACTCCGTACGTGAGGATGAACTCGCCGTGTCCGAGCCGGAGTTGTCACTGCCCGAAGGCTGGCTGGAGGTCGAGCCGGACGACGGTGTCGTACCCGTATCGGCCGAGCTGTCGGAGTCGGTCGTCCCGCCGCCGGACGCGGACCCGTCCGAAGTGCCGCTCCCGCCCTGGTCCTTGGGTCCCTTCGACTCCTGCGGGCCTGGGGACTCCTCAGCCTTCGCCGCTCCCGTCGCGCCCTCGGCGGAGGCCGTCTTCTCCCCCTCCGCGCCCGTCTTGGCCGTGTCCGACGGGGACTGCGTGGCCGAGGTGTCGGAGCGGGACTGCGCGGAGCCCTTGTCACCGCCCGACGCCTTGTCGCCCGGTCCGCCCGCGGTCGGCGTGCCCTTCTCGTCCTTGGCGGCCTGCTCGGCCGTACCGCCGCCGGTCTCCTTCGAACGGTCCTTGGCCTCCTGCGTGTTGGCCTCGGCCGCGGCCGGACCCGCCTTGGGGTCGTCGCCCAGTTTGGGGTCCTTGGAAGCCACGCCCGGTCCGGGCTTCGGCTCGGACTTCTCCTCGGGGTCGAGCTCGCTCTCCGTACGGCGGCCCTGCTCCGCCGCCTCCTCCTCTGCGCCCGGCACGGGCGGGGAGTCGTCGGTGCCCGGGTCGTCCTTCTCCGCCGCCGCCTCGCGCTCGGCGTCCTCCTCGTCCTCCTGCTGACGCTGTGCCTGCACCTTTTCGGCCCTGGTCGGCGGCGGGGCAGAGAAGGAGGGAGTGGGCGAGGCGGAGTTCCCGGCGGCCTCGTCGATCTGGTCGGAGGTCGGCACGTTCGACACGTCGAGGTCCTGCTCGGGAAGGAAGTCCTCCGGCCTGAGTTTGATGTCCCAGGCGCTCGGCTCCCCGCCGCCGACCTCCACCTCGGAGTCGCCGCCCTGTCCGGGGGACTCCTCCCGCTCCTCCTCGCCCTCCTGGTCCTGGGCGCGGGCCCCGTCCAGCGTGCTGGCACGGCCGGGGAACCCGTCGTCCTTCCCCGTGTCCGTAGCGGTGCCCTCGTCGCGGCCCGGCTCGTCCTTCTTGGCCGCCTCGGTCGCGGCGGCGCTCTCGCGGGCCTTGGCGGCCTCGTCCTCGGCGTCGGCGCGCGGGCCTGCCGCCTCCTCCTGGCCGGCTTCCTTCCTGGCCTTCTCCTCGGCCTGCTTCGCCCCGGCCCGGTCGCCGTCCTTCCCGCCGCCCTGCTTCCCCTTGTCCCCCTTGTCCTGCTGCTGCCCCTGCTGTCCGCTCTTCTCCGCGCCGGACTTCTCGCCCTGCTTCCCGGCGGCCTGCGCTCCGGCATTCCCGCCGGCCGCGGCCTCCTGCTGCCCCGGCTTCTGCTCGGACTGGGCGGCGGGCGAAGTGGGCTGCTCGCCGTCCCCCTTGGGGCTGGACGCGTCCCCGCCCGTCCGCGGGTCGGACTCCTTGTCGTCCTCCGCCTTCCCGGCGTCCGCCCCCGGAGTACCGCCCTGCGGGATCGTGCCGCCCGCGTTCTCCGGCGTACTGCCCGCGGCGGGAGCGGTGTCGCCGGCCCCGGCCCCGTCAACGGACTGCTTCTCCGGGCCGGGAGCGGGCCCCGTCCGCTCGGTGCGCTGCTGCTCCTCCTGGGCGGCCTCCTGCTCCATCTCCCGCTCCGCCTGTACGTCCTCGGCGGTGTCCTCCTCGACCTCCGGGGCGAGGAGGCCCCGCTGGCGGGCGGTGGCCTCACTCTCCGCCTGGCCGTCCTCGGCGATCTCCGTGACGAGGTCCACCACGAAGTCGTGCTCGGAGGTGAGCAGCCGGTGCTCCAGGCGGTCCAGTACGCGCTCCTGGAGCTCCTCCGAGAGCGGGGCCAGGGAGGCGCGGACGCGCTGTGCGCTGTCCGTCGGGTCGGTACGGAGGGACCTGATGACCGTGTTGGCGAGGCGGTCGACCAGCGTGGCGGGGTCGAGGTGTTCGAGCCGATTACGGTCGGCGTGGACGGTGGTGTAGCGCATCCACGCCGGAGTGCTGGCCTCCGGGGCGACCTCGGGTGCCTGCTCGCCGCGCGCCACGGCCTGGGCGGCGTCCTCGGCGGCGCGCTCGGCCGCCTCATGCGGCGCGCTGACCTGACCCAGGTCGCGGCCCGCCGCCAACGCGCCGCTGGCGAACGGGTGTTGGATCGTGTGCAGCAGCTCATGCGCGAGCAGGGCACGGCCCTGCTCCGTGCCCGGCTGGTACTGGCCCTCGCCGAAGAAGATGTCCCGGCCCACCGCGACCGCGTCCGCACCCAGCATGCCGGTGAGAGCGCTCGCGTCGCGGTCGGTGTGCAGGCGTACGGAGCCCAGGTCGTGGCCGAGCTGCTCCTCCAGCTCCCGGCGGACACCGGCATCCAGCGGCTGCCCGGCCCCGCTGACGATGCTCTTCGGCTCGGGTGCACGGTTCTTCGCCGCGCGCTCCTTGCGCTTGCGGCGGCGCTCGGCGGCGGCCTGCTCGGCCGCCTGGGAGTCCTGAGCGGCGGAGTTCGTCATCGCGTCACCTCCCCACGGCCCGAAAGCCCCGCATGCACCGCGCGGGCCAGCTCCTGGCCTAGGCGGCGCGCGGACAACCCGGCGGGCATCGGGGGCAGCCCCGACACCCCGTCCACCGACACGGCACCGTCCGCGGCCAACGGCACCCCGTGTTCCCGCACGAGACGGGTCAGCTCCCGCTCGAACGACGCCGACACACGCCCCGGGTCCACGGACGGGCCGAAGCCGTCCAGGACCAGCTCGCCGATGTCGACGCGGATCTCGCGCGGCTCGGGACGACCGGGCGCGCTCTCCCGGTATGGCCTGTTCACACCCATCCGCGGACCTCCGTCGGCGTCAAGGAGCGTTCCAGCTTGGAGTATTCGGTGCGGGCCGCGGCGAGCATGTGCCGCATCTGCAGCCGGTCGCCCTCCTCGGCGGCGAGGAACGCGCCGGACAGGGCGATGTTGCGGATCGAGCCGCCTGCCACGGTGAGTTGGGCGAGGAGCTCGGGTTCGATGCCCTTCGACGGGGTCTGCGCCGGAAGCACCCGGCGCCAGATCTCCGCACGCTCCTGCTCGGCCGGGAACGGGAAGTCGACGACGAAGCGGATACGGCGCATGAAGGCCGTGTCCAGGGCCTTCTTCATGTTGGTGGTGAGGATGGCGAGGCCCCGGTAGGCCTCCATCCGCATCAGCAGGTAGCTGACCTCGAGGTTGGCGTACCGGTCGTGGCTGTCCTTCACCTCGCTGCGCTTGCCGAAGAGCGCATCGGCCTCGTCGAAGAGCAGGAGTGCGCCGCCGGCTTCGGCGGCGTCGAAGACCTTCCGGAGATTCTTCTCCGTCTCGCCGATGTACTTGCTGACCACCTGGGACAGATCGATGATGAACAGGTCCAGGCCCAGCTCCTTGGCCATAACCTCGGCGGCCAGGGTCTTGCCCGTGCCGGAACCGCCCGCGAACAGTGCGGTGACGCCGAGGCCGCGGCGCAGGGTCGCCGCGAACCCCCACTCCTGGTGCACGGTCGCCCGCTGCCGCACATGCGCGACGATCTCCCGCAGCACACTGGTCTGCCGCTCGTGCAGGACGAGATCGTCCCAGCCCGCCTCGGGCTCGATACGGCGGCCCAGTTCGTCCATCCCGATCCGGGCTTCGTTCAGCCCTGCCCGCCAGGCGAGTCCGGCGGCGTCCAGCTCGTCCTCGCCGGGCAGATCACGGCGTACGGCGGCAGCGGCGGACCGTACGACATGCGGTGGCAGCTGGAACTGTGCGACCAGCGACCGCAGTTCGCCCTCGCCGATGTCGACGACGTCCCGGAACGCGCCCACCCACAGGCCGAGTTGCTCCTCGTCGTCCAGGCGCGGCACGGCCACCCGGTCGCCGTGCGGCCGGTCCGACTGCCGCGGATCGCGGCTCGACACGACGACGGGAACGGCGGCCCCGGTCAGGAACGCGTCGGTGGCCGCGTGCTGGTCGCGGTCGAGCTCGCCGATCTCGACGAGCAGCGCGGCGGGCAGCAGGATCGCCTCGCGCTGCCACAGCCGGGCAAGCCGGTCGCGCTCCGCGGCGTCGGTGGGGATGTCCTCGGCGCTCATCGCGTACAGCCCGAGTCCGGACCGGGCGGCCGCCGCGGCGGCGATGTCCGCCCGGCTGCGCAGATCGCCTCCGACGACCTCCACGAGCAGGGGCGCCTCCGGGCGTCCGGCGGTGGTCCAGCCGGCGGCGACCCGGCTCGCGGCCAGGTCGTACGACGGCGGCAGCTCCTCCGGCACCGACGTGCGGCGCAGTTGGCCGTGCAGCCGGGCGTCCAGGTAGGGCGAGCCGAGCAGGAAGTGCAGGATGCGTTCGTCGAGCCGCAGCCGGGACAGCGTCAGGCGCGACTCGTCGTCCAGCTCCACCATGCGCCAGCGCCGCAGCGGTGCCACGGGGGTCAGGGCGCTCCAGTGCGGTTCGCCGAGTGCGGCCAGGGCCAGTGAGAAGGTGGGGTACGCACGCTCCGGGTCACCGCTCGCGGCGGCGCAGCGGGCGGCGGTCGTGGCGTCCAGTTCGTAGGCCGCAGTGAGGAGTACGAGGTCCCGTTCGAAGGCCGTGAGGCCGAAGCAGGTGACGAGCGCGTCGAGGGGCGCGGTCGCGGGGGCATCCGGGTCCGGTACGTGTTCGACGTCGGCGGCACGACCGCGGGAGCCGTCATCGGGCTCCGCTGCCGTGTCCGTACCGGCGGCCGTGGCCGGTTCGGCCGCGCGCGCCGCGTGGGCGTCGACACGGGCCAGGACGCGCCGGATCTCCACGAGCAGCGTCGGGCTGCCGCCCGGTGCGTTCACGGCACCCGTCCGATGCGTCCCCATGTCCTCACCTGCCCCCGTCGTCCCCATTCCGCCTCAGCTCTCCGCGCCCTCGGGGCCACCCGCCGGGGAGGAGCCCGGTGACGAGTCCGACGAGGAGCCCGAAGAAGACGCGGCACCCGTGCTTCTGGCCGCGCCACGCGCGGACTTGGCCGCCTGCGCCGCCTTGCCGGGCTGGGCTTCCTTCCGGACGCGGGCAGGTACCTTGGCAGGCGCCTTTGCCGCGGTTTTCGCGGGCGCCTTGACCGAAGCCTTCGCCGGCGCCTTCGCGACCGACTTGCCGGGCGCCTTCTCAGACTCCCTCCGGGCCGGTTCTTCCGCCGACGTCCGGCTCTCCGCGGGACCGGACTCGGAAACCGGTGCACCGCTCCCGCTCTCCCGCGACGCCTCCGCCCCGCTGCCCGGCGGCACCGGCGCACCGGGCGCCCCGAAGGGGAGCACCCGCGCCGTGTACCGCTCCACCGGCTTCGCCGGCACCGGCGTCTCGCGGCCCTCGATGAAGACGAGGGCCGCCTGGTAGACCACCGAGAGGGCGTACGGCGTCTGGTGGAGCATCCCCCACAGCTTCGACGTCTCGTCGATGTCCATGACCGTCGGCGTGAACCGCACGCGCTGCGCCGCCTCGGCGAGGTCGCTGCCCACCAGGTAAGGCTTCTCTCCGGCCTGTTCGATGACGTCCTTCGGCAGGATCGGGATCTCGTGCAGGGTGCGCACCACGGCACCGATCAGCCGTTGCCCGACCAGCTCCGACTCCTCGCCGTACGCGCTGATCAGGTAGTGCAGGTCCAGTGCCGCGGCGGGCCGCTTGCGCAGGGTGCCGTCGGTGGCGCGAGTTGGCAGGTCGTTGCCCCGCTGCGAGACGTTGGGCGTGACCTGGTAGCAGAACACCGAGATGGTGGGCTCGGACGGCGGTTCCGTCGGCGGTTTGCCCAGCTCCATCTTGACGGCCTCGTCGAACTCCGGCAGCAGATTGGATGCGATCAACACGGAGAGGGCCTGGGTGACATGCGCGATGGCGAGTGCGTTGCTCATGGCGTCGGTTCCTCGGTTCCTCGGTCTGTCATGTCACTCCCGCCCTCGCGCCAGGTAGTCGGCCAGACTCACGGTCGCCCCGGCGCGCCCCGCCGCGGGCGTGCGCTGTCGGCCGCCGCCGGAGGGCGACGGTCCGGCCGTCACCTCCAGCCGCCCGATCTGCACCTGAACCACCTGCTCCGGTGCCTTGCCGGGCCGCCGGGCCGCGGCCTGCCGTACCGCGTCCCGTGCCGCCGCCGTGTCCGCGGCGCTGGGCCGCAGGGGGGTGGACACGGCGGCGGGCGAAGCGGCGTCCCGGCCCGGGGGGTTGGGCATGGGCGCCGCGCTCTGGGTGGAGTCCCGTTCCTGGCGCCCCCGGCCCACCGCCCGGTGCGCGGCGTCGGGCGTCGGGCGCGGTCCCGTCGCGACCGGTGCGACGGGGCGCAGCAGCGGCGCCTCGGGCAGGGCCCTCGGGGCGGGCCGCGGTGCCGGGTCGGACGGGGCGCGTTCGGTGCGTACGACCGTCCGCTCCAGCTCCGTGTGCGGCCGGGCGGCGTGCGGACCGGGGCGCGGCGCCTGGACCGGCCGTACGTCCGACGGCGGGGTGGAGGGCCACAGCAGGTCGGTCCCGTCGTCCGGGCCCGGTGTCGTGGCCCGGACCGCCTCCACCCGTTCGAACGGGCCGGGCTGCCGGGGCCGTACGCGCACCACGCCCGGGCGCGATCCGGCGGTGGCCGGGGCGTGCCGGGCGATCAGCCGGTCGAGGAAGTCGGGAACCGGCGCCCCTTCGGCGTCAGACATCCGCACACAGCTCCAGGTAGTAGCGGCGCCGCAGCGGGCTGAGCGCCAGGATCTCCGGCTCGCTCCAGCCGTAGGAGGTGGCGAGCAGATGGACGTCGAGCAGCAGGTCCCGGGCCCAGGTGTCCAGTTCGGTCCACAGGTAGGAGGCGATGTCGAGTTCGGCGCGGGTGGCCTCGCCGCACTCGGGGCAGGCGATGTTGAGCGTCACGTCGGCCCCGGGGTCGGCGGCCTCGACGGCCTCGGCGATCCGGCGCTGGACCGGGACGGGCAGGTCATCGGGCCCCGCGTCCGTTCCGTCGCGCACCGCTGAGACGAGGCACCGGGAGAGCAGGGCCGCGCGCGGGTCGGCCGCCCGGGCCGCCGCCGTCAGGTCGGCGACACCGGGCAGCCGGAACACGACGTCCCAGCCGTCCTGCCGGACCCGCACGACGGCCCCGGCGAACGAAGCCGACCCGACAGACGAGGCCGACCCAGCGAACGAAGCGTCCCCGGCGGACGAGTCGCGCCCGCCCACCGAACCGCCCGGCCCACCCGCCGAACCGCCCGCCCCGTCCCCCGACCCGCCCCGCCCGCCCAGCGACCGCGCGAACTCCCCGGCGTCCAGGTCGAACTCCATGTCCTCCCCGCACGCCGAGCACGCCAGCCGCACCTGCATCCGCTCCCCGAACAGGGCGCGGCGCAGCGCGAACAGGTCGGCCTCGCGCTCGCCCACCGGCAGCACCGGCAGGCTCGCGACGTCGACGTCCGGACGGGCCGTGCGGTGCAGCAGCAGGGCGCGCCCAGAAGGTGCCTCGGCGAGGCCCGCCTCCCAGGTGGCCAGCAGCTCGACCGCCCCCGTGATCGCCATCTCGTCCCCCCTCAACTACCTACTGTTCAGGCAGGGTTGAGGAACGACGGCTCCTCCGGCTCAGGTACCTCGTAGTCCCGCTCCCAGCCCTCGCACTCGAGCTTCAGCGACTGGATGGCCACCGCGTTGGCGTTGGCGTCCAGCTCGCCGAGGACCTGGTACTCACTCGGCCAGGTCCGGTACAGCTTGTGCGAGACGGCGACCTGGCCGGCCTCGTTGAGGACCTGGATGACGATGTCCTTGCGGAAGTCCGCGAGGGACACCTCGGAGCCGAGGCCCGCGCCGACCTGCCAGACCTTGTTGGCCCAGCGGTCGAACTCGGGGTCGTGGGTGACTCCGCGCTCCAGGGTGATGCCCTCGAACTCGGAGCGGCCCGGCGACTTGCGGGGCGACGAGGGGTCGCCTCCGTGCCGGTGCTTGACGACTTCCGTCGTCCGCTTCAGCGGACTGATCTTGCTGATGCCGGCGACCGTACGACCGTCCCACAGGACCAGGAACTTGAAGTTCTTGTAGGGGTCGAAGCGATGCGCGTTGACCGTGAACTCAGCCATCGGATTCCTTCAGTTCTCCACGATTCCCGGCGCTTAGAGCGCGAACTGCCCGGACGTCTGCTGGATTTTGACGATCACGAACTCCGCCGGCCTGACCGGTGCGATGCCGACGAGGACGTTGACGATGCCGTTCTCGATGTCCTCGGCGGTCGTCGTGTCGCTGTCGCACTTGACGAAGTACGCCTCGCGCGGGGTGCCGCCCTTGAAGGCGCCCTGACGGAAGAGCGTGTGCAGATACGAGGACGCGGCGAGCCGGATCTGCTGCCACAGGTTCTCGTCGTTGGGCTCGAAGACCACCCACTGCAGGCCCCGCTGGAGGCTCTCCTCGACATGCAGCGCGAGGCGGCGCACGGGCACGTACTTCCACTCGCTGTCGAGCGCGTCCGAGCCCTCCAGCGTGCGCGCGCCCCAGACGACCGGGCCGGTGACCGGGAAGGTGCGCAGGACGTTGACGCCGAGCGGGTTGAGCAGCCCGGCCTCGCGATCGGTGAGGTTGACCGTGAGCGAGTGCACGCCCGCGAGCCGCGCCTCGGTGCCGGCCGGGGCCTTCCACACACCGCGCTCGGAGTCGATGCGCGCGATGACGCCGGCGATCGCGCCGGACGGCGGGAAGGAGCGCAGCCGGCCCGTGAGCGGGTCGGTGAGCTGCAGGTGCGGGAAGTACAGGCCCGCGTGGTTGCCGCGTACGGCGTCGAAGGCGGCGAGCCCGGCCCGTGCGGTGTCGACGCTGACCCAGGTGCTGGGGGCGTCGACGAGCAGGAAGATCCGGCGCTCGGCGGCCAGTCGCTGGGCGGCCGAGATGACGGTGAGCGCGTCCTCGACCTTCTCGTACGCCGCGAGCTCCGGCAGCGCCAGCAGGTTGACGTCGGCGACGCCGCGCAGGGCCTGGATGCCGGTCTTGTCGGCCTCGGAGCCGATGAGGTCGCGCGGGCCCGGTGCCTCGCCGTCCTCGCCGCCCTCCAGCGGGAAGACCGGCGGGTTGACGGAGGCCTCAAGGCCGAGGTCGTTGGCGCACTCTCCGAGGAAGCGGACGATGTCCTCGGGGTCGGTGGAGCCGGCGACGACCTGGATACGGCGTCCGAAGGCGGTGACCTCGGCGCCGGCGAAGGCGTGCTTGCCGGGCGCGTCGGGCAGGGCGCGCAGCTTGCGCTCCAGCAGCAGCGCCAACTCGGCGACGCTGCACGGGGCTTCGCCGTCGCAGTCGGGGTCGTAGAGCTTGAACTCGCGCTCCACCTCACCGATCTTGACGGTCAGGTCGACTTCCAGGTTGGGCAGTTCGTCACCGAAGGGCTTGGAGACGGTGCCGGACGGGTCGGGGCGGCCCTCGCCGACGACCTCGACACGGATCAGCTTCGAGCCCGCGTTGATCACGGTCTGCGCGTAGCGGCCGTGCGAGGGGTCCATCGACAGGCCGGTGAAGCTCTCACGGGCGTCGCCCTTGGCGTCGTAGACGCGCAGATTGAACGTCTCGTCGGGGCACGGTGTGTCGTGGTCGACGGCGACGCGCAGGCCGTTGCCCCAGACGCCGGGCTCCTTGGCGTGCACCTCGAGGACCGGGCCCTCGCTGTGGCCCTCGGTGGACTTGAGGGTGACGCAGGCGGCCTTGCCACTGCCGGCCTTGGCGACGCGGACGATGACCGCGATGGTCCCGCCGTTGCCGAAGAACTGGTGGACGGCGTAGCCGACGGCGCTCTGGGCGCTCAGCCCACCGAAGCGGCGCTCGAACTCCGCGAAGCTGTTGACGCGTACCGGCTCGTTGAGCGGACCACGTCGGGTGTGGCCCACAAAGGCGGTCACAGACGTGGTCAGGGTCGAGATGGTGCGGGTACTGCTGGGAAGTTCCTCTACGTATACGCCGGGATACGTCGGCTTGGCGGCGCTGACCGCGCTCATCGGCATTCCCCCTCCTATCCCTGTCTCGGGTACCGGACAAAGGCACCAAGAGATGGCAGAGGGAGGCATTCCCGACCCGGGGCACGAAAACGCCACTCACACGAGCGACGCGGACACGTGCACCGCACCAGTTCCCCCGTCATCACCGTGGGCGATCGACCGCACGGCTCAAGCAAACGCGCTTGTGACTCCTGATGCTCAAGTGCTCAACCCACCTTCACGTGTTCGAAGTTGACCGAGCAAGGCGCCTTCAGGCCACCCCAGGAGGGGGTTTGGTGAAGACGCCCTCGCGGCATCCACACGTCACGCCTGCGCGCCCCGGCCAGGTGGTTCACAGATTCCGCACGCAAGGGGGGCGCCGCGAACCCCGAGCGGGCCCCCGGACACGCCGAAGGCCTGCTGGCAACACCGTTCGACTGGTCGCACGCCCGTACGCCTCCCCCAGTCGTACACAACGCACCGTGGCTGGTTTTCCAGGGGTGACGCGAATCCACACCTTCGGTGATCGCACTTATAGGGCCGGTGAAATCTCTCGGCCATGTCTTGACATACGGCCGAAATGATTCGTAGCTTGGCCGATCATTTAGATGCGTGAAGTGAGTTCATACATGTGAACCACGGAAACAGGACAGCACCAGAACCACCTGGGATCCACGGAGTGTGCCCATGCTCGAACGCCGACGAAGTCGCCGCCCGGCCGCCCTGCTCGTCGCCGCGGCGCTCGCGTTCGGAACGGCCGCGTGCGGCTCCGGTTCCGGCAGCGCGGGCGGCGACGATCCGAACACCCTGGAGGTGTGGACCCGGAGCAATCCGGACTCCGCCGCCACCTACGACCGGGTCTTCGCCGCCTTCACCAAGAAGACCGGCATCAAGATCGACTACCAGCCGGTCATCAACTTCGACCAGCAGCTCCAGAGCCGGGCGTCCACCAAGGACCTCCCGGACGTCATGATCAACGACACCGCGTTGATGGGCAGCTACCAGAGCCAGGGCCTGCTCAAGCCGATCGACCCCGCCTCGATCGCGGGCGGCGACCAGATCACCGACAAGTCCTGGTCCTCCACGGTGGGCGTCGACGGGAAGCACTACGGCATCCCGTACTCCCGTCAGGCCCAGACCCTGATGATCCGCACGGACTGGCTGAAGAAGCTGGGTCTCAAGGCGCCGACGACCTGGCAGGAGATGCTCTCCGTCGCCAAGGCGTTCGCCACCGAGGACCCGGACGGCGACGGCAAGGCCGACACCTACGGCATCGTCGCGCCGGGCAGCGCCCAGAACGGCTACGCCGCCTGGTGGGGCGCGAGCTTCCTGTGGCAGGGCGGCGCAGAGATCATCGAGTCGGACGGCAGGGGCAAGTACCGCCCGGCCATGGACTCCGCCGCCGCGGTGAACGCCGTGACCTGGATGAAGGACAACCTCTTCTGCGGCGAGAAGGGTGTCCTCCAGCCCGGCGCGATCACCGCCGTCACGTCGACCGCCACCAACTTCCAGGACGGCAACGCCGGGATGTACATGACCGGCCCGTACAACATCACCACCTTCGACGGCACACTCGGCAAGGGCAAGTACGAGGTCGTCCCCGCCCCGGCGGGCCCGGCAGGCGGCGATGTGCTGGCCGACGGCGAGAACGTCTACCTCGGCGCCAAGACCGGCAAGGACAGGCAGGAGCGGGCGCTGGCCGCGTTCCTGGTCTCGCCCGAGGGCCAGAAGATCGCCATGACCAGTGTCGACGGCCACCAGCCCGTCGTCCGCATCCCGGTGAACTCCACCCTGGACGCGGCCAAGGTCCGCGGCGACGCCCGCTGGAGTGTCGTACAGAAGGCCTACGAGGACGCCTCCCAGCAGTTCCCGAACGCGCCGGACTTCGCCCCGATCAAGCAGGACACCGCCGACGCGCTCAACTCGATCTTCACGTACTGCGGCGGTGACGTCCGCTCCCAGCTGGGGGAGCTCAACGAGACCCTCGCCGGTGACCTCAAGGACCAGGACCTGCTGAAATGACCGCTACCGTCCCCGCGCCCGCGGCGCGCAGAGGCCTCGGCAAGAGGGCCTTCGACAAGAAGGCCGTCGTCCCCTGGCTCTTTCTGGCACCCGGTCTGCTGCTCGCCCTCGTCTTCAAGTTCTGGCCGATGGCCAAGGGCGTCTGGCTCAGCTTCTTCGACGTACGGCCCTTCCTCGGCGACCGGTGGATCGGCCTCGACAACTACACCCGGGTCCTGACCGATCACCGCTTCCAGGACGCCATCGGCCACACCCTGGTCCTGGGCATCGGCCAGTCGCTCGGCGCCATCCTGCTCGGCTTCGTCCTCGCCCTGCTGCTGGAGGGCCAGGCCCGCTCGCTGAAGATCATCCGTACCGCGGTCTTCCTGCCCGCCGTCACCGCCACCGCGGTCGTCGGTGAGCTGTGGCGGCTGATGTACTACCCGACCTCCGACGGCCTCCTCAACAGCGGTCTGCACCTGCTCGGGCTCGGCCCCGTCCAGTTCCTCGACAACCCGGGCATCGCGCTGTATTCGACGATGGCCATGGGCATCTGGATCTGGGCCCCGTACAACATGGTGATCATCCTCGCCGGTCTGGCGGGCGTGGACCGCTCGCTGTACGAGGCGGCGGCGATGGACGGCGTCTCGTTCCGGCAGCGCCTTCGGTACGTCACGCTGCCCGCGATCCGTCCGGCGCTGATGATCGTGCTCACGCTCGCCACGATCCGCGGACTGCGCGTGTTCACCGAGGTCTACGTCCTCACCGGCGGCGGCCCCGCCGGGTCCACCGACGTCTGGATGACCCGCGCCTACACCCTCGGCTTCACCCGCAATGACATCGGCGGCGCCTCGGCGGCCTCCGTCGTGCTGCTCTGCGTGACGCTGCTGCTCACCGTCACGATCAACTACCTCCGCAAGAGGGGAGAAGCGCGATGAGCGCCCCCGTCATCGACCCCGTCCGGCCGGCGGCCCCTGACACCCCGGCCGGACGGAGCACCAAGGCACAGCGGACCACCCCGGCCCGCTTCGACACCGCCCTCGGCTGGAACGACAAGCCCGGCCTCGCCTGGGCCCTGCGCATCCTGCTCTGTCTGATCGCCCTCGGCGTCTTCGCGGCGCCGTTCCTGACGATCTTCTCGGGCGCCCTGACCACCAACCCCAGCGGCTCCTCGCTGTCCTTCCTGCCGCACGACAACACGCTGCTGAACTTCAAGGTGGCGGGCGAGCGCGGCATCTGGGACTACTTCGGCAACTCGCTCGTCATCGCGGGCGGCGGGCTGTTGCTCCAGCTCGTGGTGTGCACGCTCGCCGCGTACGCGCTGGCCCGGCACAGGTTCCGCGGCCAGGCGCTGATCATGATGCTGTTCATGATGACGCTGATGCTCCCCGAGGAGGTCATCGCGATCCCCCTGTCGCTGGTCCTCGGCGACGTTCCCGTGGTCCACCTGGACCTCAAGGGCACGGTCTGGGGCGTCATCCTGCCGCTGGGCGCCTGGGGTTTCTCGGTGATGATGCTGACCGAGTTCATGCGGGACATCCCCGACGAGATAGAGGAGGCCGCCCGCCTGGACGGCGTCGGCGAGCTGAGGATGCTGTGGCAGATCGTCCTGCCGCTGTGCAAGCCCGCGCTCGGCGTGGCCGGCGTCCTCGGCTTCATCATGATCTGGGACCAGTACCTGCTGCCCCTGATCGCCTCCAAGGACCCCACCGACTACACGGTCACCGTCGCCCTGTCCATCCTGCGCACCGACCCCGAGGTCGGCTCCGGCGTGGTGCTGGCCGGCGCGGTCATCGCCTTGATACCCAGCCTGATCGTCTATCTGCTCCTCCAGCGCTCGCTGGTCACCGGCATCGCCGCCGGGGCCACCAAGGGCTGAACCAACCCCCCACGTTTGAGGGAGACATGAAGTTCCAAGGAGTGCTGTTCTTCCCGGTGACGCCGTTCGCAGCGGACGGTTCGCTGGACGAGGAACGGCTCGCCCGGCACGTCGAGAACGGCGTCGCGGCCGGTGCGGGCGGCGTGTTCGTCGCCTGCGGCACCGGTGAGTTCCACGCGCTGACGCCCGACGAGATCGAACGGGCCACGCGCGTCGCCGTCGAGACGACCGCCGGACGCGTCCCCGTCCTGGCCGCGGCCGGCGGCCCTCCCCCGGTCGCCCGCGACCAGGCCGCCCGCGTCGGACGCGCCGGCGCCGACGGCATCCTGTTGCTGCCGCCGTACCTGGTGACGGCGCCGCAGCGGGGCCTGGTGCGGTACATCGAGGAGGTCACGGCCGCGACGGACCTGCCGGTGATCTTCTACCAGCGCGGCACCGCCCGCCTCACCGAGACCACCGCGGCCGAGATCGCCGCCCTGCCGAAGGTCGTCGGCCTCAAGGACGGCATCGGCGACATCGAGCGGATGCACCGCATCGTCCGCGCGGTGCGTGCCCTGTCGGGCGGGGCGGACTTCCAGTTCTTCAACGGCCTGCCAACCGCCGAGATGACGGCGCCCGCCTACCAGGGCATCGGCGTCGACCTGTACTCGTCGGCGGTGTTCGCCTTCGCCCCGGAGATCGCGCTCGCCTTCCACCGGGCGCTGGCACGTGGGGACCAGGAGGTGGTGACGACCCTCCTCGACGAGTTCTACGGCCCCCTCGTCGAACTCCGCGACGAGGTCCCCGGGTACGCCGTGGCCCTCGTCAAGGCCGGAGTGACCCTTCGGGGCCTGGACGTCGGCGGCGTACGGGCGCCGCTGCTCGACCCCACGCCGGAGCACATCGCCCGGCTGGCGAAACTCATCGACCACGGCCTGGAGGCGGTCCGCGCATGAGCACCACCGTCGGCACCCGGATCCGCGAACTGATCGTCACCCCGATCGCCTTCCGCGACCCGCCCCTGCTCAACTCGGGCGGCGTCCACGAGCCCCTCGCCCTGCGCATCATCCTGCAACTGGTCCTGGAGGACGGCACGGTGGGCCTCGGCGAGTCCCCCGGAGGCGTCGCCCGGCTGGAGCGGCTTCAGGCCGCCGCGAAGGTGGTCGTGGGCATGGACGTCTTCGACACGACGGCCGTCTCGGCCGCGATCGACGCCGCCCTGCTGCCCACGGTGCCCAGCTCCCACGAGCGCGGCTGGACCACCTCGGCGGTGGAGGTCGCCTGTCTCGACTCCCAGGGCAAGCTGCTCGGCCGTCCGGTCAGCGATCTGCTCGGCGGGAAGGTCCGGGACTCGGTGCCCTTCGCCGCGTACCTCTTCTACAAGTGGGCCGAGCACCCGGCCCTCGACGGCCGCCCGGCGGTCGGCGACGACTGGGGCGAGGCGCTGGATCCCGCCGGGGTCGTCGAGCAGGCCCGGCTGATGCAACAGCGGTACGGGTTCGAGTCGTTCAAGCTCAAGGGCGGCGTGTTCCCGCCCGACGAGGAGATCGCGGCGATCAAGGCGCTGGCGGAGGCCTTCCCCGGGCAGCCGCTGCGCCTGGACCCCAACACGGCCTGGACGGTGGAGACCTCGAAGTACGTCGCACGCGAACTGGACGGCGTGCTGGAGTACCTGGAGGACCCGGCCGAGGGCATCGACGGGATGGCCGAGGTCGCGAAGGACTCGCCGCTCCCCCTCGCCACCAACATGTGTGTGATCGCCTGGGAGCACCTGAAGCCCGGGATCGAGCAGAACGCGATCCAGGTGCTCCTCACCGACCACCACTACTGGGGCGGGCTGCGCCGCACCCGTGAACTGGCCGCCGTCTGCGAGGCGTTCGGCATCGCCCTGTCGATGCACTCCAACTCGCACCTGGGCATCAGCCTCGCGGCGATGACCCATGTGGCGGCGGCCATCCCGAACCTCGACCATTCCTGTGACACGCACTACCCGTGGAACTCGGCGGACGAAGTGATCGTCCCCGGCGTCCTGGAACTGCGCGACGGGGCGGTCGAGGTGCCCACGGGACCGGGCCTCGGCGTGGAGCTCGACCACGACGCCCTCGACCGGCTGCACCGGCTGTACGTCGACTCGGGGATGCGTTCACGCGACGACACCGGGTACATGCGGCGGATCCAGCCGGAGTACGAGCGCCTGCTCCCCCGCTGGTGACCGACTGATCGTCACAAGGTGCGGCCCAGCAGCTCCAGCAGGGCCGCCCAGTGTCGCTGAGTCGCCTCGGCGTCGTACATCGCGGTGTCCGCCTGGGTGAAGCCGTGGTGGGCGCCGGGATAGATCTCGCCGCGGTGGCGGACTCCGGCCGCGGCGAGGGCCTTGTCGAGGCGGTCGATCTGCTCGGCCGGGTTGGTCGAGTCCTGGTCGGCGTGGCCGAAGTAGAGCTCGGCGGTGATGCGGTCGGCGAGCAGATGCGGGCTGTCCGGGGCGTCCGTCGCGAGGTACGCCCCGTGGAAGCCGGCCACGGCCGCCACCCGGTCCGGATACGTCCCGGCGGTGCGCAGGGCAAGTCCGGCGCCCATGCAGTAGCCGGTGACGCCCACCGGGCCGTCCACCGTCAGCGGGGAGTCGGCCAGCCAGTCGAGGTAGGCCCCGGCGTCCCGCATGGCCGCCTCGGGTGTGAGGGTCTGGGCGGCCGGGCGAAGGCTCTGGAAGATCTCAGGCCGCTCGGCCGGGTTGATGAACTCGGGCAACTCCACGACGGGCGCCGGGCCGTGGCGGTAGAAGACGTTGGGGACCAGGACGGTGTACCCGGCCGAGGCGAGCCGGTCAGCCATCCCCTCCAGGTGCGGGCGCAGGCCGAAGGCGTCCATGTACATCAGCACGGCCGGGTGCGGGGCGCTGCCCTCGGGCCTGGCGAGATGGGCGTCGACGGTTCCGTCCGGAGTGGGGACGGTGACGAGTGTTCCCTGCACGGCGGCCTCAGTTCTCGGGTGTCGTGGCGTCGAGGGTCGCGGCGTCGACGAGTTCCCGGACGCGGTCCGCGGAGACCGGGACGCCCGGGGTCCCGAAGAACCAGCGCTGTGCCTCTTCCTGGCTCAATCCCTCGGGCCGCGGCGCCAGGTACGGGTCGACGTAGACCGGCGTACCGGGCTGGCTGCGCCGGCTGTCGGCGAGCGTCCCGATGTCCACGGCGTCGTAGCCGAGGGTGTCCAGCAGCCGGGCCACGTCGGCCTTGGCTCCGGGGTCGTCACCCGCGATGGGCAGCGCGCTGCGCTCGGGGGCGCCGGAGGGCCGGGCGGAGGTCGCCAGCCGGTGGAAGTCGATGTTGTTGAAGGCCTTCACCACTCGCGAGTCGGCCAGGTGCCGCTGGACCAGGGCGCTGGAGGTCAGCTCGCCCGAGTCCAGTTCGGCGAGGCGGCCGTCGCGGTCCGGGTAGTAGTTCATGGTGTCGATCACGGTCCTGCCCGCGAGGGCGGCGGCCGGAAGGCGGTCGTATGCCTTGAGCGGGACGGTCGCCACGACCAGGTCACCGGCTCGCGCGGCCTCCTCGGGCGTGCCCGCGCGTGCGGCGTCGCCGAGTTCGGCGACGAGGTCGGCGAGGGTCTCGGGACCGCGGGAGTTGCTGAGGACGACGTCCAGTCCGGCGGCGACGGCGAGGCGGGCCACCGCTTTGCCGATCATGCCGCTGCCGATGAGTCCGAGGGTCTTGGTCACGGTGTGCGTGCCTCCGTCGCTGTGCCGGGGGGAGTCTGTGCAATGAAGTGTGAAGTGAAGTTTCGTATGTGAAACTGAGTGTCACGTTAGTGACCGAGTATCGGAACTGCAAGTCGGATCGGACGGCGGGATAGGGTCACGAGGTGAGCGCAGCAGCACGTACCACCACCAGAGACATCGCACGGGCCGCCGTACGGGCCCAACTGGCCGAGGTGGCCTTGGAGTTGTTCCAGCGCGAGGGCTTCGAGAAGGTCACCCTCGACGACCTGGCAACGGCGGCCGAGGTGTCCCGCAGCACCTTCCTGCGCTACTTCGGCACCAAGGAGGAGGCCGTCCTCGCCGCCTTCGACGCCCATGGCGACCAGGCCGCCGACGCCCTGCGCGCCCGGCCCGCCGACGAGGACGACTGGACGGCTCTGCGGCACGCCCTGGACACGGTCATCGCGCGCTATCACGAGGACCCTGCCCGCGCCCTCGCGACGACCCGCCTGGTCAGGGACACTCCCGCCCTGTGCGCGCGACAACTGGAGAAGCAGCACGGCTGGCGCCCCGCCCTGGCCCGGGCGCTCGCGGAGCGTGCCGGTTCCGCGGAGCCGGCCACGCTCGGCCAGACGGTGCGCGCCGCGGCGGCGCTGGACTGTCTGAACGTCGCGGTCGACCACTGGAGCGCCTCCGACGGCCGGCTCGACCTGGTCGAGCTCCTGGACGAGGCCTTCGCGGCGCTGGGGTCCGGCTAGGGAATGGTCGGACAGTCCCCTCAGGGCCTGTTTCAGGGGTCGCCGAATCAGTGGCCGCGTCCCATCATCGCTGCATGACCGAGCTGACCCGACGAAGCTCGACCAGCAGCAGGAAAGGAAGCGCCGGCCATGTCACTCGCTCGCGTCCACAACTTCTCCATCTCGCTCGACGGCTTCGGCACCGGTGAGGGGCTCAGCCGCGACGCGCCGTTCGGCCACGCCGGCGAGAGGCTGCACGAGTGGATGTTCACCACCCGCTTCTGGCACGGCATGACCCGTCGGCCCGGCGGAACCGGCGGCGTCGACGACGCCTTCGCGCGGCAGTTCCTGCCCGGGATCGGTGCCGAGATCATGGGCGCGGGGAAGTTCGGCTACCCGGGGTGGCACGAGGACCCGGAGTGGAAGGGGTGGTGGGGGCCCAACCCGCCGTTCCACACGCCGACCTTCGTCCTCACCCATCACCCGCGCCCGTCGATCGAGATGGAGGGCGGCACGACGTTCCATTTCCTCGACACCTCGCCCGCCAAGGCTCTCGAAACAGCCCGCGAGGCCGCGGGCGGGCAGGACGTACGCATCGGCGGCGGGCCCACCGTGGTCCGCGACTTCTTCGCCGCCGGGCTCATCGACCACCTGCACGTCGTGGTGGCCCCGATCCTGCTCGGCCGAGGCGTACGCCTCTGGGACGGGCTGGAGGGCGTCGAGGACGGCTACGAGGTCGAGGCCACCTCCTCGCCCAGCGGGGTCACCCATGTGACGTTCACCCGTACGGGCCTTTGAACCACCGCCGTGCCGGTGAGGCCGGACCGCTACCTCGTCAGTGCCTCGACCCGCCGCATCACGTCACGGCAGAACGCGCCGACCCCGTCCGGGTCGTCGATGAACTGGTTCGGCTTGACGCAGAAGGTCGTGAAGCCCTGTTCGAGTTGCTCCGGGATCGACGCGAGTGCGGCGCCGAGGTCCGCCGGGGAGTGGTCGTCGGGGAAGACGGCCTGGGTGCCGCCGATCATCTCCAGGTCGGCGAGGTCACGGCCGGCCGCGGCCAGGGCGTCCTTGAGGAGCTGGATGTCCTCGCCCGCGGGCCGGCCGAGGGGATGGAATCCATGGCCGTGGCGGACGAGTCGGCGCAGGACCGGGCCGTGCAGGCGCTGTCCGCCGAACCAGAGTCGAGGGCCCTCCGGGCGGTACGCCTTCGGCTCGAACCAGACGTCCTTGAAGGAGTAGTGCTCGCCGGCGTGCGAGATCGGTGACGGTCCCCAGGCCTTCGCCCAGATCGCCAGGTGCTCGTCGAGCAACCGGCCCCGGCTGCCGAACGGCACGCCCAGCGCGTCGTACTCGTCCCTGCTCCAGCTGACCGTGGGCTGCACCACCAGTCGTCCTTCGCTGAGCAGGTCGAGGGTGCCCAACTCACGTGCCATCAGCAGGGGATGGCGCAGCGGGGCGAGGACGGCCGCGGCGGCCAGGCGCAGCCGCTCGGTGACGGAGGCGATGGCGGCGAGCAGGAGCAGCGAGTTCGGCCAGGGGGTGTACGGGTCCTGGTTGCCCGGGAGGGCGTAGTCGCGGGGGTTGCCCATGATGCCGGCCGCGGCGGCGTCGGGTCCCAGGACGATGTGTTCGCTGACCATCACCGCGTCGAATCCGGCGTCCTCGGCCTCGCGGGCCCAGCGCACGGCCCTGGGGAGATCGGCGCGGCCACCGGTGAGCGTCCAGTTCTCGCTGAGGACGAGGAGCATGTGGGGCGCGGTGGCCGTCGGGGTGGTGATCGTCATGCGCATCCTTGCCTTTCGACGAAGCGGGAGACGTCCTCCGGGGCCGGACGCAGCACGCCGTCACGCACCGCGAGCGCCGTGGCCTGGGCGCGGGAGGCACAGCCGGTCTTGCGCAGGAGGTGCTCGACGTGGCTGTGCACGGTCCGCGGGGAGAGGTAGAGGGCCGCCGCGATGGCGTGGTTGGTCTGGCCCATCGCGGCCCGCGTCAGCACCTCCAGCTCGCGCGGGCTCAGTCCGTACGGCAGCTCCATGGGCACCTCGTGGACGACGACCGCCCGGCGGACGAGCGCCGAGCCGGCGGTGCACCGGCGCAGCACCACGCGGTGCCACTCCCGGCCGACCGGCCACAGCACGCGTAGCCGCTGCCCACCGGAGTCCTCGAACGCCCGGACCAGACAAGCGAATTCATCATCCGCGAGGACCTGGGCGGGTCGGTGTCCCGGGAGGTCGACGACAGCTCCGTCGGCGACGAGGTTCGCCCCCGCCTCCTCCGGCAGGTCGTGCAGCTCGGCCGGTCGGGCCGTCGGGTCGGCGAGGGCGCCCAGCGCGGGGAGCACGGAGGCGAGCAGTCGGCGCGCCTCGGTGTCGTAGGCGTTCGCGCCCTCCGCGGCCAGGTGGACCAGGCCCACGAGCCGGCCCTCGTGACGCAGTGCTCCCGTCACGCCGTCCCGGAAGCCGGCCGGGCGGACGCGCTCGGCGTAGAACCAGCCGTGGCGGAAGCGCTGCCCGGCGTCCTCGGCGTCCTCGGTGATGGACGGCGGGAGCTCCTGTCGTACGACGTTGCCGTACCACGGCGTCCCCACGAACTCGGCGGCCAGCGCCTCGGCGTCCCCCGGTTCGTAGCCGACGCCGGCCACCTGGGCGTGGGCGCCGGTCAGCGGGTCGATCGCCAGCAGGGTGGCGGCGTCGAGCGGCAGGGCGGCAGCGAGCTCGCTCAGCGCCTGCGCGCAGGCCGAGGTGGTGTCGCGTTCACGGGTGAGCATGCCGATGCGGGCAGCCGCCGCGAGCTGGTGGTGGCTGATCATGCGGGACTCCGGGGGCCGGGACCACGGGGCGGTTGTTTGGGCCCTAACGATATGGGTGGGCGTGGGCGGTCCACAAGGCCGGGCGGGGCCGGTCCTGTTTTCGCCCCCGCCGCCCCTACCCTTCCCGTCCTTCTGGGGCTCCGCCCCAGACCCCGCTCCTCAAACGCCGGAGGGGCTGATTTTGCCCGCCTGCGCCCCAAGCACCGGGCCCGCGCATTTCAGCCCGTCCGGCGTTTGAGGACAAGGCCCCTTAAGGGCCGAAACGGGGGTCTGGGGGCGGAGCCCCCCAGGGACGGGACGGGTAGGGGCGGCGGGGGCGAAACACACTCCCCCACCCCGACAACGGTCGGTATATGTACGGATGGCGGCGCGACCTGCCCGGGTCTTTCCTGTTCGGCACGCACCGACGCCCGGCCCGCACCGGGCCCCGTCCCCCGAAGGGCACCGCCATGACCGCATCCCCCTCGTCCGCCTCCCCGACCTCAAGACGACGGTTCCTCGCCTGGTCCGGCGCGTCCGTCGCCACCGCCGCGCTGGCCGCCGCCGGCTGTTCGGCGCCGGACGACGGAACCGGCTCGACGCAGGCCGCGGCCTCCGGCGGACCGTCGGGCAAGCTCACCAAGATCGGCCTGGACTACCCCTTCACCCAACTCCCGCTCTACTCGACCCTGGTGAAGCTCTCCACGACCGCCGCCAAGCAGCACGACATCTCGCTGCTGACCACGAGCGACGCGGGCAACGCCGACACCCAGGCCACCAATCTCAACACCTGGGTCACCCAGAAGGTCCCGGCCATCGTGTCGTTCCCGATGGTCTTCGAGGCGACGGAGTCCATCGCCAAGGCGGCGCTGGACGCGGGCCTGATCTGGGTGACGTACGGCGGATCACTGGAACACCAGAGCGCCGACATCCAGTTCAGCTTCGTCGAGGGCGGAACCCTGCTCGGGGAGGCAGCCGCCAAGTGGGCGGACGAACGGCTCGGCGGCAGGGGCAAGGTCGCCTTCCTCACCGACAGCACCATCCAGCTGGGCCGCGAGCGCACCAAGGGCATGATCGACGCCTTCACCAAGCACGCGCCCGGCGTCGACGTCGTCGCCCAGGAGCAGGCCATCGACCCGGACACCGGCCTGTCCAAGTCCCGCGCCATCCTCGCCAAGCACCCCGACCTCGACATCATCCTCGGCGTCACGGACGCCGCGGCGTACGGCGGGTTCAAGGCACTCCAGCAGACCGGGCGGGCGAAGGACGACGCCAAGACCTTCGTCGGCGGGCAGGACGGCTCGGCGCCCTCCCTGCTCGCGATCAAGCAGGGCACCTTCTACCGCGCCTCCGCCGCCCTCGCGCCCAAGGACATCGCCGCCGCCATCGTGGACGTGCCGCGCGCGGTCGCCGCGGGGAAGGCGGACGCGAGCGCCCAGGTGCCGATCACCCTGGTCCAGCGCGCGGACACGGCCCGGATCGACGCCCTGCTCGCCCAGAACGCGTAGGCCGGTCATGACAGCGGTCACCAACCTCCGTATCCAGGGTCTGAGCAAGTCCTTCGGCGGTGTGCGGGCACTGGACGGCGTGGACCTGACCGTCCCGGCGGGCCAGGTGCACGCCCTCCTCGGGCACAACGGCGCCGGCAAGTCCACGCTCATCAAGTGCCTCGGCGGAGCCTTCCCGCCGGACGCGGGCACGATCGAGGTGGGCGGGAGGGCGTATACGCGGCTGACTCCCCGCGAGTCCATCGCCGCCGGTGTGGCGATCATCTTCCAGACGCTCAGCGTCGTGGACTCTCTCACGGTCGCCGAGAACATCTTCCTCGGCCAGGAGTGGACCCGGTACGGCCGCATCGACCGGCGCGCCCAGGAGGACGTCTCAGACGGCTTGCTGCGGCGGGTCGCCGCGAGCTGTTCGCCCCGTGACCGGGTGGGCGAACTGCCCATGGGACAACGGCAGTTGGTCGAGATCGCGAAGGCCCTCAGCCGCAGCGCCTCGGTCCTCGTCCTCGACGAGCCGACCGCCGCGCTCTCCGGCGCCGAGAGCGACGCCCTGGCCGAACGGGTCGAGGACCTGCGGGCCCAGGGGCTGGCCATCGTCTACGTCACGCACCTGCTCAGCGAAGTGGAACGGCTCGCGGATGCGGTGACCGTGCTCCGGGACGGGCGCGTGGCCCATCAGTCGGGGGTGGCGGGGCAGACCCGGGGTGAGCTGGTCGAGGCGATCGTCGGTCGGCCGGATGTCTCGCGGGGCGTCGCCGCGAGCGGCTCGTCAGGCCCGGCTGCGGGGCTCTCGCTCGCCGTCGGTTCGGCGTCCGGGGCCGACGACTCGCCGCGCACCACGCCCCGTACCGACAACTCCCCGCGCAACACGCCCCGGACCACCCACAGCTCCCCGCGCACCGCACGCCTTGCCGTGGACGGCCTGCGCGGCCCCGGCTTCGGACCGGTCGACGTCCGCGTCGGCTCGGGCGAGATCGTCGGGCTGTACGGGCTCATCGGCTCCGGTCGTACGCGGCTGCTGGAGACCCTGTTCGGCAGGCGCCGTGCCTCGGGCGGAACCGTGCGGGTCGGGGAGCGGGCCGTCGTCGCCACCCGTCCGGCCGACGCGCTGGCCGCCGGCATCGCCCTCGTACCGGCGGACCGGCGCAGGCAGGGCCTGTTCCCGTCGCTCAGCGCCCAGGACAACGCCCTGCTGCCGACGGTCCGTTCACTCGCCCGGCACGGTGTGCGTGCGCTCGGTGCCGAGCGACGCGTCTTCGGCGCGCTGTCCGACGCGGTGGGCCTGCGTCCGGCCCGGCCACGGCTGCCGGCGGCCGCGTTCTCCGGCGGCAACCAGCAGAAGCTGGTCCTGGGCCGGTGGATCAACGCGGCGCGCACCGTGGACGTACTGCTCCTCGACGAACCGACGCAGGGCGTCGACGTCGGCGCGCGCCAGGAGATCTACGGCGTGCTCTCCTCCCTCGCCGAACAGCAGGGCACCGCCGTGCTGTTCGCGTCCAGCGACCCCGAGGAGGTCGTCGCGCTGGCCCACCGCTGCCTGATCGTCTCCGGCGGCCGGGTCGTCGGCGAGCTGAGCGGAGCCGAACTCACTCAGACGGCGCTGCTGTCGGCCGTACATCACGCGGCGCCCGAACCGTTGGCGGCACCCGAGGGAGCCGTAGCGCCCGAAGAACCCGCGCCACCCCAAGCACCCCCGCCGCCCGAAGAGCCCGCAACACCGCAAGCAGCCCCGCCGCCCGAAGAACCCGCCCCACCGCAAGCACCCCCGCCGCCCGAAGAACCCGCGCCACCCCAGGCACCCTCGCCACCCGAAGAACTCACGGCGCCCACCTGCCCCGCGCCAACGGACAGCACCCCACGCACCCAAGATCCCGCCGCACCCGACAGGCCCGCCGCCCCCGAAGGAGCACCATGACCACCGCCACCAAGGGCTCCGCTCCCAGCCCCGCGGGCCCCGCGACCACACCCCCCGCCAACCGCCTTCTACCCGCCCCGGGCACCCTCGCCGAGACCGGCCTGACCGCCCTGCGGCGTCGCCCCCTGCTCGCCGTACTGCTCCTCATGGTCCTGGTCTTCCAACTGACCACCGGGAGCTTCCTCGACGCGGGCAATCTGCGCGGGATCGCCACCGACGCCGCCACGCTCGCCATCGTCGCGGTGCCGCTGGCGCTGCTGGTGATCAGCGGCTACCTCGATCTGTCGGTCGGCTCAACGCTCGCCCTGGGCGGACTGGTGGCGGGCTGGCTCGCCGGGTCGCAGACGCAGTCACCGGTCGTCGCCGTGCTGGGTGCGCTGGTGGCGGGGGCCGCGGTGGGCGCCGTCAACGGCGTCCTGTGCTGCTATCTGGGCCTGTCCGCCTTCATCGTGACGCTGGGCATGCTGACCGCCGTGCGGGGACTGGCGCAGCAGCTCTTCCCGCTGCCGCTGAGCGGCTTCGGATCCGGGTTCGCCTGGCTGGGCGGCTCGCGGATCGCCGGCGTCGACGCGCCGGTCCTCATCGCGGTGCTCGTGCTGGTGGCGGGCGCGCTGTTCCTGGCGCTCACCCCGGCCGGGCGGCACGTCTTCGCCATCGGCGTCAACCGGGAGGCCGCCCATCTCTCCGGCATCGACGTCCGCCGTACGCCGTTCACCCTGTTCGTCGTCACGGGTGTGGCCGCCGCCCTCGCCGGGGCCATCAAGGCATCCGTGCTGGACAGCGTCGTCGCCGGGACCTCGGGCGCCGGGTTCGAGCTGACCGTGCTGACCGCCGTCCTGCTCGGCGGGGTCGCTCTGACGGGCGGCTCGGGCTCCGTCTTCGGAGTGCTGCTCGGCGTACTCTTCCTCGGCTGTCTGCAGAACGGCCTCACGCTGCTGAACGTGCCCACGTTCTGGCAGCAGATGGCGCAGGGAACGGCCCTGGTGGCGGGCGCGGCGCTCGCCTACTTCGGTCCGCGGCAGACGCGATGACCACCAACGACTCCCCCCCCCACCTCGCAGAAAGGCCTCGCGTGAGCGACAGCACCCCCACCCTCGTCCTGACCGGCGGTCAGGTCCTCACCGTCGACGCCGGTTTCACGGTCGCCGAGGGCGTGGCCGTGCGCGGGCGCGACATCGTCGCCGTCGGCAGCGACGCCGAGATGCGTGCGCTGGCCGGTCCCGGCACGCGGGTCGTCGAGCTCGACGGCCGGACCGTGCTGCCCGGCATCAACGACTCGCATCTGCACGGGGCCGCGTACGGCCTGGCCAAGCCGCCCTTCGCCCTGGACGTCGGGAATCCGGCGGTGGGGACGATCGCCGACATCGCCGCGGTCGTGGAGCGGGCCGTGCGGGAATCCCGCCCCGGTGAGTGGATCGTCGGGCTGGGCTGGGACGCCGGGTATCTCGCGGAGTGTCTGGCGGATCCGCAGCGCTTCCCGCACCGGCGGGACCTGGACGCCGTGGCGCCCGAGAACCCGGTCTGTCTGACCGACTTCTCCCAGCACATGGTGTGGGTCAACAGCGCGGCCCTGCGCGTCTGCGGGGTCGACGCGAACAGCACGCCACCGCCCGGCGGTGTCATCGACGTCGACCCCGACGGGGAGCCCACGGGCATCCTGCGGGAGGCGGCCGGGAAGCTCGTCCAGGCAGCGCTCCCCTCCCCCACCGTCGGCCGGCGCCGCCAGGCCATCGAGGCGGTGGTGCGGGAGCTGCACACGCGCGGCATCACCAGCTACACCGAGCCGGGCCTCGGCCCCGGCGGCGCGGAGACCCTGTTCGGCGGTCTGAGCACCGACAACTGGACCGCGTACGCCGAACTCGCCGAGGACGGTCAACTCGACGCCCGGGTCAGTGTGTTGCTGCTGCCCGCGCCCATGGGCGGCTCGGCGGACGACGTACGCAAGGGGCTGGCCGAGCTGCGGCGGCCGGAGTCCGCGGACCCCCGTCTGTTGCGGGCGATCGGCGTGAAGATCTTCGGCGACGGGGTTCCGCCGAACCGCACGGCCTGGATGAACGAGCCGTACGCGGATGGCGGCCACGGCGCGTTGTGCGTGCACGGCACCACCCCGGCACTGCAGGTCGCCGAACTGCGCGAGATGATCCGGCTGGCGCACGAGGCCGGCTTCCAGCTGGGCGTGCACGTCACCGGGGACCGGGCCATCGACACGGTCGTGGACGCCTTCCTCGCCGCGAACGCCGCCTCGCCCCGCCCGGACGCCCGGCACTACGTCATCCACGGCGACTTCATCGGCGCCGACAGCCTCGCCAAGCTGGCCGCGCACGGCTACGGCGTCAACATGAACCCGGCCATCAAGTGGACCATCTCCGACCTGATGGACGAGGTCATCGGCACCGAACGCTCCGCCTACCAGTGGCCGGTGCGCTCCACCGTCGAGGCCGGGGTCGCGGTCTGCGCCAGCTCCGACGCGCCGATCACCGCGCCCGACTGGCGGCAGGGCGTGGCCGCGATGATGCTGCGGGAGTCGAAGGCGAGCGGGCGGCAGAGCGGCCCGGAGCAGTGCGTGGAGCTGGCCGAGGCGCTGCGGGCGTACACGATCAACCCGGCCCGGCAGGACTTCGCCGAGGAGTGGAAGGGGTCCGTGGAGGTCGGCAAGGTCGCCGACCTCTGTGTCCTGGACCGTCCGCTGCTGGATCTGGATCCGCACGCGATCACGGACGCGGAGGTGGTCATGACGGTGTTCGACGGACGGGTCGTGTACGAGAGTTGAGGGCTCCGCCTGCTGGCCTGCTCCACCTTCGGCCTGTCCACCTTCGGCCTGTCCCACCTTCTGCTCCACCTTTTCGAAAGCATGGCCGTGCATTGGTGACGCCGCTACCGTGATCGACCGATCTTCCGCGCGGAAGAAGGAGTGACGGTGGGCGCAGTCGGGTCGAGGGTCGTACTGGTCACCGGTGGCAGCGGGTTCGTCGGCAGCCATCTGGTCAAGCGGCTGCTGGAGCGGGGGTACGAGGTCCACAGCACCGTGCGGAGCACCGCGGACACGGCGAAGATGCGCCCGCTGCGGGAGCTGCAGGAGACGCACCCCGGTCAACTGTCCCTGTTCGAGGCGGACTTGCTGAAGGAGGGCGCCTTCGACGAGGCGATGAGCGGTTGCCGGGTGGTGTTCCATGTGGCGTCGCCGTTCCGTATGCCGGAGAAGATCAAGGACGGTCGCCGGGACATGGTCGACCCGGCGCTGCTCGGCACGCGCAACGTGCTGGCGGCCATCGAGCGGACGCCCACGGTCGAGAAACTCGTCCTCACCTCGACCGTGGGCGCGATCTTCGGTGACTACGCCGACGTCCTGGCGATGGACGACGCCGTGCTGTCGGAGCGGTACTTCAACACCACCAGCACGGTGGAGAACAACCCCTACCACTACGCCAAGACGGTCGCGGAGCGCGCGGCCTGGGACGCGGAGGCCGCCCAGGGCCGCTGGCGGATGGTGGCGGTCAACCCCGGCCTGATCCTGGGCCCTTCCCTCACGCCCGCCTCGGAGTCCGGCAGCCTCTTCCTGCTGGAGGAGCTGTTCAAGGGCTACTTCTTCTACGGCGCCCCGGACTTCAGCTTCACCACGGTGGACGTGCGCGACGTGGCCCACGCCCACATCGCGGCGGCGGAGAACCCGGACGCGAAGGGCCGTTACATCCTCGCCGCCCCGACCATGACGTCGTTCCACGAGATGGCCCGCATCCTCCGCAGCCGCCACCCCCGCGACCTCCGCCTCCCGCGCACCGCGCTCCCGCACTGGCCCGTACGCGTCCTGGGCCCGGCCTTCGGGCTGACGCAGGACTACATCCGGAAGCACCTCGGCATCCGCTTCCGGGTGGACAACAGCCGGAGCGTGAACGAACTCGGCCTCACCTACCGCCCGATCGAGCAGACGGTCCTCGATCACTACGCGGCGTGGCGGAGTCAACGCGCCGCGAAGTGAATCCGGCCGTCCGGCCGCCCCGAGCGTCGAAGGTCACAAAAACGTATCGGACATTTCACACGTCAACCTTCACGCGAGTCACACAAGTTGGCTAGGTTACGCCTAGGCCGCACGACGACCTCCGGCGAACCCCGTCGGGACGTGCGGCCTCCGCCGAGTCCGGTGCGTCCGCTGGGACCACTGGAGCCGGGGACCCAACCGAACTTGGGGTGAATCGGCCCAACCGCCCTTCGGGGCAAGGGCCGTAGGGCACACCTTCCGGAACCGATCGCCCGAACCCGTCAGCTAACCCGGTAGGCGGAGCACGGAAGGAGTACGTCGCCCATGGCGCCGGAACGCACCGCGCGTCCGGGGGCTCTGAGCCTCCCAGGCATGCGCAATTCCGCACTCGCGTCGGCGGCTCTCACCTCTGTGGCACTGCTCGCCCAGACGGCCAACGCCGCCCCCTCCGCGGGGGACGAGACACCGAGCCGCGAGGAGGTCAGCCGGAGGGTCAGCTCCCTCTACGACCAGGCCGAGTCCGACACGGGTACCTTCAACGCCACGCGCGCGGCGTCGACGGGACCGCGCAAGCGCGCCGACCGGCCGACGGATGCCGGACGCGGGCCCGTCGCCGCCCGAAGCACCCGCGGCGAGGAGAGCGGGCGCAGCGACCCCGCGCTCGACAGCGTCACCCGGCAGTGGTTCGACGCCGCCCGCTCCAAGGCGGGTCCGATCGTCCCGGCGGTGCTGCCGAGGGACAGAATGCCGGACGGTCCCACCGGGGTACGGCCCGCGCGCCCGGCGGAGCGTGCGCTGGAGGGCCTCACCGACCGGGGGCGGGAGCCGTCCGGCCGCGCCGCCCTGGAGTTGCCCGCCGCACCGGTCGCCGAGCTGCCGGCGGCTCCGGCCACCGCAGCGGCTGCCGTGGCGGAGCTGACCGCCGGCCCGATCGCCGCCCTGCCGGCCGCTCCCGAGGCTGCTCCGCCGGAGACCGGCTGGACCACCCAGGGCGCGCTGGGTAATCAGAGCATGCAGAGCAGTCAGATCACCGGGACCGCCCTCGCCCTGCCGGCCCCGACTGCCGAACCGCCGCGCTCCTCCCTGCGGACCACCAAGGAGCAGAACCAGCGCAAGCTCGACCGCGCCCGCGGGCTGCTGTCCGCGTACACCACGCAGCAGAGCACGGCACTCACGGCGATCGAGAGCCCCCTGGGCCAGCCCTCGCCGGAGACGCAGTGGCAAGCGCTGCAGGACCTCGGAGCCTCCGACCTGACCCCGGTCCCGGCGGGCGCAACGGCCTGGCCCGGCACGGCAGTTCCGCCCGCCGGCACCCTCGCGACCACCGCCACCGCACCCCAGGACACCCCGGCCGTGCGCGCCCTGGACTTCGCCCTCGCCCAGATCGGCAAGCCCTGCGTCTGGGGCACGACGGGCCCAGGCGCCTACGACAGCGGGGGCCTCACCCAGGCCGCCTGGAAGGCCGCCGGCATCACGCTCCCCCGCACCCCGCAGGAGCAGGCGACCGCCGGCCGCGGCATCGCCCTCACCTACGTCGAGCCCGGCGACCTGGTCCTCTTCCACGCCGGCCACGTCGGCATCTACTCCGGTAACGGCATGATGATCCACGCCCCCGGCCCGGGACGGGTCATACGCGAGGAGTCGATCCACTACGCCGGGGAGTCGGCGATCCACAGCGTGATACGGCCCGCCTGAGCTTTCGCCCGGCCCACCAGCCACCCCGCGTCACCCCGCCCACCAGCCGCCCCGCCCCGCCTGCGCAGGGCGGGGTGGTCTCCTTCCGCCCCTTGGTCGATACGTCCTGACAAACCCATTGACATCACCTGCGGGCAGCCGCATAGTACCTGCCACTAGAGCGCGCTAGTGGAGCGCTCCAGCCCGATCAGCACAGCGAGGTGCATGGGACATGCGCAGACACAACAGAGCCGCCGCTCTGACCGCCACCGCCCTGGCCGGCGTCCTGTTCGCAGCAGGCTGCTCCAGCGGCTCCGGCGGCAAGGAGTCCGAGGAGGGCGCCGCCGACGCCTCGGCGGGCAAGGCCACCACGCCCCGGATGACCGTGGCCATGATCACCCACGCCGCCCCCGGCGACACCTTCTGGGACCTGATCCGCAAGGGCGCCGAGGCCGCCGCCGCCAAGGACAACATCAAGCTCGTCTACTCCAGCGACCCGAGCGCCGGCACCCAGGCCAACCTGGTGCAGAACGCCATCGACCAGAAGGTCGACGGCATCGCGCTGACCGCGGCCAAGCCGAGCGCCATGAAGGCCGTCGTCGCCAAGGCCACCGCGGCCGGCATCCCGGTCGTCGGCTTCAACTCCGGCCTGGACGACTGGAAGGAGCTCGGCATGCTCGAGTACTTCGGCCAGGACGAGAACATCGCGGGCCAGGCCTTCGGCGAACGGCTCAACGACAGCGGTGCCAAGCACGCCCTGTGTGTCATCCAGGAGCAGGGCCACGTCGCCCTGGAGGCCCGCTGCGCCGGCCTGAAGAAGGGCTTCAAGGGCACCACGGACAACCTCTACGTCAACGGCACCGACATGCCGTCCGTGCAGTCGACGATCACCGCCAAGCTCCAGCAGGACTCCTCCATCGACCAGGTCGTCACCCTCGGCGCGCCCTTCGCCCTGACCGCCGTGCAGTCGGCGTCCGATGCCGGGAGCAAGGCCAAGATCGCCACCTTCGACCTCAACAAGGCGCTGGTGACGGCCGTCCAGGACGGCAAGGTCGAGTTCGCCGTCGACCAGCAGCCCTACCTCCAGGGCTACCTGTCCGTCGACTCGCTGTGGCTGTACAAGACCAACGGCAACTTCAGCGGCGGCGGCACGGCGCCGGTCCTGACCGGGCCCGCCTTCATCACCAAGGACAACGTGGACGCGGTGGCCGAGTTCGCCGCCAAGGGAACGCGGTAACCCCAAGAACGGGCGGGGCCGGCCGTGACCGCGACGGGGCACGGCCGGCCCCGCCTCCCCGCTCTCCCAGAGCCTGCGACTCCCCGCTCTCCCAGAGCCTGCGAACAGGCTCTCAGGCCGGCTCCTTCGGGGCCGGCCCACTCGTGCCGCGGACGACGAGCTTCGGGTCCAACACGGCCTCGCGCGGCTCCAGTTCCCGGTTCTCCAGCCGTTCCACGGCGAACCGCACCGCGTTCTCGGCCAGCAGCAGCGCGTCCTGACGGACCGTCGTCAGGCCCATCGGCATCAGGTGGGAGAGATGGCTGTCGTCGTAGCCGACGACCGACAGGTCGCGCGGGACCTCGACGCCCGCTCGGGTCAGGGCCATCAACAGGCCCATGGCGCACCGGTCGTTGCCCGCGAGGACCGCGGTGGGAAGCGGCAGCCCCCGGTCGCGCTCCGCCAGCAGCAGCCGGCCCGTCTCGATGCCCGACTTCTCGGTGTGCTCGCCGGGGATGACCCGCGCCTCGGACTCCAGGCCGTGCCTGCGCATCGCGGCCTTGTACGCGCGGCGCCGCTCGGCCGAGCCGGGGCCGCGCCCGCCGTCGATGTGCACGATCCGGCGGTGCCCCAGCTCCACTAGGTGGTCCATGGCCTGCCGTACGCCCTTGCCCTCGGCGCTGTGCACGAAGTCCACATGGGCGCCGGGGGCGCGACGGCCGACCGAGACGGTCGCCGCCCGATGTCCGAGTTCGTCGAGGTAGGCCGGGTCGGCGTCGGGGGCGAGCAGGATCAGCCCCTCGCAGCGGTGACCGAGCAGCGCCTCGATGGCCTTGGCCTCGCTGCGGCCCGGCGTGGTGCCGGAGAGCAGGACGTCGTAGCCGAGCCGTTCGGCCTCCGGATAGATGCCCTCGATGAGGTCCGTGTGGAAGATCTGATGCACGATGAACATCACGCCGAGCGTGCGGCTGCGGCCGCGCGCGAGCAGCCGGGCCGCGTTGTCGGGCCGGTAGCCGATCTCGTCGGCGACGCGCAGGACCCGCTCGCGGGTCTCCTGGCTCGCCCCGGGCTGGTTGCGGAAGACGATCGAGACGAGCGCCCGGGACACGCCCGCCCTCCCGGCGACATCCGCCATCGTGGGCCGCTGCCTGCCCGATCCGTCCACCTGTGGCACCCACCTTTCGACGCCGCTCACCTTAGCCGGATCTCGAAATCTTGAGCCGGGTCTCGAAATCTCCCGGCAACAAGCTATTGACATGACATTTGGACCAGCGTCATCGTACTCGGACTAGAGCGCTCTAGTAGAGCGCGACAGCAGATTCGTCCACTGGCTTCCGTCCCCTCCTCGAAGGACACGTCATGGCAACGGCGCCAACCTCGCTCCGCACCACCGCGGGCAATCTCTGCCTGGGCTCGGCCCCCGACTCCTGGGGCGTGTGGTTCCCCGAGGACGACCAGCAGGTCCCGTACACCCGCTTCCTCGACGAGCTGGCCGCGGCCGGCTACCAGTGGCTGGAGCTCGGCCCGTACGGCTACCTCCCCACCGACCCGGCCGTCCTCGCCGAGGAACTCGCCGTGCGCGGCCTCAAGGTCTCCGGCGGCACCGCGTTCGGCGCGCTGCACCGCCCCGAGGCCTGGGACGAGATGCTCGCCCACGTCCGCCAGGTGGCCACGCTGACCGCCGCCGCGGGCGCACACCACCTTGTCCTCATCCCGCCCATGTACCGGGACGAGAAGACCGGCGCGTTCACCGAGTCCCCCGAGCTGACCGCCGAGCAGTGGGCGGGCTTCGGCAAGGCCGCCGACCGGCTCGGCAGGCTGCTCCTGGACGAGTACGACGTACGGCTCGTCATCCATCCGCATGCCGACAGCCACATCCAGACCCAGCCGGAGATCGAGCGGCTCCTCAACGAGTCCGACTCCCGCTACACCAACCTCTGCCTGGACACCGGCCACGTCGCCTACGGCGGCGGCGACAACCTCGACCTGATCCGCCGGTTCGGCGAGCGCGTCGGGTACGTCCACATCAAGCAGATGGACCCCGAGATCCTCGCCCAGGTGGCCGCCGAGGACCTCTCCTTCGGCGAGGCCGTCAAGCGCGGCGTGTGCGTGTCGCCGCCCGCCGGGGTGCCCAGGCCCGCCGACGTGGTCGCCGAACTCGCCCTTCTCGACGCCGAGTTGTTCGTCGTCGTCGAGCAGGACCTGTACCCGTGCGCGCCCGAGGTGCCGCTGCCCATCGCGGTCGCCACCCGCGAGCACCTGGCCGGCGTCGGCCTCACGGGTACCCGTCGTCCAGCCCTCACGACCCCCGAACGCTGAGGAGACGGCTCATGGACATCAGGGACGACGCGACACCGGCCTCCGCCCCCGCCCCCGTCACGGACGACGCCCCGCCGGCGGTGTCCCGCAGGCTGCGGCTCATCACGATCATCGCCACCTTCGGCGGACTGCTCTTCGGCTACGACACCGGCGTCATCAACGGCGCCCTGCCGTACATGACCGAGGACCTCGGTCTGACCGCGGTCACCGAGGGCATGGTCACCAGCTCGCTGCTGCTGGGCGCGGCCCTCGGTGCCGTCGCCGGCGGACGGTTGTCGGACGCGCGCGGACGACGCCGTACGATCCTCACCCTCGCCGTGCTGTTCTTCATCGGCGCGCTCGGCTGCACGCTGGCGCCGACGACCGCCGTGATGGTCGTCGCCCGGTTCGTGCTCGGCCTCGCGGTCGGCGGCGCGTCGGTGACCGTGCCGGTCTACCTCGCGGAGGTCTCCCCCGCCGAACGGCGCGGCGCACTGGTCACCCGTAACGAACTCATGATCGTCACCGGCCAGTTGCTGGCGTTCACCTCCAACGCGATCATCGCCCGGGTGGGCGGGGAGTCCGGCGGGGTGTGGCGCTGGATGCTGGTGATCGCCACCCTGCCGGCCGTCGTGCTGTGGTTCGGCATGCTCGTCATGCCGGAGAGCCCGCGCTGGCTCGCCTCGCAGACCCGCTTCGGTGAGGCCCTGGACGTGCTCAAGCAGGTGCGCTCGCAGCAGCGCGCCGAGGCCGAGCTCGCCGAGGTGTCCGCGCTCGCCGTCAAGGAGGAGCAGGAGAAGCTCGGCGGCTGGCAGGACATGAAGGCCACGCCGTGGATCCGCAAGCTGATGTTCATCGGCTTCGGCATCGCCATCGTGCAGCAGATCACCGGCGTCAACACGATCATGTACTACGGCACCCAGATCCTCACCGACGCCGGTTTCGCCTCGGACAGCGCGCTGACCGCCAACATCGCCAACGGCGTGATCTCGGTGCTGGCCACCTTCGTCGGCATCTGGCTGCTCGGCCGGGTCAACCGCCGCCCCATGCTGATGGTCGGTCAGATGGGCACCACCGCCGCCCTGTTGCTGATCGGCGTCTTCTCCCTCGTACTGCCGTCCGGTGACGGCCGCGCCTACGCCGTGCTCGCCATGACCGTCACCTTCCTCGCCTTCCAGCAGGGCGCGATCTCCCCGGTGACCTGGCTGATGCTGTCGGAGATCTTCCCGATGCGGATGCGCGGCTTCGGCATGGGGGTCGCGGCCGTGGTGCTGTGGCTGACCAACTTCGTGATCGGACTGGTCTTCCCGTCGCTGGTCTCCGGCATCGGGATCTCCAACACCTTCTTCCTGTTCGTGGTCGCGGGCGTCTTCTCGCTCGCCTTCGTGAAGCGCTACGTCCCCGAGACGAAGGGCCGCTCGCTGGAGACCCTCGAAGCCGAACTCCGGGCGCGCTTCTCCTGATTCCCCCCTGTCCCCGGTTCCGTCGCGGCCGGGGACCGCAGAAAGGACCACCACCCATGACTGTGCGCGTAGGCGTCATCGGCGCCGGCTGGATCGGCAAGGAACACATCCGGCGCCTGACCGACACCATCACCGGTGCCCGGGTCACCGCGGTCACCGACATCGACGCCGCCCGTGCCGAGGAGGCGGCGGCACCGGTCGGCGCCCGCGTGCTGCCCGACGGTGCGGCCGTGGTCGCGGCGGACGACGTCGACGCCGTCCTCGTGACGTCCTGGGGCCCCACCCACGCAGAGCACGTGCTGAACGCGATCGCCGCGGGAAAGTCGGTGTTCTGCGAGAAGCCGCTGGCCACCACCGCCGAGGACTGCCTGAGGATCGTCGAGGCCGAGACGGCACACGGCCGCCGCCTGGTCCAGGTCGGCTTCATGCGCCGCTACGACGCCGGCTACCGGCAGCTGAAGCAGGTCATCGACTCCGGCCGCATAGGTGAGCCGCTGATCGTGCACTGCGCCCACCGCAACCCGACCGTCCCGGAGTCGTACACCTCCCCCATGGCCGCCCTGGACACGGCGGTGCACGAGGTGGACGTACTGCGCTGGCTGCTGGACGACGAGATCGTCTCCACCCAGGTGGTCACCCCGCGTGCCACGAGCAAGCGGTTCGCGCACCTGAAGGACCCGCAGATCATGCTCTTCGAGACCGCCAGGGGCGTCCGCATCGATCTCGAGGTGTTCGTCAACTGCCAGTACGGCTACGACATCCAGTGCGAGGCGGTCGGCGAGGAGGGCCTCGTCCGGCTGCCCGACCCGGCCTCGGTCGGCGTGCGCACCGCGGGGCAGTACAGCACGGAGGTGCTCACCGACTGGGTGGGCCGCTTCGCGGACGCCTTCGACACCGAGTTCCGCGAGTGGATCGCGGGCATCGCCGCGGGCGACGAGCCCACCGGGCCCTCGGCCTGGGACGGCTACGCCGCCACCGTCATCACCGCCGCGACCGTCGAGGCCCTTGAGTCGGGCCGCGTCGTCGCCACCGACCTCAAGCCCCGTCCCGCCTTCTACGGAGGTGCCGCGTGAAAATCGCCCTCGACCCGTACATGCTCCGCGCGCTCCCCATCGACGAGATGGTGCGCACGGTCGCCGAACTCGGCTACGAGTACATCGAGTTGTCGCCCCGCGACGACTTCATGCCGTTCTTCCTGCACCCGCGTGCCGACGACGAGCGGATCGCGGAACTCAAGACCTCCCTGCGCACGCACGGCGTCCAGCTGTCCTCCGTGCTGCCGCTGTACAAGTGGTCCTCCCCGGACGAGACCGAGCGGCAGGCGGCCGTCCGCTACTGGAAGCGGATGATCGAGATCACCGCCGACCTCGGATGTCCGCTGATGAACTCGGAGTTCAACGGCCGCCCCGAGCGCGCCGCCGAGAGCGAGGCGGCCTTCTGGCGCTCGCTTGAGGAACTGCTCCCGGTGTTCGAGCGCGAAGGCATCGCTCTGAACCTGGAGGCCCACCCGGACGACTTCTGCGAGGAGAACACCCCCGCGGTCGACCTGGTCCGCGCGATCAACAAGCCGTGGGTGAACTACCTCTACTGCGCCCCGCACTCCTTCCACCTGTCCGGTGCGGACCCGACAGCGGACATCGCGGCGATGATGCGCTACGCCGGCGACAAGCTCCAGCACGTGCACATCGCGGACTCCTTCAACCACAAGGGCTCGTCCGGCCTGCGCTACATCCTCAACCCGCCCGGCACCCCGGCCCGGATCCACCAGCACCTGGACATCGGGCAGGGCGAGGTCGACTGGGACGCCTTCTTCGGCACGCTGCGCGAGCTGGACTTCGACGGCGTGGCCACCGCCTGCGTCTTCGCCTGGGAGGAGCGGGCCGAGGAGTCCTCCGCGTTCATGCTGGACCGCATCCGCAAGGAGCTGACCGCGTAGGCGGCACGCAGGTTCAGGCGGCCTTCAGCGCGAGCGGCAACGCGCTGAGGCCGCTGAGGAAGTTGGAGTAGACGGGCTTCGCGGGGCCCGTCTGCTCCATCTCCGCCACGAGGTCGCGCAGTCCGGCCAGTACGGCCCCGATCTCCGCCCGGGCAAGGTAGGCGCCGAGGCAGAAGTGCGGTCCGTAGGCGAAGGTGACGTGCTTGTTGGGGGTGCGGTCCAGGCGCAGCCCGCCGGGTGCGTCGAAGAGCCGCTCGTCGTGGTTGGCGGAGGCGTTCCAGACGGTGACGATCTCGCCCTCCTTGACCGGATGCCCCACGATCTCCGTGTCGGTCGTCGCGGTGCGTCCCGAGTGCAGGGCGGGGGTCGTCCAGCGCAGGATCTCCTCTACGGCGGTGTCGATACCGGCGTCGCCGCGCTTGAGGGCCTGCCACTGGTCGGGGTGTTCCAGCAGGGCGAGGGCGGCGCCGACCATGGACAGGCGGGCCGTCTCGTCGCCGCCGAGGATCAGGCTGTAGCAGTTGAGCATGATCTCGTCGTCGTCCAGCGGCAGCCCGTTCACCGCGAGTTGTATGTGGCCGGCGACCATGTGGCCCGCGGCACGGCGAGGACGGCCGCCGCGTCGTTGCCGTCCACCTGCTCCGCGCGGACGCCGAAGCCGACGCCCTTGTACGCCAGGCCCGGAGCCGCGCACTGGGCGGACAGCGGGACGGAGATGTCGTACCGGTTGTTCTGCACGAGGAAGCTCGCCGGGCCGGCCGCAGGGGTCGGCCACGAACCGCTCGGCGGTCAGCCCCGTCCAGGCACATAGGCGCGGGTGTTCCACATGGGCCGGCCGATGGGCACGGGGAGCATCTCGGGCACCATGTGGGCGGGCAGGTGCCGGGCGCAGTGGGCGCTCACGGCCGGGAGGTCGGACTTACGCGCGGGCGGGCGGGCGGACCGTGGCTGATCGAGGCGCACACCTACCGTCTCGGCCCGCACACCAGCGCCGACGACCCGTCCCGCTACCGGCCGGCCGAGGAGGCCGAGCACTGGCGCCGGCGCGACCCGGTCACCCGCCTGGAGTCGGCCCTGCGCGAGCGCGGCGTGCTGACCCGCGAGGCCGCCGAGGCCGCGGCCGCCGAGGCGGAGGCCTACGCCGCCGACCTGCGCGCACGCTTCACCCAGGACCCCGAACTGAACACCATGGCCCTGTTCGACTACGTCTTCGCCGCACCGGCCCCGCAGCTGACCGAGCAACGCGCCGCACCGCGGGACGAGTTGGAGGGATGTTGAGATGACGACGACCGTGGCGATGGCGCAGGCCCTCAACGCCGCCCTGCGGGACGCGCTGGGCGCCGACGAGCGTGTCGTGGTGTTCGGCGAGGACGTCGGCCGCCTCGGCGGTGTCTTCCGGGTCACCGACGGTCTCACCGGGGAGTTCGGCGACCGGCGCTGCTTCGACACCCCGGTCAGCGAGGCCGGTATCGCGGGCCTCGCGGTCGGCATGGCGATGGCTGGGTTCCGGCCGGTGGTGGAGATGCAGTTCGACGCGTTCGCCTACCCGGCGTTCGAGCAGATCGCCTCCCACATGGCCAAGATGCGCAACCGCACGCGCGGCGCCCTCCCCCTGCCGCTGGTCGTCCGGATCCCGTACGGGGGCGGCATCGGCGGCGTGGAGCACCACAGCGACTCCAGCGAGGCGTACTACGCGCACACGGCGGGACTGAAGGTGGTGACGCCCAAGCGCCACTACTGGACCAAGGAGACGCTCCGACTCCCGGCCCGCACCCAGCCGTTCGGCACCGCCGCGATCCGCCGGCCCGGCAGTGACGCGACGCTGGTGGCGTACGGGCCGTCGGTCGCCGTCGCCCTGGAGGCGGCCCGCGAGGCGGAGGCCGAGGGCCTGGACGTGGAGGTGCTGGACCTGCGCACCCTCGTCCCGCTGGACGACCGTACGCTCGCCGCGTCGGTCCGCCGCACCGGCCGCTGTCTGGTCGTGCACGAGGCACAGGGTTTCGCCGGGGTCGGCGCGGAGATCGCGGCCCGGGTGGTGCAGGAGCGGTGCTTCGACGCGCTGGTCGCGCCGGTGCTGCGGGTCACCGGCTTCGACATCCCGTATCCGCCGCCGCTGCTGGAGGGCGCGCATCTGCCGGGCGCCGGGCGGGTGTTGGCGGCGCTGCGGCGGCTGCTGCCCGACAGCGCCGGGCACCGGCTGCCCGGTACGGTCGCAACCGCCCCCGACGACGGGGCCGTTTCCGGCCGTACCTTCCATCTGCCGGATCTGGGCGAGGGATTGGCGGACGCCGAGCTTCTGGAGTGGACGGTCGCGGTCGGCGACGTCGTCGAGCGGGACCAGGTGGTCGCCGAGGTGGAGACGGCCAAGTCCGTGGTGACACTGCCCAGTCCGTACGCCGGGACGGTGACGGCCCTGCACGGCCGGGCCGGCGAGATCGTCAAGGTGGGGGCGCCGCTGCTCGCGGTGGCGGAGGCCGCGCGGGAGGATGGCTCGGGCGCCGTCCTCACCGGGTACGGGACGAACGCGGCGCGGTGGTCGGCGCCCGCGCCCGCCACGCCCCGCCGGTCGGACATCGAGCCGCCCGCGTCGGCCGCCCGCACACCGCTGGACGCCACCGCCGAGAAGTGCCTCCGCGGTCACCGCGACATCCCCGCCGTCACCATCTGGGCGGACGCCGACGCCACCCACCTCCTCGCCGCCCGCGCGACCCTCGGCACCGGTCTGCTGCCGCTCCTCGCGCAGGCATGCCTCGCCGGGCTCGCCGCCTTCCCCGCCCTCAACTCCCGGGTCGACGGCGGCCGAGGGGAGATCGTCCGGCTGCCCGAGGTGCACCTCGGCTTCGCCGCGCAGACCCCGCACGGTCTCGTCGTCCCGGTGGTCCGCGACGCGCACCAGCTCGGCCTCGACGACCTCGCCGCCGAACTGGGTCGTCTGACGGACCTCGCCCGCGAGGACACCCTCCCGTCGGCCCACCGGACCGGTGGCACCTTCACCCTGAACAACTACGGCGTCCTGGACGTCGACGGCGCGACGCCGATCCTCAACCATCCCCAGTCCGCGATGCTCGGCGTCGGCCGCGTCACCGACCGTCCCTGGGCGGTGGACGGCCGGGTGGAGGTGCGCAAGGTCGTCACCCTGTCCCTCACCTTCGAACCACCGGGTGTGCGACGGCGGCACAGCGGCAGGGTTCCTGCGCCTTGTCACAGACCGCCTTGTCACAGACCGCCCCGCCGGCTGACTCACCCGCTGCGGCGATCCGCCCTGCGCTGTGCCAGCCACAGGGCGACCGCCTCCGCGAGGGGCTGCCCGGTCTCCAGCTCGACGAAGCCGAACTGGCCGCCCTGGTTGCACTCCAGGAACCACCAGATGCCGTCCTCGTCCTCGGCGAAGTCGAAGGCCGCGTACGCCAGTCCGGCCAGAGTGACGTACTCGTGCACCGCCTTGCCGATGCGCTCGGGCACCGGGACCGGCTCCCAGGGGTGCCCGGTGTCGCCGTAGCGGCCGTCGATCTGGCCGGGATCGGCCGTCTTGCGCGCGGCGAACAACCGGGCGCCGACGCAGGTCAGCCGGATGTCCGCCCGCTTGGGTATGTACCGCTGGAGCAGCGCGGGCCCGGCCGCGACCGCCGAGAAGTCGGCGTCGGGGCCGATGAGGGTGGTGGGCAGATCCTGCGCGGGGTCACCGGGCGGCGGCCCCGAGGCGGACTTCACCACCACGTCCCGGTACTCCTCGACGAACTCCCTCGCCAGCCGGGGCGCCGTGGTGAAGACCGTCGGCGGCACCGCGAAGCCGCTGAGGTGGGCGACCCTCAACTGCCAGGGTTTCAGGCGTGCCTGGTCGGCGTTGCGGGGATGGTTCATCCACCGTGCGGCGGCGGAGTGGAGCATCCCGTACAGCGCCTGCCGGGTCTCGGCGGTCAGCCACGGTGAGGGGTGCGCGGCGTGCGCGGCCGGTTCGCCGGGCCTGCGCACCCAGATGGAGCGCAGCCCGCCCATGCTGAGCACATGGCCGTTGACCGACAGATGGCCGTCGAAGTCGCCGTGCGCGTAGTCGGCGGACAGCACGGCCTTGCCGGGCAGGTCGGCGGGGTCCAGCCGCAGCACGGGCGTCCCCGTCGCGTGCAGCCTGGCCACCACCAGGTCGGCGGTCACGTCCTCCTCGGACGTGAGGATCAGTACCGTCATGCGCGGTCAGGGTCGTCAGTCGTCGAAGTGGGTCGCGGATCCGGCGGTGGACGTCGTCGTGCCGACGGCGAGCAGGAGGTCCGTGTCGCTGACGGCGGGGCGACCGTCGGCCAGTACGTTCAGCTGGCGGGCCGGGTCGAAGTGATACGGCGTCACCGCGTCGGAAAGCCCTCTGGGAGAGGCGTAGTTGAGGGTGAACGGTCGCACTGTGAACCTCCGATGTCGCGTGCGTGAATTACCGTCACTTACGTGCTCCTTCCGTAAGGAATTCATCACTTTCCGCCACATGGGGGTGAAGGTCGTCACACCTCCCCCGGATTCCCCGACCCATCACTGGAAGCCTTGACGCTGAACCGTTTCATTGCTTCTCTCAAAACGCAGTTCTACATGGGAGCGCTCCCAACCCCCCACGTGAAAGGGATCCCCGTGCAGACAACCCCCCACCCCAGACGCACCCTTTCCGCCCTCCTCACCGCCGCACTCGTCGCCTGCCTTCTGTCGCTGTCCTGGGCGGGCGGCTCACCGGCGCGGGCGGCGGCGGGCGACGGTTCGGTGTCCGATCCCAACATCGTCTATGTGGGCCGCTGGGACACGAGTTCGGCCACCGCCGCCGTGCCTCATTGGTCCGGCGCGTATCTGCAGACGGCGTTCACCGGCACCACGGTGAAGGTGAAGGCCAGGGACGCGGTCAACTTCTACGCGAGCGTCGACGGCGGACCCGACGTCTTCCACGCGGGCGTCCGCGGGACGGTGAACCTCACTCCCCAGCCCCTGTCCCCCGGCACCCACACCCTGCGGATCTCCTACCGCTCCGGCGACACCATCTTCCAGGGCCTGGTCCTGGACTCCGGCGCGCGCACGGTCGCTCCGGCACTGCCGTCAGGGCTGGTCGAGTTCGTCGGCGACTCCATCACCGCCGGCGCCCTCACCGACCGGCTGGCGCTCGACTCGTACGCCTGGAAGACCGGCGAACGCCTCGGCATGCGGCACACCCGGATCGCCCGAGCCGGCTACTGCCTGGTCGCCCAGTCCGGTTGCACGGGTCTGAGCAGCCAGTACTTCCGCACCGGCAGCACCGGCGACCAGAACTGGGACTTCTCCCGCTACCCGGCGAGCGCGGTGGTCATCAACCTCGGCACCAACGACATCGGGCACGGCGTGTCCGGCCCCGCCTTCCAGGCGGCGTACACCAAGTTCCTGAGCGATCTGCGCGCCCGGCACCCCGAGGCCCAGCTCTTCGCCGTGCAGACGCTCAAGAAGCGCTACGTCGCCGAGACCAGGGCCGCCGTGAGCGCCCGCAACAGCGCCGGTGACGCCAAGGTGACCTACGTCGACACCACGGGCTGGCTCACCGACGGCACCGACTACGAGGACGGCAACGGCCACCCCAACGAGGCGGGCCACACCAAGTTCGCGGCCCGCCTGGCCCCCGTCATCGCCGCCCGACTCGGCACCTCCGTCGCGGACGCGTCCGCCAAGGCCGCCGCTCCGGGCCAGCCCGGCGACCCCAACATCAAGTTCGTCGGCCGCTGGGACACCCGCAGCTCCAGCACCCTCTACACCCCGTACTGGGCGGGCGCCTACTACCGGGTCGGTTTCACCGGCCGGACGGTCAAGCTCAAGCAGCGGGGCACCATCGACTTCTGGGCGCGCATCGACGACGGGCCGGTGAGGTTCTACGACGACGTCAAGGGCACCGTCGACCTGACACCGACGGCACTGGCCCCCGGCAACCACACCCTCCAGGTCAACTACCAGGTGGTCGCGGGCTCGTACCGCGGCGACGCCGTCTTCCAGGGGCTGGCCCTGGACAGCGGGGCGACCACGTTCGCACCGGCGGCCCCGGCCAAGCTGATCGAGTTCGTCGGCGACTCGATCACCGTGGGCACCACCACCTCGCAGAACGCCCGTACCGCGTACGGCTGGCTGATCGGCGAGCGGCTCGGCGCCGAGCACACCCAGGTCGCCCAGGGCGGTGCCTGTCTGGTCGCCACGGCCGACGGATGTGTGGGCCTTGAGCAGCAGTTCGGCAGGCTCAACCCCAACTCGTCCACGCCCGACTGGGACTTCTCCCGCTACCAGGCGGACGCCGTCGTCATCAACCTGGGCACCAACGACGTGGGCCACGGCGTCAGCTCCACGCAGTTCCAGTCGGCGTACTCCAGCCTGCTGCGCAAGGCCCGAGCCGCCTATCCGCGGGCCTGGATCTTCGCACTGGAGACCTTCCGCGGCCGTTACGTCCCGCAGACCGAAGCGGCCGTCAAGGCGGCCGTGGACGGCGGTGACACCCGGCTCTCCTTCGTCGACACGACGGGCTGGCTGGGCTCCGGCGACCTGACGGACTCCGTCCACCCCAACGACCAGGGCCACCGGGTCATCGCCGACCGTCTGGCGCCGATCATCGCGGCGCGGATCGGCGGCTGACCTCGCCGGTCGTCGTCCCTAGGCGCCCGACCGCAGCTCGCGCAGCAAGAGCGGTGCCGCCTCGGTCAGTTGGGCCACCTGGTGGTCGATCAGCCGGACGCACTCGTCGAGCGAGCCGACGGGTGTCTCCGGGATCTCCAGCAGGTAGCGGTATCCGCCGTTCTCGTCGTCCTGCGGAGCGTCGACGCCGATGTCCGCCTCGGCGGAGAAGGCATCCGGCGACATGCGAACGGTCAGCCCGCACGACATGGCGCGGCCGTCCTTCAGGTCGAGGGTCACCCCCAGGACCTGCATTCCGGGCGTCGCGCCGTACTTCACGAACTCGCTCCAGGTGATGGCCGGCTGGTGTTCCAGGAACAGGTCGTACGCCATCGTCCGGAGCCGGCCGGCGGCGCTCCACAGGGCGATGGGCAAGCGCTGGGCGTCCAGGGCGGCTGTGTCCACGGGCCGATCCTAGGACCCGCCGTTCCCCCGTGCCCCGGGGCAGACCCGCGTGGCCGGACCGATCGCCCGTGTGGTCCAGCCACGCCACGCCCCTAGGCCCTGTCGTTTGGATCATCCCGGCGTCGCGGGTCCTGGCACGCACTCCCCCAGAGGGGGGACCCCAGCGGCGTTGTCGTCGGTCGCCGACTCCCCCACGCTCGAACCGGCTTCGCTCGGCTCGCGCGGGGGCACCCCCATCGCCCCCGCTCGGGTCGGCCAAGAGGAACCGATCCTCACGGCCGAGCTGATCCAAACGACAGGGCCTAGCGGAGCGCGCGCCTGTCCGCGTGCAGCGGGGCCGAGAGCCGGATGGTGATGAACTCGTTGTCGTCGGCCTTGCCCGCCGTACGGCCGGACGAGAAGGGGAAGTTGTTGTCGTTCAGGACCGCAAGTGTCCGGTCGTCGACGAGGTTGACGTCCTCGATCGTCTGGAACGGGAACCGGAACGAATCCCCGAAGCCGCCGAGCCCCTTGGGGTTGGCGATGTCCAGCAGGTCGGCGACGAGGGTCTTGTCCATCAGACCGTCGCCGTCGCGGTCCCGGGTGTCGGCCAGGTAGATGCGCTTGAACTTGGCCGTGTCGCCCTGTCCGCCGTCGCGCTCGATGACCAGGAAGCGGTGCCGGTCGACGGCGATGGCGTCACCGATGGCGTTCGAGGTCGACTCCAGGTGGTAGACGAAGCGCTTCCCGGTGTACGCGCGCCCCCGCAGGTCGAACTCGCTGAACCGCAGGTCGCCGGGGGTGTCGCCGGTCACCGTGCCTTCGAGGAGCGGGTAGAGGCGGCGGCCGTCCACGGAGCGGACCATGCCCTCGAAGCCCTTGCTGCTGCCGATGTTCGGCTGGGCGCCGTTCAGGTACGGGTTCTCCGGCGCCTTCACCCCGTCGAGCGCGATGGGCGCCTCCAGGAGGCGGCCCTTGGCGGAGAAGTGCAGCAGCCAGGGGCCGAACTCGTCGCCCATCCAGTACGTCCCGTCCGGCATCCGCACGATCGACTCGACGTCGAAGTCGGCGCCGGTGAGCACCCGGTCGGCCCGCGTGAGCGGGAACGGCACATGACGGTCCGGGTCGCTCAGGCTGAACCCGCCGAGCACGGTGACCTTCCCGCTCCGGGTGTCCGGCTTGATGCGGTGGACGCGGAGCAGGAAGTCGGCGCTGTTGGCCTTGGTGCCGTACCCGTTGTCCGACAGCACGTCGAAGGTGCCGTCGGGCCGGTTCACGACGCCGCTGAAGCCCTGGACGGGCTGATGGGCGAACGGAGCCGCTATCCCGTTGAACGGGCCCGCGCCGATGGCCGAGCCGGACGGCTCGCTGCCGGGCACGAACGTCTCGGCCGGCAGCGCCGCGAAGCCGGTCAGCGTGGCCCGGCCGAAGTCCTGCCCGCCCCGGTCGGCCACCGCGGGGGACGCGAGGGAGACGGTCAGCACCGCGGCACTGACCATGATCGAGATTCTTCTCATGGCGCGCACAGTAAGAGCATGCGGTGACGTGGGCGCCAACGACAGCGGAACAGCTCACGCGGCAGTGGAACACCTCACTGCATCGGCATTCCTCCACCCTGGAGCCGTTCCAGGTCGGAGGGACGTACCTGGATGACGAGCAGGGCGATCACCGCGGCGATCGCGGTGAAGATCGCGGCGATGACGAAGGCGGCGGAGACTCCCGCGGTGAGGATCTCGTCGGCGTACGGCGCCGGCAACTGCCCGGTGCGTTCGAAGCGCAGCCGCTCCAGCGGGGTGGCCTGGGCCAGGAAGGCGGGGATCTGTTTCTCGGCCTCGTTGTTGCTGGCCGTGCCGAACATGGTGACCAGGATGGACAGTCCGAGGGAACCGCCCACCTGCTGGGTGGCGTTGAGGAGCCCGGAGGCGGCGCCCGTCTCATGGACGGCCACGTTGGACAGCGCCATCAGGGTCAGGGACACGAACTCCATGCCCATGCCGAGGCTGAAGACGAGCATGGGGCCGAGGATGCTGCCCAGGTAGGTGGAGTGGATGTCGGTCAGGGTCAGCCAGGCGAGGCCCACGGCGGCCAGGATCGCGCCCGTCACCATGAACGGCTTGGGCCCGTACTTCGGCAGGAGTTGGGAGGCGAGCCCCGCGCCCACCGCGATGACGGCGCTCACCGGGAGGAAGGCTAGGCCGGCCTGGAGCGGGCTGAAGTCCAGCACGTTCTGCACGAAGAGGGTGAGGAAGAAGAACATGCCGAAGATCGCGGCGGCGAGGCTCAGCATCATGCCGTAGGTGCCCGCCCGGTTGCGGTCCGCGAACATGTGCAGGGGCGTGATCGGCTGCCGGGAACGCTGCTCGACCATGATGAACAGCACCAGGAAGACGACCGCCGCCCCGAACGCGGCCAGCGTCAGCGGGTCCCGCCAGCCGTCCTGCGCGGCCCGGATGAACCCGTACACCAGGAGCACCATGCCGATGGTGGAGGTCAGCGCGCCGGTCAGGTCGAAGTGCCCGGGGTGGCGCTCGGACTCCCGGATCCAGCGCGGCGTGGCGAGCACGATGAGCAGCCCGATGGGCACGTTGACGAACAGCACCCAGCGCCAGTTGAGCCACTCGACCAGGATTCCGCCCATCAGCAGCCCGATCGCACCGCCGCCCGCCGAGACCGCCGCGAAGACACCGAACGCCCTGTTGCGTTCGGGCCCTTCACGGAAGGTCGTACTGATCAGGGCGAGGGAGGTCGGGGACGCGATGGCGCCGCCGACGCCCTGCAGGGCACGGGCGGCGAGGAGTTGCCAGGAGTTCTGGGACAGTCCGCCGAGGAACGAGGCGAGGACGAAGAGCAGCACGCCGAAGACGAACACGCGCCGTCTGCCGAGGATGTCGCCCATCCTGCCGCCGAGCAGCAGCAGTCCGCCGAAGGTGAGCGTGTAGGCGTTGACCACCCAGGACAGGCTCGTCGTGGAGAAGTCGAGCGAGCGCTGGATGTCGGGCAGGGCGATGTTCACGATGGTGATGTCGAGCACCACCATCAGCTGACAGGACGCGATGACCAGCAACGCCATACCGCTGCCACGGCCATCACCTCGCTCCGTGTCCTGCGGGGTGGTCCGTGCTTCAGGGGTCGGCTCCGGATTGCTCATGGCATCGCGCCATCGGTGGGTGGTCGGGGCTGGTTCCCGCCACCATTCGACCGTACGCCGCAGCCGGACGGCCCTCCAGTCGATCACCGGGCCGGCTGCGGCGCCCCTGGTCAGCGTCCGGCGCGGATCAGGCCGGTGAGATAGCGCCACAGTGACGAGCGCTGCCGGGTGGCCTGGTCCGGCAGCACCGGATCGATCGCCTCGGGTGCCGGGTTCGCCGCCGGGTCCGTGGCCGTCCGCTGCGCCGGAACTCGCTCGGACACGGCGGACCCGGCTGGCCTCGCGGCGAGTTCGTACCGTACCGGCAGTGAGCGCAGGCCGCGCATGAACGGCGAGGAGCGCCAGGGAAGTTGGTCGGCCGGGAGGGCGAGGTCGAGATGGGAGAACCGCTCGAAGAGCCGGCCCACGCCGACCGCCGCGACGGTGGACGCGAGCTCGCGCGCCGGGCACTGACGCGGGCCCGCGCCCCAGGACAGATGGGCCCGGGTGCTGATCGTGCTGCCCGCCGCCACGTGGTCGGCGAAGAGCGGGTCGGCGTGCGCGGCGGCGGAGGAGACCCACACCGGGTCGCCCGCCCGGATCGTGTAGGTGCCGAGCGGGGTGTCCTTGGCGGCGAACCGCGGGACGAAGTTCACCAGCGGCGGCTTGCGCATGACCACGCGGTTCATGGTCTCCCGGATCATCCCGGCGGACAGGCTGGCGCGGACGCTGCCGTCGCCGTCGCCGGAGATGACCTCGACCACGGTGTTGGACATGAGGATGCCGACGTGGTCGGAGGTCATGCCGAGCAGCATGAACAGCTCACGGGCCAGCTCGTCGAGCGAGAGTTCGGGATGCGCGGCCAGCAGGTGGGAGGGGAAGTCGTCCCCCGGCTCCTTCAGCTTCACGGCGGCCAGTTCCGCGAGCGTGGCCAGCAGCCTTTCCAGGGCGGGCTCGGCGTCCGGGCCCGCGTCCAGGACCCGCCACATGTCCATGAGCGCGTCGTCGCCCTGGGATCCGGGGAAGCCGAGCAGATGGCTGGCCACCATCAGCGGCAGCGGGCGGGAGAACTGCGCGGACAGGTCCGCGACACCCGTGCCGCCGCCCTGTCCGACGAGGGTGATCAGTTCGTCGGCGTAGGCGGTGACGGCCGCCTTCAGCCGCCTCGCCTGGGGGTGCGCGGGATCCTGGAACGGCTTGAGCGCCGCGTCCCACGCCGTACGCAGCGGCTTGTATCCGGGACCGCCCTGGATCAGGACGTGGTTGACCTCCAGGGACGGTCCGAGCGGCCAGTCGGCGGGCACTTCGCCGTCCGAGCGGGCCCGCCAGTTCTCCAGCCCCTTCGGCCAGCCGTCGTCGTCCTGGAGTACCTGCAGCGCCTCCCGGTAGCCGAGGACGAGCCAGGCGGGCACACCCAGCAGATCGACCGGGGCGACGGGTCCATGCTGCTGCCTGAGCCGCTCGTACACGAGCGAGGGACGCGTCTCGTAGTCGCGGGTCAGCAGCGGCTGGGCATTCAACTCCTCCAGCCTGGTGCCGTCGACGCCCACGGATCCGCTCCCACCCACCTGGGACTCCATCTGCCTGCCGCCCCCTCCGACACTCCCCGCACCGGTTCACTACCAGTCAGTAGCCGACAACGTCCGCGACCCTACCCCAGGGGGCCCCGCGGGGTGAACGACGGGGCGAGGGAGGTCAGCCGGTCGTCGGCGGGATGTTCTGGTTGGCGTGGAAGAAGTTGTCCGGGTCGTAGGTGTGCTTCGCCGCGGCCAGTCGGTCGTAGTGGCCCCGGTAGGTGGCGCGGACGCGGTCCGGGTTCTCCCCTTCGCCGAGGAAGTTGATGTAGGAGCCGCCCATGGAGTACGGATGCAGGTCGCTCCAGTAGTCGACACACCACTGCCGGACCAGCCCGGCGTTGGCCGGGTCCGGGTCGATCCCGGCGATCACGCCGGACCATACGGCGTCCCGGTAGGCCCAGGCCGTGTCGTCGGCGCCGACCTCGTGGGCCTGCGCGTCGACCGGGTACAGGTGCATCAGGGACAGCTCGGTGGGGAGGTTGTCGCCGTACTTGTGGTGCACCTCGATCGAGGCGTCGGAGATCTCGTCGAAGAAGTCGCCGCGCCAGTACCACTGGTAGCCCTTGGGGATCAGCTCGTCGAACATGCCCTGGAGGGCGGGGTAGGGCATGGGCGTGGTGAAGTGGAAGGCGGGGGGCGCCGGTTCGTTGACCGAGACCAGTGCCTGTTCCAGGCGGTCGTCCGCCAGGTCACCGGTGTAGCACCAGACGACGCCGCACATCTTCTGCCCGTGGATCGCCTCGGGGAACGGCGGTCCGGGCGGGATGGTGAACAGGGTGAAGAAGCCGTTGAGGTCCTGCGGTGCGGCGGGCAGGAACTCCCGGTACCAGCGCAGCACTTCCGGTGTGCGGTCGACCGGCCACACCGTCACCGCGACCCCGACCGTGCCCACCGGGTGCAGCCGGAACGTGAACGACGTGACGACGCCGAAGTTCCCGCCGCCGCCCCGTAGCGCCCAGAACAGCTCGGGGTGCTCCTCCTCGGACGCGGTGACGAAGGTGCCGTCGGCGAGGACGACGTCGGCGGACAGCAGGCTGTCGACGGTCAGGCCGTACTTGCGGGTCAGATGACCGTGGCCGCCGCCGAGGGTGAGGCCGCCCACGCCCGTCATCGAGATGATGCCGGTCGGCAGGCCCAGGCCGAACGTGTGGGCCGCATGGTCGAGGTCGCCCAGCTGCGCGCCGCCGGCCACCTGTGCGGTCATCGCGCCCGGGTCCACGTGCACCCCGCGCATCGTCGACAGGTCGAGGACGAGCGCATCGTCGACCAGGCACAGACCGGGTCCGCTGTGGCCCCCGCCGCGTACCGCGAGCTCCACCCCGGTGTCCCTGGCGAAGGAGAGGACGGCCCGTACGTCCGCCACGTCCACGCACTGCGCGAGGGCAGCGGGCCGCCGGTCGATCATGGCGTTGTAGATGCTGCGGGCCTCGTCGTAGCCCGGGTCCCGTGGGGTGATGACGGGTCCCCGCAGTCCCTCGCGCAAGCCCTCCAGTGCCGTTCCGTTGATGCCGCCCATGGCCGGACCCCTCTTTGTGAAGACATCTGTGTGAAGACGTCTGCGTGAAGACGGTGAACCGCGGACGGATGGCGGCGCCTGACGTCCGGGCGGGCAGCGGGGGCGTGGTGCGCGAATCCGTTCGCACCTCGTGTCGATGTCGATGTCGGCAGGACGCACCCGCCCCGCCGTACCCCAGTCTTCACCTCTCCATGGACGACCGCACGTCGATCGGGAACGGATTCCCTAGAAGCTGAAGGTCATGAACGCCCCGAGGCCGCGATCGGCCGCCTTGCCGAAGAACTCGACCAGTTCCTCGTAGGTGTCCTTGAGCCACTCCCCGCCGTCGTCGTCCCAGATGCGGGGGTAGACATCCTGCTTGGTCATCTCCTCCGCGTCGTAGTGCGCCGCAACCTGCTCCCACGGGGTGGCCCGCAGCTGCCGTGCGACGGTCACGACGTCCTCGGCGGGGTACCCGAACAGGGTGCCGTCCTCCAGTATCGGGAACCCGTCCATCAGGAACTCGAGTTCCACGTCGGTCTCGTCGAGCAGGAACTGCAGGCCGGCCCACAGCTTGTCCAGGCCGACGTCGGGACGGTCCTGCAGCGAGGTGTCCTTGTCGTAGTACTCGTAGACGAACTCATCGGCCCACTCGGGCTCCTTCACCGCCCTGTCCAGCTCCTCCGTCGTCGCGCCGATGAACGAAATGTACATGCCCATTACAAGCATTCCCCCTGTGAACCGACCGTCCGATCTCTTGATCGAACAACGACGCCGAGTGTTCCACAGGGCACTGACAACCGGGCTGAGCTCCCTCTGTTACGCTCCCCGGGCCTCCCGCGGGGGAAGTCCGGTGAGAGTCCGGCGCTGACCCGCAACGGTGTGCGTGGGGACCTGGTCGTCCGTCGCGCGAGCCCGATCGCCCGTGGTTGGCGCGACCCGTTGACTGCTCGCCGAGGACTGCGAGAGGGGACCGCGCGGCCGGCACGGTCGTTCGGGCTGTCTCTCTGCCAGAGGTTCACAGGCGGCCCCAGGCGAAGGACCACCCCGCCCGTGCACCGAAGTCCGGCCCGGATACCGGCATCTCCACCGCGAACCAGTACGTCCCGCGTGGCCGTGCCGCCGCTCGTCCTGGGACTGGGTCTGCTGCTGCTCGTCTCCCTCGTGTGCGGCGTCGGGCTCGGAGCCGCCGGAATCGGCTGGGGCGATGTCTTCCGGCTGCTCGGGGCCGGGCTGACCGGCGGGACCATCGACGCCCGGGACGTCGCCTCGTACACCATCCTCTGGGAGATCCGGCTGCCGCGCGTCGTGCTCGGCGCGATCGTCGGGGCCGGGCTCGCGGCGGTCGGGGTGGCCGTGCAGGCGATGGTGCGCAACGCGCTCGCCGATCCGTTCGTGCTGGGCATCTCCTCGGGCGCCGCGGTGGGCGCCAATGCGGTGATCCTGCTGGGTGCGTTCGCGGGCCTGGGCGTCTGGGCGCTGTCCCTGTCGGCCTTCGCGTCGGCGCTCGCCGCGATGGCGCTGGTGTACGCCGCGGCCCGCTCACCGCACGGCCTCACCCCGCTGCGGCTGATCCTCACCGGGACGGCACTGGCGTACGGCTTCGAAGCGGTCACCACCGTCATGGTGTTCGGCGCCGCCCGGGGCGAGGCCGCCCGGTCCGCGATCATGTGGCTGCTGGGCAGCCTGGGCGGCGCGACCTGGGCCCAGGTTCCGCTCGCCGCGGTGACCGTGGCGGCGGGATGGGCGTGGCTGCGGTGGCGGGCCGAGTCGCTGAACGCCCTCGCGATGGGCGACGAGACGTCCGCCGCGCTCGGCGTCCGACCGACGCTGCTGCGCAGGGAGTTGTTCCTGGTCAGCGCCGCCGTGACCGGGACCGTGGTCGCGGTCAGCGGGGCCATCGGGTTCGTCGGGCTGATGGTGCCGCACGTCGTGCGGATGCTGGTCGGCGCCGATCACCGGCGGGTGCTGGCCGTGGCGCCGCTCGCCGGGGCGGTGCTGCTGGTGTGGGCCGACCTGCTGTCGCGGCTCCTCGTCGCACCCGCCGAGCTTCCGGTCGGGGTGATCACGGCCGTCGTCGGGGTGCCCGCGTTCCTGCTGCTGATGCGGCGCGGCGGCTACGCGTTCGGAGGCCGGTGACCATGCGGCTCGACATCGAGGGCGTCACGGTCGAGGCCGCCGGGGCACGGCTGGTCGACGACATCCGGCTCGCCGTGGACAGCGGCGCGTTCGTCGGGCTCGTCGGCCCGAACGGCAGCGGCAAGTCCACGCTGCTGCGCTGTGTGTACCGGGCGCTGCGGCCGGCCGGGGGCGTGGTGCGGCTGGACGGGGACGACGTACACGCCATGGCGCCCCGGGCCGCGGCCCGGGTACTGGCGGCGCTGCCGCAGGAGTCGGCGGCCGAGTTCGACTTCACGGTCGCCGAGGTCGTGGCCATGGGACGGCTGCCGCACCGGGACCGTACGGCCGCCTCCGACCGGGAGATCTGCGCCGCCGCCATGGACCGGACCGGCGTCGCCCATCTCGCCGGCCGCGGGTTCCTCGCCCTGTCCGGCGGCGAGAAGCAGCGCGTGCTCATCGCCCGCGCGCTCGCCCAGCAGCCGCAGGTGCTCGTCCTGGACGAACCGACCAACCACCTCGACATCGCACACCAGTTGGACGTGCTGTCCCTGGTGCGAGCCAGCGGCGTGACCGTGCTGGCCGCCCTGCACGACCTCAACCTGGCCGCCGCGCACTGCGACGTCCTGTACGTCATCGACGGCGGCCGAGTCGTCGCCTCGGGCGCCCCGCACGACGTCCTGCGACCCGACCTGCTCGCCGAGGTGTTCGGGGTCCGTGCCCATCCGGTACGCCACCCGGAGACCGGAGCGGTCCAGCTCCTGTTCGACCTCCTGCCCCAAGGACCCACATGCGCAAGCTCATAGCCACCGCCCTCTGCCTCGCCGCGACGGTCACCGCGACCGGCTGCGGAGCCACGGTGGAGAAGTCCGCGGACGCCAAGTCCGCCGCCGCCACGCTCACCAACTGCGGCCGGAAGGTCACCTACGACCGGGTCCCCGAGCGCGTCGTCACCAACGACGTCGGCATCACCGAGCTGATGTTCGCCCTAGGTCTGGAGGACCGCATGGCCGGGTTCGCCATGCCGGACGACAAGGGCGATCTGACCGACGTCCCGTGGAAGGACGGCTACGACAAGGTCAAGTGGCTGTCGAAGGACCAGCTCACCAAGGAGAACGTCCTCGACGCCCGCGCCGACCTCGTCTTCGCCGGCTGGAACTACGGCTTCCGCGAGGACGGCGGCTTCACCCCCGACGCCCTGAAGAAGCTGCGCGTCCCCTCGTACATTCTCACCGAGTCCTGCCGCAACGGCCGTACGGAGACCTCGCGCGGCATCATGCCGCCCCTGGACGCCCTGTACGCCGACCTCACCAATCTGGGGAAGCTGTTCGGGGTCGAGAAGCGGGCCGCCACGCTCATCGCCGACTTCAAGAAGCAGATCGCCGAGGTGCAGGCGAAGGCTCCCACGGGCGCCGACCGGCCGAAGGTGTTCCTGTACGACAGCGGACAGGACCAGCCGTTCACGTCCGGCCGCTACGCCACCCCCGACCAGGTCATCAGCAAGGCCGGCGGCATCAACGTGATGCACGACGTCCAGGACTCCTGGACCACCGCGGGCTGGGAGAGCGTCGTGGAGCGGAACCCGGACGTCATCGTGATCTGCGACTACGGCGATGTCAGCGCCGAGCAGAAGAAGAAGTTCCTGCTCTCCTACGGGCCCCTGCGCAACGTCTCCGCCGTCAAGCACAAGCGGATCTTCGTCCTCGACTACATCGACCTGGTCGAGAGCCCCCGCAACCCGTCGGCCATCGCCCGCCTCGGCGCCTACCTGCGGACGGTGGCCGAGGAGAGCTGACCCCCGCCGCCGGACCGCTCGAAGTGGCTCGGCCTGCCGTCGCGGTGGACAAGACGGCCGAGGCGCTGCGCCCGGGCGCGCGGCATGAGGGTCCAACCGCCATCGGGCTCGCGCAGGGCGGCGGAGTGCCAGGGAGTGGTCCAGACGTCGGGTGCGTCGAGGAGCCGGATGCCGAACTTGGCGGCGCCGGCCGGCTGGGGGTGGATCGACAGGCGTACGGCGCGCGGGTGGTGGTCGGCGATCAGCGCACCCCAGGCACGGCTGCGCTGGATGACGCCGTACGCCCGTCTGCGGCATTCGCGTTGGAGCGCCGAGCGGGTGCCGGGGAAGTCGGCCGTGTCCTCGACGAGGAAGCGGGTGATGCCCCGGTACAGCACGAGGGTGGGGGCATCGGTGCGGACCTCGGCGCGCAGGGCCTCCAGGGTGGGGGCGTAGCGGTCGTGGACGTGGGCGCGTTTGGTGGCGTGGGGAAGGTCGCCGAGGACGTCGCGCAGGTCGAAGACGGAGAGACGGTCCAGGCCCGACTCCCGTATGAGCGCGCGCAGTTCGTCCGCGTAGGCGTCTATGTGCTCGTCGGGGACGCGGATGAGGTCGCCGAAGACATGGCCGTCGGAGCAGATGACGACGTGGGCGCCGGGCGGGTGGATCCGCTCGATCTGCGCGCACAGCGTGTCCAGGAACGCGAGGGAGAGGCGTTCGCCCATGTCGGGGAGGTGGCCCAGGGTCTTGGCCGGGTTGGGTGACTTGCAGGGGAAGCCGGGCAGTGTGAAGGCGATGGGCGCGCCCTCGCGAACGGAGTCGGCGATCCTGCGCAGCTGACGGGGGAACGCCTCGGCCGAGACGGGGTTCTGGTCGGTCGTGCGGTGGTGGGGCAGGAGCAGGTTCAGTATCTGCGCGCTGGTGAACTCTGCCTGTGCGTCGGCGGTCTCGGGCTGCGCGCCGGTCGTCCTGGTCTGCGCACCGGCCGGCCTGGGGAGGGTGTCCGGTGCGGTCGTCAGCGACATGTCGTCTCTCCTCGGGTCGTGCGGGCATGGCGGCATGGCGCCGGGGCGGGCCAGGCGCTGTTGGTCGGGGTGGGGTGGGGTGGGATCAGTCGGCGGTCGGGGTCAGCCGGAGGCCGGGGGTGGGACCAGCCGAAGGGTGGGGCAGGACCAGCCGGGGGCCTGACCAGGGCCAGCCGGACTCCGGGGGCGGCCTGGACCAGCCGGGAGGCCGAGGCCAGGACCGGCCCGGACGCCTGGGGCAAGACCAGTCGAAAGCCAGGGCCAAGACCGACCGGACACGGGGCCAAGACCAGCCCGGAGGCCGGGCCAGGACCAGCGAGTGGCCGAGGCCAGGATCAACCGGATGCCGGAGGCCAAGACCAACCGAAAGCCAGGACCTGGTCCAGCCGGACACCGAGGGCCAAGACCAACCCGGTGCCGAGGGCCGAGGCCGGGCCACTCCCCGTCGGCCTCACAACCGCAGGTCATACGCCACGGGCAGCTGGTTCGTGCCGCGGCCCAGGACCGCCGGGATCCACTCGATGTCCTCGTCCGCGATGGCGAGACGCAGGCCGGGCAGGCGGGTGAGCAGGGTGCCGAGGGCGATCTGGAGTTCGGCGCGGGCCAGGGCGGCGCCGGGGCAGAAGTGGATGCCGTGGCCGAAGGCCAGGTGGGGGTTGGGTGAGCGGTCCAGGTCCAGGGTGTCGGGGTCCTCGAAGCGGCGCGGATCCCGGTTGGCCGCGCAGAGGGAGACGATCACGGAGTCGCCGGCCGGGACCTCGGTGCCGTGCAGGTCGCTGTCCTGGTCGAAGAAGCGCCAGGTGGTCAGCTCGAAGGCGCTGTCGTAGCGCAGGAGTTCCTCGACCGCGCGAGGCAGGAGGCCGGGTTCGTCGCGCAGGAGGGCGAGCTGGGCGGGGTGGCGGAACAGGGCGATCAGGGCCGTCGTGATCTGGTTCGTGACCGGTTCCTGGCCCGCCACCAGCAACTGGAAGATCATCGAGTCCAGCTCCTCCTGGGACAGTTCGCCCCGGTCCCGGGCCACGACGAGCCGCCCGAGCAGGTCGTCGTCCCCGCGCTCCCGCTTGTGCGCGACGACCTCGGCGATATAGCTCTGCAGACCGTGCAGCCGCGCCTCGTACAGCGGCCGCCCCGGGTCCGTCGGCCCGACCGGCTGCACGACCTTGCCCCAGTCGCGGTCGAAACGCGCCGCCAACTCCCCCGGCAGTCCGATGACTTCGGCGAGGACCAGGAAGGGAAAGCGGGCGGCGAAGCCGGTGACCAGGTCGGCGGGTCCGGTCGCAGGCAGGGCGTCCACCAACGCGTCGGCCAACTCCTGGAACCGGGGCCGCAGTTGCTCGATGCGACGCGGCGTGAAGGCATCCGTCAGGAAGCGCCGCATGTGCGTGTGCCGCGGCGGGTCCTGGTGGAGAAGATGGACCTGGAGCCGGGAGTGCTGCGGCTCGGGCATGATCGAGGCACGGGCACGCCAGCGGTCGTTTCCCCGGTCGTGGTGCTTGCCGAGGCGGTCGTCGTTCAGGGCGGCGTGGGCGGCGTCGTATCCCGTGACGAGCCACGCCTGTACGCCGCTGGGGAAGAGGACCGGGTGGACCGGCCCGGCCTCACGCATCCGCTCGTACAGCGGATAGGGGTTGGCCTTGTACGGGCAGCCCGTCAGCGGGACCGGGTCGGGGAGCGACTGAGGGTCTGTGAACGGAAGGGGTTCCTGGAGGGTCATGCGCGGGCTCCTCAGAGGGCGAGTTGGGGCTTGTGGTGGTCCAGCCAGAGGGCGAGGTCGACGACGCGTTCGAGGCGCAGGCGGTGGCCCCACTCCAGCCGCTCGGGCGGGGTGTCGAGGAGCGGCTTGATACGGGTCTCGTCGGCCAGCGCACGGACCTGTTCGACGGACAGCGCGTCGCGGGCCAGGTCCTGAAGGCCGCGGTTGTAGGCGGGGTGGTGGGTGGCCGGGTAGTGGTTCTTGGGCCGGTGCAGGACCGATTCGGGGGCCAGCCCTGTCCCGGTGGCGCGCAACAGGCTCTTCTCGCGGCCGTCGAAGCTCTTCAGTGCCCAGGGAGCGTCGAAGGCGTACTGGACGAGCCGGTGGTCGCAGTACGGGACCCGCACCTCCAGTCCCTGGGCCATGCTCAACCGGTCCTTGCGGTGCAGGAGTTGGCGCAGCCAGCGGGTCAGGGACAGGTGCTGCATCTCGCGCTGCCGGTGCTCGGCGGGGGTCTCGCCGTCGAGGTGGGGTACGGCGGCCAGGGCGCTGCGGTAGGTGTCGTCGCGGAACTCGGTGATGCGCAGGCCGAGTTCGGGGTTGAGCGGCATGGCGGCCTCGTCGCCGGTGACCAGCAGCCAGGGGAAGGTGTCCGCCGCGAGCGCCTTCGGACTGTGGAACCAGGGGTAGCCGCCGAAGACCTCGTCGGCGGCCTCGCCGGACAGGGCGACGGTGGAGTGCCGCCGTATCTCCCCGAACAGCAGATACAGCGAGGTGTCCATGTCACCGACGCCGATCGGCGAGTCCCGGGCCACGACGACGGCCTTGCGGTGCTCGGGGTCGAGCAGTGCGTGCGGGTCCAGTACGACCGTGCTGTGGTCGGTGCCGATGAAGACGCCCGCCTCGGTGGCGTACGGGGTGTCGTGGCCGGTGCGCAGGACGTCGCCGGTGAACCGCTCGGCCTGGTCGCTGTAGTCGACGGCGTAGGAGCGGATGCGGGCGTTCGGGCCTTCGCGCAGGCGGAGTTCGTCGGCGAGCAGGGCGGTCAGGACGGTGGAGTCGATGCCGCCCGACAGCAGGCTGCACAGCGGGACATCGGCCTCCAACTGACTGCGGGCGGCCTTGCCGAGCAGGGTGCCGATCCGGTCCACGGTCGTGGCCTGGTCGTCCTCGTGCGCACCGGCCTCCAGCTGCCAGTAGCGGCGCTCACGGATGCCGTCCCGGTCCAGGACGAGCAGGCCGCCCGGCTCGACCTCCCGTACGCCGGACCACACCGTAGGCCCGGTGTTGAACAGCAGGCTGTACGCCTCCCGCAGCCCGTCCGCGTCCACCCGGGGCGGTATCTCCGGGTGCCGGAAGAGCGCCTTGGGCTCGGAGGCGAAGGCGAGGCCTCCGTCGACGGCCGCCCAGTACAGCGGCTTCACGCCGAGCCGGTCGCGGACGAGGAGCAGCCGGTGGGCGCGCTCGTCCCAGACGGCGAAGGCGAACATGCCGTCCAGGTGGTCGGCGAGCCCCTCGCCCCACTCGGCGTAGGCGCGCAGCACGACCTCGGTGTCGCTGCGGGTGTGGAACGCATGCCCGCGGCCCCGGAGTTCGGCTCGCAGCTCGTGGTGGTTGTAGACCTCGCCGCTGTGGCTCAGCACGGCCGTGGGTTCGTGGGGCCGGTCCGTCATCGGCTGGACGCCGCCTTCGAGGTCGATGACGGCCAGGCGACGGTGGCCGATCGCGGCGTGCTCGCCCAGCCACACGCCCCCGGCGTCCGGGCCGCGTCGCGCGAGCTCGGCGGTCATGGCCTCGATGACCGGGGCCTGGGTGCGGGCGTCGCTGTGGAACGACACCCAGCCGGTGATTCCGCACATGGTGACTCCTCGATCAGGTCGGGACGGTGCCTGGATCACGTCGAGACGGTGTCGGTGGTCCGCTCGGACAGGGCGGCGGTGGGTCGGCCGGGCAGCGCGAGCAGGGGTACGGCGAGACAGGCGGCCACGGCTGCGGGGGCCAGCCCGGCCCGCGCTCCGTCGCCCGTGCCGGACAGGGCCCAGGTGGCGGTGGCCAGGGCCGGGCCGAGGGTGAAGCCGAGGCTGCGGGCGACCTGCACCGTGGAGCCGACGGTGGCGATCCGCTCCGGTGGGGCGGCGCCCATGACCAGGGCCTGGGTCGGGCCGCCGCCCAGGCCCATGCCGACGCCGGCCAGCGCGAGCCGCCAGGCCACGTCGGGCGGGGACCAGCCGTCGCCGAGCGGGATGAGCAGGAGCAGTCCGGCCGCGGTGAGCGCGGCACCGGTGACCGCGACCCGCCGGAACCCGTATCTGTCGGCGAGCCGCCCGCCGAACGGCCCGGCCAGCGCCATGCCGAGCGGGAAGGCGAGCACGGTCAGCCCGGTCGCGGTGGCGCTGACGCCGTCGTCCCGCTGGAGGTGCAGGGCGACGACGTAGTGCATGGCGGCGAACCCTGCCGCGAGCGCCAGCACCGCACCGTGCGCGCGGAACAGTCCCGCCGCCCGCAGGACACCGGTCACCGGACGGCCACCCGGCCCGCGCAGCCACCACCACAACGGCGGTACGGCGGCGAACGCGAGCAGGAACCACGGCGGTTGCCCCGATCCCAGCGTCAGGGCGAGCAGCAGCAGGGCCAGCCCGCAGGCCACCGCCGCCGCGTCAGTCAGTGACCGCCGGTCGGGCCCGCGCAAGGCACCGTCCTTGGGCATCGCCCTCCAGGCCACGACCAACGCCAGCACGCAGAAAGGGATCTTGACCAGGAACACCCAGCGCCACCCCAGGTGGTCCAGCAGCAGCCCGCCCACCGCCGGGCCGGTCACGGCGCCCAGCGGGCCGAGTGTCGCGGGCACGCTCATCGCCCGGCCGCGCACCTCGGGCCGTACGGCACGGATCACCAGCACCGGCATCAGCACGAACAGCACCGCCGCGCACGCGCCCTGCCCGATCCGGGCCGCGATCAGCCAGGCGGCCCAGGGGGCGAGGGCGGCCAGAGCACTGCACAGCGCGAAACCGGTGGTGGCCGCCAGCAACGCGGGCCGTGTGCCCGTGCCGTCCAGCCATCGGCCGACCGGCAACAGCAGGGCGACGACCGGGAGTTGGTACCCCAGCGCCGCCCACTGCGCCGTGCCGGCCGAGACGTTCAGGCCCTCGGCGATGTCGGCCAGCGCCACATTGACGATGTTCATGTCGAGCATCGCCACGAACGACAGCGCGCCCGCCACGGCCACGAGAACCCAGCGGTCCCTCACCCTCGCGTCCCCTCCCCCTCACGGTCGACTGCCGGACAGCAGCCTCGCTTCAGAGGTCGGGGACGCCGGTGGACGAGTTCCCGAACATGGCCGGAAATATGATGAAACGCGGAGGCGGCCGCCGTACGGCTCTGTACCGTTCCGTACGGCGCCTTCTACGTGCCTCTCTTCGGCCTTCTACGGCGGTCAGGCCGAGACGATGCCGTCCAGCTTCCCGGACTTGGCCTCCGCGACCAGCGACGAGAACTGGTCGGCGCTCATCTGCACCCGTTGCCCGAAGTCGTCCGTGAGGACCACGCGGCGTTCGGCCGGGGCGGCGGGGTCGACGAACAGCTGCGGACAGCCGCAGTCGCAGTTGCCGCAGAACGTCGCCACCGGGTCCAGGCCGTCAATCCCGTGGATGTCGCTCATAGTTCACAACCTTTCGCGATCGTGGGCGCTCACCGGTGTGACCGCCCGGGACCAGCCCCCAGAGCACCGCTCGGGGCCGACATGGGGATACCCGCTCCGTCCGGCCCGTCCACCGGGGCCCGATGATCGAAGGCGATCAGCGGATCGCCGGTCAGCGGATGGTCCACCACCGTCGCCCGGACGCCGAACACCTCGGCGAGCAGGGCGGGTCGGAGCACCTCGCGGGGTGGTCCCGAGGCGACCACCCGGCCGTCGTGCAGGACGTGCAGCCGGTCGCAGACGGAGGCGGCGGCGTTGAGGTCGTGCAAGGACACGAGGGTGGTGCGGCGCTGGGCGCGCAGCAGGGCGAGCAGTTCCACCTGGTGGCGGATGTCGAGGTGGTTGGTGGGCTCGTCCAGGACCAGGACGTCCGGCTGCTGGGCGAAGGCGCGGGCCAGCAGGACGCGTTGGCGTTCACCGCCGGACAGTTCGGTGAAGCGGCGCCCGGTGTGCCGCTCCATGCCGACGTCCCCGAGGGCTCGGGCGACGACGTCCCGGTCGGTGGCGTCCTCCCCGGCGAAGGGCCGCTTGTAGGGCGTACGGCCCATGGCGACGACCTCGCGGACGGTCAGCTCGAAGTCGCCGCCCCGCTCCTGTGGGAGAGCGGCGACATGGCGGGCCGATCGGGCCGGGGGAATCTCCCCGAGGTCGGTCCCACCGAGCAACACCCGTCCGGCGGCGGGCTTCAGGTGCCGGTACACGGTGCGCAGGAGCGTGGACTTGCCGCTGCCGTTCGGACCGACGAGGCCGGTGATCTCCCCGTCGGCCGCGATCAGATGGGCGCCGGCGACGACCGTACGGCCGGCGTACGCGACGTGCAGGTCCTCGATGTCGATCCTCAACGTCCGCTCCCCCAGGTCCCCGAGAACCTCGACGTCCGCTCCGCCAGACCCGCGGCACCGCTACCCCAGATCCTCAACTTCCGCTCCCCAGACGCCGGTCCAGCAGATACAGCAGGGCCGGAGCCCCGATCAGCGAGGTGACCACGCCGACCGGCAGCTCCTGGGTGTCCATCGCCGTGCGGCAGACGATGTCCACGACCACCAGCAGCAGCGCCCCGAACAGCGCGGAGACCGGCAGCAGACGCCGGTGGTCGCCGCCGACGACCAGACGGCAGACGTGGGGCACCATCAGCGCGACGAAGGCGATCGCCCCCGAGACGGCCACCAGGACGCCGGTCAGCACGCTGGTCACCGTGAACAATTCCCGCCGCAGCCGGGTGACGTCGATACCGAGCCCGGCCGCGGTCTCGTCGCCCATGAGCAGGGCGTTCAGGCCCCGGGCGCGTGCCTGGAGGCACAGCCACCCGGCCGGTACCGCGACCGCGGGTACGGCCAGCAGGTCCCAGTTCGCGCCGCTGAGGCTGCCCATGAGCCAGAACAGCACGCTGTGGGTCTGCTGCTCGTCCCCGGCCTGCAACACCAGGTAGCTGGTGAACCCGGACAGGAACTGCCCGATCGCCACCCCGGCCAACACCAGCCGCAGCGGCGCGAATCCCCCGCCCCGCCGGGCCACGGCCCACACGAGCGCGAAGGTGGCCAGGGCTCCGACGAAGGCCGCCCCGGACAACCCGAGGCCCAGCGCCCCGCCGGCCCCGAGACCGAGGACGATCGCGGCGACCGCGCCCAGGGAGGCGCCGTTGGAGATGCCGAGGAGGTACGGGTCGGCCAGCGGGTTGCGCACCAGCGCCTGCACCGCCGTACCCACGAGTCCGAGCCCCGCGCCGACGAGGGCCGCCAACAGGGCTCGGGGGACGCGGAGTTGCCAGACGATCAGGTCGTCGGTGCCGGGGCGCGGGGCCTCGCCGGACAGACGGCGCCCGACCACGCCCCACACCTCACCGGCCGGGATGGACGTCGAGCCCCAGGACACCGCCGCGGTGAGGGTGGCGAGCAGCGCCAGGGCGAGCGCCAGTGCCAGCGGTCCGGCGGGGACGGAGCGCGTACGGGTGTTCTCCTGCCGCTCCTGTCCCTCGTCCGTGCCCTTTCGGCCGGCCAGGGTGTCGACCACGGTCAGCCGACCTTGCCGGGGTACAGGGTCTTGGCGATCTCCTCGACCGCGTCGGCGTTGGTGACACCGGCGATGGTGGTCCGCTCGGAGCCGATGCGCAGGAAGCGGCCCTCCTCGGCGGCCTTCAGGCCCTTGGTGGCGGAGTTCGACTCCAGCCACTTCTGCGCCTCGTCGAAGGCCTTCTCGTTCGCGGCGTCGCTGCCCCGGTCGCGCACGCCGAGCTGGATCCAGTCCGGGTTCTTCGCGATCACGTCCTCCCAGCCGACCTGCTTGAAGTCACCGTCGCAGTCGGCGAAGACATTGCGCGCCCCGGCGAGGGTGATGACCGCGTTGGCGACCTGGCGGTTGCAGACGGCCATGGGCTGCTTGGTGCCGGCGTCGTAGTCGAAGAAGAAGTAGGTGGGCCGCTCGTCCTCGGGCGTGCCCCCGACCGCCTTCTGGACGGCGTCGATCTTCTCCTTCATCCCGGCGACGAGTTCCTTCGCCTTCGCGCCGGTCCCCGTGACCGCGCCGAGCGAGGTGATGTCGTCCTCCACGGCGGAGAGATCGGTGACCGGGCTCTTGCTCATGGCGGCGCAGGCCGTCGACTTCAGGAAGGTGTGCTTGATGCCGGCCGCCTCGAACTCCTCCTCGGTCGGGGCGTCCCCCATGCCGCCGCCCATGTTCATCGAGGCGAAGGTGTCGATGTACAGGTCGGCTCCGGAGCCGAGGAGCTTCTCCTTCGGGATGACGGTGTCGCTGAGCACCTTCACCCGCTGTGCCTGCGCGTCGAGTTCGCCGGGCAGGGTGCCCTTGCCGGGCGGGAAGCCGGTGCCGATCACCTTGTCCCCGGCGCCCAGCCGGAGCAGCAGCTCCAGGCTGGAGGCGTTGCTGGTGACGATGTGCTTCGGGGCCGAGGCGAAGGTGGTCTTCGCACCCGTGCAGTCGGTGACGGTGACCGGGTAGTCCGCGGAGTCGCCCTTCCCGGCGGCGGAGCCCGCCCGGTCGCTGTCCCCGCTGCCCTCGCCACCCCCACTGCCGCAACCGGCCGCCAGCAGGCCGCCGAGCACCGCAGCAGTCGTAGCCCGCCACACACGAGAACGCATCGAAACTCCCCGAATTCACTGGACGCACAGGCGGATCTCCGCCGCCCGATCCAGTAGTCGGGGCGAACCCGGTGTCAGTTCCCGGCCGGGGGAACTGACACCGGGGCTCCGGGTCAGGCGGCCACGGCAGCCGGTTCGACCACGGTCACGGTGTCCGCCACGGTCACGGTGTCCGCCTCGGCCTCGCTCAGCAGCTCGACGAGGGTCGCCCGGGCGCGGGCCACGCGCGAGCGGACCGTCCCGATGGGGCAGTCGCTCATCTCGGCCGCCTCGGCGTAGGGCAGGCCCGCCAACTGGGTCAGGACGAACGCCTCGCGGCGCTCGTCGGGCAGCGTGTCCAGCAGGTCGAGCAGGGCAATGCCGTCGTCGAAACCGGGCAGACCGGTCGGCTGGGCGCGCTCCGCGAGCAGCGTCCAGTCGTCGGTGTCGCTCAGGCGTGGCCGGGCGGCGGCGTACCGGTGGCTGTCGATCACCGCGCGGCGCGCGATGGACAGCAGCCACGCGCGCGCCGACGAGCGGCCCTCGAACCGGTGCAGGCTGCCGAGCGCACGCAGGAACGTGTCCTGCGCCAGGTCGTCGGCGGCCTGCGGATCGGCGGACAGATGGGCCACGTACCGCACGACATCGCGGTGCAGCGAGCGGACGAAACGGTCGGTCGCGTCCGGGTCACCGCCCCGGGCGGCCAGCGCCCAGGCGGTCGTCGACTCGTCGCAGGAGGCCGTTTTGGAGGGGGTGTCCGCCTTCGTGTGTCTCACGCGGGTCACACGTGAGGAGGGCAGGGCAGGAGTGATCACCTGAGTCCTTCTCGGTAGACCGGACTTCGGCACGGCGGCGGCGGGCACGACGGTGGCGCCGTCGGATACCAGGGCGCGCGCAGACCTACGGCGCGCCGTACCGGGGGTGTCCGGGGGTGCGGGACACGGCCGTATGACAGGTACGGCCGTCGGCCCGAGGCACGGTCGGCGTCGACTGCGCGACACCGGTACGGCGGTCGCCGCGCAGGCAGCCGTGTCCGTACGGCCTCGGGGAACCGGCTGTCTCAGACGACAGCGGTCCCCGCCGGGGGCCCCCGAGAGGTGATCGTGTGAACGAGCGGCAGCAGCCGCGGCGCCCGGTCGGAACGAGCGCGATGCGGACGCAGACGCGGGCGGTGCGGCGGCGCGGGCAGGACGAGCGACAGCCTCAGCGGGGCGGCCAGCCATCCGGCGACGGCCCGCAGGATCCGGAACGCGGCACGCTCACCGTGGCCCAGCCACAGGCCGCACAGCAGCGCGGCGAGGGTGTGGACGGCGAGCATGCCCAAGGAGGACGTGCTCGCCATGTCGTGGCCCATGTCCATGTGGCCTGCGGACATGTTGCCTCCGGACATGTGGGCCGCAGACATGTGGCCCGCGTCCATGGAGCCCATGTGCGCCGAGCCCATGTCGCTGGAGCCCATGTGCGCCGACGCCATGTCACCGGAGCCCATGTCGTGCCCGGTGCCGGTGGCCCCGGGGGCCAGGGACTGCGCGTACTCGAAGGCCGCGTGCAGTCCGCCCTGGGCGGCGACCACGACGGTCACGACCAGCAAGAGCCCGCGCTCGCGGCCGGCCAGGCACCAGCCCGCTCCGCCCGTGAGGAGGACACCGGCCGCCAACGTCCACCAGGGGACCGTCGCGCCCGACATCAGTACGTGGCCGAGGGCAGCGAGCAGCACACAGACGGCCGCGAACACCGCGGCCCGTACCGTGCGCACACCCCACCCAGCAGTCATGACGGCCCTCATCCTCGCATCCTGGGCCCGCTCGTCACGGGTGGGTACGCACAACACCCCCGTCCCGCACTCAAGCCCAGAAGAGTGATACAGGACACACCGTCACGAGGGAACCGGGCGCGCACGCTGACCGACGAGTAAAGGTGAAGGTGTTCGCTGCGCGCGGCCGACCTCACGAGTCGTCAGCCCTCGCCGGGGCGGACCACCACCGCCGGTACCTCGACCCGCCCGCCGTGCTCGAAGTGCAGCGTGAACGGTACGAGGTCACCCGCCCGCCACCCCGGCTTCGCCCGCAGCGTCACGTCCAGCCCGAAAGGGGACATGGCGAGGCCGCCGCCGGCCGGGACGCGGGCCGAGTCGACCGTCTGCGCGTAGGCCATGCTGCCGCTGGTCATACGATGCCTGCTGAGCGTGGCCTCACCGCCGACGGCGGACGACGTCACCTTCAGAAGCCGGTCGTCCGCGCCCCCGGTGTTGGTGATCCGGAAGAAAGCGGCGGTGTCCCGGACGTCGCCGAACGGCAGGAAGACCCGCCCTTCGGTCACCGCGATCCGCGCCGGGCTGCCCGCACTGCCGGAGTTCACCCAGGTGGTCAGCCCGCCCAGGGCGACGCTGCACGCGGCGATCGGGGCGAGTGCGGCGAGCAGGCCGTCGGCGATACGGCGGCGGGTCGGGCGCCAGGCCCGGGGTTCGGTCGGTCGCTCTGCCGTGGATGTGGTCGTGGTCATCGACTTCCCTCCTCGGCACCCAAAGGCCTCCGGGCCCGGGCTCGGCCCTGGCCCTGGTTTTGGCCCTGGCCCGCTACACGCTCACGCCCCCGCGCAGGCTCCGGCTGCCACGCCCGCAGCCGCAGGCTGTTGCCCACCACGAGCAGTGAGCTCACCGACATGGCCACGGCGGCGACCATCGGGTTGAGCAGGCCCACCATGGCGAGCGGCACGGTCACCGCGTTGTAGCCGAAGGCCCACAGGAGGTTGGCGCGGATCGTGCCGAGGGTGCGCCGGGCGAGCCGTACGGCGTCCCCGAGGGCCTCGATGTCGCCGCGCACCAGGGTCACGTCGGCGGCGCCGATCGCCACGTCCGTGCCCGTGCCCATGGCGATGCCGAGGTCGGCTCCGGCGAGTGCGGCCGCGTCGTTGACGCCGTCGCCGACGACCGCGACCCGGCGGCCCTGCCCCCTCAGTTCCCGTACGAGGTCGGCCTTGTCCTCGGGGGTGCAGCGTGCGTGTACCTCCTCGATGCCGAGCGCGGAGGCGACCGCCCTGGCCGGTGCCTCGCGGTCGCCGGTGGCGAGCACCGGGTGCACTCCGAGGCGCCGCAGCCGGTCCACGGCCCGGTAGGCGCCGGGGCGTACGACGTCGCCGATCTCGATGAGCGCCTCCGTCGCCCCGTCGACCCGGACCAGCACCGGCGTGTGCGCGGCGGCCTCCGCCACCGGCAGCACGTCCGCGAGCGCCGTGGGCAACTCCTCGTCCGGCGCGAGGACCTCGACCAGCCGGCCCTCGACCCGGCCGCGCACGCCCCGCCCCGCCTCCGCATGGAAGGCGGACACCTCGGGCAGCGGCCCCGGCAGGGTCCTGCGGGCGTACGCGACGACCGCGCGGCCCAGGGGGTGTTCCGAGCCCTGCTCCACCGCCCCGGCCAGCCGCAGCACGGCCTCCTTGCCGAGCCCGCCGGGCACGGCCGTGACACGGGCTACGCTCATGTGCCCGGAGGTGAGGGTGCCGGTCTTGTCGAGGACGACGGTGTCGATGTGCTGGAGCCCCTCCAGGCCCTGCGGTCCCCGGACCAGGACGCCGAGCTGGGCGCCGCGTCCGGTGGCCGCCATCAGCGCGGTCGGGGTCGCCAGGCCCAGCGCGCAGGGGCAGGCGACGACCAGGACTGCCACGCACGCGGTGATCGCCGCCTGCGGATCCGCCCCGGCCCCGAGCCAGAACCCGAGCACGGTGACGGCCAACGCCAGCACCACGGGCACGAACACCCCGGCCACGGCATCGGCCAGCCGCTGCGCCCGCGCCTTCCCCGCCTGAGCCTCCGTCACCAGCCGTGCGATCCGGGCGAGTTGGGTGTCCGCGCCCACGGCAGTGGCCCGTACGAGCAGCAGCCCGCCCTCGTTGACGGCACCGCCCACGACCGCCGAGCCTGGCCCGACCTCGACCGGTTCGCTCTCCCCGGTGACGAGCGACAGATCCACGGCGGAGTTGCCCTCCACCACCGCCCCGTCGGTGGCGACCCGCTCACCGGGCCGCACGACGAAGACCTGCCCGACCGCCAACTCCTCGATCGGAACGAGGCGTTCGGTGCCGTCGTCCTCGCGCACCGACACCTCCTTGGCGGCCAGCCGCGCGAGTGAGCGCAGCGCCGCACCGGTGCCGTGCCGCGCCCTCGCCTCCAGGAAGCGTCCGGCCAGCACGAACAGCGGGACGCCGACGGCCGCTTCGAGGTACAGGTGCGCGACGCCACCCGAAGCGGAGGTGAGCAGGCTGAAGGGCATCCGCATCCCGGGCGCGCCCGCGCCACCCAGGAACAGGGCGTACGCCGACCAGGCGAAGGACGCCACCACGCCCAGGGAGACCAGCGTGTCCATGGTCGCCGACGAGTGCCGCAGCCCGCGCAGCGCCCGCACATGGAACGGCCAGGCACTCCACACGGCGACCGGCGCGGCCAGCACGAAGCACAGCCACTGCCAGTTGCGGAACTGCCAGGCGGGCACCATCGACAGCACGAGCACCGGCACCGCGAGCAGGGCGGTGACCAGCAGCCGGACACGCTCCTGCCGTACGTCCTCGGACTCCCGCTCGCCCGAGGGCTCCCGCTCGCCCGAAGGCTCCCGTCCCTTCGGAGGTTCGGGCAACGCGGCGGTGTATCCGGCCTGTTCGACCGTCGCCACCAGTTCCTCGGGGCGGACGTCCGGCGGATGGCTCACCCGTGCTCGGCCGGTGGCCAGATTGACGGTCGCGGTCACGCCGTCCAGTTTCGCGAGCTTCTTCTCCACCCGCCGCACGCAGGCCGCGCAGGTCATTCCGCCCACGGTCAGATCCGTGGTGGTCAACGGGAGTAGCGGTTCGATGGCCATCAGTGGCCGCTCCCGTGCCGCATGTCCATGTCCCCGGTGTCCGCGTCGCCGCTCGTTCCCGAGCGGTGCATGCCGGGCGCGACCGGTCCGGCGGCGGATCCGACGGCGTACGACGCCGTGAAGATCAGGGCGAGCAGCAGCAGAAACCCGCAGAGAGCGGGCGGCACAAGTTGGGGTGCTTTCATCGACGGCCTCCTGACGCACGTACCGCTTCAGGAGTCGGGCGCGGAGGGCAGGGAGTTCCCGGCCGCCGTCTCAGCTGGAATTCCCGGCCGCCGCCTCAGGCAGCCCCGCCCCGACGGCTCCTGAACCACCACGCCCCGACACCGAGCACGACGACGGCCGCGCCGATGCCGATCGGCAGGGCCACCGGCATGCCGTCGTCACCGTCGGTGTCGTCCGCCGCTGCCTCCGCCGAGGGGGTCGAGGGTGCGCTGGTCGAGGGCGCCGCCGTAGTCGGCTCCTCGGTGGGAGTGGGGGTGGGGCTGACCGCCTTCGCTCCGGGTGCGGCGGCCTTGAGGTCCAGCTGCGGCGCGGGGTGCCCGTGCCCGTGGCCGTCGCCCTCGCTCTCCTCCTCCAGTTCGATCCAGCGGTCCACCTGGCCGTCGCTGTACGACTGCAGGGTCTTGAAGACGAGCGTCTTGGTGTCGGGCAACTGCCGTACGGTGACGACGTATTCGGCGTTCTCCCCGACCGCGAGCTTCGGCCCGGACACCGTGTAACCGCGATCCGTGGGGACGAGCTTCCAGCCCTTGGGGCCTTCCTTGTAGGTGATGTCGGCCGGGGTGATGCCCTCGGGCAGGATCACCTCCAGCTTGCTGATCCCGGCGGAGCCGGACTCCGACTCGGCGGTGAAGGTCAGCGCGACGTTCTGGTCGAGTGCCCGGGCGCCCTCCGCCTCGACCTCGGCGTGCGCCGCCGCGGGCTCCGCGAAGGCTACGGCGGCAGCGAACGCGACCGCGGTGAGGGCGCCGGTGCGGCGCAGCGTGCGGGGAAGGGTGGGGCGGGGCACGTGTGACTCCCTCGTACCGGTGATGTGGTCGCTGCATTCAAGCGCAGGGGAGTCCGCAATGCGAGGGGCTCTGGTTGATGCGCAGGGGCGATGGTCGATGCGCAGGGGCGATGGTCGACGCGCAGGGCTCTCGTCAGGGCGCAGCGCCTTCGGCAACGCGAAGGCGCCTGTCGTCACCGCGAGGGCTCCTCCGCTTCGCGCGGGTAGCGAAGGCAGGAGGCGACGACCACGAACGGCCAGAAGGACTGGATGGCCGTCACCAGGCGCTCGGCGGCCCCGTCGGCACCGTCGTAGTACATCTCGATCATGAACCAGGCCGCGCTCACGACCATCAGAGCGGTCGCGGTGAAGGAGGGCACGGGCCTCAGTCCCCAGGGTGCAGCGCCACTGCGGCCGACGGCCAGAACCGGCCACACCGCCAGCAGCGTGAAGCCGACCGCGACCGCCGAACCATGGCGCAGCGAACCTCCGCTGCTCGGCGGCGGGACCAGGGCCACCACGAACGTGGCCGCACCTCCCGCGCCCAGCGCCACCCGACCGGGCAGCGCGGCCGGGCGCAGACCCAGGGCGGTGATCATGTGGCAGACACCCAGGGCGGCCAGCGCCACGGTCATCACCCAGAATCCAGCGGCACCGGAGGCCGCCAGCGCGCTGATCGGCTGCGTGGCGGGGTCGTAGGCAGGCCCTTCGAACAGCGCCGCGATCGTCCAGCCGGCGATCAGTACGGCAGGCGCACATCCCGACGACAGCAAGGCCCATCTGGGGACAGATTGCATCAAGACACCGTAAAACGTCCCGTTGGTCGATCCCGTCACGCACACGCCGCGCGGTCAGGCCACCGTGAGCACGAGCGCCCCGGTGTAGGTGGTGCCGGGCGTGAGCGGGGTCTCGGTGCCGTCGACGGTCAGGGTCACGCGCTTGCCGCGCGGGGCCTCGACGGACGCGTCGGCGGCGAGGGCGAGCCGGGTCAGGCAGGAGGTGCCGGTGACCGTCCAGGTGGAGCCGCTGTTCAGCCGCACGATCGCGCCGTTGTTGACGGCGGCCCGCGCGGTGTTGGTCACGATGCCGGGTTCGTGGAAGTTCGAGGCGTCGATCGTGGACACACGGTGCCGGGCCTTCGACGCCGAGATCACGCCCTCGACCGTGGCGTCCTCGAAGGTGAGGACCATGTTCCGACCGGTGCGCATGCCGTTGCAGAAGTCGCCTTTGAGCCGGATGGCGATGAAGGTGGCGGCTCCGTCGGTGGCGTGGGCGGCGGTGACGTCGAAGGTGGAGTCCTTCGCGGGGTCGTCGGCACCCGGACGGTCGCGTCGCCGATGGCGTAGGTGCCGTAGCCGTACTCCCCCGTGTTGCCCACGTGGCTGTTGATCGCGGTCAGCTGCAGCCCGCTGCCGCCCTCGACCGACAGGGCGCCCCAGGTCTCCGAGAACACCGTCGAGTTGAGCCCGCGAAGTCACAACGGCCGTTCCCCGTAAGGGAGATGACGGGCCGCTGGAGCGTGTACGTACCGTCCTGCACGTACACCCCGTCGAAGCACTCGCCGGTCGAGGTGATGGAGATGTTCCGCGCGAGGGCATCGGTGAGCCTGCCGCCGAGCACCGCGGCCAGGACGGACTTGTCGCGCACCACACCGTCGGCGTCGACGTACAGCGCCTGGCGGAAGGGGAAGGTGAGCGTCTCGTACGTCACGTCGTTGGCCTCGGCGACCGTGAGGACCACGTCGCCGCGGTAGGTGCCGGCCTGGATCAGGGTGGCCGTGCCGCCCGTCTCGGTCAGGAGCTGTACGGTCTCCACGCCGTCGACGGTGAGCGTGAGGCTGTGGCCGTCGGGGGCGGTGATGGTGCCGCCCTTCCGGCTCCCGTACCGCTGATGGAAGGCGATTTTCCCGTCCAGTCGACCCATGTTGGCCCAAGTCCCTTGTCCCGTGCCGCCGAAGTGCGGTGGTGGCAGCGTAGGGAGGGCTTTTGACCGGAACAAGAAATGCGCCGGAGAAGGGGCATCGGGGGTTCGTATGGATGGTATGCGGCGAAGGGGAACGGTCGTGCGGCCGTCGAACGTGTAGGCCCGAATCGCCAGGTCACGCCAGAGTGCGCCACCCCTTCCGGCCCATAGAAATATCCATCAGCATGAAGGGCCCTGAACGGGACGGCAGGGCAGAGAGTGCTGGGGGTTGGACATGCAGGGCACCATGGGGAAACAGGCCGTCGAGTGGCTCGCCGCGGCCGCCGAGGATCCTGGCTCGTGCAAGCGGCAGTGGGACAAGGGCGCGGACGCGGTCCTGCTGGAGGCCGGACAACTGTGGGACGTGCTCTCCGTTCCCGAGCACCTCGGCCTGGGCGCCCTGGATCTCCTCAGACGTGCCCGACGGCGGGCCTCGGGCCCCGTCCTGGTGAACTGCGGGGCACGCAGGGTCGGCTTCTTCCTGCCGCCCGATCCGGTCACCAAGTGGGTCGGGCCCGGCGTACGCCATGTCGGCAGGGGATCCTGGGTCGCCGTGCCGCCGCCCGCCCGGTCCGCCGGCCGGCGCCTGGAGTGGCTGCTGCCGCCCGACGGCACCGGCACCCTGTACGACCCCGGCCTCGTGGAGCGGGCGCTGCGCGAGGCCGTCGGCACCGCGGCCGTTCCGAGGCGCCTCAGTCGGGCGTGGGCGGGGCGGAGACGCTGACGCGCCCGCCGCTGCCGCGCCACTCCCACAGCTCCATCGGCCCGGGAAGCCCTCGGGGGACGACGACGGCCGGCACGCGCTCCGTCGCCTCGGCCTGCTCGTCGCCTCCCGGTGCGGCCTCGAGCGCCCCGACCGGGCCCGTCCACCGGCCGATCGCCCAGGTGGTGACGGCCCGGCCCGGCCCGTCGGCCACGGTGACCGAATCCCACCATGTGTCGCGGCGCCGTGGCACGGCACGGCCGTTGGCCTGCCACTCGGCGACCAGCGCCGCGTAGATCGACGGCTGGGTCCGGACACCGGTGACCGGTACGACGTACGTCACGGGTGCGGCATCGCCTCCGAAGACTCGCCGCGCCGACTCAATGCTGTCCATGCCCGGGGAAACGCCGCGGTGTGCGCCGGTGGTACGCCGATGGCCCCCGCGACCACCCAGTCGGGTGAGACGGTCCCCCGGATGGAGCCGTGGTCCGTTCGACCCGCCCGCCATGTTCTGTTCGAACCGCCCTATGCCCACGATCGAGACAGGAGCCGCTTCCATGGACGGACGACAGGACGTTCCCGCCTTCTCCGGCATCCGCGACGAGGCAGACGCCGACGCCACCGACGACTGCCCGTGGTGCGACGCCCTGCGCGAGGCCGGCCCGCCGTCTGCCGACCAGCCGTCCCCTCCTGCGCGACGACGCTATGACCCGTATATCTCCCGCGCCCGGTACGACGACTGGTGAGGCCGGGACTGCTCACAGCTGTGCGTCGAGGGCCTGCTCCGTGCGCTCGTGCAACTGGGCGGCGAGTACGGCGACGTCGTCCTCGGCATGCCGGGCGTCGAGGCGGGCCAGCACCGTGTCGATGACGTCCTCGACCCCGGCGGTGGCCTCGAATCCGACGCCTGCCAGGCGGTCCAGGGAGTGGTCGATGTCCTCGCCGCGGTGCTCGACGAGCCCGTCGGTGAACAGCACCAGCGTCTGCGTCGGGTCCAGCCGATAGGTGGCCGGCTCATAGCCGCCCAGGCCCGTGCCCAGGGGTGGGCCGACCGGCACCGGCAGCAGTGAGGTGCGGCCCTCGGCGTCGATCACGGCCGGGGGCAGATGGCCGGCGCTGGCGAAGGTCACCTGGCCGCGATTGGGGTCGACCCGGGCGAGCAGACAGGTGGCCGGCCGGCGGTCGGGCTCCGCGGAGGCGCTGTCGTCCAGCTGGCGCAGCACACGGTGCGGCGGAAGGTCGGCGGAGGCGATGTAGCGCAGCGCGGAGCGGTACGCCGTCATGTCCACGGCGGCCTCCAGGCCGTGCCCCATGACGTCGCCCACGACGAGCAACGTCCGGCCGAAGTGCAGCCGGACGGTCTCGCACCAGTCCCCGCCGACCAGTGTGCTCTGCCCGACGGGCAGGTAGCGGATGGCGACGTCCAGGTTCGGGTGCGGACGGCCGGGTTCGGCGAGCAGGGCCCGCTGGAGCTTGCCGACGATGCCCCTGACCCGCTCGTGCTCCTGGGCGTGCCGGATGTGGGAGGCAGCGCGCTCGGCGAGGAGGGCGAGCAGGCCGGTCTCCGCCGGGGTGAAGGGCGCTCCGTCGCGGGCGCAGACCAGCCCGCCGTACGGGGAGTGCCCGCCGGTGGCCAGGGGAACGCACAGCGCCGGCCGGGCAGCGCCGGACGCGTGGGAGTGCATGGCGTCCGCCTGGGAGGGAGCGGGGTCCGCCTGGGAGGGGGCGGCGTCCGCGCCCTCCCTCGGGGCGTTCGTTCCGCGTGTCGCGGCCATGGCCCACTGGACGTCGGGCAGCAGCTCCGGGTCGCCGTCGACGGCCTCGTACTCCGCCCCGGTCTCTCTCCCGACCCGCAGCACCGCCGCGGCGCCGCCCACCTGCCGGACGGCCTCCCGGGTGAGCTCCGCACAGGTGGCGTTCTCGTCCAGCGTGGTGCCGATCCGGGCCAGCGCCGTGCGCAGCGCGGTCAGCCGGGACGACACTGCGAGGTCCGCCTCGGGAACGCCGGCGGGCGCGACGGGAGCCACCGTCGCCGACTTTCGAAACGACTGAAACCAGCGCACCACAACAAACACCCTAGAACGGCGACAAACAGATGGATGGCCCGGCGTACTCCGCCGACCTGGGGGCGCACGGCCTGCTCTCTGCCTGTTTGGCGCGCGGGCGCTCGCCCCATACGGGGAATTGAGCAGCCGACGTATGGCCGCGGCACCGGGCACCCGGTGCACTGAGGGCCCACCGGTCATCGGACCGAGGCTCCACCGGTCATCAGGAGGCTTTTCTTGGCGCTCATGGAGTGGACGAAGTCAATGGAGTGGCTGGCCGCCGCGTCGGAGGACCCCGGCGCCTGCAAGGAGGAGTGGCAGAACGGCATCACCGGGGTCGCGCTGCTCGCGGCCGGACGGTTCTGGGACGTGCTGATCGTGCCGGAACAACTGGGCCTGCGCGTCGCCGATCTCCTGGAGGAACTGCCGCTGCTCGAACCGGGGCCCTGTCTGCTGGACACCCGACGCCGCCACGTGGGGTTCTTACTGCCCCCGGAGCCGCAGACCGTGTGGATCGGCACCGGTGTACGGCTGCTCGGCGCGGGGACCTGGATCACCGCCCCCGCCCCGCACTGCCGCTGGGGCACGCTGCGCTGGCTCGTCCCGCCGGACGGCAGCGGCAACCTGACGATGCCCGAGGTCCTGGAAGTGGCCCTGCAGCGCTGCGCGGACGAACTGTCCCGCCTCCAGGGCCGTCCCGCACCCTCCGGGCACAGCCGGACGGCATCGGAGGACGGGCAGGTCAGCGGCCCGCAGCGGGTGCGCCAGTGCGCGGTGCGGGGATATCCGCAGCCCTGATCGGCTCCGGCTCCCGTAGATACGATCGGCCCCGGCCCCCTTCGGCTTCGCTCAGCCCAGGAAGCTCAACCGCACCTGCCGGTTCGGGTTGTCCCGGTTGGTGTCGACGAGGCACACCGACTGCCACGTCCCGAGTTCCAGGCGCCCGCCCAGCACCGGGAGCGTCGCGTGCGGCGGGACGAAGGCCGGGAGGACGTGGTCGCGGCCGTGGCCGGGGCTGCCGTGCCGGTGCTGCCAGCGGTCGTCGGCGGGGAGGAGGGTGTGGAGGGCGGCCAGGAGGTCGTCGTCGCTGCCGGCGCCCGTTTCGATGATCGCGACACCGGCCGTGGCGTGCGGCACGAAGACGTTCAGCAGGCCGTCACGGCCTGCCGCCGCCTCCCGCAGGAAGGCCTCGCAGTCGCGGGTGAGGTCCACGACCCGCTCCGAGGAGCCGGAGGCGACGTTCAGAACTCGGGTGGTGAAGGCGTCTGACATGCCCTCCATCCTCGCCCATCCACCGGAGTTCGCCGCCGAGGATGCGACCGGGCGACGGTCGAGCCGTGATACGCAAGGTCCACTTCGCGAGACACCGTTGACCGTCGCCACGCCATCTGGCTACTTTCAGCGGCATGTTGCGTTCAGCCCTGCTCACCACGCGCGGTCACATCGACCTGCTGCGGGTGGCCTCCGCCGCGTGTCGCCGCGGCTGCTGACGCCTGTTTCCTCCCCCAGCTTCCCTCTCCGCCGCCATACGGCACCGCTCTACCCGCACGCCTGACGTCACCGTGAGACGTGGCGGCGCCGAAGCGCATGCCCCCATCGGCCGCTCTCCCCCGTGGAGCACCCATGAGTATCAGCCACGCCCCGCCCGGCTCTCCAGAGCAGGATATTTCTGATATATCCGACGATGACGTCGCCGAGGTCACCACCGCCAAGACAATCGGCAAGACCACCGACACCACCCCCTCCCCACCCGACCTCGAACCCCTCGTCCCCACCTCCTCCCGCCGCACCCGCGTCCCCCGCTGGCTGCGCCGCACCTCCGGCCCCGTCCTGCTCCTCATCCTGTGGCAACTGCTCAGCAGCACAGGCGTGTTGACCGCCGACGTCCTCGCCTCACCCGGCCGCATCGCGCAGGTCGCGGGCGATCTGATCGCGGACGGGTCGCTGTCCTCGGCCATGGGGACGTCCCTCACACGGGTCGCCGCGGGCCTCGCGCTCGGCACCCTCGTCGGGACCGGACTCGCCCTTGTCTCGGGCCTGTTCCGGATCGGCGAGGACCTGGTGGACGCACCCGTGCAGATGCTGCGGACCGTTCCCTTCGTCGGGCTCATCCCGCTGTTCATCATCTGGTTCGGCATCGGCGAGGCGCCCAAGGTCGCCATCATCACGCTCGGCGTGACGTTCCCGCTTTACCTCAATGTGTACGCCGGTATCCGCGGCGTGGACTCCCAGTTGATCGAGGCCGGTGAGTCGCTCGGGCTGTCCAGGTGGGGCCTGGTGCGGCACGTCGTGCTGCCCGGCGCACTGCCGGGTGCCCTGACCGGCCTGCGCTACTCGCTCGGCATCGCCTGGCTGGCCCTCGTCTTCGCCGAGCAGGTCAACGCCGACTCCGGCATCGGGTTCCTCATGGTGCAGGCGCGGGACTTCCTGCGGACCGACGTGATCGTGGTCTGCCTGATCGTCTACGCCTTCCTCGGCCTGCTCGCCGATTTCATCGTCCGCTCCCTCGAAAGGCTGCTGCTGCAATGGCGACCGACGTTCACCGGCCGGTGAGCCCCCAGGCCACTCAAGCGGGCCAGGCCACCCAGGCAGGGCAAGCCACCCAGGCGGGGCAGGCCGCACCGACCGCGCAGGCCGTGCATGTGGCGGGGCTGACCCGCTCCTTCGACGGGCGTGCCGTCATCGACCGGCTCCATCTCGACGTCCAGCCGGGCGAGTTCGTCGCCCTCCTCGGCCGCAGCGGCTGCGGCAAGTCCACCTTGCTGAGGATCCTCGCCGGCCTCGACCGCGACATCGAGGGCACCGTCCTGGTGCCGCGCCGCAAGGCCGTCGCCTTCCAGGCGCCGCGGCTCATGCCGTGGAAGAGGGTGTGGCGCAACGTGCTGCTGGGCCTGCCGGGCAAGCCCGCGCGTGCCGTCGCCGAGCAGGCGCTCAAGGAGGTCGGCCTGGACCACCGTACGGACGCCTGGCCCAAGACCCTCTCCGGCGGCGAGGCCCAACGGGCCTCCCTGGCACGGGCGTTGGTCCGCGAGCCCGATCTGCTGCTGCTCGACGAGCCGTTCGGCGCGCTCGACGCGCTCACCCGTATCAAGGCCCAGCGCCTGGTGGGCGAGTTGTGGCAGCGGCGCGGCTGCGCGGTCCTGCTGGTCACGCACGACGTCGAGGAGGCCGTCCTCCTCGCCGACCGCGTCCTCGTGATGGACGACGGGGTCATCGCGCACGAGCAGCGCATCGACCTCAACCGCCCCCGCGACATCACCGACCCCCACTTCGCCGAACTGCGCGCCGGCCTCCTGGAGCGTCTCGGCGTCGACACCGCCGCCGAAGCAGCCTGATCACCCGCCCACCCCCTCCCTCCATCCCCCTCCCTCCACCCTCCTCCCTCAGTTCCACAGAACGGATCCGTCATGCGACGTCGCCTCGTCCCCGCCGCGCTGCTTCTCCCCCTGGCCCTGCTCGTGTCCGCCTGCGGAGGTAGCTCGTCGGCCTCGACCGGCGGCGACACCGACGGCTCGGGCTCCCTCACCCTCAACGTCGGTGACCAGAAGGGTGGTTCGGAGGCCATCCTGCGCGCCGCCGGGGAGCTCAAGAACCTCGACTACAAGATCAAGTGGTCGACCTTCACATCCGGCCCGCCGCTGCTGGAGGCCGTCAACGCCAAGGCCGTCGACATCGGCGGTGTCGGCAACACACCGCCGGTCTTCGCGGCCGGTGCGGGCTCGAAGATCACGGCGGTGGCCGCGTTCAAGGGCACCTCCAAGGGCGACGCGATCCTCGTACCGAACGACTCGAAACTGACGAAGCCCGAGCAGCTCAAGGGCAGGTCGATCGCGGTGGCGCAGGGTTCCTCCGCCAACTACCAGCTGGTCGCGTCCCTCAAGGCGGTCGGGCTGAGCCTCGGCGACGTCGACGTCAAGTACCTCCAGCCGGCCGACGCGCTGGCCGCGTTCACCGCCGGCAAGGTCGACGCGTGGGCGGTGTGGGATCCGTACACCTCGCAGGTGCTCCAGTCCAAGCAGGGCCGGATCCTGACGACCGGCGACGGGATCACCAACGGCCTCACCTTCCAGGTGGCGGCGCCCTCCGCGCTGCAGGACAAGAAGAAGGCCGCCGCCATCAAGGACTACCTGGAGCGGCTGCGGCGCGCCACGGCGTGGGTGTACGACCACCAGGAGGAGTGGGCCAAGGTCTGGGCGAAGGACACCGGGCTGCCCTACGAGGTCGCGCTGGCCTCGGTGAAGCGCACCAACGCCACCCGGATCTCGGTCGCGGTGGACAAGCCGGTCATCGCCTCCGAGCAGGAGATCGCCGACACCTTCACCGAGCTGAAGCTCATCCCGAAGAAGGTGGACTTCGGGGACTTCGTGGACACGCGGTACAACGGCGATCTGCCGCCGTCGACCACGGAGGCCCGCGCCTCGCAGGGTTCGTAACGGGACCGACGGCGAGCCGACCGCGCTGCCGCCGGACCCGACCGAGGGCCTCGGGGGAAGATCCGCGCCCCCGAGGCGGTTAGTAGAAGCGTGAACAACACAGGGGCGGTCGAGGCAGTCGACGTGGTCGTCATAGGCGCTGGTCAGGCGGGTCTGTCCAGCGCCTACCACCTGCGGCGCACCGGTTTCGAGCCGGGCCGCGACTTCGTCGTCCTCGACCACTCCCCCGCTCCGGGCGGCGCCTGGCAGTTCCGGTGGCCGTCCCTGACGTACGGCAAGGTGCACGGGATGCACGCGCTGCCCGGCATGGAGCTGACCGGCGCCGTTCCCGAGCGGCCGTCGTCCAAGGTCATCGCCGAGTACTTCGACACCTACGAGCGGACCTTCGACCTGCGGGTGCGGCGCCCCGTCGATGTGCGTGCGGTGCGCGAGGGCCCGAAAGGGCGGCTGCTCGTCGAGAGCTCGGCGGGAACCTGGTCGACGCGGGCGCTGATCAACGCGACCGGCACCTGGGACCGGCCGTTCTGGCCGCGCTACCCCGGCCAGGAGACGTTCCGGGGGCGGCAGTTGCACACCGCCCAGTACCCGGGGCCCGAGGAGTTCGCCGGACAGCGGGTGGTGGTCGTGGGCGGTGGCGCCTCCGGTACCCAGCATCTGCTGGAGATCGCCCCGTACGCGGCGGCCACGACGTGGGTCACCCGGCGTCCGCCGGTGTTCCGCGAGGGTCCCTTCACCGAGGACGTGGGCCGCTCGGCGGTGGCGCTCGTGGAGGAGCGGGTCCGGCGGGGGCTGCCGCCGAAGAGCGTGGTCTCGGTCACGGGGCTGCCTCTGAACGACGCCATCCGGCAAGGGCTCGCGGACGGGATCCTGGACCGGCAGCCCATGTTCGACCGGATCACTCCGGACGGGGTGGAGTGGCAGGACGGGCGGCACATTCCCGCCGACGTCATCCTGTGGGCGACCGGTTTCCGGCCCGCCGTCGATCACTTGACCCCGCTGCGCCTGCGCGAGCCGGGCGGCGGGATCCGCCTGGAGGGGACGCGCGCGGTCGCCGATCCCCGCGTGCACCTCGTCGGCTACGGCCCGTCCGCCAGCACGATCGGCGCCAATCGGGCCGGTCGCGCGGCCGTACGGGACATCAGGCGGTTGCTGTCCGAGGAGACGGTCGCCGCGTGACGTACTGGTCGCCGGCCGGCCGACTGGCGACCTTGCCCCCGGAGCACTGCGCCGACGCCCCTGTCGGTCACTTCGACGGCTTCGGGCTCGCCGGGCTCGCCGCGGCCGCCTTCTGGTGGGCGTTGAACTCGGCGACATTGCGCTGGTGTTCCGCGTAGTCGGCCGTGAAGCGGGTGTCGCCCGGCTTGACCGTGACGAAGTACAGCCAGTCGCCCGGCGAAGGGTTGACCGCGGCACGCATCGCCTCCTCGCCCGGGTTGTCGATCGGCGTGGGCGGCAGACCCATGCGCTGGTACGAGTTGTAGGGGCTCTCGATCCTGGTGTCGGACTCGGTGGTCCGGAGGGTGGAGCGGCCCAGCGCGTAGTTGATGGTGGAGTCCATCTGCAACGGCATCCCGCGCTCCAGCCGGTTGAAGACGACCCGCGCCACCTTGCCCATGTCGGACCTGCTGCCGGCCTCCGCCTGGACGATGCTCGCGATGGTGACCGCCTGATAGACGTTCATGGCGTTGCGCTGTGCGCCGGCGGCGATCGGGGCGCCGTTGAACTTCTTGTTGGCGGTGTCGACCATGGCCGACAGCAGGGACTCCGGCGTCGCCTTCTTGCCGCCGGGCTCCAGGGGATACGTCGCCGGGAAGAGGTAGCCCTCGGGGTTGCCCTCGGCGTCGCCCGGCAGCTTGAGGTCGAGTTTGTCGAGGGACTTCTTCGTGGAACCGGGCGGCAGGGCGAGGGCCTTGTCGACGGCCTCGTAGACCTGGCTCGCGCGCCAGCCCTCCGGGATCACCACCGAGGTGGGCCTCGGCTGCGGCTCCTCTCCCGGGTTCAGCAGCGGCACCGCCACGGCGGTCCCGGCCACGACGGCGCCGCCGGCGATGAGAGCGATACGGCCCCGGCGCGTCAGTCGAATCGTTCTCCGTGACGGAGTGTTCAGGTACATGCGGGAACGGTAACCCGCACATGCTTACAAAACCGGCATAACGCTACCCCGTCGGCTCCAGTTGGGCGTCACGGCGGACCAGCCCCGCATAGCGCCCGTCCCGTTCCAACAGTTCCGCGTGCGTGCCCCGTTCGGCCACGAGCCCGGCGTCGAGGACCACGATCTGGTCGGCGCCCCGAATGGTGGACAGGCGGTGGGCGATGGTGAGGGTGGTGCGGTTGGCGGACAGGGCGTCGATGGCCTCCTGGACGGCGTGTTCGGTGCGGGTGTCCAGGGCGCTGGTCGCCTCGTCGAGGATGAGGACGGGCGGGTCGCGCAGGATCGTCCGGGCGATGGCCAGGCGCTGCTTCTCCCCGCCGGAGAAGCGGTGCCCGCGCTCGCCGACGACCGTGTCGTAGCCGTCGGGCAGGGCGGCGATGTGCTCGTGGATCTGGGCCGCCCTGGCCGCCGCGTGCAGTTCCTCGTCGGTGGCGTCGGGCTTGGCGAAGCGCAGGTTGTCGGCGACGGAGGCATGGAAGAGGTACGTCTCCTGCGAGACGACGCCGACCGCGCGGGCGAGGGTGTCGAAGTCGAGGTCGCGCACGTCGACGCCGTCGAGGGTGACGCGGCCGCCCGTCACGTCGTACAGCCGCGGCACGAGATGGCCGAGCGTCGACTTTCCGGCGCCGGTCGGGCCGACGACCGCGAGGCTGCCGCCCGCCGGGACGGTGAGGTCGATGCCGCCGAGGATCGCGCCCCGCTGCCCGTCGTCGCCGTCGTACCGGAACTCGACGTTCTCGAAGCGGACCTCGCCCTTGACGCGGTCGAGGTGGACGGGGTCCGCCCGCTCGGTGATGTCGATGGGCAGGTCGAGGTACTCGAAGATGCGCTGGAAGAGCGCGAGCGAGGCCTGGATCTGGACGCCGGTGGACAGCAGGCTGACGGCCGGGCGGAACAGGCCCTGCTGGAGCGAGACGAAGGCGACGATCGTGCCGATCGAGACCTGCGGGCCGCCGACTTGGAGGGCCGTCCCCGCGGTCCAGTAGATGACGGCGGGCATGGCGGCCATGACGATGCTGATGACGGCCATGCGCCAGCGGCCGGCCATGTTCGACCTCACCTCGAGGTCGACCAGCCGCTCGGACTCGTCGGCGAAGGCGGTCGTGAGCGAGTCGGAACGGCCCATCGTGCGGCCGAGCAGGATGCCGCTGACCGAGAGCGACTCGGTGACGGTGGCGGCCATCGCGGCCATCTGCTTCTGGCGCTGGGTGGTGATCTTCTTGCGTTCGTTGCCGACGCGGCGGCTGATCCAGACGAAGACCGGCAGCAGGAGCAGCGAGACGACGGTCAGGCGCCAGTCGAGCGCGATCATCGCGACGATCGTGGCGACCACGCTGGTCAGGTTGGAGACCAGGGAGGTCGCGGTGGAGGTGACGGTGGCCTGCATGCCGCCGATGTCGTTGGCGATGCGGGACTGGACCTCGCCGGTGCGGGTGCGGGTGAAGAAAGCGAGCGACATGCGCTGTAGGCGGCCGTAGACGGAGGTGCGCAGGTCGTGCATGACGCGCTGGCCGACCGTCGTGGAGATCAGGGTCTGCAGCACGCCGAACACACTGGTGAGGACCGCGCTGAGGATCATGCCGAGCGCGAGCAGACTGAGCAGACCGGTACGGCCCTCGGGGATGGCGACGTCGAGGATCGCCTTGAGGAGGAACGGTGTGGCGACGCCGACCAGCGACGCGGCGCCGACGAGCAGGCCGACGACGGCGAGGCGCCCGCGGTACGGACGGAAGAGTCTCAGGATGCGGCGCACCTGCCGGGGTTGTTCCTTCTCTGCGGCGGATGGCCTTCGGGTGGGTTCCTTGTCGGGGTGCATGGGCTCCTACGGAAGGTGTGGCGATGCGGACTGGCGGAGCTTAGCTCATTGTTACCTATGTTCACAATGAACGTCGTCCTGATATTGTTCCCGCATGACCACCCCCGATCCCGACGGCCCGCTCGCCGAGCAGCTCCTGCGCCTCACCCGCCGGGTCCACCGCATCCAGAAACAGCACCTGCAGCAGTGCGGCGTGGGTATCACCCCGGCCCAGTCCCGTCTGCTGCGCACGCTCGCGCACTACGGCTCGCCGCCCCGGATGGCCGATCTCGCCGAGCGCCTGGAGGTGGTCCCGCGCGCGGTGACGTCGCTGGTCGACGGGCTGGAGGCGAGCGGGAAGGTACGGCGGGTGCCGGATCCGACGAACCGGCGGGTGATCCGGATCGAGCTGACCGACGACGGACGGGGAGCCCTGCGGGAGCTGCACGGTGCGCGCCGATCGGCGGCGGAGGAGATCCTAGCGCCACTGACGGACGAACAGCGTGGGGTGTTGGGCGAGTTGCTGGACACGTTGATCGACGGGGGTGGGGAGCCGCGCTGCTGAGCGCCGGCCGGCGCCCGCGCGCGGTACGGCCGGCGGACGCGGGACAGGCCGCGGCCCCCTCCAGTGGTACGGAGGGGGCCGCGGCCTGTTCGGTGGGGCTGGGGTCAAGTGACCCCGGATGACCGGGCTCAACTGGCCCCGGAGGCAGGCTCCTTGTTCGTCTGCGCGGGGACGGCGACCGGCTCCCCGGACTCGGGTGTCTCGGACGTCTCGGGCGCCTCGGGCTTCTTGAGCTCCGCCTTTTCAGCCTTCCCGGGCTCCGCCTTCTCCGGCTCGTCGTCGTCCAGCTCGACCACGATCTCGCCGTCCAGAACCTTCCTCGCCCGCTCCTTGTCCAGCGCGCCCTCCCAGCGGGAGACCGCGAAGACGGCGACGCAGTTGCCGAGCAGGTTGGTGACGACGCGCATCGAGTCCATGATGCGGTCCACGCCGAGGAGCAGGGCGACGGCTCCGGCCGGGATGGCGCCCAGCGAGGAGGCGGTCGCGGACAGGGCGAGGAACGCCGAGCCGGGGATGCCCGCCATGCCCTTGCTGGTCAGCATCAGGACCAGGATCACGGTGATCTGCTGGCTGAGGCTGAGGTCGACGCCCACGGCCTGGGCGATGAACAGTGTGCCGATGGACAGGTAGAGCGAAGCGCCGTCGAGGTTGAAGGAGTAGCCCGTCGGCAGCACCAGACCCACGGCGTCGTCACGGGCTCCGGCCTTTCGCAGCTTCTGCATCACGCGCGGCAGGACCGACTCGGTGGACGCGGTGCCGAGCGCGAGCAGCATCTCCTCGCGGATGTAGCGCAGGAACTTCCAGAGGCTGAGCCCGGTGACGATCTTCAGGGCGACGGCGAGGAGGGCGATGAAGAGCGCCGCGGCCGCGTAGCACAGGATGATCAGCTTGCCGTAGGTCTCGATCACGCCGAGCCCGTAGTTGCCGATCAGGACGGCCATGGCGCCGAACACCGCGATGGGGGCCAGCCGCATCACGAAGCCGACGATCGCGAAGATGATCTCCTGGGCCTGCTCGATGGCGGGCAGCACCTGCGGCACCTTGGTGTGCCCGAGGTGCAGCAGCGCGGCACCCACCAGACAGGCCAGGACGAGCACCTGCAGCAGGGAGTTCTCGGCGAAGGCGCCGATGAAACTGGTGGGCAGGGCGTTCAGCGCGAACTCGGTCGTCGAGGGCAGCTGTCCGCCGCCCGTCTTCGCGTCGACCGCCGAGGCGTCGAGCGTGGACGGGTCGACGTTCATCCCGGACCCGGGCTGGACCAGGTTGGCGGCGACGAGCCCGATGAGCAGCGCGAGCGTGCTCGCGACCTCGAACCAGATCAGGGCCTTCAGCCCGATCCGGCCGAACGCCTTCAGGTCACCGGCCTTGGCGATCCCGACGACGACCACGCAGAACACGAGCGGGGAGATGATCGTCTTGATGAGCCGGATGAAACCGTCGCCGAGCGGCTGAAGATCCGCGCCGAAGCCGGGCCACAGCTTCCCGACGACGATTCCGAGTACGAGCGCGCAGGCGACCTGCGCGAAGAGAGAGGTACGCAGCATGCGTGCGACGCGTCGCGGAAGGGACGGTACGGACGGCGGCACGGGCACTCCTTGGGGACGGCGGCACACAGAAGCCCCCAGGGACGGTTGGGACTTCTGCCATACGGAAAGCGGATTCCGTGCCGATCACTTTGAGGGTCATGATGTCCTGACACAAGACCCCCGTGTTGCATCCGTGTAAATCGCACCCTGAGTGACGCATCGCACACACCCGTCTCAGCAGCCGCCGCGATCCTCGGTGAGCACCCCTTGGACGCTGGTCAGAGAGCGGTCGTAGCAGCCACCCGAGCCGTGCAACCGGTAGCGCTCGCTGGTCGCGCCGACCGCCTTGCGCTGATCGCGCGGCACGTTCATCGTCCAGGCGGCATCGCCGGTGTAGGTGTCGTCGAGCCGCGACCAGGCGATGCGCCGGCCGCCGTACGACGTGACGGCCGTGGCACGGTCACCGAGGGTCAGCACGGTGCGCAGCCGGTCCTCCGCGCCCAGCGTGATCGTGCCGTCCATGCTGTACGTCCGCTCGGTGCGCGTGGTGCGGGCGGGTCCGCGCCCGTCGACCGTGATGGACACGGCGTCCGTCCAAGTGGCGTCGAGCGCATCGAGGTTCTCGCCGTCGGTCCAGCGGTGGACGGAAGTGTTGGCCAACGCACGGCGGACGGTCGTCGTCACCCGGCCGTGCGAGGTGTCGACATAGCCGGCGACGGTCAGCCGGTGCCCACCCTCCGTGTCCACCCGATGCTCCGAACCGGGCGTGTACTTCGAGGAGTTGACGAGGTCACCGAGCTGGTGCGTGGTGAGCTTCCCGGTGACCTGTGCGCTCTTCGCGTCCTGCCAGACGAGGACGTTCACGGGTGCGCTCCAGCCGCTCTGCCCCTCAGGGACGCCGACGACGGAGACCTCGACGCGATGCGGGCGGCCGTCGTTGAGGAGGCCGGCGAACGGAGTCAGGTCGTATTCGATCGGCTTGACGTCGAAGGCGCGCGGTCCCGGGACGACGTACCAGAGGAAGGGGTTGGACCAGCCCCCGGTCCACACATGCGGGAACGGCGCGGCGATTCCGGCGAGCCGGCCGTCGACCTTGATCTGCACCTCGCGGTAGGGGCCGCCGGTGGCCTTGCAGGAGTAGGGCGCCGGGTCGGGTGCGGACAGGTACCAGAACTCCTCGCAGCCGCCGCCGGATCCGGTGGCGTACACCTCGGCGACGATGCGTTCGCTGTTGCGCGGGGTGGTGAGGGTGCCGTTCTGGAGGGTGAGGATGCGGTCGGGGGTGGTCGCGGGGTTGTCGGGGGTCGTGGGCCGGCCGCCGGTGGCCTCGGCAGCGCGGCCGGCGTAGAACGTCAGCGTGACCTTGACGTCGATGACGCCGGTGTACGTGTCGTCGACGACGTTCCCGATGAGCATCTCGACGTCCTGGTCGCGGCGGAGGGTGTCGCTGTAGCGCGTGACGTCCTTCTCCACGGACCACTCGATGCCGTCGGGTGACGGCTCCGGGGTCGACGTACGGAAGATCTCGACGCCGCCGACGTGCAGATAGCCGAGCCGGTCGTACTGGCGCCCCTTGACCTTGCCGTCCATGCGCAGCACGACCTTGCTCCAGCGGTCGCCGCAGCCTTCGGGCGGAGTGTAGGCGCCCTTGTACGGGGTGAAGTCGCGGAACTGCGCCTCGGCCACGGTTACTTCGCAGGACTTGCCGGATGGCTTGGGGATGGGCGGCGCGGCGGTGATGGGGTCGTGCCAGTCGGTGCCGAACTCGGCGGGCACGTCGGCCGATCGGGCGGGGGACACCCCGAGGAGTGAGGTCGCCAGGAGGGTCGCTCCGGCGAGCATGGACATGACGATCCGTCTCTTCATGGCCGGTGTTCTACGGGGAGTTGGGCATCCGCCGCAATGATGCCTGCTGCGTCAGTGCGAGGGTTTCAGGTCGGCCCTGTCCCCCATCACCACCACGGGATGCCGGTCCGGATCGAGCGTGCGCAGCAGGTACTCCATCGCCGATTCGGACAGACTGACACAGGCCGACGTGCCGCTGCCGTGGTCCATGTGCAACCAGATGCCACCACCCTTGGCCGCGCCCTCGGGGCGGGTGGGGTCGTTGGGCGGGGTGCCCTTGACGCGGTTGTAGTCGATGGCGATGACGTAGTCGAAGTCGTGCCAGTACGACTTCGCCCACCAGCGCGGCGCCGCGAAGGCCGCGGACCTCGTGTACGGCAGCCTGGACCCGGGGTCCTTCAGTACGCCACCCGCGTCGCTCAGCGTGAACACACCGACGGGACTGCGGTTGTCGCCCTCACGGTGGTCGGTCGTCCAGCCCTTCTTGCCGTTGTGCGCGGGCCAGCTGCGGGTGCTTTCCCAGGTGGAGCCGTGCCTCGTGTACAGCACGACCGTGGAGTTCGCCGCGTCCTTGCCGTCGCCGTAGACCGCCACGACCTGGCGGGAGTCGGCTGGGATGCGCCGCTGCCAGCGGTCGCCGACGCCCGGGATGCGCGACGGGTCCGTGGTTGCGGCCGGGCGCGTGGGGGCGCCCTTGCCGCCTGCACCTGCACCGTGCCGCGAACCCTCGCACGCGGTCAGGGTCACCATGACTGCCAGGAGGGAGCCGAGGGCCGCCGCCGCGCGCCTCGACCGCCATGCTCCGCCGTTCCGCATCGCTCCATGGTGGCACCGCGTTCAGCGTGCCCGCGGGATCGACGGTGCTGCGTTCCGGAGGGGACCGGAACTGTGCGGCGCAGCGGAAAACCGTTTGCGTCCGACCACGCTGCGACGCGAACCTGTCACGGTTTGCTGCCGCCGTGCGCGTCCCCACACCACGCATCGGCACATCGCCCACTCACCACCTCCATCCCTGTTCCCCCCACTGACACGAGCCACTGGGACGTCATGCAGATTCAAGACCTTCCGTATCCCGATCCAGGTGTGCCGGACGCACGCTCGGGTCCCCGATTCCTGTGGTGGCTCTTCCGGAACCAGCTGGGCGGACAGCTGAAGGCCCTGGCCTGGGGGCTGCTGCACTTCCTGTCCGTCTCCGCCCTGCCGTTCTGCGTCGGCGTCGCCGTGCAGGCCGTCGTCGACCGCTCCGGCACTCGCCTCGCCCTCGCGGGCGGCCTGTTGGCACTGTGCTGCGCAGGAACCGCGATCGGCGAGACCTTCCTCCACCGCACCGCCGTCACCAACTGGATCACGGCGGCCGCCCGCGTCCAGCAGGTGCTGGCCCGCAAGGCCGCACAGCTGGGCTCGGCACTGACGAGGCGCGTCGCGGCCGGTGAGGTCGTCGCCGTCTCCACGGGTGACGTCGAGAAGATCGGCTGGTTCGTCGAGGCCTGGTCTCGGTTCACGGCGGCGGCGGTCACCATCGTGATCGTCTGCGTCGGCCTGGTCGTCTACCAGCCCGCGCTAGGTGTGGTCGTCGCCGTGGGCCTGCCCGTGCTGGCCGTCGCCGTGCTGCCCCTGCTGCCCCGGGCGACCCGACGGGCCGACTTCCAGCGCGAGAAGGCGGGCCGCGCCACCGAACTGGCCTCGGACACCGTCGCCGGACTGCGTGTCCTGCGTGGCATCGGCGGCGAGGAACTCTTCCTCGACCGCTACCGCCGCGCCTCCCAGGAAGTACGCCACGCCGCCGTGCGCAGCGCCCGGATGTGGTCCCTGATCTCGGCGATCCAGGTGCTGTTGCCGGGGCTGCTGCTGATCGCGGTGGTCTGGTACGGCGTCCACCTGGCCCGCGACGGCCGCGTCACCATCGGCGAACTGGTCGCCGTCTACAGCTCGATCATGATCCTCACCTACCCGCTGCGCCACTTCGAAGAGATCGCGATGGCCTACTCCTTCTCCCGCCCCTCGGCCCGGCGGGCCGCGCGCGTGCTGGCACTGGAGCGGGTCACCGACACCGACGGTTCGCGCGACGGATCCGAGGTGCCCTCCGGGGACCTGTACGACCCGGCCACCGGACTCCTCGCCCCCACAGCCCGGCTGACCGCCGTGGTGTGCGGCGACCCGGACGCGGCGGGGCGGCTGGCCGAACGCCTCGGCGGACACGCCTCGGAGGAGGGCACGCCGGTGCTCCTGGGCGGCGTCCCGCTCGACGAGTTGCCGCTCGACAGCGCCCGTACGGCCGTCCTCGTTCAGGACAAGGATCCGGTGCTGCTCTCCGGCACGCTGCGCGAACTGCTCGACGTGCCGAGGTCGGGCGGCGTCGGTGCCGAGGAGGCGCTGGCGGCAGCGCAGTGCGAGGACGTCCTGGCCGCTCTGGTCCAGGGGTCGGTCGGCGCCGAGGACCCGATGGACGCCCGTATCACCGAACGCGGCCGGTCCCTGTCCGGCGGCCAGCGCCAGCGCCTCGCGCTCGCCCGGTCGCTGATCACGGACCCCGAGGTGCTGGTCCTGGACGAGCCGACCTCGGCCGTCGACTCGCACACAGAGGCCCGGATCGCGGAGGGCGTGCGGAAGCTGCGGGCGGGGCGCACGACGGTGGTGTTCACCTCGTCCCCCCTGCTCCTGGACCGCGCCGACCGGGTCGTGCTCGTCCACGAGGGCGAGGTGGCCGCGATCGGAGTGCACCGCGACCTGGTGCACACCGAACCCCGGTACCGGGCGGTGGTGACCCGGGAGACCGACGAAGAGGCCGCGGTGAACGGCGCGTCGGGCGACAAGGCCGCCCCGGACAGTGCCCCGGACAGTGCGCTGGACAGTGCACTGGACAGTGCGCTGGGCAAAAAGGCCTCCCTCAAGGACGTCTTGAAGGAACTGGAAGAGATCGAGGAGTCGGCATGATCGGCGTGGCGCCACCGGCCTACGACCCGGCGGCCCCGACGACGGCGAACACCTTGCCGGTCGGCGCCCCCGCGACCGTACGCGCCTATGTGGTCGAGTTGTTCCGCAGGCACCGCGGTGCCTTCCTCCTGCTCGTCTGCGTCAACACGGTCGCCGTGGTGGCCTCGATGGTGGGGCCCTGGCTGCTGGGCGGGCTGGTGGAGCGGGTGTCGGACGGCGTCGCCGACCGCGACCTCCATCTGGAGCTCACCATCGGCCTGTTCGTGGCCGCACTCGTCGTCCAGGCCGTGTTCGTACGGCAGGTGCGGCTGCGCGGCGCGATGCTCGGCGAGCGGATGCTGGCCGATCTGCGCGAGGACTTCCTCGTACGGTCGGTCGGGCTGCCGCCCGGTGTCCTGGAGCGAGCCGGGACGGGCGACCTGCTGTCCCGGATCACGACGGACATCGACCGGCTGGCCAACGCCATGCGCGAGGCCGTGCCCCAGCTGGCGATCGGCGTGGTGTGGGTGGTCCTCCTGCTGGGCGGGCTCGTCATCACCGCCCCACCGCTCGCGGCGGCCGTGCTGGTCGCCGTGCCCCTGCTCGTGATCGGCTGCCGCTGGTACTTCAAGCGGGCACCGGCCGCCTACCGCTCGGAGGCCGCCGGGTACGCGGCCGTGGCCGCCGCGCTCGCCGAGACCGTGGACGCCGGGCGCACCGTCGAGGCCCAGCGTCTCGGCTCGCGCCGCGTCGAGCTGTCGGAGCAGCGGATCAAGGAGTGGACGGCATGGGAGCGCTACACGCTCTGGCTGCGCTCGGTGTTCTTCCCGTTCATCAACGTCACCCACGTCATGATCCTCTCCTCGGTGCTGATGATCGGCGGCGTGTTCGTCCTGCATGGCTGGATCGGGGTCGGTCAGCTGACCACAGGTGCCCTCATCGCGCAGATGCTGGTGGATCCCGTCGGGCTGATCCTGCGCTGGTACGACGAGCTGCAGGTGGCCCAGGTGTCGCTGGCCCGGCTGGTCGGGGTCCGGGACATCGAGCCGGAGGCCGGGGACGACCAGCTCGCGCCCGAGGGCCGCGACGTGCACGCCGACCGGGTGCACTTCGGCTACCTGGAGGGCGTGGACGTGCTCCGCAAGGTCTCCCTGGAGGTCGCGCCCGGCACCAGGCTGGCGCTGGTCGGCCCCTCGGGCGCCGGCAAGTCCACCCTGGGCAGGCTGCTCGCCGGCATCTACGCGCCCCGGGACGGCCGGATCACCCTGGGCGGTGCGGAACTGTCCCGGATGACCGCCGAACGGGTCCGCTCCCACGTGGCCCTCGTCAACCAGGAACACCACGTCTTCGTGGGCTCCCTGCGCGACAACCTGCTGCTGGCCCGCACCGACGCGACCGACACCGAGCTGTGGTCGGCACTGGGCGCGGTCGACGCGGACGCGTGGGCCCGTGCGCTCGACGACGGCCTGGACACCGAGGTCGGCTCGGGCGGGTTCGCGCTCACTCCGGCCCAGGCCCAGCAGATCGCGCTGGCCCGCCTGGTGCTGGCCGACCCGCACACGCTGGTCCTGGACGAGGCGACCTCGCTCCTCGACCCACGGGCGGCCCGCCACCTGGAGCGATCCCTGGCCCGCGTCCTCGACGGCCGCACCGTGGTGGCCATCGCCCACCGCCTCCACACCGCCCACGACGCGGACGCCATCGCCGTCGTGGAGAACGGCCGCATCACCGAACTCGGCAGCCATGACGACCTGGTCAGGGCCGACGGGGCGTACGCGGCGCTGTGGCGGTCCTGGCATGGGTGAGCGGGGGTGAGCGGAGGGCTCGGGCGGGTGGGGTTGGGGGGCCACGCGGCTTGGGCGGGCGCGGTTGGGGGCGGAGGCCGTGCGGCTTGGGCGACCCGGTTGAGGGCTGAAGCGGGGCAGCTCGGGCGACCCCGGTTGAGGGCTGAAGCCGCGCAGCTCGGACGACCCCGGTTGGGGGATGGGGTGGCGTGGATGGCCAACAGTGCTTGGGCGCGGGGGTGGCTGGGCTCGGCCGACCGCGGTTGGGGCGCCGCAGTGGCCTGGTTTAGCTGACCACGATCGGGAGCCAGGGTGGCCAGGCTCAACCGACCAAGATCCGGAGCCGCAGTGGCCCGGCTCAAGCCACCACGGTTGCCAGCTGCAGTAGGCGGGCTCGACCGACCACGATCGGAGGCCGGGTCGGCCGGGCTGGCCGGGCTGGCCGGGCTGGCCGGGCTGGCCGGGCTGGCCGGGCTGGCCGGGCTCAATCCACCACGATCCGGAGCCGCGGTTGCCCGACTCAAGCCACCACGGTTGTGAGCCGCAGTGGGCGGGCTCGGTCGACCACGATCGGTAGCCAGGGTGGCTGGGCTCAGCCCACCCCGATCGGGAGCCGCACTGTCCCAGCTCAACCCGCCACGACCGCGGGCCGAGGTGGCAGAGCTCGACCGACCACAGTCGGGACCCTGGGTGGCCGAGCTCAACCCACCACGATCCCGAGCCGCACTGTCCCGGCTCACCCCGCCGTGATCGGGCGCCACGGTAGCCGATCCGGACGGCACGGAGCGCGGTCGACGGGCTGTAGTGCGCCCGGGCGGCGTGGCCCGGACCGGCCCTGCCTGCGCCGGCATGGCGGCATGGATTCAGGCGGGGCCCATCCGCGGTGCTCGCCTTGGCCCCGTGCCGTTGCGCCGGGGCGAAAAGGGGTGGAAGGCTGGATAGCGGCACCGGTTCGGGGGCACCCGGGAACCAGGCGATTCTCGCCGGGTGCGGCCTGTGCCCCGCGCCGCGGCAGCCCGCCCGCGGTGACTTCGGGCCCGTCCCCACCACCTGGAGGTACCCGTGAACAGCGCCGACGGATGGGGGGACGACGTCTACCAGCCCGACGCATCCGATCAACGTGAGGACACGGGGCTGCTCGACGCGGAGGACACCCTGGAGAACGACGGCGTCGACGACCCCCTGGACCGGGGCTGGTCCCCTCCGGACCGACCGTGGGCGGTGGAGCACACCGGCGTCACGGCCGCCGAGCGCCGAGAGGGCGAGACCCTCGACCAGCGGCTCGCCGAGGAGATGCCCGACCTGGCCCCCCGGGACGGCGACGGCCTGGGCGACGCCGACGGCACCGACGGGGAACTCCTCGACAACGAGGTCGGCGCCATGCGCTCCGGCCGCCTCGTGGCCCCCGACGAAGGGGCCCACGAGGACGAGGAGAGCGCGCTCGTCGCGACGGACGTGGGAATCGACGGCGCAGCGGCGTCCGCCGAGGAGGCCGCCATGCACATCGTCGACGATGACGCCCTGTACAGCTGACCGTCGTTCGACCGACCGCCATGCGGCTGGCCGCCGTACGGAAGATCGCACAGCCCGCTGTGTCGCGGTCCGCGTGCCTTCGGCCCCACACCGTCGTCCGCCGTTGCCGATGCCGCCAGAGGAGGAACTCGCATGCAGCAGGACAAGCACCCCGACTACCACCCGGTCGTCTTCCGCGACCGCTCCGCCGGCTACGCCTTCCTGACCCGGTCCACCGCGACCAGCGACCAGACCATCGATTGGGACGACGGCGAGACCTACCCGGTCGTGGACGTCGAGATCTCCTCGGAGAGCCACCCGTTCCACACGGGCAAGGCGAGGACCCTGGACTCGGAGGGCCGTGTCGCGGCCTTCGAGCGGCGCTATGGCGGCGGGACGGGCCCGGGCGGGTGATCCGTCGAGCGCACGGTAGGCCCCACCGCAGGTCCATAAGGCCTGGCGGCTGGGAACCCGGGATTCGGAAGAGCGGGTCACCGGCGTGAGGAGGTGCCGGATCACTTCCCCTGCACCGATGCCCAGCGGATCGCCCTGGCCCCGAACCTGTCCCTGGCCCGGAACCTGGCCCTGAATTTGGCCCAGGCCCAGGCCCAGGCCCAGTCCCTGAACCTGCCCCTGCCCCTGCCCCTGCCCCTGCCGGAGGCCCCGCGGTCCCCTCCCGCTCAGATGACGTTGAGCGCCGCCGCGCAGCCCACCCCGCCGAGCACCATGAACACCGGCATCAGCACCTTGAGCTCGACCCAGCTGCCCGCCCGGAACCGCATGGCCTTGGGCGGGCCCACCGGGTACCAGCGCTTGCGGCCCACCGGGATCGGCCACAGGATCGGGCAGCCGGACACCGTCAGCGCGTCCCCGATGTCGTGCACGAGCGCGCCCAGCACGATCGGCAGCCCCAGCCACAGATACTCCTGGCCGGGCGCCGTGAACAGCCAGTCCGAGCCATTGCCCGGCTTGTCCAGGACCCCGGCGATGATCCACGAGCTGGTCGCGGCCAGCAGCCACACCAAGACATCGGCGCTGGAGCCCCGGGTCGCGCGCCACAGCAGTCCCTCGATGGCCAGCACCATGTGCGCGAACAGGATCGCCAGCACCGCCCAACGACCACCGGTGATCGCCAGGACCGAGGCGCCCCCGCCGATCAGGACCGCCCACAGCCAGGTGTGCGTGAGCGTGCGGTGCCCACCGGAGCGACGCGGATCGCCCTGCTTCTTCGTCCCCTTGTAGACGGCGTACGACAGCTTGTCGACGATCTCGCACAGCCAGCGCGACAGCGGTCCGAAGGCTCGCGAGATGGTGGCCGCCTTGTGATCGAGGTCCGGGGCCAGAGCGGCCCCGGCGCAGATCAGCGCGCCGGCGAGGAGGACCGGCCAGGGCATCCCGTGCCCGGCAGCGGCGGCGGCCGCTCCGACGCCGAGCCAGGCCGCGGCCCCCGATAGTGAGTGTGCTGGTCCCATCATCGCCGTTGCCCGCCCCATTCCTCGTGTGCCGCTGTCCAGTTGACCGGGTTCGCTGACGTGTCGTCGGCGACACAGCGTAGCGTTCGCGATCTTCGCCCTCGCATCCGATTCCCCTATGCGGCATGAGGGCAGGCAAGATGGGTGGGTGACCCTCATCGATCAGCTGCCGCCGACCGCCGACCCCGACGCCCTCTACGAAGCCTTCGAGTCGTGGGCCGAGGAGCGTGGTCTCACGCTCTACTCCCATCAGGAGGAGGCGCTGATCGAGGTGGTCTCCGGTGCGAACGTGATCGTGTCGACGCCCACCGGCTCCGGCAAGAGCATGATCGCCGCGGGTGCCCACTTCGCTGCGCTGGCCCGGGACGAGGTCACGTTCTACACCGCTCCGATCAAGGCGCTGGTCTCGGAGAAGTTCTTCGAGCTGTGCAAGATCTTCGGCACCGAGAACGTCGGCATGCTGACCGGAGACGCGTCCGTCAACGCCGATGCCCCCGTCATCTGCTGCACCGCGGAGGTGCTCGCGTCGATCGCGCTGCGCGACGGCAAGCAGGCGGATGTCGGCCAGGTCGTCATGGACGAGTTCCACTTCTACGCGGAGGGGGACCGCGGCTGGGCCTGGCAGATCCCGATCCTGGAGCTTCCCCAGGCGCAGTTCATCCTGATGTCGGCCACGCTCGGCGATGTCTCGATGTTCGAGAAGGACCTCACCCGGCGCACCGGCCGCCCGACGGCGGTGGTCCGCTCGGCGACCCGCCCCGTGCCGCTCTCCTACGAGTACAAGCTGACCCCGCTCACCGAGACGCTGACCGAGCTGCTGGAGACCAGGCAGGCGCCCGTCTACATCGTGCACTTCACGCAGGCGCAGGCCGTGGAGCGGGCGCAGGCGCTGATGAGCATCAACATGTGCTCGCGCGAGGAGAAGGACCAGATCGCCGAGCTGATCGGCAACTTCCGCTTCACCACCAAGTTCGGCCGCAACCTCTCCCGTTACGTGCGGCACGGCATCGGCGTCCATCACGCCGGCATGCTGCCCAAGTACCGGCGGCTGGTGGAGAAGCTCGCGCAGGCCGGTCTGCTGAAGGTCATCTGCGGTACTGACACGCTCGGCGTCGGCGTCAACGTCCCCATCCGTACGGTGCTGTTCACGGCCCTGACCAAGTACGACGGCAACCGCGTCCGCACGCTGCGCAACCGGGAGTTCCACCAGATCGCAGGCCGCGCCGGGCGCGCCGGCTTCGACACGGCGGGCTTCGTTGTCGCGCAGGGCCCCGAGCACGTCATCGAGAACGAGAAGGCGCTCGCCAAGGCGGGTGACGACCCGAAGAAGCGCCGCAAGGTCGTCCGCAAGAAGGCACCCGAGGGCTTCGTCGGCTGGACGGACAACACCTTCGAGAAGCTCATCGCCTCCGAACCGGAGCCCCTGACCTCCCGCTTCCGGGTCACGCACACCATGCTGCTGTCGGTGATCGCCCGCCCCGGCAACGCTTTCGAGGCGATGCGGCACCTCCTGGAGGACAACCACGAGCCCCGCAAGCAGCAACTGCGGCACATCCGCCGAGCGATCGCCATCTACCGCTCGCTGCTGGACGGCGGCATCGTCGAGAAGCTCGACGAACCGGACGCCAGCGGCCGCATCGTCCGCCTCACCGTGGACCTCCAGCAGGACTTCGCGCTCAATCAGCCGCTGTCCACCTTCGCTCTGGCCGCGTTCGAGCTGCTGGAGCCCGAGTCGCCGTCCTACGCCCTCGACATGGTGTCCGTCGTCGAGTCCACCCTGGACGATCCGCGGCAGATCCTCGTCGCCCAGCTGAACAAGGCCAAGGGCGAGGCCGTGGCCGCGATGAAGGCGGACGGCGTCGAGTACGAGGAGCGCATGGAGCGCCTCCAGGACATCTCCTACCCGAAGCCCCTGGAAGAGCTGCTCTTCCACGCTTACAACACCTACCGCAAGAGCCACCCCTGGGTCGGCGACCATCCGCTGTCGCCGAAGTCCGTCATCCGGGACATGTACGAACGGGCGATGTCCTTCACGGAGTTGGTGTCCTTCTACGAGCTGGCCCGCACCGAGGGCATCGTGCTGCGTTACCTCGCCAGCGCCTACAAGACCCTCGATCACAACATCCCGGACGACCTCAAGTCCGAGGATCTGCAGGATCTGATCGAGTGGCTCGGCGAGATGGTGCGCCAGGTCGACTCGAGTCTGCTCGACGAGTGGGAGCAGCTCGCCAACCCGGAGGAGATGACCGCCGAGGAGGCCCAGGAGAAGGCCGACGAGGTCAAGCCGGTCACCACGAACGCGCGCGCCTTCCGCGTCCTCGTCCGCAACGCCCTGTTCCGCCGCGTCGAGCTCGCCGCCCTCGACCAGGTCGAGGAGCTGGGCGAGCTGGACGCCGAGGCAGGCTGGGACGCCGACGCCTGGGGCGAGGCGATGGACAAGTACTGGGACGAGTACGAGGACCTCGGTACCGGACCCAACGCGCGTGGTCCCAAGCTCCTGGTGATCGAGGAGGAGCCGGAGAACCGGCTGTGGCGAGTCCGCCAGATCTTCGACGACCCGAACGGCGACCATGACTGGGGCATCAGCGCGGAGATCGACCTCACCGCCTCCGACGCGGAGAGCCGCGCGGTGGTCCGGGTCACCGACGTAGGCCAGTTGTGAGCACAGGAGACTCTCACCCATGACGACGAACCCGGCCGAAAGGCTCGTCGACCTGCTCGACCTGGAGCAGATCGAGGTCAACATCTTCCGGGGCCGCAGCCCACAGGAGTCCCTGCAGCGGGTCTTCGGCGGCCAGGTGGCCGGCCAGGCGCTGGTCGCGGCCGCGCGCACCACGGACGGCGACCGTCCCGTGCACTCGCTGCACGCGTACTTCCTGCGCCCGGGCCGGCCGGGCGTGCCGATCGTGTACCAGGTCGAACGGGTGCGGGACGGCAGGTCGTTCACGACCCGCCGGGTCACCGCCGTGCAGCAGGGCCGCACGATCTTCAATCTCACCGCCTCCTTTCACAAGCCTGAGCAAGGGAGCTTCGAGCACCAGCTGCCGCCGGCCCGCAAGGTCCCGGACCCGGATTCGCTGCCGACGGTCACCGACGAGATCCGGGAGCATCTGGGCACGCTGCCCGAACAGTTGGAGCGGATGGCGCGCCGCCAGCCCTTCGACATCCGCTATGTGGACCGGCTGCGCTGGAACGCCGAGGACGTCAAGGACGCCGAACCGCGCAGCGCGGTGTGGATGCGCGCGGTCGGGCCGCTGGGCGACGACCCGGTCGTGCACACCTGCGCGCTGACCTACGCCAGCGACATGACCCTCCTGGACGCGGTCCGCATTCCGGTCGAGCCGCTGTGGGGCCCGCGCAGCTTTGACATCGCCTCGCTGGACCACGCCATGTGGTTCCACCGGCCGTTCCGTGCGGACGAGTGGTTCCTGTACGACCAGGAGTCGCCGATCGCGACCGGCGGGCGGGGCCTCGCCCGTGGACGGATCTACGACGTGGAGGGACGCCTGCTGGTGTCCGTCGTCCAGGAGGGTCTGTTCAGGGCGCTGTAGTCCGGGGAGTCCTGCGCCGCAGCCGGCTCAGCAGGCCGCGTGCCCGCTCCGGCTCCTCGGACCTGGGCAGCCCATCGGGCACTGGATGCGTCGGCACCGGGGCCCGGTTCGCTGTGGGACGCGGCGCGGCCCGCGTCTCTCGCGCTTCGTGCAGGACTGCCGTGAGGTCGGCCCGCAGCCAGCTGATCTCGTCCGGGTCGTCCGCCGTCATGAGCCTCTCGGCGATGTGCGCGGCGGGCGAACCCGGTGCCCCGGATGCCGGCGGCCCTGGCCGGAAGCGGTTCAGATGGGAGCGCTCATAGGGATCGGGAACGATTTCCGCGATCTGGACGGGATCGAGGAACGCGGCCAACGCGCCCGCCCTCTCCCATGGGTCGTCGGTCTGTCGCAGCAGGAAGCCCCGGTGACGTCCGCGCCAGTTGCGCGGACGCAGATCCACGCCGGCGTCCAGCATGCCGCGCAGCCCCTCGGGCGTTCGGCGGGCGTTCAGCAGTGGGGCGTTCTTCTCATCGGTGGCGAACTGCTTCAACTCCTCGGCCAGATACAGCCAGACCACGGCTCGATAGCGGTTCAGATACCAGCTCACCGGCACGATCAGCCCCAGACGGGCAAGGCGCGTGAACCTTCCGTTGGGCACGTCCATCAGGCCCGCGCCCTCCACGGTCCCGACCGCCTTCACGCGCTCCAGCAACAAGTCGGGGAACCCGGTCTCCGAACGCAGCCGGTCGATCTCGGACCGTGGAACACGCCGGCCCCCGCCTCCTTCGTCGGGCACGGTCCGCATGAGCCCGAGGTGGACGGCAAGCTCCAACTCCCTTCGCTTCAGCCCCAGGTCCCGGGCCGCTCGGCTCGGCGTGCAGGACGGGTGGTGCGGCTTCGTGATGGTGTCGCCAGACATGGTGATGGCCCCCGTGGAGTCAGTGGCTCACGCTGTGTGCGTTCGCCGTGACAAAACCGTAGCCAATCCGCCAGATCTCGTGGCGAGCCTGTGGATAACTCTGCGGGGGATGACGAATCAGCAGGTCAGAGGTCTGTTACCGGTGCCCGTTCGGGCTGTCGGGCGTCCACGTCGAGATGCTCGCCGACTCGGTTGACGAGCAGGGTCATCTCGTAGGCGATCTGGCCGATGTCGGCCTCGGAGCCGCTGAGTACGCACAGACAACTGCCGGTGCCCGCCGCGGTGACGAACAGGACGGCGTCGTCGAACTCGATCATCGTCTGGCGCACTCGGCCCGCGCCGAAGTGTCGTCCCGAGCCCTTCGCCAGGCTGTGCAGTCCGGACGAGACGGCGGCGAGGTGCTCGGCGTCCTCGCGTCGCAGTCCCGTGCTCGCGCCGGTGACGAGGCCGTCGTTGGACAGCACCAACGCGTGTCGCACATGATCGACGCGCTCTGTCAGGTCGTCCAGGAGCCAGCCAAGTCCCTGGTTCTGCGCCATGATCCGGTCTCCCCGTGTAGATGTCTCCCCCTGCACCGGAGGAATCTCCTTCGCCACCATTCCCGACGATCCGGCCCATGGGCAAGGAGGATGGGGGCATGGCGCAGAAGATGACCGATGAGGAATGGCGTGCGTTCGTCTCGCACGGCACGCGCACCGGCAAGCTGTCGACCGTACGAGCCGACGGGAGCCCGCATGTGACGCCGATCTGGTTCGTGCTCGACGGGGACGAGGTGGTGTTCAACACCGGCGAGTCGAGTGTGAAAGGGCGCAATCTGGCCCGGGACGGCAGGGTGGCGCTGTGCGTGGACGTCGATCAGCCGCCGTACGACTTCGTGGTGCTGCGGGGCCGTGCCCGGATCTCTGCGGATCTCGAGGAGCTGAGGCACTGGGCCGGGCGTATCGGGGCGCGGTACATGGGCGAGGAGCGCGCGGAGGAGTTCGGGGAGCGCAACGGCGTTCCGGGGGAACTCCTGGTCCGCGTCACCATCGAGAAGGTACTGGCGGAGAAGGGCGTCGCGGAGTGAGGGCGATCCCCACGCCGCACGAAGCCTGCGGCGGCTGAGAACCGGTCATCCCACGGAGTCGAGCAGCCGGGCGGTGTGCATCCGTCCGGCGTACTCGACGAGCCGGATCAGCACCTCCTTTCCCGAGTCGCGGTCCCTGGCGTCGCAGAGGACCACGGGCGTTCCCTGGTCCAGGTCGAGGGCGCGTGAGACGTCTTGGGCGCCGTAGGCGCGGGCGCCCGCGAAGCAGTTGACGGCCACGACGAAGGGGATGTGCCGGTGCTCGAAGTAGTCCACGGCGGGGAAGCAGTCCTCCAGGCGCCTGGTGTCGGCGAGGACCACCGCGCCCAGGGCTCCCTGCGACAGTTCGTCCCACAGGAACCAGAAGCGGTCCTGGCCCGGGGTGCCGAAGAGGTAGAGGGACAGGCCGGACCGGATGGTGATGCGTCCGAAGTCCATGGCGACGGTCGTGGTGACCTTCTGGTCGACACCGTCAGTGTCGTCCACCAACTGCCCGGCTTCGCTGAGCAGTTCCTCGGTGCGCAGCGGCCGGATCTCACTGACCGCGCCCACCAGGGTGGTCTTCCCGACGCCGAATCCACCGGCGACAAGGATCTTCAACGCCAGCGCGGTCGTCTCGCCATCGGAGGCGTCGGACGCGTCGGAGTGCTCGGAGACCATCGATCACTTCTCTCTGGAGTGCCGGCATCGGTCGACGTCGCGGTGCGAAGTCAGCATCATGACAACTGCGGCTGACTTTCGAGGCGTTGGACCGCTTTTTGCCCCAGGCGACCGTATCTTTCCTTGAAGTGTCATTTACAGCGCCCGCAATCCTTCGATCACCTCGCGCAGAATCCGCTCGTCCGGAAGCTGCGCGGGCGGTACCGGACGGCTGACGGTGACGCAGCCCATTTCCAGGAGGTCGCCGAGGAGCACCCTGACGACCCCCACGGGCAGATCGGCGCCCGCGGCCAGTTCCGCGACCGACTGCGTCTCCGGACGGCACAGTTCGATGAGGGACCGGTGTTCCGGCCCGAGCGCGGTGTCGTCGTCGGCTCCGGGCGCGGCGGCGTCCAGCGTGACGAGGGCGATCAGGTCGAAACGCACCCCGGTGGGACCGGGCCTGGTCCGCCCGCCCGTCATGGCGTACGGGCGCACGAGGGGCCCGGCCTCGCTGTCGTACCACTGACTGCCCTGCTCGCGCGGAGCGCCCGTAGTGTCCTCCGTCATGTGCGCGGACCGCCCTTCCGTCTCATCCCGCGGCGGGCGGCCGCGCGCTGGCCCGCGTTGGCGTGTAGAGATGCTCGCCGACGCGTTTGACCAGCCGTGCCATCTCATAGGCCACCAGCCCGATGTCGGCGGTCACGGCGGTGAGGACCGCGAGGCAGGAGCCGTCGCCCGCGGCCGCCACGAACAGGAAGGCGTCGTCCATCTCCACCATGGTCTGGCGCACTCCCCCGGCGCCGAAGTGCCGCCCCGCGCCCTTGGCCAGGCTGTGGAAGCCGGACGCGACCGCTGCGAGGTGCTCGGCGTCCTCGCGGCGGAGGCCCGTCGACGCGCCCACGGCGAGTCCGTCGTTGGACAGCACCACGGCGTGCCGCACCTCGCCCACCCGCAGCACCAGGTCGTCCAGCAGCCAGTCGAGTTCGCCGGACCGCTGGGCGGCCCTCATGCTCGGATCCTGGATCATGCGAGATCTCCTTCGCTGCTGTCGCTGCGCGCTGTGGAATCGGGAGTGGCACCGCGGCCGGGCTGCCTGCCGCCGCCGCGCGCCCAGCCGTCGCGGTATGCCGCCATGCGGTCCCTGACGAGTTCGGGGGTACGCCCGTCGTCGTGGCGGGAGGCGACTGTCTCCGGTGGTTCCTCCGGGCGCCCTGCGCGCAGTTGGGGCGCGAGGCTCGCCTGTCGTACACGGCGTGGGAGGTCGTCGGAGGCTTCGGAGTCGTCCGGGGGACGGTGCAGTCGCAAGGTGGTGACTCCGGGGGGTGGGGTGTCGGTCGTGGACCTGGCCACGGGCGGTACGGGAGCCACCAGCGCGGGTCGTTCGGCGGCCGCGTGGACGGATTCCTGGTGCCGGTCGGTGACCCTGTGGACGGATTCCCGGTGCCGGTCGGCGGCGGGCACGCGCGCGTACTCGCGTTCGGCGGACCGCTCGGACTCCGCCTCCCTGCCGGGGGAACGTTCCGCCGTCGCGTTGTGCAGCAGGGACGTGGGCAGCAGGACGACCGCGGTGGTGCCGCCGTACGGCGAGGTACGCAGATGCACCTTGATGCCGTGCCGGGACGCGAGCCTGCTCACCACGAAGAGGCCGAGTCGGTCGCTGTCGAACAGGTCGAGTGCCTCGGACTGCTCGATGCGCCGGTTGGCCTCGGCGAGAGTCTCCTTGCCCATGCCGAGTCCGCGGTCCTCGACCTCGACGGCATAGCCGTTGCCGACGGGCTCGCCGGTGATACGCACGCGCGTGTGGGGCGGTGAGAACTGGGCGGCGTTCTCGACGAGTTCGGCCAGGAGGTGGGTGAGGTCGGCGACGGCCGCGCCTATGACGGACGTCTCGGGGAGTTGTCGTAGCTCCACGCGCGCGTAGTCCTCGACTTCGGAGACGGCCGCGCGAACCACGCTGGTCAGGGAGACGGGCATGCGCCAGGCCCGGCCGGGCGCCGCTCCCGAGAGGATGATCAGGCTCTCCGCGTGGCGTCGCATGCGCGTGGTGAGATGGTCGAGCCGGAAGAGGTCGCTCAGTTCGTTCGGATCGTCGGAACGCCGCTCCATGCTGTCCAGCAGGCTCAGTTGGCGATGCACCAGGACCTGGCTGCGCCGGGCAAGGTTGACGAAGACCCCGGAGATGCCGCTGGCGAGTTCGGCGCGCTCCACGGCGGCCCGCAGAGCGGCACGGTGGACGGTGCCCAGGGCCTCGCCGACCTGACCGGTCTCGTCCTCGGCGGGCGGTCCGGGCGGCGCCTCGGCCCGGATGTCGATCTCCTCGCCGGCCCGCAGCTTCCGCATCGCTTCGGGGAGTTTGCGCCGGGCGATCTCCAGAGCGCCGTTGCGCAGGCTGACCAGTTCGACGACGAGGCCCCGTCCGATACGTACGGAGATCACGAGCGAGGCGACGACAGCGGCGAGCCCGAGCAGTACGGCGGCGCCGGCCGGGCTGAGCAGCCCGCGGGTGAAGGGGTCGGCGCGCTCCGCGACATCGCGCCCGGCGTCCTGCTCGATCGTCCGCATTCCGCCCTGCACGCGTGCGTGTGCCTTGCTCCAGGTGGCTTCCGGCACCGCGTCGATCGCCCGTACGCCCGGTGCGGTGGCGAGGACCTTGTCCTCGACGGCGGCCACGGCTGCGTAGCCGCTGCCGTCGGCGAGGCTCTGCCAGGCCGTGCGTTCGGGGCCCCGCAGGTCGGCGACGGCGGACTCGGTGAGGGTACGGCGGGTGTCGACGGCGCCCGTGAACAGCCGCAGTCGCACTCCGTCGAGACGCCCGGCGAGGCGTGCGCTGTCCAGCACTACGTCCTCCTGGGCCAACGCCTCGCCCGCGCGGGCGAATTCGAGCAGCACGCGCGCGTCGGAGCCGAGTTCGGCGTCCTGGATTCCGCTGAGCGCACCGCCGACCGCGAACGCGCTCGCGATGGTCTGCGTGTATCGCCCGTACGCCTCGTCCCAGCCCGAACGGCCGTCGAGGACAGCAATGCGTACGGTGTTCAGCTGCTCGGCGCCGGTGACGAAGGCGTCGAGTCGGCCGGCCACTCCAGCCGGGAGTTCCTCACCGTCGGCAACCGTGCTGCGGTCGTCGAGCCGCAGCCGTGCCACCGCCCGGCCCGTGTCCCGCGCGAGCTGCTTGTAGTCGCCGCTCTGCCCGGCGGAAGGGTCGCCCGCGTAGCGGACCGCGGCCGCGCGTTCGGCCTGGAGGGCGGCTACGGCGGCCGCGACGGGGGCCCTGATCTCGGAGTCGACGCGCTGCAACTGGCGCAGCCTGGACACGTCCTGTGCGGTGGTGACGGTGGCGTAGGCCCACAGGGCGAGCAGGGAGACGACGGGCACCATCAGCAGGCAGACGATCTTGGCGCGTACGGTGCGTGGCCGTATGCGCCAGCGCTCCGCGCGCGTGGGCGGGGCATCAGGCGACACGCCTGCGGGCTCTTCAGGGCGTTCGTCGGCCGGCGGTCCGGCATGGGCGCGGCGGCCTCGCACGGGGGGCGTGGACGGCGTCGTGCCGTCGGCCGCGGTGGTCCTACGGGGTGTACGCATGGCCTCCTCGCTCGGAAGTGGTTCGGGGGCGTGCCCTCCGGGCCGTCGCCGGTCCGGATCCGCCGCTAGCCGACGGCGCCCTCGACCGGCCGCTGAGCCGACGCGGACGCCTCGCGTTCGCCCGTCGTGGGCGACAGTGCGACAAAGGCCGAGGTCAGGAAGAGGTAGGACCCGAGGCCGACGGCGAGGGGGAAGATGAACTGCATCGCCGTGGCCCCGGGCAGGACTCCGCCGGAGGGCGTGACGTCGACACCGACCGCGAACATGCCGGTGTAGTGCATGCTGCTGACCGCGGCGCCCATGATCAGGGAGGCGATGGTGACGGCGATCGGCGACTTGATGTTGAGCGCCGCCCACAGGGCCGCCGTCGCCGCGACGACCGCGATCAGGACGGAGAGTCCGACGAGGACGGGGTCGTAGGTGACGTCGCCATGGAGCCGTACGGCGGCCATGCCCAGGTAGTGCATGCTCGCGACGCCGAGCCCGGTGGTGAGCCCGCCGAGGAAGAGCGCGCGGGTACGGTCACGGCTGTAGCCGACGGCGAAGACGCCGGCGCAGACGACGGTCATGGCGACGAGGAGGCTCACGATGGTGAGTGGCACGTCGTAGCGGATGTCGGTGCCGCTCACGCTGAAGCCCAGCATGGCCACGAAGTGCATGGTCCAGATGCCGGTGCCGATCGCCGAGGCCGCGGTGATCAGCCAGTTGCGGCGCGACCGGCCGGTGGCGCTCAGCGCGCGGACGGTGCAGCGCAGTCCCAGCGCGGCGCCTATGCACGCCATCACAAACGACAGCACGGGGGTCAGCCAGCCCAAGGCGGCGTGGTCCAGGTGTCCCATGGCTCCGGGACGCTAGCCGCAGCGCGGGCGCGCAAGGGGGGCGCATTTCGAAAGCTGTTGGAATATGACGCACCGATGCACCGGAACGATCGCGTCACGCTCGAACATGTGCACAGCGGTGTCATCCGTCCCGGTGAGGGATCATGCGGAACATGAGCGACGACCACACGCACGTGCAGGAGTTCTTCTCGGCCCGCGCCGCCGACTGGGACACCAAGTTCCCCGACGACGAGCCCGCCCACGCGGCCGCGGTCGCCGAGCTCGGGCTGCGCGAGGGGGCGCGCGTGCTCGACGCGGGCTGCGGCACCGGACGCGCCCTGACGCCGCTGCGTGCCGCCGTGGGGCCCTCGGGAGTGGTCATCGGGGCCGATCTGACCCCGGCGATGCTGGAGGCCGCCGTACGGGCCGGACGGGACCGGGACGGGCAGTTGCTGCTCGCCGACGTGGCCGCGCTGCCGGTGCGGTCGGAGTCGCTCGACGCCGTGTTCGCGGCCGGCCTCATCGCACACCTGCCCCATCCCGCGGCCAACCTGCGGGAGCTGGCCCGCGCGGTGCGCCCGGGCGGCACGCTCGCGCTGTTCCACCCGATCGGCAGGGCGGCGCTCGCGGCCCGCCAGGGCCGGCAGATCACTGCGGACGACCTGCGGGCCGAGCCGAATCTCCGGTCGCTGCTGGCCGGTTCCGGGTGGCGCATGACGTCGTACGTCGACGAGGACGACCGGTTCCTGGCGCTGGCCGTACGGGAGTCCTGACGTCTCAGTTCTGCCCGACGACCGCCGCGACGAAGGCGTCGGGATTGTCGAACATGACGTTGTGACCGGCGCCGGGCACGGTCACGACCCGTACGCCGGCGGCTTCCAGGCCCTTCCTGCCGGGGAGTTCGCCGGTGAGCTCGCCCTGTAGGTACACGCGGTCGACCGACAGCCCTTCGAGGATGTCGCGCATGATCGGCTCGGAGCCGCGCCTCAGCCAGGTGGCACTGCGGTGCAGGGCGCGCGGGTCGGCCAACCTCATGGTCGCCGCCCAGAAGGGCCCGACGGCTTCCAGCACGCGCGCGTACGCGCCGCCGACGAACTCGTCCTCGTCGTAGGCCGTGATCCACGCGCTTCCGGCGGCGGGCGGAGGCGAGGCGTCGAGATTGGCCTCGGTGAGGAGCAGGCGGGTGACGAGGTCGGGCCGACGACGGGCGAGCACAATGGCGACGGAGCCGCCCATGCTGTGCGCGATCAGCTCCACGCCGGTCAGCCCCGCCGCGTCCAGGGCCGTCGCCAGGGCGTCGGCGTGGTCCTCAAGCCGGTACCCGTAGTCCTCGGGCCGGTCGCTGATGCCGTGCCCGGGCAGATCGATGAACAGGCTGCGGCGACCTGCGAGTTCCGGCCGGGCCGCGATGTGGGCGTGGTAGACGGAGGAGACCGACCCCAGTCCGTGCACATACACGCGCGCGGGTCCCTCCCCCGGCGTCTCCGTCCAGCGGATGCAACTGCCCTTGCCGTCGAACTCGGCCTGCCTCATCGCGTCCTCCCCTGGAGCTTCGGCGACCGCCCCCTTCTGTCGCCGAGACTCCAACTCTACGTTGATTACAGGAAGATGGATGATCGGTCAGATCAGCCACACAGGGGGAAGGCGGTCAGTATGTGGGGCAAAGTGCGCGAGTCGTGTGCGAGATTTCTCCGTTCCTTGCGCGTGGAGACGGACACCGGCAAGGACAAGGACAGGCGCACGCACAACCTGTTCGAGGCCGCCGCCGTGTACGTGTCGGCCTGCGCGGAGGACGACCAGGAGCAGATCGACGAGGCCACGGGCTGGGTGTCTCCGGAGGCGCTCTCGTTCGGGGTGAGTGAGCTGGCGTGCCGGGCCGTGATCGCGCTCGCTCGGGAGCGCGACGAGTCGCCGCAGACCGTCGCCCGGTCCCTCCTGGGGCTCCCTGCGGCCTGACACCGCGGACATTCGCGGTCGATTCGCCCCGTCCAGTCGGAAAACTGCAGCTCCGGGTGTGTCTGGGAGTCGTGACAAGCGGCTTCCGGGCGCACTAGGGTGCGCGCCGATGGACGAACCGATGGGGAGGCTGGGATGGCCGGGACGGACGAGGAGGCCGTCGCCGCTGCGGACGACGCGCTCTACGTGCTGACGGCGGTGTTGCTGACACCGGCGCAGTTCCCGAGCGTGCTGGGCGACGACTATCCGGAGGCATGCGCGGCGCTCGACCTCGCGCCGCTCGCCGACGGGTACGGCCTGGTACTGGGCCAGGACGGCGAGGGCGCCCGGTGGACGGTCGTCATCGACGACGTCTCCCTGGTCGCCGTCGCCATCGCGTCCTGGGACTGCGGCATGGAATACGACCTGTCGCCGAACGAACGCACGGTCGTGGCCGCCCTGCCCGGATGGCCCCTCGCGGTGGCCGTCGCCGCACCCAATGTTCCCGCCCCGCACGATCCCGCCCCGGAGGTCGCGGACGGTCCGCTCCTGGCGCCGCCCGACACGAGCGTCTGGGGCCCGGCTCAGCGGCGCCTGGGCGCCGACGAGATCGCCCTGCAGTGGGCGACGTGGCGGGATCAGGTCAACGACGCCGCCTTCGCGACACCGGGCGGCGGGTCGGACGCCGCCGCGGGCAAGGACGAAGGCGAGGACAGGAGCGAGGGCCCAAGCAAGGACCGGGGCGAGGGCGGCGCAGGCAAAGGCCAGGGCGAAGAGGCGGAGAAGGCCGGGGGGAAGGTACGCCACAGCGGAATCCGGCGGGTGCTCGCCGAGGCGCGCGCGTACGTGGACTCCGCGCCGCCCCTCGGCCGCGTCCGGTCGTCGTTCGCCCCGGGTGACGCACGGACCCTGCGTGCGGACGGTCCCGGCTGGTCGCTGGTCGCCAGGACCGACGACATCGCGTTCGTGCTCCTCGACGACGAACCCGGCGAGGTCCTGCCGGTCGGCCGCGGACCGGAGCTGCCCGGGCTGCTGGAAGCTCTCGACAAGATGGCCGTCCGGCCGAACTGAGGCATCGCCCGGGCGATGGGCGGCGGTCTGGAGCAGGCGGCGACCCGCGTCCGGCCAGGCTGCGGTCTGCGGAGCCGGCAGCAGTGCGCGAAACAGATGCCACGGATGCCTCACGCCTGCAGCCACCGGCGATCACTACGGAGCCACCAGGCCTCCTGTTCTATGCGGAGCCACGGGGTCTCCTGTTGCTGTGCGGAGCCCCTTGGCCTCCCATCCCTGTCTCGACGCCCCATTCGACAGCGACGTTCCATGTGGCCCCACCCCATGGAAGGCGCGGAACCAGACCCGCACCATGAGGCAGCCTTCGCGGCTCCGCTCTTCGTGTTGTGTTCCGTCTCCCGCCTTCAAGGAGGCCGTCATGCGCCCGTCCCGAGGTGTCCCGTTCGTCGCCGCCACGCTGCTGGTCGGCGCCCTGAGCTGGCCGACTCCCGCTGCGGCCAAGGCAGTTGGCGAGCACCACTGTGTCCGTCAGGATCGCGTGCGAGTACCCGGCGCGGCATTCCAGCAGAGCGCCTGCCTCTCGGATCTGACCACGGCTGGACTCGCCGGGACGCCCTACACCGACATGGCCGACCAGGCCGGACTGACGGCTCGGGGAACTCGGACGCCGAGCGGGGTTCCCGGGATTCAGATCGACGGATACTTCCCTGACTCCTCCCGCTTCAACGCCACGCACGGCTGGCAGCACGACGCCCAGTTCGTGATCCGGCTGCCGGACCGCTGGAACGGCGGACTGGTCGTCACCGGAGCCCCTGGCACCCGTCGGCAGTACGCCACGGACACGGCGATCTCCGACCAGGCGCTCGCCCTGGGTTACGCCTACGCCTCGACCGACAAGGGCAACAGCGGCGCCGACTTCTACCGCGACGGCAAGCGCCCCGGAGACGCGGTCGCCGAGTGGAACACGCGGACCACCGAGCTCACCCGGGCCGCTCGCAAGGCGGTGGCCCAGCGCTACGGGCAAGCTCCGCGCCGGACGTACATGACCGGCATCTCCAACGGCGGCTATCTCACCCGCTGGCAGCTGGAGAACCATCCCGAGCTGTACGACGGCGGCGTGGACTGGGAGGGTGCCCTGTGGACCACGGACGGCCCCAACCTCCTCACCTCCTTGCCCATTGCAGTGGCACGCGTGCTCGGCGGCGCGCGGGACGAAGACCTGTACGCGGCGGGTTTCGCGCGTGGCTCCGAGTTTCTGTGGCCGTACCACGAGCAGGCCTACTGGGGAGTCACGCAGAAGATCTACCGCGCCGAGTTCGACCCGGCATACGACCCCGGCTGTCCCGGTCCGTCCGCCGGGAGCACGCCGGAGCAGATCCTCGCGCCGTGCGCGTCCGATGCCGCATACGACTACGCGTCCCGTCCGGCGTCCGTCCACCGCGCGGTGAGCCGCATCGCGCTGACCGGGCGCATCGGCAGGCCCCTGATCACGTTGCACGGTGACCTGGACGCGCTGCTGCCGAAGGCCGTCGACTCGGACGTGTACGCGCGCATGGTGGACGCGAGCGGGCGGGGCCCACTGCACCGCTATTTCACGATCGCGGGCGGCACCCATGTCGACGGGCTGTACGACACCTATCCGGACCGGCTCCGGCCGATCCTGCCCTGCTACCGGTCGGCGTTCGACGCGCTGGTGTCATGGGTGGAGCGCGGCACTCGACCGCCCGCGGACCATACCGTCGGCAGGCCCGCGAACGGCGAGGTACTCAACTCCTGCGCGCTGTCCACGCCGGTCGCACCGGATGCCAGGTGAGCATCAGCGACCGAGTTCCTTGCGGGTGGCGCGGCGCAGCCTGCGCCGCTGTGACGGATCGAGCGTGAGATACGCGGCGGCCGGGACTCCCAGAATGATCAGGAGCGCGGCCCACCAGGGCAGCCAGATCAACAGGATGAGACCCGCCGCCACACCTCCCGCGGCGATCTTCGCGTTCTTCGACATGTGCGTCGCCTCCTTCGCGGCCACTGCCGCTCTCTGTCCTGAAAACGGGTCCGCGCTTCCGGCAGTTCCGGACCGCGCCCCTGAGACGACCCTGAGGTGCGGCCCCTACTGGTCACGGAGATCCGGTGACGAAGGAGGTGCGGTCGGTGCACCGGACTCCGCACAGGGCAGATACCCACACCGGCCAATAGGTGACCCAGATCACCGGGCGGGGATGTCGGGTGCGCCGACCAAGTGCTGTACCCTCGGCCACCCAACCGCGAGTAGTCAAATTTGAGGAGCGTCAAAGAGCTGTGCCGAGGCTTTCCGAGGCAACACCGTCCGAGATCTCCGAACTGGCATCCTGCTGTGCCGTTTTCCTACCCGGCGATCCTGCCCGCAGCGGCCGGTTCGCGTTCTGGCGAGCCGATGGCGACGCGGCTCCCTTCGTCGCGTCCGGATCCGTCGACGAACCAGCCGTCGCGCTGCCGATCGAGAGCCTGACAGTCGCGCTGCCTGGAGAGGACGGTGTCGAGCCGGTGAGCGTGCCGGCCGTCGTGCTCCCGGTGCGCGCCGCGCTGCCGGTGCTCACGCGTGCGCGTGCCGACGCGCAGGCCCACCGAGCGGCCACTTTCTGGGGCGCCGCCACGGTGCTGGCCCTGCAGCTCGTCGCACGCGGTCTGCTGCTGCCTGGCCTGTCGACGACCGATCACGACGCCTGGCGCGCCGGCCCTCTGCGACCGGAGGACGTGGAACGCGTCCGCGCCCTTGCCGCCGCGATGCCGCCCGAAGCGCACGCCGTGCCACTGGACGACGTCGAGCCATTGAGGTTGCCGGACCCGGAGCGGCTGCTGCGGGCCTTCCTGGACGCGGTCGCCGACGCGCTGCCCCGCTCCCCCGCCGCGCCGCTCGTGACGGGCGGGCCCGCCTATGCGGCGCCGGAGCCGCAGCGGCTCCCCGACCAGCGCGCGTGGGCCGCCGATGTCGCCGCCGGCCACGACGCGGGCGTACGGATCTCCCTGCGTCTTGAGGTCCCCGGCCTCGCCGCGGCGACACAGGATGACACGGCGCTGTCGTTCCGGGCGGTGCTGCAGGTGCACAGCGTGAGTGATCCGACGCTGGTCGCGGATGCCGGCGACGTGTGGGCGGGATCCGGCGCCTTCGACCCACGCGCGCGGATGGACGCCCTGCTGGCGCTTCGCCGGGCGGCGCGCGCCTGGAACCCGCTCACGCCGTTGCTCTCGGCTGCCGTGCCGGACGCGGTGGAACTCGCCGACGAGGAGGTGACCGACCTCCTGGCCGAGGGCGCCCGGGCCCTCACCGGTGCCGGTGTCGAGGTGCACTGGCCCAAGGAGATGGCCCGCAAACTGACGGCACGCGCGGTGATCGGCCCGCCGGACGACGAGTCCGCGCCCGGCAGGGTCTCCTCGGACACCCCGTCGTTCCTGTCCGCCGACGCGCTGATGGCCTTCAACTGGTGGGTCGCACTGGGCGACCAGCGGCTCACGCGCGAGGAGCTGGACCGTCTCGCCGAAGCGAACCGCCCGGTGGTGCGGCTGCGCGACCAGTGGGTCGTCGTCGATCCTCAGGAGGTGCGACGCGCCCGCGCGCAGCAGGACCACAAGGTGACGCCCATCGACGCGCTCGGCGCCGCTCTGACGGGCTCCACCGAGGTCGACGGCCGCCAGGTCGAGGTCCTGCCCACGGGGTGGCTGGCGGCACTGCGCGAGCGGCTCGCGGATCCCGAGGGACAAGAGCCGGTCGGTCAGCCGACCGCGCTCGCGGCCACGTTGCGGGACTACCAGCGGCGAGGCCTGAGTTGGCTGGCCCGGATGACCTCCCTCGGCCTGGGCTGCTGTCTGGCCGACGACATGGGCCTCGGCAAGACGGTCACGCTCATCGCGTTGCATCTGCACCGGCAGTCCGAAGCCTCGTCCGCCGGTCCGACGCTGGTGGTGTGTCCGACGTCCCTGATGGGCAACTGGCAGCGCGAGATCGAGAAGTTCGCGCCCGGCACGCGCGTGCGTCGCTTCCACGGCTCCCGGCGTGACCTGGACGCCGTGGCGGACGGGGAGTTCGTCCTCACCACGTACGGCACCATGCGTATGGACGCGCGCCGGCTCGCCGAGGTGCCTTGGGGCATGGTCGTGGCGGACGAGGCCCAGCATGTGAAGAACCCCTACTCGGCGACCGCGCGGGAGCTGCGCTCCATCGGCGCACGCGCGCGCGTGGCGCTCACCGGCACGCCGGTCGAGAACAACCTGTCGGAACTGTGGGCGATCCTCGACTGGACCACTCCCGGCCTGCTGGGCCGGCTCGGCACCTTCCGCACCCGCTACGCACAGGCCGTCGAGAGCGGCCAGGACCCGGCCGCCGCCGAACGCCTCACCCGGCTCGTGCGCCCGTTCCTGCTGCGCCGACGCAAGTCCGATCCGGGAATCGCGCCGGAACTGCCGCCTAAGACGGAGACCGATCGCGCCGTGTCCCTCACCGCGGAACAGGCGGGTCTCTACGAGGCCGTGGTCCGCGAGACGCTCGCGGAGATCTCCGGCGCCGACAGCATGGCGCGACGCGGTCTGATCGTGAAGCTCCTGACGGGCCTGAAGCAGATCAGCAACCACCCGGCGCAGTTCCTGAAGGAGGAGCAGCCGAGGATCTCCGGACGCTCGGGGAAGCTGGAGCTGCTGGACGAGTTGCTCGACACCATCCTCGCCGAGGGGGCGAGCGTGCTGGTCTTCACCCAGTACGTGCGCATGGGACGCCTCCTCGAAGAGCATCTGGCGGCCCGCGGCATGCCCTCGCAGTTCCTGCACGGCGGCACACCTGTGGCCGAGCGCGAGGCCCTGGTGCAGCGCTTCCAGGACGGTGAGGTGCCCGTCTTCCTGCTGTCGTTGAAGGCAGCGGGCACGGGTCTGAACCTCACCCGCGCCGAACACGTCGTGCACTACGACCGCTGGTGGAACCCGGCCGTCGAGGCGCAGGCCACCGACCGCGCCTACCGCATCGGGCAGACCCGGCCCGTGCAGGTGCACCGGCTGATCGCCGAGGGGACCATCGAGGACCGCATCGCCGACATGCTGAACCGCAAACGGGAACTGGCCGACGCGGTGCTCGGCGGCGGCGAGGCGGCGCTGACCGAGCTGACGGACGCCGAGCTGGCCGATCTGGTGGAACTGCGAGGGGGCGCGCGATGACTCGACACGACGGTGACCTGGAGCGCACGTTCGCCGCACTGCCTCCAGCGCACGGGAAGGGGTTCGCGCAGACGTGGTGGGGCCAGGCCTGGCTGAAGGCGCTGGAGGATGCGGCGCTGGACTCGCAGCAGCTCAAGGCCGGCCGCAGGCTCGCGCGCGCGGGAGGGGTCGGTGCGGTGTCGGTGCGTCCGGGGCGGATCACGGCCGTCGTGCAGGGCCGCGACCGTACGGCACACCGGGCCGACGTGCTGCTGGAGGAGCTGACCTCGGAACAGTGGGACCGCTTCCTGGACATGACCGTCGAGCGGGCCGGGCATGTCGCGGCGCTGCTGGACCGCGACATGCCACCACACCTGGTGGAGGACGCGGCCGCCACCGGCATCGAACTACTGCCAAGCATGGGCGACTTGGAGCCGGAGTGCGACTGCGACGCCTGGGACCACTGCGGGCACACGGCGGCCCTCTGCTATCAGGTGGCACGGCTCCTGGACCAGGACCCGTTCGTCCTGCTCCTGATGCGCGGACGCGGCGAACGCGACCTGCTGGACGACCTCCAGGCCCGCAGCGCCGCGCCCGCCGGAACGCCGCCCGAACCGTCCGCGTCGGCCGAGCCTGAGGGGGTGGACGCCACGGAGGCGTACGCGGCCGGCGACATCCTCCCGCCGCTGCCCGCCCTGCCCGAACTGCCCACCGAGCCGGGAGTGCCGCCGTCCCTGGACACCGAGACACCTCCCGCGCCCGGCGTCGATCCGGATGCCCTGGAGTTCCTCGCCGCACGGACAGCCGCCGAAGCCCGCCGCCTGCTCGCGGAAGCGCTGCGCACCGGTCCGGAACAGCACGCCATGGATGAGGAGTTGACGCCCGCACAGGACGCGGTGCGCCTCGCCGCCGGTGCCCCCTCCGAGGACGTGGCGGAGCGGCTGGCAGACAGGTCGGGGCGCGGTCGGGAGGGGCTGGCGACGGCCGTGATCGCCTGGCGCCTGGGAGGCGTTGCCGCGCTGTCGGTGCTCGACGAGGAGTGGACCGTCGAGGGCGAAACGCTCGCACGCGTGCGTGCCGCTCTGGAGTCGGCATGGGACGAGGGCGAACGGCCGTCTTTGCGGGCGAAGGGCAACCGCTGGACGGTTGTCGACGCGCCGAACCAACTGCGCCTGGGGCGCGACGGACGATGGTGGCCGTACCGCGAGGAGCGCGGTCGCTGGGTGCCCTCCGGAGGCCCTGCGCAGGATCCGGCGACTGCGCTGGCCTCGGCGGAACTCGTGGCCGAGGACAGGGCGTTGTAGGGCGTGCTCCTGGGGGCTTCGGCAAGGATCGCCTGACCTGTCGAGGCCCCCAGCCCACATCGCCCCAGGCACCCATACCGGCAAGAACCGGCGCGGAAGTGCGCCCGGGTTGACCCGACATGAGGCACTTCGACCCAAGCATCCTCACCGTCGCCGATCAGCTCACCGAGGCATGCGTCGACGTCTGCGCCCCTTGAGAAGTCGGCTCGACGAGTGCCCGTCGCACTGTGTTCACCTCACGGTCGTACGACGTTCCGCGCGGGCTCCAACTGTGGCCGCTGTCAGCGAATTTGGTCCTCAGGAGGCCCGATGTCCCCGCACGCCACCGGTCGGCGCCGCGCTCACCGTTTCGTCGCAGGCGGAGTACCCCTCGCCGTAGTCGCAACGCTCGTGGCCGCCGCCGGACCTGCCGTCGGCGCCGAAGACGCGGACGGCAAGGCGCGCGTCGTGCGCACGGCGACGCTCGGCGACATCCCCCTCGGCGCGTTCAGCAACACGCTGCTGCCCGGCACCGTGGACGACGACCGGGCCGTGGACCTCGGCGGCATCGGCAGCGACATCTACCCGACGAGCCGCAAGGGCGAGTTCTGGACGGTCACCGACCGCGGCCCCAACGGCCAGATCAAGGTGAACGGCACGAAGCGCCGTACGTTCCCCGTGCCGGGCTTCGATCCGGCGATCGTGAAGATCCGGGTGTCGGGAGGCACCGTGCGGGTGCTGGACGCGATCCCGATCACGACCGGGTCCGGGAAGCCCGTCACCGGGCTGTCGAACCAGGAGGGGCGCGATGAGGCACCGTACTCCTACAACGCGCGGACCCCTCTGACGTACAACCCGAACGGGCTGGACACCGAGGGCATCGTGCGGGCCGCCGACGGGAGTTTCTGGCTCGTCGACGAGTACGGTCCGTCCCTTGTGCACGTCTCCGCGCGCGGGAAGGTCCTGACCCGCTACGTGCCCGAGGGGCTCGGCCTCACCGGCACCGACTACCCGGTGGCGGAGGCGCTGCCGTCCGTTCTGCTGCACCGGAAGATCAACCGCGGCTTCGAAGGGCTGGCCCAACTGCCCGGCGGCGACCTGGTGATGGCCGTGCAGAGCCCGCTGTCCCTGCCGGACACCGATGCCGGGGAGGCGTCGCGGACCACGCGGCTGCTGCGGTTCTCGCCGAAGAAGACGGCAGTCACCGCGGAGTACGCGTACCGCTTCGACCCGGTGAACGTGGTGGACCCGAGCGAGGACGACACCTCCGAGCTGAAGATCTCGTCCGTCGTGGCCGTGGGCGGGAACCGGCTGCTGGTCGAGGAGCGCACCGACAAGGCCGCCCGGCTCCATCTGGTGCGTCTGGACCCCGCCTCGAACATCCTGCGTGGCCCCTGGGACGACGACGCGGCCTCTCCGTCGCTTGAGCAGCTCGACGACCCGGCGGCCTCGGGTGTGCCGGTGCTGTCCAAGAAGCTGGTCGTCGACCTGGGCACGGTCGCCGGTGTGCCCGGCAAGATCGAGGGCATCGCGCGCGTGGATCACGACACACTCGCGCTCATCAACGACAACGACTTCGGCATGACCGACGGCGAGGGCACCTTCGACGCCCAGGGCCGACTGGTCGACAGCGGTATGGAGACGTCAGTGATCTACGTGCGGCTGCCGCGCGGCATCTGACCGCCCTTCACGAGACCTGGCTCGACTGCGGTGCACACGCGCGTGGCCGTTGCGTGGCGCCACGCGTGCGTGCCCGCACATCCATGTCCAGCCTGGCTACGCCTACTGCAGCTCCTCCCCCAGGGACGGAAGCAGCGACTCGAGATCGCTCGGAAGGCCGCTGGGCAGCTCGGTGGGGAACCCCGACGGCAGCGATGTCGGCAGCTCGCTCGGCAGCCTGCTGGGGAGCTCCGTCGGGATGCTGAAGGACGGCTTGGGCGTGCCGCTCGTGCTGGTCTCGCCGGATGGCCTCCCGTCGGGCGAGTCGTCGCTTGCCGAGACCATGAGGACCATGGCCACGACGACTCCGACGGCCACGATCGCGACGATCAGGACGAACAGCGGATTCCGCCGCCGCCTCGGTCCACCGCCTCCGTCGGGCGGTTCCGGCGGCGGCCAGTCACCGTACGAGGGCGGGCCGCTGTCGCCCGGAGGGGGACCGTAACCTCCCGGGGGCCCATATCCCCCTGTGGGAGGCGGTCCGAAGCCGCCTCCCGGAGGCGGGGTGTCACCCGGCGGTCCGGGCGGCTGAGGCGGTACGGGCGGCATGGCCATACCGTCCAGAGTTGCCTCATATCCGTCAGGACGCGACCCCTGCGGGCGAGTTGATACGCGCCCATGCCGTGGATCACATGATTCCGGCACATTTCGCGCGAAGCCCCATCAGCACCGTGTACTGCGTACCGCGTACCGCGTGTGACCGGGCCCGCCCCTCGACGGGCGGTCACACGCGGTAGGGCGACGACAGGGCACGCGCGCGTGGCCTCAGCCGCGGGCGCCCAGCAGGTGGTCCATCGCCAGCTGGTCGAGGCGCTCGAAGGCCATCCCGCGCGCGGCGGTCGCCTCGACGTCGAACTCCTCGAAGGCCGTGCGGTCCGCGAGCAGCGACTTGAGGCCGTCGGCGGCGGTCGGCTGCGCCAGCTCGTCCAGGCGCGAGGCGCGCAGGGCCTCCTGGACCTCCGGGTCGGCACGGAAGGCGGCCGAACGCTGCTTCAGGATGAGGTAGTTGCGCATGCAGCCCGCGGCCGAAGCCCACACACCGTCGAGGTCCTCGGTCCGCGGCGGCTTGAAGTCGAAGTGCTTGGGGCCCGCGTAGCCGGCGCTCTCCAGGAGATCGACCAGCCAGAAGGCGGCGCGCAGGTCGCCGGCGCCGAAGCGCAGGTCCTGGTCGTACTTGATGCCGGACTGGCCGTTGAGGTCGATGTGGAAGAGCTTGCCCGCCCACAGGGCCTGCGCGATGCCGTGCGGGAAGTTGAGCCCGGCCATCTGCTCGTGGCCGACCTCGGGGTTGACGCCGTACAGCTCGGGGCGCTCCAGGCGCTCGATGAACGCCAGGGCGTGGCCGACGGTGGGCAGCAGGATGTCGCCGCGCGGCTCGTTCGGCTTGGGCTCGATCGCGAACTTCAGGTCGTAGCCCTGGGAGGTGACGTACTCGCCGAGGAGGTCGAAGGCCTCCTTCATGCGGTCGAGGGCCACGCGTACGTCCTTGGCGGCGCCGGACTCGGCGCCCTCGCGGCCTCCCCAGGCGACGTATGTCTGCGCGCCCAGCTCGACCGCGAGGTCGATGTTGCGGATCGTCTTGCGCAGCGCGTAGCGGCGCACGTCGCGGTCGTTGGCGGTGAACGCTCCGTCCTTGAAGACGGGGTGCGTGAAGAGGTTGGTGGTGGCCATCGGCACCTTCATGCCGGTGGCGTCGAGGGCTTCGCGGAAGCGCTTGATGTGCGCCTCTCGCTCGCTGTCCGAGGACCCGAAGGGGATCAGGTCGTCGTCGTGGAAGGTGACGCCGTGGGCGCCGAGCTCGGCCAGGCGCTGCACCGTCTCGACGGGGTCGAGGGCACGGCGGGTGGCGTCGCCGAAGGGGTCCCGTCCCTGCCAGCCGACGGTCCACAGGCCGAAGGTGAACCTGTCCTCGGGGGTGGGCTGGTAGCTCATGCCGCGGCTCCTTGCTTGCTGACGACTGCTTGCTACGAGTTACTGCGAATGCTCGCTACGAGTTACTACGAGGTTGCTCCGACTATTTCGTCATCGCGGTTTACAAATTAGTATGCCGACGCGTCCCTGGGAAGGGACAAGATGTCGCCAAAGGGGTGAGGTCCGGGTCGTCGTTTTCCGGGGCACCCTTGAAACAGCAGGTCAGATCCCGCGAGCCGCGGAAGAGGGAGAGCCCGATGTCAGCAGCCGAGGGTCCGCTCGTCGTCGGCGTGGACACGTCCACCCAGTCCACGAAAGCGCTGGTCGTCGACGCCTCGACCGGGCGGGTCGTCGCGAGCGGCCAGGCCCCGCACACGGTGTCCTCCGGAGCCGGCCGCGAGAGCGACCCGCGCCAGTGGTGGGAGGCCCTGTGTGAGGCGCTGCGCCAGTGCGGCGACGCCGCGCACGAGGCCGCCGCGGTGTCGATCGGCGGGCAGCAGCACGGCCTGGTCACCCTGGACGCGCAGGGCGAGCCGGTACGTCCGGCGCTGCTGTGGAACGACGTGCGCTCGGCGCCGCAGGCCCGTCGTCTGACCGAGGAGCTCGGCGGCGCGAAGTTCTGGGCCGAGCGCACGGGCTCCGTCCCGGCGGCGTCCTTCACGGTCACGAAGTGGGCCTGGCTGGCCGAGAACGAGCCCGAGGCAGTCCGGGCCACCAAGGCAGTACGTCTCCCCCACGACTACCTGACCGAGCGCCTCACGGGACAGGGCACCACGGACCGCGGCGACGCCTCCGGTACAGGCTGGTGGGCGTCGGGGACGGAGTCGTACGACGAGGAGATCCTCGCGCGCGTGGGGCTCGACCCGGCGCTCCTGCCCCGTGTGGTCCGGCCCGGTGAGGTCGCGGGCACCGTGCGCGACAGCCACGACCTGCCGTTCTCCAAGGGCACCCTGGTCGCCCCCGGCACCGGCGACAATGCCGCCGCCGCCCTGGGCCTCGGTCTGCGACCCGGAATGCCCGTGCTGAGCCTCGGCACGTCGGGCACGGTGTACGCGGTGTCGAGGCGACGCCCCGCCGACCCGACCGGCACCGTGGCAGGGTTCGCCGACGCGCACGGCGACTGGCTGCCGCTGGCCTGCACCCTGAACTGCACGCTCGCCGTCGACCGTCTCGCCGCCCTGCTGGGCCTCGACCGGGAGGCCGTGGAGCCCACCACCGGCCTCACCCTCCTGCCCTACCTGGACGGCGAACGCACCCCGAACCTGCCGAACGCCTCCGGCGTCCTGCACGGCCTGCGCCACGACACGACCGCCGGCCAGCTCCTGCAGGCCGCCTACGACGGCGCGGTCCACGCGCTGCTGGGCGCCCTGGACCTCGTCCTGGACGACGACGCCGACCGTTCGGCCCCGCTGCTGCTGATCGGCGGCGGCGCCCGGGGCACCGCATGGCAGCAGACCGTACGACGGCTGTCGGGGCGCCCGGTGCAGGTGCCGGAGGCCAAGGAACTGGTCGCGCTCGGCGCGGCTGCCCAGGCGGCCGGCCTGCTGACCGGCGAGGATCCGGCAGCGGTCGCCCGGCGCTGGGACACCGCGCGTGGGCCGGTGCTCGACGCCGTGGAGCGGGACGCGAAGACGCTGGCCAGGATCAGCGGGGTACTCTCCGACGCGGCCCCGCTGCTGGAGCGGAACCCAGAGGCCCACTGAGGACGGACGAGGACTGACGGAGGCATGACCGCACCGCTGCACGAGGCCCACCCGGCCGGGGCCGGACCCGCGCTGCCCAACACCCAGCAGGGGATGCGCCGCCGCAACCTCGCCCGGGTGATGCACACCGTCAGCGCCGAGGGTCCGCTCTCCCGTGCGGCCGTCGCCTCCCGCATCGGGCTGACCCGTGCCGCGGTGTCGACGCTCGTCGACGAGCTGATCCGCTCGGGGCTGCTGGAGGAACTCGGTCCCGAGCGGCCCAGCCGGGTGGGCCGTCCCGGATCGGCGCTGGCCGTCAGCGGGCACGGTCCGGCCGGGATCGGCGCGGAGATCGGCGTCGACCATCTCGCCGTCTGCGCGGTCGACCTGCGCGGCGAGGTGCGGTCCAGGGCCGTGCGGTACGGCGCGAACCGGGGTCGTGCCCCCGAGCCGGTGATCGAAGAACTCACCGAGCTGGTGCGCCGGGTGCTCGCCGAGGCCGAGCGCGAGGGGCTGTGGCCCGCCGGTCTGGCGATCGCCGTGCCGGGTCTGGTCGCCCGGGACGCCCGTACGGTCGTACGCGCGCCGAACCTCGACTGGCGCGACACGGACCTCGGCGCTCTGCTGCCCGTGGACTTCCCCCTGACCGTGGACTTCCCGCTGACCGTGGGCAACGAGGCCAACTTCGGCGCACTCGCCGAACTCTGGCTCGGCGACGGCACTCCGCGTGACTTCCTGCACGTGTCGGCGGAGATCGGTATCGGCGCGGCTGTCGTGGTGGACGGGGGGCTGCTGCACGGAACCCGCGGTTTCGCGGGCGAGTTGGGGCACGTGCCCGTCCAACCGGACGGACCCCAGTGCCCGTGCGGGGGGCGCGGATGCCTGGAGCAGTACGCCGGTGAGGAGGCCGTACTGCGCGCCGCCGGACTGGAGTCGGGCGAGGACCGCGTCGGACTGCTCGCCGAGCGTGCCGCCGAGGGCCACGAGGACGTACGGCGGGCTCTGCGCGACGCGGGAACGGCGCTCGGTATCGCTCTGACGGGCGCGGTCAATCTGCTCGACCCCGAGAGCGTGGTGCTGGGCGGCGCGCTGGCAGGACTCGCACCCTGGCTGCTGCCGTCGCTGGAGGCCGAGTTGGACCGGCGCACCGCGGGGCCCGCCTGTCCGGTGTCCGTGTCACGGCTCGGTCCGCAGGGGCCGTTGCTGGGGGCGGCGCATTCGGTGGTGCGGGCGGTGCTCGACGATCCGGTGGTGGTGGCGGAGCGGGCCTGACGGTCCGCGGAACTGCCGAACCGACCTGATTCCAGGCCGAGTTCACTCGTGTGAGTGAGCGAGATATCCACAATCGCGGGGCTGTCCACGGAAACCCAGCGCTCCCTTCTGCCCAACCCACCAGCGCCGTACGGTGATTCACGCGAGACACCCCTCCCTCAACGGCCTTCCGCAGAACGGAGCTGTGCAGCGATGAGCGACCCCCGGATCCTGACCGTGCGACCCGAGCCCGGCGAGTACGCCTGGACCTTCGGCGGGGCACCTCCCGTGGCGCGCATCGCACCCGGCACAGTCCTCGATCTGTACACGGAGGACTGCTTCGCCGGACGGGTACGGTCCGAGAAGGACCTGGTGTCCGAGGTGTGCGAGTTCCCCTTCCTCAACCCGCAGACCGGACCCTTCTACGTCGAAGGCGCCAAGCCGGGTGACACGGTCGCCGTGCACTTCGTGTCGATCGAACCGGCCCGGGACTGGGCCGCGTCCACCACCGTCCCGCTGTTCGGAGCACTCACCTCGACGCACACGACGGCCACGCTGCAACCGCCACTCCCGGAGACCGTCTGGATCTGGCAGCTCGACCGGAGACGGCGTACGGCGCTGTTCCGGGCGCACGACAGTGACATCGAGGTCGAGCTGCCCATGGACCCGATGCACGGCACCGTCGGGGTGGCGCCGGCCAATCTCGAGGTGCGCTCGGCCCTGGTTCCCGACGCGCACGGCGGGAACATGGACACACCGGAGATGCGGGCGGGCGTCACCTGCTATCTCGGGGTGAACGTCGAGGGCGCGCTGCTCAGCCTCGGCGACGGACACGCCCGGCAGGGCGAGGGCGAGACCTGTGGCGTCGCGGTCGAGTGCGCGATGAACACCGTGGTGATCGTTGAACTGCTCAAGGGACTTGCCACGCCCTGGCCCCGCATCGAGTCGGACACTCACATCATCGCGACGGGTTCGGCCCGGCCGCTGGAGGACGCCTTCCGGATATCCCAGCTGGAGCTGGTGCGGTGGCTGGTGCGCGACTACGGGTTCAGCGAGCTGGACGCGTACCAGTTCGCGACCCAGGCCGTCGAGTCACCGCTGGCCAACGTGTGCGACACGAACTACACGTGCGTGGCCAAGATCCGCAAGCAGTGGCTGCCCGCACGCGAGACCCACCGTGGAGTGCACGCGCGACTGCGGGGGACGGCAGCGACGCTGCGCTGAGCGCCCCGGCCGACGTCAACACCCCCCGTGGCCAACCTCAACGATGAAAGGCAATCGCCCTTTTGGAACGTGTAAGCCCCCTCCTCAGCCGACGCCGGATCCTCCAAGGCACCGCCCTCGCCGCCGTCCCGTACGCCCTGCTCCCCCAATGGCGGGCCGGAGCGCACATCCCCGGCCCGGACTACCCGCTCGCCGAGTGGCAGCCGGCGAGCACCGCCAACTACACGGTGGCGAACCGCCCTACGAGCCATCCCATAGACCGGGTGATCATCCACGTCACGCAGACCACCTACCCCAACTCCCTGTCCGTCTTCCAGAACCCGAAGAGGAAGGTGTCCGCCCACTACGTCGTCCGGTCCGGCGACGGACACACCTCCCAGTGCGTTCGCGAGGCGGACATCGCCTGGCACGCCGGGGACTGGGACCACAACACACGCAGCATCGGCATCGAGCACGAGGGCTGGGTCGACCGGCCCGGCTTCTTCACCGACGTCCTGTACGAGACATCGGCCCGGCTCACCGCGGCCATATGCGCGAGGCACGGCATACCGAAGGACCGCACACACATCGTCGGGCACTACGAAGTGCCAGGCACGGATCACACCGATCCCGGTCCGCACTGGGACTGGACGCGCTACATACGACTGGTCGACACCGCCTGAGCACACGATTGGTCGACGCCCGCCTGAGCACACGACCGGCCGACGCCCGCCTGAACACACGGCTGGATCGACGTCGCCTGAGGACTCGCACATCTGCGCCGGTGTGCCCGTCGTTCGGGTGCCTGCCGTCGAAAAGGTTGTCCGCGCGCGTACCCGGAGTGACGATGTCCCCAAGCGCACCGCCTTCCGGGGAGGCCGAGTTGAGCGATCCGTGGGTGGCCCTGGAGCCGGGGGCCGACCCCGCCGAGCGTGTCCGTGTGCTGCGTCGTGCGCATGAGACGTTCACCGAGGCGGGGACCGTGCCGAAACCGGTGCGTGCCGTGGTGGCCGACTCGTGGCGGCGTTCCGCGCGGGCCGGTGTCGGTCCGGACGGGACCGCCGATGTGGAGCTGGCGGACGGAGACCTCGGCGCCTATCGCGCGGAGCATCCGCTGGCGCGGGTGATGCCGCTGTTCCGGGAGCTGCTGGGCACGTTCGCCGCCGACGGCGAGCACCTGCTCGCCGTGTGCGACACGCACGGCAGGCTCCTGTGGGTGGAAGGCCATGCCACGACCCGGCGGAAGGCAGGGGGGATGAACTTCGTTCCGGGTGCGCGGTGGGCGGAGACCGCCGTCGGCACGAACGCGCCGGGAACGGCGGTCGCCGTGGACCGGCCGGTGCAGGTGTTCGCAGCCGAGCACTTCATCCGCCGGGTTCAGCCCTGGACCTGCGCGGCGGCGCCGGTGCACGATCCGCGCAGCGGACGGGTGCTGGGTGCGGTGGACATCACCGGCGGGGACCGGCTCGCGCATCCGCACAGTCTGGGGTTCGTGCAGGCGGTGGCCCGTGCCGCGGAGTCCCAGCTGGCGCTGCTCGCCCCGCCTGTGCCGACCGCCGACACACCGGAGCTGAGCGCGCTGGGCCGGGACGAGGCGCAGCTGCTCATGGGGGGCCGACGGGTCAGACTGAGTCGCCGGCACAGCGAGATCCTGGTGCTGCTGGCCCGCCATCCGGAGGGGCTGACCGGGGACGAGTTGCTGTGCGCGCTGTACGAGGACGAGTCGGTGACGCCGGTGACTCTGCGCGCCGAACTGACCCGTCTGCGCCGGGCGCTGAGCCCCGGGCTGCTCGCCTCGCGGCCGTACCGGCTGACGGTGCCGGTCGAGTCGGACGTGGCGGTCGTCGAGCGTCGGCTGGAGGCGGGTGCGGTCACGGCCGCGGTCACGGCGTACTCCGGCCCGCTGCTGCCCGGCTCGCAGGCACCGGCCGTCGTGCGGCTCAGGCGGCGCCTGGCGGACGGCCTGCGTACGGCGCTGATCGCCCGCCGCGACCCCGATTTGCTGGCCGACTGGGCGCACGCGCCGTGGGGCGAGGACGATCTGGATGTGTGGCGGGCGCTCGCCGCGGTGCGGCCGGGGGCGGCGGTACGGTCGCGGCTGGCCGCGCTGGAGTCCGAGCTCATGGCACCGCCTGCCTGGGAGTGCCGTCCGCCGCACTGATCGGCCCAACGGCCGACTGATCGAACCATGGGCGGGCTGATCGAACCGCCCGGAGGGGGCTCATCGAACCACTTGGGGCTAAATGGAACCTCCGGCCCGCGCAACGTACTTGCAACCTCGCCGTCCCTAGCCTCGCGCCGAGAGCTGCCCAACGGCGGGCAGCGCTTCTTCGGGAGGCAGAGCAGCATGACCCGTTACGCGGCGCCCGGCACCGAGGGTGCGATCGTCTCCTACCAGGCGCGCTACGACCATTTCATCGGCGGTGAGTACGTGCCGCCGATCCGGGGGCAGTACTTCGAGAACCCGACGCCGGTGAACGGGCAGCCGTTCACCGAGATCGCGCGGGGTACGGCGGAGGACGTGGAGCGGGCGCTGGACGCGGCGCACGCGGCCGCCCCCGCGTGGGGCCGGACGTCGGTGACCGAGCGCGCCGGCATCCTGCTGAAGATCGCCGACCGTATGGAGGCGGACCTGGAGAAGCTGGCCGTCGCCGAGAGCTGGGAGAACGGCAAGCCGGTGCGGGAGACGCTGGCCGCCGACATTCCGCTGGCCATCGACCACTTCCGCTATTTCGCGGGCGCGATCAGGGCGCAGGAGGGCTCGCTCGGCGAGGTCGACGACGACACGGTGGCGTATCACTTCCATGAACCGTTGGGCGTCGTCGCGCAGATCATCCCGTGGAACTTCCCCATCCTGATGGCGACTTGGAAGCTCGCCCCCGCGCTGGCCGCCGGCAACACGGTCGTGCTCAAGCCGGCCGAGCAGACCCCGGCGTCCATCCACTACTGGCTGAGCCTGGTCTCCGATCTGCTCCCGCCGGGCGTGGTCAACGTCGTCAACGGCTTCGGCGTGGAGGCGGGCAAACCGCTGGCGTCCAGCCCCAGGGTGGCCAAAGTGGCGTTCACCGGGGAGACCACGACCGGCCGGTTGATCATGCAGTACGCCTCGGAGAACATCACGCCGGTCACGCTGGAACTCGGCGGCAAGTCCCCGAACATCTTCTTCGACGACGTCTGGGCGGCCGACGACGACTTCCGGGACAAGGCGCTCGAGGGCTTCACGATGTTCGCGCTCAACCAGGGCGAGGTGTGTACGTGCCCGTCCCGGGCGCTGGTCCAGCGGGGCCGCTACGCCGAGTTCATGGACGCGGCGATCGCCCGCACCGAGCGGATCAAGACCGGTCACCCGCTCGACACGGACACGATGATCGGCGCGCAGGCCTCCAACGACCAGTTGGAGAAGATCCTCTCCTACCTCGACATCGGCCGCCAGGAAGGCGCCCGGGTCCTCGCAGGGGGCGAACGTATCGAGCACGACGGCGAGTTGAAGGGCGGCTACTACGTTCAGCCGACCATCTTCGAGGGCGACAACCGTATGCGGATCTTCCAGGAGGAGATCTTCGGGCCGGTCGTCTCGGTGACGTCGTTCGACGACTTCGACGACGCCATCAAGATCGCCAACGACACGCTGTACGGCCTTGGTGCGGGCGTGTGGACACGGGACATCAACACCGCGTATCGCGCCGGCCGCGCCATCCAGGCGGGGCGCGTGTGGACGAACTGCTACCACGCCTACCCGGCGCACGCGGCCTTCGGCGGCTACAAGGGCTCGGGCATCGGGCGTGAGACGCACAAGATGATGCTGGAGCACTACCAGCAGACCAAGAACATTCTCTGTTCTTACAGCCCTCGGAAACTTGGCTTCTTCTAGAGCGTGGAGACGTCGAAGGCCGCGGGGCCGCCTGCGATCACGGGGACGGCTCAGCGCGGCTGCTGCCCTCTGACGAGCGCAGTGGGCAGGGACGCGTCGAGGATCAGATCACGCGGCAGCGCCAGTTCGAAGCGCTGCTCCAGAACGGCGAGAGAGGCACGGTGCGCCGTGTCCCTCTCGCTCTCCTCCGGGATTCCGGCCGCGACGATGTCAGCGCGGACGAGGTCGGCGCCGGGGCCGGTGATGTCCTGCGACCAGGTGTGCATGTACATGTCGAAGCCGCACACATAGTGGTCGTCGTGGAAGTAGGCGAATGCGGGTGGCGGGACCTTCGGGTTCTGCTTCTCGTAGTAGAACTCGAAGACGTGGACCCCGTCTCGGGATGTCCCGTCGTGGTACGCGGGCCCGAGGACGGACGGCCAGTGGCCGTAGGCAATGGCGAAGCCCAGGCCGGCGTGGTCGCCGTAGCGGACGGCGATGCTGTCGGCGTCGCCGCGCTCCGCGTCGAGACCGTCGATGAGCTCTTCGGCCTGCGGCCCGGTGGTGGCCTGGACCGGTACGGGGCCGTGGGGAGCGGCGAGGCGGGCGGCGAGCTGTTCGCCGGTCAGACCCCGGGCCAGCTTGATGTAGTAGCCGAGCCAGGAGATGTCCTCGTCGGCTATCCATGTGATCCCGCCGGAACTCACTGCGTGTCTCCGTTCTCCGGTGTGGCGCCGCCCGGGGTCGGCCCTGTGACCGGCCCCGGGCCGCACATGCGGTGTGCGTCAGTCTGTGTGCGTCAGTATCGTGCTACCGGATGTCGCACTTGATCGTCGGCTTCGAGGCGTCGCACTTGTCGAAGCCCGGCGTCCTGACGAAATACGCGTCCTGGTCGATCAGCCGGAGATCCTTGGCGAAGGTGGGGAAGCGGCTCATCGAGGTGGAGTTGACCCACCCGGACATCGCGGACCGGCCGCATACTTCGGACCACGTCGGCGCGGCGGTGCGCTCGTCATCGTACAGCCGCCAAGTGCCGTCCGACAGCTTGGTCGAGTAGGTCTGCGCGCACTTGTCGCCCGAGGTGACCGGGTTGGTGCCGCCCATGTCGGAGGGCATTCCGCCGCTGTTGTAGCTCGCCGCGAAGGTGAACTCGTCGCAGGACGGCTTGTCGCTGGCGGAGATGTCGGTCACCGGTGTGGTATCCGGGTGGCCGGATTTGGCGGCCCAGCCGTCCGGGCAGATGACCCTGCGGTTGGCGTCGGGGTCGCGGCCGTACTTGTTGCGCTCACCGTGCTCGCCCGTATCGCCCCTGCGGTCGGGGAGGTAGCTCAGTGGCGCGCCTTCGCGGATCTTCGCCTGGATCAGCCAGGCGTGCGCGGCGGCCGCCGGGGTCTTGGCGGTGTTGAACACATAGCCGGGCATGTAGTCCCGGAACACGCAGCCCGCCGGGGAGTACACCATGTCGCAGCGCACGAACACCGGGTTGCCGATGAAACCCTGACTGTTGTCTGTGGGGAACGTCTCCGGCACCGACGTGGAGAACGTCGCGTACGGTGCGAACGCCAGCGCCTGGGAGAGGTCGGAGTCCTTCTTCCCGGACTCGTCCGGCACCCCGCCGGACCACTGCACGGTGGCCGTCGCGGTCTCCTCGTGGGGGTCGATGTCGTAGGAACCGCCCCACATCAGGTTGCCGTCCCAGGCGTAGGAGGGTTTGTCCGCGCACCCGGCGGAGCACTGCGGGGAGATCGTCAGCTTGATCGCCCCCGGCTGGGCGGGGAACGGCAGGTGTCCGGCGGGCATCGGCAGCGGTGTGACACGGGCCCACAGTTTCAGCTCCGTGCCGGTCAGCGCCGTACTCATGTGAGAGGAGTACAGGAACTCCTGATAGCCCTTCTCCTCCAGGCCCGCCTCATCGGTGACCTGGACGGAGAACTTCCCGTACATGCACGCCTTGTCGCGGGTGAAGATCGACAGGTAGGTGCCCTGAGCGGCGCCCACTTCGCAGGAGTCGTGCAGCGGCGGGTTCGCGGCCCGCGTGGACTTCAGCCTCGCCCTGGATTCGCGGGCGGCTGCAAAGTCTTCCTTCGTGGCCGGCTTCCAGGCGATGCACAGCCGGTCACCCTGCGCGGTCGCCTCACAGTACCGTTCACCTGCGGCGTCCCTGGTCTGCACGGAACCCCAGCCGGGGACCGGCTGCCAGGAGGTGTCGAACGCCGGGTCCGGCGCGTCCCTCTTCGGCGCCGGGAGGGTGATGTCGACCTGCCGGGCCCGGGTCTTGAACGTCGCGTAGGGCGACCAGTCCGTCTCGTACAGGGAGCCGTCGTAGGCGGAGGTACGGAACGCGTAGGTGGTGGCGGGCTTGAGGTTGCCGTGCGGGACGGTGACCGTGGCCTTCGACCCCGAGGCCACCATCTTGGACACGATGACGCCGTACTCGGCGGACACGTCGCCCTGGTTGGCCGGGTCGGCGTTCTGGCCCGTGAGCTTCAGCTTGGCCTTCGGCTTCCCGGCCGTGTCGACGGTCCACACCTCGAAGGTGAGGTTCGCCTTGTCCCCGTCCGGGTCCGTGACCGAGTTGCGCAGCTGCGCCACGGTGCGGTCGACCTGCCACACAGTGCCGCTCTGCTTCCATGTGGGTCCGGCTTCCGGCTTGCTCCCCGACGCGGGGCGGCCATTGGCTCGGGTGCCCTTCTCCGGCCCGGCGGCCGGCCGCGACGACGGAGCATAGTTCCCGACCCCGTCGGGAGCCGGGCCGTCGGCGGCAGACGCCACGCCGGTGCCGAGTAACAGGGCCGCGGCGGTGACGGCGGTGGTTATTCGGGACAGGCAGCGTCTTCTCTTCGTCTTTCCAGACACGCTGGATGGTCCTTTCAGGCCCCGTCCCGCGAGCTCGTGGCTGTGCATGCCCCCGGGGCGCAGGCCGGTTGGTGGGTTGAGTCGCGCTGGAACTTTCCTACAGGCCGCCGCGTTGCCGTTCCTAGGTCATCAACTGGGGCGTTCAGCCTGAAAGGCAGGTAGTGGACGTGATGAGGCCGACGTTTGGCGAGGGTTGCAGCGCGGATCCTCCAAACCCTGAGCAGCGGTCGCTGTGGATGTCCACCAACTCGCCTGCGGGGATGGGGAGTCAGAGCTGAGGGTGGTGTCTCCGGGGCGGCGGCTACCGTGAGCGACACGCGACACCAATGACTCCGCGCACGATCCCGACCGCCGGACGCCGGTCCCTGGACGAGTCGGAGCTATGGCGGCGACCGCGCGTCAACAGGTGGTTGAACGGATTCCCGCATCGCGGCGACGTCGAGTCCGCGTTCGCCGAGTACCACGCCCCGCGGGCCGAGGTCGACCGGTCCTGGGCGAAGCCGTCCTGGTCAGGAGGCACGCTTTCCCTTAGGGCTAAGATTTCAACATCAGATACGTGTCCCGAGGGGAAGCCATGGCTCAGCGCAGGGCGGCACGGCGGCCGGACGCCGTTTCGGGGATTGTCGATGCCTGGGCACGTGAGCGGCCCGAGCTGGACACCTCGCCGCTGGAGGTACTCGCCCGACTGCACCGCTCGTATCTGCAGTACCAGTCCCGGATGGTCTCGCAGCTCGACGCGCACGGCCTGTCCGTCGCCGGGTTCGACGTCCTCACCGCGCTGCGCCGGGCCGGCGCCCCGTACCGGCTCACCGCCGGGCAGCTCGCCGCCTCGGGGCTCATCTCGTCGGCGGGTGTGACCCTGCGCCTGGACCGGCTGGAGAAGGACGGCCTGCTCGTGCGGGAGCGCGACGCCGAGGACCGCCGGGTCGTGTACTCACGGCTGACCGACGCCGGGTTGAAGAAGGTGAACGAACTGTTCGCCGCGCACCTGGAGAACGAGCGCCGCATGCTGAGCGGACTGTCCCCCGCCGAGCGCCGTCAACTGGCCGGTCTGCTCTCCAAGTTGGAGCGCTCGATCGTGGAGTCCGACGATGCCGGTCCGGACGGTCCGGAGGGTCCGGATGGTCCGGATGGTCCGGATGGTCCGAACCCCGGCTGACCCGGACGGCAGACGAAGGGCGCCCCGGCCCGGGACGCCCAGCCGGCCACGCGGGCACCGCTCAACCGGTGGGCCGCGCCGTCGACTGCCCCTTCGCCTGGGCCTGGTACATGCGCCGCAGGCGGACGATGCCGAGGTCGTGCTGGTAGAGGTTCTCGTGCTGGTCGGCGTCCGCGGGCAGGCCTTCCAGCATGATCCGGTCCTGTTCCAGGACGTCCCAGTGGCGGGCCTCGATGAGGGTCTTGTAGAGGAAGCGCCAGCTGTCGCGCTGCCAGTCCCGCACCTTGCGGTAGCGCCAGAAGAAGACGCCGGTGCGCTCGGCGTCCACCGGGCAGGCCATGCCGACGATGCCGAAGGCGCCACCGGGTCCGGCGGACGGCGGGTAGGGGATGGTGAGATCCACCCAGTCGACGCCGGTGTGGCACAGCTCGACCCAGTCGAAGTTGACGCCGCGCTGGTCGGTCTTCTCGAAGAAGTAGCCGCGCTCGGTCTCCCGGATGCGGAACTTCGCCTGGGTGTCGCCGTCGAACATGGTGTGGGACTCGCTGTGCAGGAACGCGCCGTGCATCGGGTCGAGGAGGTTCTCCATGGCGTACCGCCACGGGACGTTCCATTCGGCGTAGCACAGGAAGGCGGACACGTCGTCGTCGGCCAACGGGTCCGGCACGGTGAGTTCCACCGGCTCGGGGTGCTCCTCGTCGCCGAAGTACGCCAGGATCGCGCCGCCGACCTCGCGCACGGGCAGCGAGGTGACGAGGGTCTTGCCCTCCAGGTTGCAGCCCGGCAGGCCGGGTACGGCGGTGACCTTGCCGGTGCCGTCGACCTCGACGCCGTGATACCAGCAGGCGACGCGGTCGCCCAGGTGCTTGCCCAGCGACAGCGGGGCGCCGCGGTGCGGGCAGCGGTCGGCGAGCAGGGAGAGGGCGCCGTCGGATTTGCGGAACAGCAGCCAGTTCTCGCCGAGGGCGGTCACCTTGCGCATGCCGCCGGGCTCGACGAAGTGCGACGGCACGACGGGGTGCCACTGGTTGCGCAGGCCGTGGGCGTAGATGTGCTCGGCGGTGTCGTGGGTGGACAGCGTCATCTCAGGCTCCCAGTCGGTGCATCTCGGCGCGGAAGGACTCCTCGGTCCAGGGCTCTCCCGTGGGCGTGTGCAGCCGGCGGGCGTTGAGGCCGTCGACCACGTCGGTGAGTTCGTGGCCGTCCTTGGTGAAGATGTCCTCAAGGGTGTGCGCGAGCTTCACCTCGTAGGGGGTGGGCTCGTGGTCGCGGGTCTGGTGGGGGTCCAGGTAGGGCCAGGTGTCGGGCATCGGTTCTCCGTGCGGGTTTCAGAGATCGCAGGTTCTAGAGATCGCGGGGTTCAGAGGCCGCGGGTTTCAGAGGTCCAGGACAAGACGGTCCGAGGCGCAGCGCGAGACGCAGATCATCATCGTCTCGCCGGCCGCGTGCTCGGCCTCGGTGAGCAGGAAGTCGCGGTGGTCGGGGGTGCCGGCGAGGATGCGGGTCTCGCAGGAGCCGCAGATGCCGTCGCGGCAGGAGGAGCTGACGCTCAGCCCGGCGTTCTCGGCGGCCTCCAGGACGGAGGTGCCGGGGCCGACGTTCAGGGTCACCCCGGACGTACGGCACTCGACTTCGAAGGCGCTGTCGTCACCGTGCCGTTCGACCACCGGTGCGGCGAAGCGTTCGACCCTCAACTGCCCTTCGGGCACTTCCTCTTCGACGGCCTTCAGCAGGGGCTCGGGACCGCAGCAGTACACCAGCGCGTCGGCGGGAAGGTCCGCGAGGATGCCCGCCAGGTCGATGTGACCCCGCTCGTCCTGCGGTACGAGGGTCACCTCGCCGCCGGTGAGCGCGGCGAGCTCGCCGCCGAACGCCATCGACGTACGGGTGCGCCCGCCGTGGACCAACCGGTAGGGCACGCCGTCTCGTTGAGCCTGCCCGGCCATCGCGAGGACTGGAGTGATGCCGATGCCGCCGGCGATGAACACGTACGAGGCCGCGGGTTCGAGCGCGAAGTGGTTGCGCGGCCCGGCCACCCGCACAGTGTGGCCGGGCCGCAGCTTGGTGTGCACGTGGCGTGAACCGCCGCGTGAGGAAGGCTCGTTGAGGATGCCGAGCCGGTACACGCCGGTGTCCGCCGGTTCGCCGCACAGGCTGTACTGGCGTATGTGGCCGCCGACATGGAGGTCCAGGTGCGCGCCCGGTGTCCACGCGGGCAGCGGCTTGCCGTCCGGGTGGGTCAGTTCGACGGAGAGGACGCCCTCCGCCTCCCAGGTCATGCGGTGGACCAGGAGGTCGAACTCCTGCTCTTCAGTGGTGCTCATGGACATGGGCCTCCTTACGCGGTGGGGATCTTCACGGGCGGGGTGAACGGGTTCTTCATCGGACCGAGCGCGGCAAGGTCCACCTCGACGAGGGTGGGCCCGTCGGAGGCCACGGCGGCCGTGATGACGGCCTTGGCGTCGGCCTCGTCGGCGATCCGGGCGTACGCGAGCCCGCAGGCGGCGGCGAGCTGCGCGAAGTCGGGCGTGAACAGGTCGACGCCGGAGCGGCGTTCGCCGTACTTGTCCTGCATGTTGCGCAGCACGCCGTAGCCGCCGTCGTTGAAGACGACGAGCGTCAGCCGCGGTCGTTCCTGGGCCAGGGTGAGCAGCTCGCCGAGGTGGACGGCGAGCCCGCCGTCGCCGGCGATGACCACGGTCGGCTGCTCGGGGCGGGCGAGGGCCGCGCCGATGCCCATGCCCAGGCCCTGGCCGATGCCGCCGCCACGCGGGAAGACGTTGGCGCGCGGGTCGTGCATGGGCAGCAGGCGGTTGCCCCAGGAGGAGGACGGGATCGTGACGTCGCGGGCGACGACGGCACCGCGGGGAAGGGCGGCGGCGAGGGCGGCGCAGATGGCGGCCTGGGGGCCGATGTTGTCGTGCAGGGTGGCGCGCACCTCGTCGCGGACCTCGCGGATTCGGGCCGTCCAGGCGGCGCCGGCGCGACTCGCCGTCGCGGTCAGCCGGGGCAGGACGGTGGCCGCGGTGCCGTGGAGGGCGTGGCGGGCCGGGTAGACGCGGCCGAGGGCGGCGGCGTCGATGTCGATCTGTATGTGCGCGGCGGGGAGTTCGAGGCCGTAGTCGGCGGTCTCGTTGGAGCGGAAGTGGGTGCCGATGGTGACGAGGACGTCGGCGTCCTTCAGCAGGGCGCGTCCGGCGGGGGTGGTGGCGAAGTTGCCGATGACCAGGTCGTGGTCCTCGGGTACGCAGCCGCGCCCGGAGTTGGAGGTGAGCAGCCCGGCGCCGGTGGCCTCGACGAGGGCCAGGACTTCGGCGCGTGCGGTGTTCGCGCCGCCGCCCGCCCAGATCAGCGGTCGTCGGGCGGAGGCCAGCAGTTCGCGGGCGGCATCGAGCTCGGCGGGGTCGGGTGTCGGCGGCTCGGCGCCCGGGACGGGCGTGCCGGTGTCGTGCTGGGCCGCGTACTGGAGGTCGATCGGCCACTCGACACTCGCGGGTCCGCCGGGTGCGGTGAGGGCGGCGACGGACGCCTCGCGCAGGATGCGGCCCGCGTCCTGGGTGGAGGTGACGGTCGCGGCGTACTTCGACACCGCGGTGAGCATCCCGAGCTGGTCCTTGGTCTCGTGGATGAAGCCCCGCCCGCTGCCGAGATATGTGGACTCGACCTGGCCGGTGATGTGCAGGACGGCCGTTCCCGAGGCCAGGGCCTCGACGAGCGATCCGGCGGCGTTTCCCGCCCCCGTCCCGGTCGAGGTGAGCGCGCAGCCGATGCCGCCGCGGGCACGGCCGTAGGCGTCGGCTGCGTTCACGGCGGTGGCCTCGTGGCGTACGGGGACGAAGCGCAGCGCGGGGTCGGCGTCGATGGCCTCGACGAGCGGGAGGTTGTGCACCGAGACGATGCCGAAGACGGTGTCGATGCCCAGTGAGGCGAGGTGGGCTGCGAGGAGCTCGCCTCCGTTGCGGTGGGTCACAGGGGTCATGGAGGGCTCCTCAGAGGATGCCGCGGCCGACTCCGCCGCAGACGTCGATGCTGGTTCCGGTGATGTAGGAGGCGCGCGGTGACAGCAGGGAGACGATCGCGTAGGCGACCTCCTCGGCGCGGCCGAGCCGCCCGAGCGCGACGCCCCGGTCGGCGGCGAGCCGGGCCTGCCACTCCTCGTAGCCGAGGCCGCTGTCGGCGGCGGCGTGGCGGCGGGTCCACTGGCCGGTGTCGATGAGGCCGAGGCAGACGGAGTTGACGCGGATGCCGTCGCCGGCGAGTTCGGTGGCGAGGGACTTGGAGAGGTTGAGGATCCCGGCGCGTGCCGCGCTGGTGGTGATCAGCCGGGTCTCGGGTTGCTTGGCGAGGACGGCGTTGACGTTGACGATCGCGGCCGCGTCCGAGGCGCGCAGGTAACGACGGGCGGACGCCAGGGGGTTGAGCACCCCGGCGAACTTCAGCTCCAGCTCGTCGCGCCAGTCGTCGGCGGTCGTCTCGTCGAGCGGCTTCATGCGGGACTGGCCCGCGTTGTTGACGAGTGCGTCGAGGCGTCCGCCGAAGTGTGCGGCGGCACGCTCGACGAAGTCGCCCACGGCGTCGGCGTCGCGTACGTCGCACACGCCGCGGAACAGCCGGTCCGAGCTGGCCCCCAGCTGGGCGGCCGCCTTGGCGAGCCGGTCGGCGTCGCGCCCGAAGGTGGCGACGTTGGCGCCTTCGTCGAGCAGGGCCCGGACCGTGGCCAGGCCGACACCCGAGCTGCCGCCGGTGACCAGTACGGTGCGGTCGGCGAGGCCGAGGTCCATGAGAACTCCTTGCAGAGGTGGAGCAGGGGTGGAGCAGAGGTGGAGCAGGGGTAGGGCAGAGGCGGAGCAACGGCGGATCAGTGCATCGTGAAGCCGCCGTTGACGGCGATCACTTGGCCGGTCAGATATCCCGACTCCGCGCCGAGGAGGAACGCCACCGCCCCGACCAGGTCCTCGGGCTGCTGGGACCGCGGAATGGCCCGGTTGTGCGCGTACAGCGCGTGCCGTTCGGCGGGTACGTCCCGCGTCGCCTCGACCTCCGTCAGTCCCGGAGCCACGGCGTTCACCGTGATGCCCTCGGGGCCCAGCTCGCGGGCCATGGCCCGGGTCAGCGCGATGACGGCACCCTTGGAGGCGATGTAGTGGGCGAGGCGCGGCGAGCCGTACAGCGCGGCGTCCGAGGCGATGTTGACGATGCGGCCCGGGCGCGACATCAGCGGCAGCAGGTGCTTGGCGACGAGCCAGGGCCCGCGCGCGTTGACCGTCATCAGCCGGTCCCACGCCTCGACGTCGATGTCGTGGAAGTACTTGCCGCCCACGCCGTTGGCGAGTGCCGCGTTGTTGACCAGCCCGTGGACGGGGCCATACGGCGCCAGCCGGGCGGCCAGCGCCTCGACGGAAGCCGGATCGGCGACGTCGAGGGGCGCGAACTCCGCTTCGCCGCCCGCCTCTTGGATGGCGGCGGCCGTGCGCCGGCCCCACTCCTCGTTGAGCTCGGCGACGACGACCCGGTACCCGTCCGCGCCTGCCCGGCGGGCCATGGCCTCCCCCAGACCACGGCCCCCGCCGGTGACGACGACCGTGCGGGGCCGCTCAGTCACGCGTGACGCCGTACAGCGGCGAGTACTCGGGGTAGGTCGGCACCTGCGGCTTCTGCGTGCCGATGATCACGCAGAAGAGCGCGTCGGTGTCGCCCTCGTTCTTCAGGGACCGGGTCACCCCGGCCGGCACCACGATCATGTCGCGGTAGCCGAGGGTGCGGTACTCGACCTCGTCGGGGCCGCGGTGGATGCCGACGCGGACCTGGCCCTCCAGGACGAAGAAGGCCTCCTCGACGTCGTGGTGGGTGTGGGCCGGGCCCTCGGCGCCGGGCGGCAGCAGCATGTTGGAGAAGGTGAAGCCGCCGGAGGGGAGGATGCGGTTGTCGTTCTCGTGGTTGCCGGTGGCGCCGGAGCCGACGTAGCGGATCTGTGCGCGCTTGTACTGCGGGCCGGCCTTCTCCTGGAAGGACAGGGTGCCCCAGTCGGGCTCGCGGGAGTCCTTGGTGGCGATGAGGGCGTCGGCGTACTTGGCGAGGTCTCCGCCGTTGTCGTATTCGGTGGTGGTCAGCGGCATGGTGGTCATCCCTTGCTGGTCTTGGCGTTGGTGACGATGTGCAGGTGGGAGAGCAGCCAGGCGTTGAAGTGCTCGGGCCGCTCCTGGTTGGCCAGGTGACCGGCGTCCTTGACGATCACGTACGCGGTCTTGCGCAGACCGCCGGCCAGGACCTGTGAGACTTCGGGACCGGTGATGCGGTCCTGGTCGCCGCACAGGACGAGGGTGGGCGCGGTGACCCGGGCGAGTTCGCCGCGCAGGTCGGTGGTGGCCATGGACTCGGCCGCGTGGCCGTAGCCGGGCAGGCGGATCGAGCCGGCCATGGTGTCGACTACGCGCTGGACGAGTTCGTACGGCGCGTCCTGGGACACCAGACGGGGGCCGCGCCGCTCGGCGAAGGCACGTGGCCCGAGCTCCGCGAGTTCGGAGACGCGGGCGCGCATCCCGGCGGCCTTCTCGGGGCTCGTCGCCGAGCCGGGGGTGGAGTCGGCGACGGTGAGCGAGACGATGAGGTCCGGGTGGCGGGTGGCGAGCCGCAGCGCGATCACGCCGCCCCAGGAGACGCCCACGACGTGGGCCCGGCCGCCGTGTGCGCGGATGACCTCGGCGGCGGTGTCCGCGAAGTCGTCCAGCGTGAGCGCCCCGTCGGGGTCGGCCGACTTGGCGTAGCCCGGGGCGTCCCAGGCCAGCACCCGGAAGTCGCGCCCGAGCGCCTCCAGTTGCGGTGCGAAGGCGGCCGAGGACGAGCCGATGCCGTGCAGGCACAGCACGAGCGGACCGTCGGTGCCCGCCCGCTCCAGGTGCAGCCCGGCGATGTCGTACGCGGTCACAGGATCTGGCCCGAGCGTCCGGCCAGGGCCGCCAGCGAGCGCAGTACGGCGTAGGGGACGACCTGGCTGGTGGCCGGGTTGGCGGCGTCCGGCTGATGGCGCACCTCGAAGCGGTACGAGCCCTGCGGTCCGTTCGCCTCGATCACGTGCGAGGTGTGCACGGCGGCCGGGTCGGCGACGACACTGACCCGCACCGCGTCCAGGTCGCCGACCGCGAGCGCCACGGAGGCGGCGACGTTGGTCGACTTGGGGAACTTGACCGGCACCTCGCGCGCGGTGCCGCGCATCACCTCGACGGGCCCGGTCGCCGAGCGCATCACGGCCAGCATGTCCTCGTCCATCCAGGGCTGTTCGAGGGTCGAGGGCAGCTTGGTGGTGGTCAGCCTGATCTCGCCGAGCGGTCCCATGGCGCGCACCGCCTGGAGCAGGTCGAGTCCGCCGACCGCTCCCCCGGTGAAGTAGACGCGGCCCGGCCCGGTGGCCAGGAGCTTCTTCGACAGTTCCTCGTCGGTCAGGGCACCGGTGGAGGCCACGAGGAGGTCGGTGCCGGAGGCGAGGATCGTCTCGCCCCAGCCCCGGACGACGCCCTGTCCGGCGGCCTCGACGATCAGGTCGCAGCACTCCAGTGCCTCGTCCACGGTCATCTGCGGTGCGGGCACCGCGTCCCCGAGCGGCCGGTTGTCGACGACGGCCACGAGTTCGGCACCCGGTACCTCGCCGGCCGCGATCGCGCTGCCGACGACCCGGCCGATGGCACCCCAGCCGATGAGACCGACCTTGCGAACCCTGCTCATGCTGTGACTCCTTCGGCGTCGACGGGCGGGAGGACGGGGCTGCCGTCGGGCGTGCCCGCCATGTGGGCGCGGATCAGCTTCGACGGGGGGCCCGCGGTACCCCAGGTGTCGGACAGTTCGGGCGTGCGCCGCCAGGTCCGGCAGATCCACGTGTCCTCGACGACCTGCGCGACCTCGGAGGTGTACTCGCACACCAGGCCGCTGGGGTCGGTGAAGTAGGAGAAGGTGTTGTCGCCGGGTCCGTGCCGGCCGGGTCCCCACTCGGGGTTGATCCCGTGGTGCTTGAGCCGGCCGAGCCCCCGCATGAAGTGGTCGAGCGAACTCATCTCGTACGCCACGTGGTTGAGGGAGACCCACGGCGCCTGGTTGAAGGCGATGCAGTGGTGGTCGGCGTTGCAGCGCAGGAACGCCATCTGGTGCTCGGACCAGTCCGAGACCCGCATGCCGAGCACCTCGCGGTAGAAGGCGACGGAGGCGTCGATGTCGGTGGTGTTGAGGACCGCGTGCGTGACGCCGACCGGCAGTGCCTCGTCGCGGCCTCGCGCCGTGACCGCCCAGGTGTCGGCGGAGAGTTCGATCAGCCGTCCGTCGAGGTCGTGGAACCTCAGGCCGTAGCCGCCGCCGACCTGGTCCAGGGGGCCGGGCGCGCTGACGAGCACGATCCCCCGCGCCTGAAGTCGGCGCGCGGCCTCGTCCACCTCGGCGGGTGTGCCGACGGCGAAGGCGAGCCGGCCCAGGCCGATCCTCTCGGCGCGGGTCAGTTGCAGGGCGTGGTGCTCCGCGCCGGTGCCGCGCAGCCAGCTCGCGCTGTGTCCGGCCTCGACGACCTCCAGGCCCCACACCTCCTCGTAGAAGTCGGCGGCCTCGGCGAAGTTCGGGGTGAGCAGCTCGACCGAGCGCAGCGCGCGCAGCCGGGCGATCGGGGGTTGGTTCAGCGAGGGGCGGTTCATCGGGGGGCGGTTCATAGGAAATCTCCCAGACAGATACGTCAGTTGGCCCACGGCAGCGGCGTGCTGTCGGCGCCCCAGTACAGGGACTTCTGCCGCTGGTAGGCGCGGATCAGGTCGCGGCCCTTCTCGGTGCCGAGGCCGGACTCCTTCATCCCGCCGAAGGGGGTGGAGATGGAGAACTGCTTGTAGGTGTTGATCCACACGGTCCCTGCCTCGATCCGCCGCCCGAGCCGCCAGGCGGCGCGCAGGTCCCGCGTCCAGATGCCGCAGGCGAGTCCGAAGACGGAGTCGTTGGCCTGGGTGACGAGTTCGTCCTCGTCGTCGTAGGGAAGCGCGACGAGTACGGGGCCGAAGATCTCCTCCTGGCAGGTGCGCGCGGAGTTGGGCAGCCCGTCGATCACGGTCGGCAGGTAGTAGGCCCCGTTCGCATACGGCTCGCCCTCGGGTACGGCGCCACCGCAGAGCACCCGGCCGCCCTCCTCGCGGGCGAGGTCGACGTAGGCGGCGACCGCGTCGCGGTGCTTGTGGTGCACCAGTGGTGCCACCTGCGTGTCCGGGGAGGTGCCGACTCCGACGCGCAACTTCCGTACGCGTTCGACGAGTTCGCCGACGAAGGCGTCGTAGAGCGACGAGTGGACGAAGAGCCGCGATCCGGCGATGCAGGACTGTCCGCTGGAGGAGAAGATCCCGTACATCACGCCCGCGAGGGCCTGTTCGACGTCCGCGTCCTCGCGCACGATCGTCGGCGACTTGCCGCCGAGTTCGAGCGAGGCGGGGATCAGCTTGTCGGCGGCGATACGGGCGATGCCGCGCCCGGTGCCGGTTCCGCCGGTGAAGCCGATCCGTCCGACGAGCGGGTGCCGGACGATCGCGTCGCCCACGACGCTGCCCTTGCCCGGCAGGACGGCCACCAGCTCGGGGGGCAGCCCGGAGTCGGTGAGCACCTGGTGGACGAGGCGGCCGAAGGCGAGGGAGACCAGTGGCGTCCACTCCGCGGGCTTGAGCAGTACGGCGTTCCCGCCGGCCAGTGCGGGCGCGACCTTCTGCGCGTCGGAGGCGATCGGCGAGTTCCACGGGTTGATCGCGCCGACGACGCCGATCGGCTCGTGCACGCTCATCGTCACGTACGGGCCACGCGCCGGTGTGAGGGCGTCCTCGGCCGTCTCCAACGCCGCGGCCGTGTACCGGAAGGTGCCGGCCGCGCTCAGGGCCAGGGCGCGGGTCTCGCCGAGGGTCTTGCCGGTGTCGGCGGTCTGCAACGCGGACAGCTCCCCGGCGTTCTCCTCGATCACGTCGCCGATCCGGTTCAGGACGCGGGCCCGCTCGTGGGGCAGGAGGTCGCGCCAGCGGGGTGCGGCGGCGGCCGCGGCGGCGGCACGTGCGGCCTCCTCCACGTCGTCCTTCGAGGCGGCGTGGACTGTGGTGATGACGGTGCCGTCGGCCGGGTTCACGGTGTGGATGGGCAGGCCTCGGCCGCGTCGCCAGTGGCCCGCGATGAGGATCTCGTCGGCAGGGATGCGCGGCATGGGGACCTCCGGATGAGGGCTGTACGGGTGACCTCCGACACGGCGGGCACTCGGCCCCGGCTGCGATGTCGAAGTACTAGAAATCTAAGGGCTTAACTATTTTGGGCGCAAGGGGGTCCCGCCGGAGAAATTTCTTCCAGGTCAGGGATAAGGCTTGCCTAACCTCGGTGGACTGCCGGTAGAACATTAAGCGCTGAGATGTTCAGCGCTTACAGACTGGGGTGGCGGCGCAGCTCGCACAGCCCCTCGTTCCGGCCCGCCGTCCCCGTACCCGCCCTTACCGCTGCCCGGTACACGTATACCGTCGTACCCTCGCGGCCCGAACCCTCCCGTGCGGTCCCGTCCCCCACCACCGCCGTACGGATCCGGAGACCAGCCATGACGCTCGACGCACACCGCGCCGCCGCAGATCGACCAGGCGACGCACCCCCGCTCGCGGCCGACATCGGCGCCCGCTTCGAACGCCTGCCCCTGTGCCGCTGGCAGGTGATGGTCCGGCTCATCATCGGAACCGCCACCTTCTTCGAGGCCTTCGACCAGCTCCTGATCGCCTACGCCCTCCCCCAGCTGCGCACCGAGTGGAGCCTGGGCACCGGTCACACCACCGCCCTGATGACCGTCGGATCGATCGGCATGCTCGTCGGCGCACTGGTGTCGGGCCGGCTCGCCGACCGAATAGGGCGGGTCAAGGTCATCGCCGCCTGTATCGCCCTGGCCAGCCTCTGCAACCTCGCGCTGACCCTGTGCACCACGCCCGAGCCGTTCATGGCGATCCGCTTCGTCCAGGGCATGGCCATCGGCGGCGAGGTACCCATCGCGGCCACCTTCATCGCGGAGATCACCCGCGCCCACCAGCGCGGCCGCTTCGTCCTCCTCTTCGAACTGGTCTTCCCGGCCGGCCTCACCGCCGGAGCACTCGTCGCCTACTGGCTGGTGCCGCTGCTGGGCTGGCGCTGGATGTTCGGCCTGGCGGCGATTCCCGCGGTCCTGTGCCTGGTCATCCTCCGCTACGTACCCGAGTCCCCCCGCTGGCTCGCCGACCACGGACAGCACGAGAAGGCCCTCGCCACGATGGCGTCGATCGAGGCGCAGGTCGAGAAGATCACCGGTGCCCCGCTGCCGGATCCGCTGCCCGCGCCGTCCGCCCCGCCGTCCCAGGGCAAGGGCGGCCTGGGTGAACTGCTGAGCGGCAGGTACCGCAAGCGCATGATCATCGTCGGGCTGCTCTGGTTCACCGGCTACTTCGTGAACTACGGCATCACGTCCTGGCTGCCGACCATCTACGGCACCCGCTTCCACCTCGACCTCTCGACGGCCCTCCTCTACTCGACGGTGACCAGCTGCGCGGGCCTGCTCGGCTGCCTGATCGTCGCCCTCACCGTCGACCGGGTCGGCCGGCGCAACACGGTGATCTGGTGCCTGAGCGCCGCGGCGGTGTGTCTGCTCGTCCTGGGCCTTACGGCCACCGGCACCGCGATCGGCGTCCTGGCCTGGACGTCTTTTGCCGCCGTCTTCCTCTTCGGCTGCAACATCTGCCTCTACGTCTACACGCCCGAGCTCTTCCCGACCCGGATCAGGGCGCTGGGCGTCAGTCTGGGCGGCGCCATGAACCGCCTGGGCATCATCCTCGGCCCCATCGTCGTGGGCGCGGTCTACGCGGGCGGCGCGATCGGCACGGTCTTCGTGACGCTGGCCGCCGTCGCCCTGGTCGGCTCCCTGACGGCAAGGGCCGGGGCGGAGGAGACGAGCGGGCGCAGCCTGGAGGACGTCGCACCCTAGGCGAGGGCGGCGATCGTCCGCCGCGCGTGTGCCACGTCTCGGCACGGCGACCGGGCCGATCACGGCTCGGCGTCGTGTCCTGTGTCCATGGAGCGACATGGCATCCGGCGCCGGAGTGCCGGAGGCCGTCCCCGTGACCAGGACATCCCGGATCGAGCGCGTCCTCGACTCGGTACCCGCGCGGCCCGGTCCGGCCCTCCGCCCGGTCTCTTGACCAGGTCGGTTAGTGTGCATGGCTAAGTGGCACGAAGGGGGCAGAGCGGGCGGAGGTCAGGGCTGTGTCGGACGAAGGGCGGCTGGTCGCCGGGCGCTACCGGCTCGTCGAGTGCATCGGCAGCGGTGGCATGGGCACGGTGTGGCGGGCCGAGGACGAGGTGCTCGGTCGCCAGGTCGCGCTCAAGCAGCTCCACGCGCAACCGCACCTGTCCGACGGCGAGGTCGCCACGCTGTACGAGCGCACCCGCCGCGAGGCGCGCAGCGCCGCCCGGGTCGTCCATCCCAACGTGGTCGTCGTGCATGACGTCGTCGAGGACGACGGACGGCCCTGCGTGGTCATGGAGTACGTGCCCGCGCCCACCCTGGCCGATGTCCTGAAGAGCGGCCACACCCTGCCGCCGGAGGAGGCCGCCCGTATCGGCCTCGGCATGATCGCCGCCGTCCGGGCCGCGCACGCCGCCGGTGTCCTGCACCGCGACATCAAGCCCGGCAACGTCCTGCTCGGCGAGGGAGGCCGGGTCGTCCTCACCGATTTCGGCATCGCGCTGACCGCCGGGGCCTCGACGCTCACGCAGACCGGCGAGATGGTCGGCTCGATCGACTTCATGGCCCCGGAGCGGGTCCGCGGTCAGAAGCCCGGCCCCTCCTCCGACCTGTGGTCGCTGGGCGCGACGCTGTACCAGGCGGTCGAGGGCCGCCCGCCGTACCGCCGGGACACCGCCATGGAGACGGCGTACGCCATCGCCGTCGAGCCGCTGGATCCGATGCGGCAGGCCGGTCCGCTGGAACCGCTCATCGAGACCCTGCTGTCGAAGAACCCCGAGGACCGGCCCACGGCGGAGCAGACGGAGCGCGCGCTGCGAGCCACCTGGTCCGGCGGCCCGTCGGTCGCGTCGCCGGCCGCCGTTTCCGCCGTCGCCCACGACGGGCCCGACGGCAACCCGGAGGCGTCCGGGACGTCCCGGACGTCCCGGACGCGACAGGCCCCGCCCGTACCGCCGTCGGAAAGGGGCGAAGGGGATCGCCGTCAGGGCGGGAAGCGGGGGCGGCGCGTCTTCGTGTCCGTGGTGTCCCTGGTGACCGTCCTGGCCGCGGCCGCCACCGCGATCGCCCTCTACACGTCCTCGCACGACGACGGGGCGACGCCGGACACCCGGGCGACCGGCAGCACCACCACTCCATCGGCCGCCCCCTCCCCCGTCCCCGACGGCTACCACCTGGTCCGCAATCAACAGCTCGGCGTCTCCTTCCCCGTGCCGGACGGCTGGCAGGCGAAGAAGGGCCCGAGCGACGAGGTCACCTACACCGATCCGACCGGTCTGGCCGGCCTCACCATCGGCATGGTCGACCCGGCCGGCTCGCACCCCGTCGACCACTTCAAGGACATCGAGGCCAACACCAAGGCCAACTACCCCACGTACCGCAGGCTGCGCATGCAGAAGACCACCTTCAGGGAGAAGCCGGCCGCGGTGTGGGAGTTCACCTTCCAGGGCCGCGCCCGCGCCTTCCGCGCCATCGACCTCGGATACGGCACTCCGGGCGGCCGGGAGTACGACATCTACCTGTCGGCCCCGGACGCCCAGTGGGCGACGTACCGTCCCGTCTTCGACGCCGTGCGGGACGGGTTCGCCGACTGACGCCGCTCGGTTCCGCGGTGACGTCGCCGCGAGCGTGCCCCGTCAACAACTCCCGGCGTTGAGGCGGGCGTTGAGGCGGGCGGCCTGGCGGGTCAGGTGGTCGCGTTCGGCGAGGTTGGGCGCCTTGCCGGCCGCCTCGGCGTACAGCCGTGCCGCTCTCGCCAAGTCGCCGTCACGCTCGTGGAGATACGCCGCCACCGCGGTGTGGCGGGGCAGTGAGTCGTCCAGTGCCGCGAGCGCCGCAAGCCCCGCACGTGCTCCGTCGGCCTCGCCGACGGCGACCGCGCGGTTGAGCCGGACGACCGGGCTGTCGGTGAGGCGCGCGAGTTCGTCGTACCACTCGACGATCTGTACCCAGTCGGTCTCCTCGGCGGTGGGCGCGTCGGCGTGGAGGGCGGCGATGGCGGCCTGGGCCTGGAACTCGCCCAGCCGGTCGCGGGCGAGGGCCGCCTGCAGGATCCCGACGCCCTCGGCGATCGACGCGGTGTCCCACCGGCCCCGGTCCTGCTCGGCGAGCGGCACCAGGCTGCCGTCGGGCGCGGTCCGAGCCGCACGCCGGGCGTGGTGGAGCAGCATGAGGGCGAGCAGCCCGGACACCTCGGGGTGGTCGATCGCGGCCGCGAGCTGCCGGGTGAGCCGGATGGCCTCGGCGGCGAGGTCGAGGTCGCCGGAGTAACCCTCGTTGAAGACCAGGTAGAGGACGCGCAACACGGTGGCGACGTCGCCGGGCCGTTCGAACCGTACGCCGGAGACGGTGCGCTTGGCCCGGCTGATGCGCTGCGCCATGGTCGCCTCGGGCACCAGGTAGGCGTGGGCGATCTGGCGGGTGGTCAGCCCGCCGACGGCGCGCAGCGTGAGGGCGACGGCGGACGACGGCGTCAACGACGGGTGGGCGCACAGGAAGTAGAGCTGGAGGGTGTCGTCCACCGAGGCGGCGGGCCCGGGTGCCGGCTCGTCGTCCACGAGGCCCTCGCGCCGGCGGCGGGCGGTGTCCGCCCTGGTCGCGTCGAGGAACTTGCGCCAGGCCACGGTGACCAGCCAGCCCTTCGCATCCCGCGGAGGGTCGGCCGGCCAGACGCGGACCGCCTCGACGAGCGCGTCCTGCACGGCGTCCTCGGCCGCCGCGAAGTCGGCTCCGCGGCGGACGAGGACGGTGAGCACGCCGGGCGTAAGGCTCCGAAGCAGAGCCTCATCCATGGAAGGCGCACTCCGAGATGGTGGGCGGCGCGCCCAGGAACGGGCGCACCTCCAGCCACTCGTGGATCGGCTTCCCGCCCGCCCCGGGGGCGGCAGACAGTTCCCCGGCCAGCTCGACGGCACGCTCGTAGCTGTCGACGTCGATCACCATCCAGCCCGCGATGAGGTCCTTGGTCTCGGCGAACGGCCCGTCGGTGACCGGCGGGCGCCCCTCACCGTCGTACCGGACCCACTTCCCCTCGGGGGCGAGTGCCTGACCGTCGACGAACTCGCCGGTCTTCTCCAGCCGGGCCGCGAAGTCGTTCATGTACTGCACGTGGGCCGAGATCTCCTCCGGGCTCCACTGGTCCATCGGCACGTCGTTGACCGCAGCCGGGGCGCCGCGGTAGTGCTTCAGCAGCAGGTACTTGGCCATCGTGATCTCTCCTCGATGCTGGTGCGACCCATTCTGGTCGCCTTCACCACGGGGACGGAGCCGGTCACGGGTTCTCGACATCGCCGTCCGAACTTTTTTTGCCCTGGATGAGGCGAGGGCGCGCGGGTGGACCGGCAAGTGCTCCGTGTTCACCCATGCGCACTTCCTCGTCACGCGTGTGCCTCAAGCGCCCGCGGGTGCGCTTGCATGGGCCACGTAGTTCCGGGGATGGTCGCGGGAAACGGCCCGCCACGGCACTGCGAGGTCCTCGGTGGTCAAGACCGGCACTGCGCCCGCCGCTCCAGGAGCGCTCCCCCTCATCGGCCACTCGGGCCGGCTGGCCCGCGACCGGTTGGGCTTCCTCGAAGACCTGCGTGCGCTGGGGCCGGTGGTGCGCATCCGGCTGGGGCGTACCCCGGTGTACGTGGTCAACTCCCCCGAACTCGTCCAGCGGATGCTGGTGGCGGGCAACGGAGGGGAGTTCGACAAGGGCGGCCCCTTCTTCGACCAGGCCGCCCAGCTCGTGGGCAACGGTCTTTCCACCGCTCCGGCCGGGCCGCACCGCCCGATGCGCGCCCTGCTGCGGCCGGTGTTCGCCCGCCACCGGCTGCCCCGGCACACCGAGCGGTTCCGCGACTGCGCGCTCGAGGTGTCCTCGGCCTGGCAGCCCGGACAGGTCATCGACGCGTACACGGAGATGAAGCGTTTCGCGGTCGCCGTCCTGGCCCGGACCCTCTTTCTCGCACCCGAGGACCGGCAGGCCGTCGAGGCCGTCCAGCGCAGTGTGCCGCTCCTGCTCTCCGCCCTGGCGACCCACATGATGGTGCCGGGCAGCAACCGGCTGCCGACCCTGGAGAACCTCCGCTACGCACGGGCCGCCCGCGAGACCCGCCAGGCGGTCGGCGCGATGGTGCGGCGCCGTATGAGCGACCGCACCGACCACGGTGACCTGATGTCGGCGCTGGTACCCCCAGACCGCCCGGCGGCCCACACCGAGGAGGAGGTGTACGACCAGGTCATCACGTTCTTCATCGGCGGCACCGAGACCATGGCGGGCCTGCTGTCCTGGACCCTGCACCTGCTGACCGGCAACCCGCGGGAGTACGAGCGGCTGGAGGCCGAACTGTCCGCCGTGCTCGGCGACCGCCCCGTCACCCACCAGGATCTGCACCGCCTGGCCCACATGAAGCGCGTGCTCAGCGAGTCGCTGCGGCTGCACCCTCCTGTGTGGCTGCTCAGCCGCGTCACCCTCGTCGACACCGAACTGGGCGGTCATCGACTGCCCGCCGGCGCGGGGGTGCTGTTCAGCCCCTACTCCCTGCACCGCGACCCGGCGGTGTTCGCCGAGCCCGAGCGGTTCGATCCCGACCGTTGGCTCGACGCACGAGTCGAGCGCCGTCAGCGGGAGGCGTTCCTGCCGTTCGGCGCGGGCGCCCGCCGCTGCATCGGCGACGCGTTCGGGCTCGCCGAGGCACAGGTGGCGCTCGCGGTGCTGCTGCGCCGGTGGCGGGTACGGCCGCTGCCGGGCAGCAGGCCCGAACCGCTGCTGCGGATGACCATGCGGCCGCAGGGCGTGCGTCTCGTCCTCGACCGGCGGGCGCACGGAGCCGGGGGTTAGCCCCACCTTCGATCCGGATGGTCACCCCATCGCGCCGACCCGCACTCCACGGACATCGTGGGTGGTACGTCGAGGCAGGGTCCGTCGTCGGTCATCGGTCGTCGGTCGGATCGAGGCAAGGGGGAACATGTGATCAGGCGCAAGCGTGCGAGGGGTGGCTTACTGGCGTTGTCCGTGGCGGTCGGCGTCGGGGTCGGTGTCCCGGTGGGCGCGCCGACGGCTGACGCCGCCGTCCGAACCACCCGCCCCACCCACCCCACCCACCACACTCGGCTGCACGAACTCCTGCACCGGCTGACCACGGTCGACGGCGGACCGGGAGCGCTCGCCGAAGTGCGGGACCGGACCGGCAGCACGGTGCTGACCAGCGGTGTCGCCGATGTGCGCAGCGGCGCGCCGGTGCGCGGCGACAGCAGGTTCCGGATCGGCAGCATGACCAAGCCGTTCGTGGCGACGGTCATGCTCCAACTGGTGGGAGAGCGTCGCGTCGCCCTCGACGCACCGGTGGAGCGCCATCTGCCCGGCGTCGTCCGGGGAAACGGCAACGACGGGCGTGTGATCACCGTCCGTCAGCTGCTCCAGCACACCAGCGGCGTGCCCGACGTCCTCGACCATCTCAGCCCGCAGGAGATCCTCAAGGACCCGCTGGCCCACCACGACACCCGTGACCTCGTGAACCTCGCGCTCGCCCACCCTCCGACCTTCGAGCCCGGCAAGGGCTGGCGCTACTCCAACACGGGCTACCTGCTGGCCGGCATGATCATCGAGGAGGTGACCGGTCACTCGTACGCCGAGGAGATCCGCCGGCGCATCATCTCGCCGCTCGGCCTGCGGGAGACGTATGTGCCGGGTGACGACCCGGCGATCCCGGGGCCGCACCCGCGCGGGTACGCGCGTCCGGGCGAGGACGCGCCGCTCATCGACATCACCGCGATCAACCCGTCGGTCGGCGGCGCGGGCGGCGAGATGATCTCCAGCGGTACCGACTTCAACCGGTTCCTGGACGCACTCGTACGCGGCAAGCTACTGCCCCCGGCCCAGCTCCGGGAGATGACGAGGACCCGGCCGACGGGCAACGCGGACGGCCGGGCGTACGGCCTCGGCCTGGAGAGCAGGCCGCTGCCCTGCGGCGGCCTCTACTGGGGGCACACCGGCGACTTCCCCGGGTACGAGACAGCGGGCGGTGCCACGATCGACGGCAGGCAGGCGACGGTCATGGTGAACCTCGGCCCGGGCGGTTCGGACGCGCAGAGCGACGACATGAAGGCCGCCGTCCGCACGGCGCTGTGCGAAAGTCGCCCCTTGGCCTCCCGGTAGCGACGGTCCCCGACGACGCCACCGCCGGAACAGGCGCCCGCGCCGCACGCACGCGATGCTTGAGGAGGGCGACCGACGAGGACGGCCGGGAGGTGATGGCGATGATCACCAGCCCGATGATCACCGTCGGCCCGGTGAGCACCGTCCATCCGATGCTCGCCGTCAACCCGATGGACGGCGCCTCGGTGCTGGCGACCTTCGGTGCCCTCGGTGTCCTCGTGGTGATCTTCGCCGAGTCGGGTCTGCTCGTGTTCGGCTTCTTCCTGCCCGGCGACACGCTGCTCTTCCCGGCCGGTGTGCTGTGCGCGGGGACCGCCGAGCAGGCGCCACGGCTGGTGCTGTGGCAGGTGCTGCTGTGCGCGGCCGTCGGCGCCGTGGCGGGCGGCCAGGTCGGTTTCCTGCTCGGGCGGCACGGCGGGCGGCCCCTGCTGGCCCGCACCGAGAGACGTCGCGTACGGGAGACGGCGGCCCGGGCTGAGAGGTTGCTGGCCCGGTACGGCTACGGCAAGGCCCTGGTGATCGGCCGTTTCATCCCGATGGTGCGGACGGTCCTGCACCCGGCAGCCGGTGCGCTCGGCGTGCCCACGCGGACCTTCACGATCTGGCAGATCGTCGGCGGCCTGCTCTGGTCGCAGAGTCTCGTCCTGGCCGGCTACGCCCTCGGGGCCTCCGTCCCCGACATCGACGACTACCTGTTGCTGCTGGTCGCCGTCGTCGTGGCGGTCTCGCTGCTGCCCCTGCTGCCCGTGCTGGCTGAGTCACGCCGCGCCCGGCGCGATCGCTGACCCTGCCGGCTCCTTACTGACCGCCACGCCCGTCACATCGCCGCCCACCAGCCCGTTCGACCAGTCGGACATTGTTCGAAACCTCTTGACGCTGTGCCACACCCCGATTGACACTCTCGCAACACGACGTCACACAGCCGAAACGGCAGGGTGCCCATGGCCGAGGCCCCGCCATGCCTCAGCAGGGAAATCCACATGCCGTACATCGCACACGTCCGTGTCCGCACGAGACGTCTGGCGAGCCGAATCGCCGGGCTGACCGCCGCGTCGCTGTTGCTGGGACTCGCCGCACCGACCCTCCCCGCGCAGGCCGCCGACCAGGCCGAAGCGGCCGAGGTCACCGACGGTCTCGCCCTCTGGTACAAGCTCGACGCCGCTTCCGGCAGCAGCGTCTCCGACGCCTCGGGCAACGGCCGCGACGCCACCGTGAACGGCACCGCCGACTGGTCGGGCACCGGTCAGGGGCTCGCCTTCAACGGCTCGGACACCTACATCAAGGTGCCGAACGACGTCATGAAGGGCTTGGACGCGATCACCGTCTCGCTGGACGTGCGGATCGACTCCGCGCAGAGCACGCCGTACTTCCTCTACGGCTTCGGCAACTCCAGCGGCGGCAACGGGGACGGCTACCTCTTCACCACCGGCAACTCCTACCGGACGTCCCTCGCGACCGGCAACTGGTCGACGGAGCAGACCACCAGGCCCGCCGACTCCCACAACCTCACCCGCTCGGTCTGGAAGCACCTCACCTACACCCAGACCGGCACCACGGGCGTGCTGTACGAGGACGGCGTCGAGGTCGGCCGCAACACCTCGGTCACCACCACCCCCGGCGCCATCGGCTCCGGCACCACCACCGCCAACCACATAGGCAAGTCGGTCTACTCCGGCGACAAGCTCTTCAAGGGCCGCATCCGCGACTTCCGGGTATACGACCGTGCCCTCGCCGACTCCGAGGTCGAGCAGCTCTCCCTCCCCGTCGCCACGCAGGGTGTCGCCGACGACAAGGCCGCGCTGAGCCTCGGTGACACCGGCGCCGTCACGGCCGACCTCGACCTGCCGAAGACCGGCACGGCCGGAGGCTCCTCGATCAGCTGGGCGAGCGACGCCCCGTCCGTCGTCTCGGACACCGGCAAGGTCACGCGCCCCGCCGCCGGTCAACCCGACGCCCACGCCACACTCACGGCGACCCTGAAGAAGGGCACCGTGACCGACACCAGGACCTTCGAGGTCACGGTGCTCCCCGACTTCGACGACCGGACCGCCACGGAACAGGCCGCCGAAGCCCTCGCCGTCCACAACCTCGACGACGTACGCGGCAACCTCACCCTCCCGGCGACGGGCGCCTATGGCACCGACGTCACCTGGTCCTCCGCGACCCCGGACGTCATCGCCGCCGACGGCGTGGTCCACCGCCCCGCGCACGGCGAGGGAGCCACCACCGTCGAGCTGACGGCCACCGTCACCAAGGGCGAGGCGAGCAAGACCCGCGTCTTCACCGCGAAGGTGCCCGAACTGCCGAAGAACGAGGCCCTCAAGGGCTACATGTTCAGCTACTTCACCGGCGAGGGCACGGCCGACGGCGAGCAGCTCTACGCGGCCCTCAGCAAGGGCAACGACCCTTTGAAGTGGCGGGAGTTGAACGACGGCAAGCCGGTCCTGACGTCCACGCTCGGCGAGAAGGGCCTGCGCGACCCGTTCATCATCCGCTCCCCTGAGGGCGACAAGTTCTACCAGATCGCTACCGACCTGAGGATCTACGGCAACGGCGACTGGGACGCCTCCCAGCGCACCGGCAGCAAGTCCATCATGGTCTGGGAGTCCACCGACCTCGTGCACTGGACCAACCAGCGCCTGGTCAAGGTCTCGCCGGACAGCGCGGGCAACACCTGGGCGCCGGAGGCGTTCTACGACGCGCAGCGCGGTGCGTACGTCGTCTTCTGGGCGTCGAAGCTGTACGACAACGAGGCGCACTCCGGCGACACGTACAACCGCATGATGTACGCGACGACCCGTGACTTCTACACCTTCAGCGAGCCCAAGGTGTGGATCGACCGCGGCTACTCCGTCATCGACTCCACGGTGATCCAGCACGACGGAACGTACTTCCGGCTCTCCAAGGACGAGCGGAACAACTCCTCCTCCACCCCCAACAGCAAGTTCATCTTCGAGGAGAAGAGCGACTCCCTCCTCGACCTGTCCTGGGACGCCGTCGCCGAGGGCATCGGCAAGGGCGCGATGAACGCGGCCGAGGGGCCGCTGGTGTTCAAGTCGAACACCGAGGACAAGTGGTACGCGTTCCTCGACGAGTTCGGCGGCCGCGGCTACATCCCGTTCGAGACGACCGACCTCGCCTCCGGCACCTGGACCCCGTCCACCGGCTACGACCTCCCGGCCAAGCCCCGCCACGGCACCGTGCTCCCGGTCACCCAGGCCGAGTACGACCGTCTGCTGCGCGCCTACCAGCCGGACCAGCTGGTGGAGGGCGTCGAGGACATCTCCGTGAAGACCGGCGTCGGCCAGGCCCCCGTCCTGCCGGCCACCGTGATCGCCACGTACGGCGACGGCGCCAAGCGGCCGGTGTCGGTGACCTGGGAGGACGTGCCCGAGTCGAAGTACGCGCAGGCCGGCACCTTCACGGTGACGGGCAGCCTGCCGGACGGCGCCGCGTTCCCGGTCCGCGCCGAGGTCACCGTCTCGGAGGACGGCCCGGACGTCCCCGCCGACCTGCTCGTGCACTACGACTTCGACGAGACGGGCGGCAACATCGCCCGTGACTCCAGCGGTCACGGCTACCACGGCACCTATGTCCGTACGCCCGACTTCGGCACCGGTGTCGAGGGCGGCTCGTTCAAGATGGCCGGCGGGTCGAGCTCGTCGACCACCTCGCCGTACGTCCGCATCCCGAACGGCGTGCTGAAGGACGCCGACAGCGTGACCGTCTCGACGTACGCCAAGTGGAAGGGCGGCGACAACTTCCAGTGGCTGTTCGGGCTCGGCCCCGACAGCGACAAGTACCTCTTCGCCACTCCCTCCAACGGCGGCTCCAGCCTGTACTCGGCGATCACGAAGGCGAGTTGGTCGGCGGAGTCGAAGCTGACCGCCGGCTCGCAGCTCACGCCCGGCGAGTGGCGGCACGTCACCGTCACCCTCGACGGCTCGACCGGGGCGATGGCCCTCTATGTGGACGGCATCGAGGCGGCCCGCACGACGACCACCATCAAGCCGTCCGAGCTGTACGACGCAAACAAGGACCACAGCGGCTACATCGGCCGGTCCCTGTACGGGGCCGACCCGTACTTCGGCGGCGAGGTCGACGACTTCCGCGTCTACGACCGTGCGCTCACGGCCGCCGAGGTCATGGAGCTCAGCGGCAACACGGCGGGCATCGCGAAGGCGACCCACCCCGCGCTGAAGGTGGACGCGCTCATCGACAACGCGAACAGCAGGATCACGCTGCCGATGAAGGAGGGCACCGATCTCACCGCCCTCGCCCCGGAGTTCACCCTCGCCCACGGCGCGGCGATCAGCCCGGCCTCGGGAAGCGTCCAGGACTTCAGCAAGCCGGTGGCGTACGAGGTGACCGGCTCCGACGGCACGAAGCGCACCTGGACGGTCTCGGCGCTCGTCATGAGGAGCCCGGTACTGCCGGGTCTCAACGCCGACCCGAACATCGTCCGCTTCGGCGACACCTACTACATCTACCCGACCACCGACGGCTTCGAGGGCTGGAGCGGCACGCAGTTCAAGGCGTACTCCTCCAAGGACCTGGTCCACTGGAAGGACCACGGCGTCATCCTCGACCTGGGTCCGGACGTCTCCTGGGCGGACAGCAGGGCATGGGCGCCGGGGATCACCGAGAAGGACGGGAAGTACTACTTCTACTTCTGTGCCGACGCCAACATCGGCGTCGCGGTGTCCGACTCGCCGACGGGCCCGTTCAAGGACGCGCTGGGCAAGCCGCTGCTCAAGGCGGGTCAGATGAGCGGCCAGATGATCGACCCGGCGGTGTTCACGGACGACGACGGGACGTCGTATCTCTACTGGGGCAACGGTCGCGCGTACGTCGCTCCGCTGAACGCCGACATGACGTCCATCGACACCTCGAAGGTCAAGGACATCACCCCGAGCGGCTACAACGAGGGCACCTTCGTCATCAAGCGCAAGGGCACCTACTACTTCATGTGGTCGGAGAACGACACCCGGGACGAGAACTACCGCGTCGCCTACGCCACCGGTCCGTCCCCCACCGGCCCGTGGACCAAGCACGGTGTGATCCTGGAGAAGAACCTCTCCCTCGGCATCAAGGGCCCCGGCCACCACTCGGTGGTCCATGTCCCGAAGACCGACGAGTGGTACATCGCCTACCACCGGTTCGCCATCCCCGGCGGCGACGGCACACACCGTGAAACGACTCTCGACAAGCTGGAGTTCGACGCGGACGGGCTGCTCAAGAAGGTCGTCCCGACCCTGACGGGCATCGACCCGATCGTCAACCGAACCCCGGCGATCACCTCCGCCAAGGGCCCGGATTCCCCGGTGCCGGCCGGCCACCGCACCACCGTCACGGCCGAGTTCCGGGACGCCGACGTCGGCGACACCCACACCTGCCGGGTCGACTGGAAGGACGGCACCGAGCCGACGGCGGGCAAGGTCGACGGCACCACCTGCCGAGCCGAGCACACCTACACCAGGCCCGGCGTCCTCCGCCCGGTCCTCACGGTCACCGACAACGACGACGCCTCGGACCGCACGACACTCCCCGAGCTGATCGTCTACGACCGCGCCGCCGGACCCGCGCTGGGCACGGGCGTGATCACCTCGCCGGCCGGGGCCTACCCCGCCAAACCCGGCCTGACCGGCAAGGCGGCCTTCTCCTTCGCCGCCACCTATGGGGAGGGAGCGACCGCCCCCACCGGAAAGGCCGACTTCGACTTCGGCCGGGCCGGGCTGAAGTTCCGCTCCACCGGCTCCGACTGGCTGGTGGTCAGCGGGTCCCGGGCCGTCTTCCAGGGCTCCGGCAAGGTCAACGGGAGCGCCGGTTACGGCTTCCGGGTCACCGCCACCGACGTCCCGGACACCTTCCGTATCAAGGTCTGGCAGAAGTCCACCGGCGACATCGTCTACGACAACGTCACCGGCGCGCGGACTGTGGGCTTCGTGACCGTCGGCGGCGGCCGAGGCTAGAAGCGCCCCATCTGCTGTATGCCCTGAGCCAGTGCCGCCACCACCTCGGCCTGGCTCAGGGCTTTCGCTTGTACCCGCTACTCCCACACCACCACGTTGCGCCGGACCGGCACGGACGCGGAGTCACCGGCGAACAGTTCGGGTGAGTGGGCCCGGATGCGCTCGATGTCGCTGAAGACGGCGCGCAGATGGTTGCGCATGGCCGTGCGGGCCGTCGACAGGTCGCCGTCGACGACCGCGTCGAAGATCTCCCGGTGCTGGTCGACGAAGACGGCCGGGGAGACGTTCTCATGGAGGCCCAGGCGCCGGGCCCGGTCCAGGTGCCCCTTGGCCGCGGCGACCGTGGTCCACACGTTGCCGTGGCCGCTCAGACGCATCAGACCCTCATGGAAGGCCTCGTCGAGCTCGAAGAACTCCTCCAGGTCGAGGCGGGTCCGCTGCTGACGCCGCAGGTTGTCCCGCAGGTCCGCGACGACCGAAGAGTCCAGCTCGGGCGGCAGCGCGTCCAGCGAGGCGAGCTCGACGGCCTCCCGCAGGAACTGCGCGTCGGCGACCTGCGCGGGATCCACCCGGGACACGAAGGACCCGATCTTCGGAAAGACCTGCACGAGCCCTTCCTGGGCCAGCAGGATCAGGCTCTCCCGCACCGGCGTGCGGCTCACGCCCAGGGACGCGGCGAGCTCGTTCTCCGACAGGGCGGCGCCCGGGGGGAGTTCGAGGGTCAGCACCATCTGCCGCAGCTTCAGGTAGATGGAGCGCCGGCTGGTCCGCCGGTTCGTCTGGGCCATGTGCACATCCTACGTATCGGAGACGGGGTCTTGCTCGCCTGCGCGACAGATGCTTGTATACAAGTACTGCACGACAGGCAAGGAGAGTCCCAGTGAGCAGGATCGAGCGCGTCGACGTCCTCGTCGCCTCCCCCGGGCGCACGTTCGTCACGCTGCGCATCACCACGACCGACGGGGTGACCGGTCTCGGCGACGCCACGCTCAACGGGCGCGAGCTGTCCGTGGCGAGCTATCTGCGCGACCATGTCGCTCCCCTGCTCGTCGGCCGGGATCCGGCGCGCATCGAGGACATCTGGCAGTACCTCTACAGGGGCGCCTACTGGCGGCGCGGCCCGGTCACGATGACGGCCGTCGCCGCCGTCGACACGGCGCTGTGGGACATCAAGGGCAAGACCGCCGGACTCCCCGTCTACCAGCTGCTCGGCGGACGCTCCCGGGACGGCGTGCTGGTCTACTCGCACGCCAGCGGCACGGACGTACCGTCCCTCCTCGACGACGTCGAGCGCTATCTGGAGCTCGGCTACAAGGCCGTGCGGGCCCAGGCCGCGGTGCCCGATGTCGGCGGCACCTACGGCGTCCGCAAGGGCAAGCTGTACGAACCCGCCGCCGGCGACCTGCCCGAGGAACAGCCCTGGGACACCGAGGCCTACCTCGGTTTCGCCCCGACGTATCTGGAGGCCGTCCGGGAGCGCTTCGGCTTCGGCTTCCACCTCCTGCACGACGTGCACCACCGGCTGTCCCCCATCGAGGCGGCCCGCTTCGGCAAGAGCGTCGAGGCGTGCCGGCTGTTCTGGATGGAGGACCCGACGCCGGCCGAGAACCAGGAGGCGTTCCGGCTCATACGGCAGCACACCACGACGCCGATCGCGGTGGGCGAGGTCTTCAACTCGATCTGGGACGTCCAGCACCTGATCACCGAGCAGCTCATCGACTACGTGCGCACGACGGTCGTCCACGCGGGCGGCATCACGCATCTGCGCCGGATCTTCGACCTCGCCGCGCTCTACCACGTGCGCACCGGCTCGCACGGCGCGACCGACCTCTCGCCCGTCAGCACGGCCGCCGCCGTGCACCTGGACATCGCCGTGCCGAACTTCGGCATCCAGGAGCACATGGGCCACCCGGACGAGGCCGCCGAGGTGTTCCGGACGGGCGTCACGTTCGCCGACGGGATGCTGCACCCCTCCGACGAGCCCGGCCTCGGCGTCGAGTACGACGAGAAGGCCGCCGAACGCTTCCCCTACCAGCGGCGTTACCTCCCGGTCGCGCGCCGGCTCGACGGCTCGGTGCACGACTGGTGAGCGGCGTGATCCAGCTGAGTCGCGCCGCGCTGCGGGCACTGCCGACGGAGTCCCGCCCTCCCGTCGACCCCGCCGAACTGCGCCCCCGTGTCGTCCACTTCGGCATCGGCGCCTTCCATCGGGCGCATCAGGCCCTCTACACGGAGAACGCCGCCGCGCGGTCGGGCGAGCCGTGGGGCATCGCCGCCGTCGCTCCGCGGTCGACGTCGACCGTGGACGCGCTGCGTGCGCAGGACTGCCTGTACTCGCTGACGGAGCGTCGGCCCGAGGGCCGTGCCCTGCGGGTCGTCGGCTCGCTCACCGGCGCCTACGCCATGGGGCGGGACGCGGTGGCCGTCGACGCGCTGCTCACCGATGCCGGTACGACCGTGGTGACCCTGACCGTCACCGAGAAGGGCTACCACCGCTCGCCCACGACCGGCGGACTGGACACGGCGCGCGAGGCCGTCGCGGCCGACCTCGCGGCATCGCGGGAGGGCGTGGCGATGACGGCGATCGGGCGCCTCGCCTGTGGGCTGGCGGCGCGGATGCGGTCCGGCGCGCCCTCGATCAACGTCGTCTCCTGCGACAACATGGCCGACAACGGAGCCGTGCTGAGCCGGGTGGTCCGGGACTTCGTCCGGGCCGCGGACTGGCCGGACCGGGAGCGGATCCTGGACCGGATGACCGAGGCGGTGGGCTTCCCCGCCACGGTCGTGGACCGGATCGTCCCCGCAACCACGCCGGACGACCTCGCGGCGACGGCCACGGCGCTCGGCGTTCAGGACGCGCTTGCGGTGAGCGGTGAACCGTATCGGCAGTGGGTGTTGGAGGACCGTTTCGCAGCCCCGCGTCCGCCGTGGGAGCTGGACGGCGCCCTCCTCGTCCCGGACGTCGCGCCCTACCAGCTGACCAAGCTGCGGCTGCTCAACGGCTCGCACTCCGCCCTCGCCCACCTCGGCATCGCGGCGGGTCTCACCACCGTCGCCGACGCGATGGCAGACGGCTGGGGCGAGCGGCTCGTCACGTCGCTGTGCACCGAGGTCGCGTCCACGCTGCCGGAGGGCGGCCCCGACCCGGGCCGGTACGCCGAAGACCTCGTCACCCGCTTCCGCAATCCGGCCATGCACCACCTGCTGCGCCAGATCGCCTCGGACGGCTCCCTCAAGATCACCGAACGCTGGCTGCCGGCCCTGCGCGTCCTGCGCGAGCGCGGTGCGGCCACGCCGGTGCTGGAACTCGCCCTGGCGGGCTGGGTGAACCTCACCCGCGACCACGGCATCCCGGATCCCGCGCAGGACGCGCTCACCGCGTGCTGGCGCAACGGCGCGGACGACACGGCCGTCGTCCGCGCCCTGCTCACCACCGTCGGGGCGGCCGACCTCGCCGACGACTCCGCGCTCGTCACCGCCGTAGTACGGCAGCTGCCCGCTCTGCGCGCCGGACGCGTGGACATCTGAGCCCGCAACTCCCCAAATCGTCCGCAGAACAACGGAGTTCACGATGAAGGACACCACGACGACGGCCGAGCCGGCCGGTGCCTTCCGACGCACCACCCGTGACCTGACCAAGGCCGCCGTGTCCGGCTGGCTGGGCACCGCCATGGAGTTCATGGACTTCCAGCTGTACTCGCTGGCGGCCGCGATCGTCTTCAACAAGATCTTCTTCCCGGACGTCAGCCCCGCCATCGGCCTCATCGCCGCGATGGCCACCTACGGCGTCGGATACGTCGCCCGGCTCGCCGGCGCCGTCTACTTCGGCAGGATGGGCGACCGGCTCGGCCGCAAGAAGGTCCTGACGATCACCATCGTGCTGATGGGCGCCTCGACCACCCTCATCGGCATCCTGCCCACCTACGCGACCATCGGCGTCCTCGCGCCCGTCCTGCTCGTCGTCCTGCGGCTGGCCCAGGGCTTCGGCGCGGGCGCGGAGATCGCGGGCGCGACCGTGATGCTCGCCGAGTACGCCCCGGCCAAGCGGCGCGGACTCGTGTCGTCGCTGGTGTCGCTGGGCACCAACTCGGGGACCCTGGCCGCCTCCGGCCTGTGGGCGATCCTGCTCGCCGTGCTCAGCGAGGAGCAACTGCTGTCCTGGGGCTGGCGGTTGCCCTTCCTGATGAGCTTCGGTCTGCTGCTGTTCGCGGTGTGGCTGCGGCGCAACCTCAAGGAGAGCCCGGTCTTCGAGGAGCGGCCCGACGTCGTGGACGGCGTGGCGATGAGCCGGCGCGAGGTGGAGTCGGCGCTGTCGGAAGGGACGCACAGCGACGCCGGGCTGCTGGAGGCGGGGCTGAGGCAGCGCAAGGGTAAGGCGTTCTTCCTCGCGCTCGGCCTGCGCTTCGGTCAGGCGGGCAACTCCGGGCTGATCCAGACGTTCCTGGTCGGCTACATAGCGACCGAGCTCGCGGCCGAGCGCTCCGTGCCCACCGACGCCATCGTGTACGGCTCGCTGCTGGGCTTCCTGACCGTGCCGCTCGTCGGCGTGCTCGGCGACCGCTTCGGACGCCGCAGGATGTATCTGGCGCTCACCTCGCTCACGGCCGTCACCGCGTTCCCGCTCCTGCTGCTGATCACCTCGGGCAGCACCCCGGCCCTGATGCTGGGCATGGTCCTGAGCCTGAACATCGGCGTCCTCGGACTGTTCGCGCTGGAGAGCGTGACCATGGCCGAACTCTTCGGCGCCCGCACCCGGTTCACCCAGCTCGCGCTGGCCAAGGAGATCGGCGGCGTCCTCGCCACCGCGATCGGACCGGTCCTCGCGGCGAGCCTCACCGCCGCCACCGGCAGCTGGTGGCCCATCGCGGCGATGCTCGTCGTCTACTCCCTCATCACCCTCGCGAGCGCGCTGCTCTCCCCGGAGACGCGCGGACGCGACCTGGTCCGGCTGGAGGACGCCGCGTGAACCGTACGACCCGTATGAAGGCCGTCGTCGTACACGGCGCCGGTGACGTCAGGATCGACGAGCGGACCCGGCCCGTACCCGGGCGGGACGAGGTGCTGCTCGCCATGGAGTGGGGCGGCATCTGCGGCTCCGACGTCGCGTACTGGCGCAAGGGGGCCTCCGGCACCGCCTCGCTCGCCCATCCCTTGGTCCTCGGCCACGAGGTCGCCGGCCGGGTCGCGGCGGTGGGCGCCAAGGTGACCGGACTGTCGGAGGGACAGCCCGTCACCGTCCACCCGGCCCAGCTCGTCGGCGAGCTCCCCGAACGGCTCGCCGGGCGCACCAACCTCCACTCCGACGTCCGCTACTTCGGCTCGGCGGCCCTCACCCCGCACACGGACGGCGGGTTCAGCGAGTTCCGTACGGTCCGTGCGGCCCAGGTCAGGCCGCTGCCCGACGGCGTGGACACCGAGTCCGGCGCCCTCGCCGAGCCGCTGGCCGTCGCCCTGCACGCCGTGAGCCGGGCGTCCGCGCTGCGGGGCCGTACGGTCCTGGTCAACGGGGCCGGTCCGATCGGGTCGTTGGTCGTCGCGGCGGCCAAGTACCGAGGTGCGCGGGAGGTGTTCGCCGCCGACCTCTCCGCCTCGTCACTCGGCGTGGCCCGCCGTATGGGCGCGGACGCGACGGTGGACATCTCCCGGGGCGAGGACCTGCCGACGGACGTCGACGTCGTCTTCGAGGCGTCCGGCGCACCGGCCGCGCTCGGCGCGGTCCTTCGGGCCACGGCGCGCGGCGGCACCCTCGTCCAGGTCGGCAACCTGCCCGGCACGGCCGAGTCCGCCGTCCTGGGTGACCTGGTCACCCGCGAGATCACCTGGATCGGCTCCTACCGCTTCGTCGACGAGATCGACGACGCCCTGCACGCCCTGCGCGACGGCCTGGACGTCGCGCCGGTCATCAGCCACCGCTTCCCCCTGGAACAGGCCGAACAGGCCCTCGCCGTCGCGGCGGATCCGGCGAGCGCGAGCAGCAAGGTGATGCTGCGGCTCGGCGGGGGCGCGCCGGTGACGGTCTGACGACACGCCCGTATCCCCTCCCCTCCGCGCCCGTATCCCCTCCCCATCCGCGCCAGGAGAACCCTTGCCCCACCCGACCACCGACTCCCGACCCATCGAACCCACGGCCGCGGATGTCGTGTGCCTCGGCGAGACCATGGCCGTCCTCAGCCCGCCGGACGACCGCCCGCTCGCCGACCAGCCCGCGCTCCGCCTCTCCATCGGGGGCGCCGAGTCCAACGTGGCCTGCGGGCTGGCGGCGCTCGGGCACCGCGTCGCATGGCTGAGCCGGGTCGGCGACGACCCGTTCGGCCGGCGCATCGTCGCCGAACTCGCCGCCCGGGGCGTCGAGGTGAGCGCCGTGGGCATCGACCCGCACCATCCGACCGGCGTGTACTTCAAGGACCCGGGACCGTACGCGACCCGCCCCCTGTACTACCGGAGCGGTTCGGCGGCGGCCCGGATGGGACCGGAACTGGCCCGCTCGCCCGAGCTCCAAGGTGCGCGCGTCGTCCATCTGTCGGGCATCACGGCGGCCCTCTCGGACAGTTGCGGGCGCCTGTTGGAGGAGGTCGTGGTGCGCCGCACTCCCTGGACCGACGGCACGCGGCCGCTCGTCTCCTTCGACGTCAATCACCGCCCCGCCCTGTGGAGCACACACGGCGGTGACGCGGCGGGGACGTTGCGTGACCTCGCCCGCGCCGCGGACCTCGTCTTCGTGGGCCGCGACGAGGCCGAGGCCCTGTGGGGCACCGCCCACCCCGACGACATCGCCGAGCTGCTCGCCCCGGCACCGCGCGTCGTCGTCAAGGACGCCGAGCACGGTGCCACCTCCTACACCGCGGGCGCCGTCACCTTCGTGCCGGCCCTCGACGTCGAGGTGGTCGAACCGGTCGGCGCGGGCGACGCCTTCGCCGCCGGGTATCTCTCCGGCGTCCTGAAGGACATGGACGAGCCGTCACGGCTGCGCCTCGCCCATCTGACGGCGGCGACGGCCCTGCGCAGCCGGGACGACATCCCCGACCTGGGCGAGGCCGACGCGACGCTCACTTCCCAGCGGTAGTCGGCCCTGCGACGGTCCGCCCTCCGGCAGTCCGCTCTCCGGCCACCCCACGGCGACCCCTGAAACCGCTCTGAAACCGTCCTGAAGGCGCCCTCCCACACGCTCTGGAGCACACCGACTCCCCGGAGCCAGAGAGGCACACGCCATGACCGCCACCCCCCTCCACCTCACCCCCGAGCTCATCGAGGACCCCGTGCGCGGCTACGCCGACCTGCGCTCCTGCCCCGACCTCGGCCACGCGGTCCTGCCGGGCCTGGACACCCCCGTACGGCTGATCACCCGCTACGAGGACGTGCGCGCCGCACTCACCGAACCGCGCCTGATCCGGGACCGCACGTCCGTCCCCGGCGGCTCCGACATGCCGGACCCGCAGGCCGAGTTGCTGGCCCAGGGCTTCGAGGGCTTCCCGCAGGAGTACCTCCCGTACGTGTCCGGGCACCTGGCCCTGTTCGACGGTGACGAGCACACGCGGCGCCGCAACCCGCTCACCCGCGCCTTCACCGCCCGCCGCGTGTCCGCGCTGCGGCCCTTCGTGGAGAAGACCGCCCGGGAGCTGATCGCCGGTCTCGGCGAGCGTGAACAGGCCGATCTGCTGGGCGAGTTCGCCTACCCGCTGTGCACCGCCGTGATCTGTGAGCTGGTCGGGGTCGACGCCGCCGACCAGGAGCGGGTCTGCGGATGGATCCGGGACTTCGCGTACGGCGACGGCAGCGGGATCGCCGAGGGGCTGTCCGGCATCGTGGAGTACACCAAGGACCTGGTGGCCCGGCGCCGCGCCGAACCGTCCGACGACCTGGTGTCCGCGCTGCTGGCGGACGGCGGGATGAGCGACGACGAGATCGTCACCGTCTTCTTCCTGCTCATCAACACCGGCATCACCCCACCCGCCCTGTTCCTCGCCCACGGCGTGCTCGCCCTCCTCGACCACCCCGAGCAGGGCGAGCTGCTGCGCGCCGAGCCGGAGCTGCTGGCCCGCACGGTGCCCGAACTCCTGCGGTTCGTCACGCTGGTGCGCATCGGCGCCACCCTGTACGCCACCGAGGACTTCGAGTTCGCCGGTACGCCGCTGAAGAAGGGCGAGGCCGTGACGGTCGCGCTGTTCGGCGCCGACCACGACCCGCAGGCGTACGAGATGCCCGAACGGCTCGACATCACCAGGGAGTTCGGGCGCGGCGACGGCCATCTCGCCTTCGGGCACGGTCCGCACTACTGCATCGGGGCGGCGCTGGGCCGCGTGGTGACGGGAGTGGTGTTCGAGGAGCTCTTCGTCCGGCGGACGGCGCCCGTCCTGGCCGTGGACCGGGCCGACGTCCAGTTCGGACACTGGCCCGGCGACGGCTTCCACCTGCTGAGCCTGCCGGTACGGCTCTGACCGGGCCGGTTCTGACCGGGTCGATTCCGAGAGGGTCGATTCCGACCGGGCAGGCTCTGACCGGGCAGACTCAGCCGGTCCGCTCCCGCAGCAGCCCGAGCGCGGCCTCGCGCAGACCGTCCGGGTCCAGGGCGGCGTACTCGGACACGGCGTCCGCGTACGCCGCCCGGTCCGCGTGCTCGGCGCTCTCGCGGGCGCGGGCGGAGGACATCGTCGGCTGGAAGTTGCGCAGATACCTGAAGCCCTCGGCCAGCGCGATCAGCCGTACGCCGCGAGCCGCGGCGTCCTGCGCCAGGTCGGCGGTGCCGAGCGCGAGAAGCAGCGCGCCCAGGACGGGGAGGTCCGCCGCCGTGCTGTGCGCGGCCGGGGACCGGGTGAGCAGGGTCGTCAGGCGCTCCGGGAGCGATGCGGCCAGGGGCGCGACGAGGTCGGTGCGGCCGTGCCGGGCGTGGGCCGTCACGGCCACGGCCTGCAGCTCCAACCGCCAGCCCTCCAGGAGGTGTTCGCCTCCGAAGACGGGGCTCGTACCCCGCTTGAGCCGCTCGATGGCCCGGCGCCACAGGCCGAGCCCCGTCTCGATGTCGCCGCGGGCGAGCGCGATCTCGGCGCGGGCCCCGAGGTCGGGGGCGAAGGCGTCGGGGGCCATGCCCTCGGGCTGGTGCCGCAGGGTGTGTTCCAGCCAGTGTTCGGCCGCGTCGAGGTCCCCGGTCTGCAGGTGGGCGAGCATCAGCCCCCAGCCAAGGCCGAGCGAATCGGTCCGCTCGCCGTACCTCTCCAGGGCCGCCAGCGCGTCCTCCATGGGGCCGAGCGCCTCGGCGCCGCGTTCCGTGCGCAGGCACAGCTCACCGAGCCGCGACTGCGGCCAGAACCGCAGCATGGGTATGTCCCGGTCACCGAAGGCGTCGAGGGTCCGGCGGGCGGCGTCGAGCGCCCGCTCCGGGTCGTGCGCGCTCTCCCACACATAGCCCGCCGCCCCGTTGGCGAAGCCCGCGAGCAGCGGCTCGTCACTGGCGCACAGCGCTTGAAGCGTCTTGTGGTCGGCGGACGCGAGGATCTCCGGCAGGGCGCACAGCACCGTCGACAGGGCCCGGACGAGCGTGTCGGGCGGGGCGGACGGCAGTCGCCGCAGGGTTGCGAGGGGGCGTACCGCGCACGTGCCGAGGGCGAGGACGAGGGTGCAGGTCAGCATGGCGAGGGCGGTGCGGGTCGGCTCGACGTAGGCCGGGCCGGGCCGGTGGTGCGAGAGCGGCCGGGCGGTGTCCTCGGCGAGGGCCATCAGCCGGGTGTAGTTGGCCTCGGTGGCCCACAGGGAGCCCAGGACGGCGGCCACCGCGGCGACGGTGTCGGCGTCCTCGCGGGCGAGTGCGAGCCGCAGCGCCTGGACCAGGTTGTCCTGCTCGGCACGGATCAGCCGCCAGGAGGGAATCGGGTCAGGTCCGAAGGGCGCGTCGTGATACGTGACCCCGAACTCCCGCGCCCAGCTCAGGAACCGGTCCGCGACCACGTCCTCCTCCCCCGCCCGTTCCCGATGGGCGGCGGCGAACTCCCGTACGGTCTCCAGCATCCGGAAGCGCGTGCCGTGCGCGGTGTCGGTCACCTTCAGCAGGGACTGGTCGACGAGGTCCTCCAGCACGTCCAGGACGTCAGAACCGCCGACGATGTGCTCGGCGGCGCTGGTGGTGAAGCCACCGGGGAGGACCGACAGGGCGCGCAGGGCCGCTTGGCCTTCCGGTGCGAGGAGGTTCCAGCTCCAGTCGACGACGGCGTGCAGGGTGCGGTGCCGCTGCGGTGCGTCCCGCGGTCCGCCGCGCAGCAGGGCGAAGCGGTCCTCCAGTCGGCGGGCGATCTCGGCCACCGACATCACCCGTACCCGGGCGGCGGCCAGCTCGGTCGCGAGCGGCAGCCCGTCGAGGCGGCGGCACAGGTGGGCCACGGCGTCGGCGGGCAGCTCGGCGTCGGGGCGGGCGGCGCGGGCCCGCTGTTCGAACAGCTCGACGGTGGTGGCCGGGTCCAGCTCGGGCAGCGGGTGGACGGCCTCCGAGGTCAGGCCGAGCGGGGCGCGGCTGGTGGTGAGGACGCCGACGTTCCGGGTCATCGACACCAGCGCCCGGACGAGGTCGGCGACGCCGGAGACGACCTGCTCGCAGTTGTCGAGGACCAGCAGCGCGGGCCCAGGGCCGAGGGCGCCCACGATGCCGGCGAGCGCTTCGGCCGCCACTCCGAGCCCACCGGACGACGCGCGCAGGCTCTCGCCGACGCCCAGCGCCGAGGCGACCTCGCCCGCGACGTCGGCGTCCCGGCCGACCCCGGCGAGCGGCACCAGCTGCACGACCCGGTGCTCGGCGTCACGCGCCACGGCACTCGCGAGCCGTGTCTTGCCGAGGCCGCCCGGCCCGACGATCGAGGTGACCCGGGAGCTGTGGATCAACCGGGTGACGGCAGCGACGTCGGACTCCCGCCCGAGCAGCGGGTTCGGCTCGTGCGGCACCCCGCGCCGCACCACGGGCGCCTGACCGCGCAGCAGTTCCTGGTGCAGCTCCTGCAGGGCGGGGCCGGGATCGGTGCCGAGCTCGTCGCGCAGCCGGCGCCGGTAGCCGTCGTACCCCGCCAGCGCGGTGGCCGCACCGGCGGCGGCCGCCTGACAGCGCATCAGCTCCAGCAGTAGCTCCTCGTCGAGGGGACGGTCGCCCATCAGCTCACCGAGCGGCCCCATCGCCTCCTCCCGGCGCCCGGAACGCGCCAGCGAGAGCGCCCGCAGTCGGGCCAACGACCGGTGTGCGGCGGCGAGTTCGAGGCGCAGCGCCGCCAGCGGATCGTCGAGGGGGCCCTCCTCCGCCGGGCCGCCGTCCCACAGCGCGAGCCCCGCCTCGGCCTCGGCGACCGCGCCGTGATGGTCCCCGGCCCTCGCCTTCTCCGTGCTCGCGGCGGCGTGCAGCTGGACGGCCCAGGCGTCGACCTGGTCCTCGCGCAGGGCGATGCGGTAGCCGGTGGGTGTGCTCGCGATGGTGTCGCCGCCGAGCAGTGACCGGGCCCGGGAGACCAGGATCTGCAGGGCCTTGGTCGGGTTCTCGGGCTGCTCGTCCGGCCACAGCCCGGCCACCAGCCGCCCCGTGCCGCATCCCGCCCGCGGCTCCCCGGCCAGCAGCGCCAGCAGGGCGCGCAGGCGGGGCGCGGTGATCTCCTTGCCCCGGTGGGAGACGGACGTCAGCAGCGTCAACTCGATGGTCACCTCAGCAGGTTAGTCAGAACGGGTGGTCGCAGCGGGTGCAACCCTGTCGCAACGTTGCCCGTGCTGTCCTTGCCGCCATGGACGAGGAGACCCCGCTGTTCGAGGAGACCCCGCGCGTCGAGCTCACCCCCGCGGCCGAGGACCTGCTGCGCCGTCTGCGCGCGACGCACGGCCCGCTGATGTTCCATCAGTCCGGCGGCTGCTGCGACGGCAGCGCGCCGATGTGCTACCCGGCGGGCGAGTTCCGTACGGGTGACGCGGACGTGCTGCTCGCTGAGCTGGTCGTCGAGGGGGTGGCGGAGCCGGTGACGTTCTGGATGGCGCGCGGTCAGTACGAGGTGTGGAGCCACACCCGGCTGATCGTCGACGTCGTCGAGGGCCGGGGCAGCGGCTTCTCCCTGGAGGCGCCCGAGGGGGTGCGTTTCCTCACCCGTTCGCGGGTCGTCGGCGCCTAGAAACCCTGCTGGTCATCGCGGTCTGGTGCACTTCCCCTGAGTCCTGCCACATTTGACGAGACATCAGGGGGGGAAGTGTGACACGTCATCAGAAACGGTTCGGAACGACCAGAGCGGCCCTCGCGCTGCTCACGGCAATCAGCGCGCTGGCCGGTGCGACCCTGGTGGGGGCGGCACCGGCCGGCGCCGTGCAGCGGGGCACCGAGATCGCGCCGGGCGTGCGGTACGAGGAGTTCGACATCGCGGCCCTGAAGGGCCCGGCGCACGCCCATGTGCTCACCGTCGACCTGCGCGATCCGCGGGTACGGCTCGACCTGCTGCACCCGGGGGCGGTGGCGGCGCGGGCCACGGTCTCCCAGCAGACGACCGGGCAGGGTGCCGTGGCGGGCGTGAACGGCGACTTCTTCAACATCAGCGAGGCCCAGCACCCGGGCGTCGAGGCGACCGGCGCGAGCGTGGGACCGGCGATCGCGCGCGGCCGGGCACTCAAGGCGGCGGTGCCGAACGGCCAGCGGTTCGGGCCGGCCCTGCCGCCCGGCACGAGCACCGAGGACGTGTTCGGCGTCGGCGTGGACCGCCGGGCCCGGCTCGACGACCTGAGCCTCGACGGCTCGATCCGCACGCCCGAGGGCCGGCTGCCGCTGCGCGGGCTCAACCAGTACGCGCTGCCGGTGAACTCCATCGGCGCGTTCACGTCCAAGTGGGGCGGCGTCTCCCGGGTGCGCGCGACCTGCGGCACGGACACGGACCGGGCGGCGCCGTGCAGCACCGACACCTACGAGGTGACGGTGCGCCGCGGCCGGGTCGTGTCGACCGCCGACACCCCGGGCAGCGGGGCGATCGCCTCGGACACGACCGTCCTCGTGGGCCGGGAGACGGGCGCGCAGCAGTTGCGGAAGTTGTTCGCGGGCGAGCGGGTGAAGGTACGGCACCGACTGGTGGCGGCGGCGTCCCGGGTCCCGTACCGCTTCGCCCTCGGCGGCTACCCCGTGCTGGACGACGGACGGCCGCTGCCCGGCCTGGACGGCAGCGCCTCGGCCGTGCGCACCGCGGTGGGCATCGGAGACCGCGGACGGCGCGTCGTACTGCTCGCACTGGACGGCGCGCCCGAGTACCGCACCGGTCTGACGATCGCGGAAGTGGCGTCCATCATGCGGGAGTTGGGCTTGGTGGACGCCCTCAGTGTGGACGGCGGCGGTTCCTCGACGCTGGTCGCCCGGGACCCGGGAGCGGCGACGGTGTCCGTACGGAACCACCCCTCCGACGGACGGGAACGCCCCGTCCCCAACGGCATCGGAGTCTTCTCGACCCGATGACGGTCAGGGTGATGGTCACGGTCATGGCCTGAGACTGCTGACGATGTCCGCCGTGGCCGTCAGACCGCTGTTGATGGTGGGCGCCATGCTGGTGCCGGCCAGGTAGAAGCCGAGCAGCAGGCACACGATGGCATGGGTGATCTTCAGTCCGCCGTTGCGGACGAAGATCACCGCCAGGACGAACAGCAGCAACACCACAGAGATGGAAATGGCCATCGTCAATCTCCTCCGCCACGCCGCCTTGTACCGGTTCACGGCGTTCGGCCATAAGTGTGGCGTAGCGGAGGGTTCGTCCGGGCGGCTGACCTGTCCTCCGAACGTGTGGTGTCCCGCAGGCTGGACCTAGACCGCCCGGTGGGCGCCGAGGAAGGCCTCAAGGCCGGCGAGGTCGTCGGTGTTGAGGAAGTCGACGTCGGCGGCGAGCAGCTCGCCCCACAGGGCGTCCCGGGCAGGTCCGGCCACATCCGGGGTGGCCCAGAAGCGCACCGTCTGGCCACGGGAGTGGGCCGCCTGGACGATGCCGCGCAGCTTCTGCCGTTCGGCGTCCGGGAAGGCGCCCACGCCGAGCCAGGTGAAGTTGAGCGTCCAGTTGTCGCTGATCAGCGGGACGAAGGAGGCGGGCGCGGAGCTGCCGAGGTCGGCGAGGCGGCCGTCGTAGAAGGCCCGGCGGACGGTCTGGGCCTCCATGGGCACACGGGCGGCACGGTCGCCGGAGATCACGGCGGTGACGGGGCCCGTGAACACCCGGCCGTGGGCGTAGGTCGTGAACAGCTGCTTGTACCGCTTGAGGTGCTTGTCGAGTTCGAGATACGTCGACGAGCCCTCGGTCTTGATGTCGATGAGCAGTTGGATCGGCCGGCGGTAACCCCGGTAGACGGAGCCGTGGTTGGCGCGGACGCGGGCGGCCAGCGGGTCCAGGTAGAGGGACTCCAGGGTGCGGCTGGGGTCGAGGTCCTCGGGGTCGTGGCCGATCAGGAGCTGGTCGCCGACCAGGTAGATGTCGGCCTCTACGCTGCCGAAGCGGTGGTCGAGGGCGTCGAGGAGCGGACGCGGGTGCTCGTAGTCGTTGTGGGCGTGTGCCCGCCACAGCGGACGCGGGCGGTGCTTCTGTTCGCCCGCCGACGCGCTGGTGGCGGGCAGGGCGACGGCGCCCGCGAGGGCGGCACCGAGGGTCGTGAGGGCTCTGCGACGAGTGGTGAGGGCCATGCTCTGCCTCCCTGACAGGGGCGTTTTCGGACCTGGGGAACCGCTGCGAGTATGCGATTTCGCGGGCCCAAACAGCAGAGCCGGGCGGGGAGTTGGCCGGACTGCCGCCCTGTGTTCACTTCATCGGTGCAGCGCACACGAAAAAGCCCGCCCCAGGTCGGGCGGGCTTTTCGCGCGGTTCGCTCAGGTGTACGTCAGGGAGCGCCGAGGTCGACGAGTTCGGCCAGTGCCTCGCGGTGGGCGCCCGCGGTGCCGTAGGCGATCGAGTCGGCCTTGGCCCGCTTCAGGTACAGATGCACCGGGTGCTCCCAGGTCATCCCGAGACCGCCGTGCAACTGCAGGGCCTCCTCGGCGGCGTGCACGGCGACCGGCGCCGCGTAGGCCTGGGCGACGGCGACCGCCAGGTCCACGTCCTCGCCGGACGCGAGCGCGTCGGCGGCGTTACGGGCCGCCGCGCGCAGGTTGACGACCTCCAGCCACAGCTGGGCGAGCCGGTGCTTGAGGGCCTGGAAGCCGCCGACGGGACGGTTGAACTGCTTGCGGTCCTTCAGATAGCGGACCGTCTCGGTCAACGTCCACTCGGCGAGCCCGAACTGCTCGGAGGCGAGCAGTCCTGCGCCGGCCCGCAGGGCGCGTCGTACGGCGGACTCGGCATCCCCCAGCAGACGGCCGGGTGCCCCGTCGAGGCTCACCGTGGCCACCGGCCGGGTCAGGTCCAGGGACGCCTGCGGGGTGACGGTCACGGCGTCGGCGTCCACCGCGTACAGACCGCCGTCGTCGGCGGGCACGAGCAGCACATCGGCGACGGCCGCGTCCGCGATGCCGGTCAACTCCCCGTGCAGGGCGCCGTCCTCATGCCGTACGACCTTGTAGGCGCCGCCGGGAGCGACGTTCAGGGCGACGGCGAGAGCGCCGATCTTCCGCCCGGACGCCAGCTCGGCGAGCAGCCCCGCGTCGCTCTCGCAGCCGAGCAGCGCCTCCGTGGCCACGACAGCGCTGGTCAGATACGGGACGGGGGCGACCGCTCGCCCCAACTCCTCCAGGACTACGGCGACTTCGCGGTGCGTGGCACCCTGGCCGCCCCGCTCCTCCGGGACCAGGAGCCCGGCGAGGCCCATGCCGTCGGCGAGCGCCTTCCAGGCGGCCAGGTCGTGCGGGGCGTCCGACTCGGTGCGGGCGATGACGCCGGGGGCGTCGCAGTGGTCGGCGAGCAGGTCCCGGACTGCGGCCCGCAGCGCCTCTTCCTCCTCCGAGTACAGCAGGTCGGGCTGGGTGCTCTGTGCTGGCGGCGTCCTCATCGGGCCAGGTCCTTCCAGGCGACGTCCTTGTCGGTGCGCGGCTCGGACGGCAGGCCCAGGACGCGCTCGGCGACGATGTTCAGCAGGACCTCGGTGGTCCCGCCCTCGATGCTGTTGCCCTTGGAGCGGAGGTAGCGGTAGCCGGCGTCACGGCCGGTGAAGTCCACGAGCTCCGGGCGCCGCATGGTCCAGTCGTCGTACAACAAGCCTTCCTCGCCGCGGAGTTCCACCTCCAGGCCGCTGATCTCCTGGTTGAGGCGGGCGAAGGCGAGCTTCATGCCGGCGCCCTCGGGGCCGGGCTGCCCGGCGACGAGTTGCTGGCGCAGCCGCTCCGCGGTGAGGCGGGAGACCTCGGACTCCACCCACAGCTTCAGCAGCCGCTGGTGCAGATCGTGGGTGCGCAGTTCGGGCCGCTCGCGCCAGGTCTTGGCGATCGGGCCGATCATGCCCCCCTCGCGGGGCAGGCGCATGCCGCCGATGGCGACGCGCTCGTTGTTCAGCGTGGTCTGCGCGACCTTCCAGCCGTCGCCGATCTCGCCGAGGCGACGCGAGTCCGGGATACGGACGTCGGTCAGGAACACCTCGTTGAACTCGGCCTCGCCGGTGATCTGGCGCAGCGGCCGGACCTCGACGCCGGGGTCGGTCATGTCGCAGAGGAAGTACGTGATGCCCGCGTGCTTGGGCACGCCCGGGTCGGTGCGGGCGATGAGGATGGCCCAGCGGGCGAGGTGCGCGCTGGACGTCCACACCTTCTGCCCGTTGACGACCCAGTCGTCACCCTCACGGACGGCCCGCGTCCCGAGCGCGGCCAGGTCCGATCCGGCGCCGGGCTCGCTGAAGAGCTGGCACCAGACCTCCTCACCGGTCCACAGGGGCCGCAGGAACCGCTGCTTCTGTTCCTCGGTGCCGTACTTCAGGATCGTCGGCGCGGCCATGCCCAGTCCGATGCCGATGCGTCGGGGGTCGTTGTCCGGGGCGCCCGCGGCCTCCAACTCGGCGTCCACGACGACCTGGAGGGAGCGGGGCGCACCGAGTCCGCCGAGCCCCTCGGGATAGTGCACCCACGCCAGACCAGCGTCGAAGCGGGCGCGCAGAAAGTCCAGTCGCTCGGTCGTCGCCGGCGGATGAGCGGCCAGCAACTCCGCGGTACGGCGGCGCAGTTCGGCGGCGTCGGTCATGCCGCTCCTCCTTCGGTGAGTCCCGGGATCACGGCGACGCGCCCCGTGGTGACGCCGTCGGCAACCCTCTGCACGGCGGCAGCGGCCCCGCCCAGCGGCACCCGCTCGCTCACCAGCGGCTTGATCGCGCCCCGGGCGGCCAGCTCGGTGAGCTGTTCGTGGCAGTGCTGGATCAGCTTGGGGTTCTTGGTGTTGTACAGACCCCAGTGCAGACCGAGGATCGAGTAGTTCTTCACCAGGGCGTGGTTGAGGGCCGGGCTGGGGATGGACCCGCTGGCGAATCCGACCACGACGATCCGGCCCTCGAAGGCGACGACCTTGGTGGACTGGGTGTAGGCCTCGCCGCCGACGGGGTCGTAGATGACGTCGGCGCCCCGGCCGCCGGTGGCCTCCTTCACGGCGCCGATGACGTCCTCGGCACGCCGGTCGATGACGACGTCACAGCCCAGCTCCCGGGCGACAGCCGCCTTGTCCGCGCCGCCCACGACACCGATGACCCTCGCCCCGGCCGCCTTCCCGAGCTGCACGGCCGCGCTGCCGACCCCTCCAGCGGCAGCGTGGACCAGCAGCGTCTCGCCGGCTTCCAGACCGGCCCGCCGGTGCAGACCGAACCAGCCGGTCTGGTAGCCGATGTGCAGGGCTGCGGCCTCGGCGTCGTCCAGCGCGTCGGGCGCGGGCAGCACGGCGGCGGCGTCCGCGACGACGTACTCGGCGAACCCGCCGTAGGGCAGCACGGGGTTGGCGAGCACGCGGCGGCCGTCCTCGGTCTCGCCGCAGATCTCCACGCCCGGCGTGAACGGCAGCGGCGGCCGGACCTGGTAGTGCCCCCGGCACAGCAGCGCGTCCGGGAAGTTGATGTTCGCGGCACGCACCTTCAGCAGGACCTGGCCGTCACCGGGCGTGGGCGTCTCGACGTCCGCGAGGCGCATCACCTCGCTCGGCTCGCCGTTCTCGTGCACTTGCCATGCCTGCATGCGGGGCCTCCACGGGGGACTGCTTCGTCTGACCGGGGTCGTTCGCATACTAAGCGGTCGCTTGCCGATCAGGGAACAGTCCGCCGGGGAACAGTCATGTCCGTCACGCTTTCCGGGGACGCGCGCGTACGTGCATGCGCTCACCTTGCGGCCCGAAGAGGCTCAGGAACTCCGCCGGCCCCTCCCCCGTCGACCCGAACCAGTGCGGCACCCTCGTGTCGAACTCCGCCACCTCTCCCGCCGTGAGCACCACGTCGTGCTCGCCCAGCACGAACCGCAGCCGCCCGGCCAGCACGTACAACCACTCGTAACCCTCATGGGTGCGTGGCTCGGGCGTTTCCTCGCCCTGCGGTACCAGCACCTTGAAGGCCTGGAGGCCACCGGGCTGCCGGGTGAGCGGCCAGTAGGTGCGTCCGTGCCGCACGAGGGGCTTGGACCTGACCCGCGGGTCCCCCACGGGCGGCGTCCCGACCAGCTCGTCCAGCGGCACCTGGTGGGCCTGGGCGATCGGCAGCAGCAGCTCCAGGCTGGGCTTGCGCAGGCCGGACTCCAGCCGGGAGAGCGTGCTCACCGAGATACCGGTGGCCTCGGACAGCGAGGCCAGCGTCACCTCCCGTTCCTTCCGCATCTGCCGGAGTCTGGGGCCAACGCCCGCGAGAACGTCGTCGGTACTCATACGGGTATTGCAGGTTCGGCAAACTTGTTTGTCAATACCGCACCCTCGGGGCACGGTCGTGGTGGAGGTGGTCACCATGACCGGAACGTACGAAGTGATCGTCATCGGCGGCGGCGCGGCCGGCCTGTCCGCGGCCCTCGTCCTGGGCCGCGCCCGGCGCCGCACGCTGGTGATCGACGCGGGCGAACCGCGCAACGCGCCCGCCGCCCACATGCAGGGCTATCTGTCCCGGGACGGCATGTCGCCCACCGAGTTCCTGGCCGTGGGACGCGAGGAGATCGCACGCTACGGCGTCGAGCTGGTCCGGGACCGGGCGGTGGGCGTCACACGCGGCGAGGACTTCACGGTCGTCCTGGCGAGCGGCCGTACCGTCCATGCCCGACGACTCGTCATCGCCACCGGCCTCAAGGACGACCTCCCGAAGGTCCCCGGCGTCGCCGAACGCTTCGGCAAGGACGTGCTGCACTGCCCGTACTGCCACGGCTGGGAGGTCCGTGACCAGGCCTTCGGCGTCCTCGCGACCACGCCGATGAGCGTGCACCAGGCGCTGATGGTGTCGCAGTGGTCGAAGGACGTGACCTTCTTCCTGCACGAGGTCACCGAGCCGGACCTCTCGGACGACGATCTGCGCAGGCTGGCGGCGGCCGGGGTGAAGGTGGTGCCCGGCGCGGTGGCAGAGCTGGCGACCGAGGACGACCGCCTCACGGGCGTGCGCCTGGCCGACGGTACGGTGCACGCGCGCGAGGTGCTCTTCGTCGCACCCCGCGCGGTACCGCAGACCGGCCTGCTGGAGAAGCTCGGCGCCGAGTTCACGGAGACCCCGTTCGGCTCGTATCCGGTGGTCGACCCGACCGGGCTCACGTCCGTGCCGGGCGTCTGGGCGGCCGGCAACGCGATGGGCTTCTCGGAGCAGGTCATCAACGCTGCGGCGGGCGGCTACCGGGCCGGAGCCTTCATCAACGGGGAGCTGCTCTTGGCAGACCTCGATGCAACCCCCTAGGGGCGCGGGGAACTGCGCGACCAGCCACAACGCACCCGCAGACGAAAATCAACCCTTGGTCGGCGTGTAAACCAGCGGAGCGCGTCGCACCATGGCTGCATGCTGCTGACCCGGCTGGCCCACGTATCCCAGGAGGTCGCCGCGACCTCCGCGCGCTCCCGGAAGATCGCTCTGCTGGCGGAGCTGTTCCGGGACGCCGAGGCCGACGACGTGCCGATCGTCATCCCGTATCTGGCGGGCCGCCTGCCCCAGGGCCGGCTCGGCATCGGCTGGAAAGTACTGAGCCACCCGGTACCGCCCGCCGCCGAGCCGACCCTGACCGTCCACGACGTGGACGCCCGACTCACCGAACTCGGCAAGATCTCCGGCACCGGCTCACAGGCCGAACGCGCCCGCCTGGTAGGCGAGTTGATGGGTACGGCCACGGAGGACGAGCAGCGGTTCCTGTTCGGGCTGATCACCGGCGAGGTACGGCAGGGCGCGCTGGACGCGGTGGCGGTGGAGGGCCTGGCGCAGGCGACCGAGGCACCGTCGGCCGAGGTACGGCGGGCGGTGATGCTCGCCGGGTCGCTCCAGACGGTGGCCGAGGCCCTGCTCGCCGACGGCCCCGCCGCCCTGGCCCGCTTCCGGCTCACCGTCGGCCGCCCGGTCCTGCCGATGCTGGCGCACACCGCGTCCTCGGTGTCCGAGGCGGTCGACAAGCTGGGCGGTTGCGCGGTCGAGGAGAAGCTGGACGGTATCCGCGTCCAGGTCCACCGCGAGGGCGACACCGTACGGCTCTACACCCGCACCCTCGACGACATCACCGACCGCCTGCCCGAACTGACCGCCGCCGCACTGGAGTTGAGGGGAGACCGCTTCATCCTGGACGGCGAGGTCATCGCCTTCGACGCCGAAGGCCGCCCCCGCTCCTTCCAGGAGACCGCAGGCCGCGTCGGCTCCCGAGTGGACGTGACGACGGCGGCGCGGGACGTCCCCGTCTCCCCCGTCTTCTTCGACGCCCTGTCCGTGGACGACCGCGACCTGCTCGACCTGCCGTTCACCGAGCGGCACGCGGAGCTGGCCCGGCTGGTCCCCGAGCCGATGCGGGTACGCCGCGCGCTGGTGTCCGGCCCCGAGGACCTGACGCGGGCCGAGGACTTCCTCGCCGAGACCCTGAAACGCGGCCACGAGGGCGTGGTCGTCAAGGCCCTCGATGCCCCCTACAGCGCGGGCCGGCGCGGCGCCTCCTGGCTGAAGGTGAAGCCCGTCCACACCCTCGACCTGGTCGTGCTGGCCGCCGAATGGGGCCACGGCCGCAGGACCGGCAAGCTGTCCAACCTCCACCTCGGGGCGCGCACGGCGGACGGCGGTTTCGCCATGCTCGGCAAGACCTTCAAGGGCATGACCGACGCGATGCTGACGTGGCAGACCGAGCGGCTCCAGCAGCTCGCCGTGGAGAGCGGCGACTGGGTGGTGACCGTACGCCCCGAACTGGTCGTCGAGATCGCCTACGACGGCCTGCAGCGCTCCACCCGCTACCCGGCCGGCGTCACCCTCCGCTTCGCCCGCGTGGTCCGCTACCGCGAGGACAAGCGGCCGGAGGAGGCCGACACGGTCGAGACGCTGCTCGCCGCGCACCCGGAGGTGAAGCCGTGACGCCGCCCGGCGAGAAGCGCGAGAAGCGCAGCGCGGGCCTGCTGCTCTTCCGCCACACCGAAAACGGCCTGGAGGTGTTGCTCGGCCATATGGGCGGCCCGTTCTTCGCCAAGCGGGACGCCGGGGCGTGGACGGTCCCGAAGGGCGAGTACGAACCCGACGAACCCTCCTGGGACGCCGCCCGCCGGGAGTTCCGGGAGGAGCTGGGGCTGGCGCCGCCCGACGGGGAGGCCGTACCGCTCGGCGAGGTCAAGCAGGCAGGCGGCAAGATCGTCACGGTGTGGGCGATCGAGGCCGACCTCGACCCGGCGACGGTCGTCCCCGGCACGTTCGTCATGGAGTGGCCGCCGCGCTCGGGCCGGACCCAGGAGTTCCCGGAGCTGGACCGGGTGCAGTGGCTGGGCCTCGACCGGGCGCGCGAGGTCGTCGTCAAGGCCCAGGCGACGTTTCTCGACCGGCTGGCGGAGCACTCGGCCTGAGAGCCTGAGCAGCCGTACACGCGTTGCGGTACCCCCCGCCGCGCGGGAAGGTCGAAGCATCAGTTGGCTCCCAGGAGGTCAGGAGGTTCGGGGATGCCCATCGCAACGGTGAACCCGGCCAACGGCGAGACGCTCAAGACGTACGAGGCCATGGGCGCCGAGGAGATCGAGCGCAGGCTCCAGCTCGCCGAGGCCACGTTCCGCACGTACCGGACGACGAGCTTCGTCGACCGTGGCCGCCTGCTGCTCCAGGCCGCGCATCACCTGGAAGAGGACCAGCAGGACGTCGCCCGGATGATGACCACCGAGATGGGCAAGCCCGTCAATCAGGCCCGCGCGGAGGCCGCCAAGTGCGTCAAGGCGATGCGCTGGTACGCCGAGCGCGCCGAGGAACTGCTCGCCGACGAGGAGCCGGCCGACTCCGACATGAAGGACTCGGGCGCATCGCGCGTGCGGGTGCGCTACCGCCCGCTCGGGCCGATCCTCGCGGTGATGCCGTGGAACTTCCCGCTCTGGCAGGTGATCCGCTTCGCGGCCCCGGCGCTGATGGCGGGCAACGTCGGCCTCCTGAAGCACTCCTCGAACGTTCCCCAGACCGCCCTGTACCTCGAGGACCTGTTCCACCGCGCGGGCTACACCGAGGGCTGCTTCCAGACCCTCCTCATCGGCGCCGGGCAGGTCGACGAGATCCTGCGCGACGAGCGCGTCAGGGCGGCCACCCTGACCGGCAGCGAACCCGCGGGTCGCGCGGTGGCGGCCACCGCCGGGGAGATGATCAAGAAGACGGTGCTGGAGCTGGGCGGCAGCGACCCGTACGTCGTCATGCCGTCGGCCGACCTCGACCGCGCGGCACAGGTCGCGGTGACCGCGCGTGTGCAGAACACGGGGCAGTCGTGCATCGCCGCCAAGCGGTTCATCGTGCACACCGACGTCTACGACGCCTTCGCCGAGCGGTTCGTCGAGGGCATGAAGGCGCTGGTGGTCGGTGACCCGATGCTGGACGAGACGGACGTGGGCCCGCTGGCGACCGAGCAGGGGCGCTCCGATCTGGAGGAACTGGTCGACGACGCCCGGCGCAGCGGAGCGGACGTGCTGTGCGGCGGTCACCAGCTCCGCCGGCCCGAACTGCCCGGCTGGTACTACGCGCCCACCGTCATCGCCGGCATCACCCGTGATATGCGGATCCACCGGGAGGAGGCGTTCGGACCGGTCGCCACGCTGTACCGGGCCGGTGACCTCGACGAAGCGGTGCTGATCGCCAACGACTCGCCCTTCGGACTGAGTTCGAACGTGTGGACGCGGGACGAGGCCGAGGTCGACCGTTTCGTACGGGATCTGGAGGCCGGGAGTGTCTTCGTCAACGGGATGACGGCGTCCCATCCGGCGTTCCCGTTCGGCGGAGTGAAGCGGTCCGGATACGGGCGTGAGCTGTCCGGGCACGGAATCCGCGAGTTCTGCAACATCACCACTGTTTGGCACGGTGCGTGAGCGCTGCGCGACTACGATCCCGGGTGTGAACCGCGAAGTTACTCTGCCGCTGATCGTCGATGACCGCGGGACCTTGCAGGTGGCTGCCGCCGATGTGAGCAAGCTGCTGCGTACCGTGGGTGGTCGGTGGCTGCACCTTGTCGAGGCCGGGGAGGATGGGCTCGACGAGGACACGGTGGCCGCGTTGACCATTGAGCTGGCGAAGCTTGCGGATCGTATTGATGTGGCGTGCATTGCTCATAGCAGCGGGAGTGCGCCGTAGGGGTTTCGGTGTGGTGCCGTCTGCGGGTTCGTTGTGGCTGGTCGCGCAGTTCCCCGCGCCCCTTTAGGTCGGCTCGCGCAGCGTCTCCCAGAACATCTCCTCGTAGGACTGGAGCAAGCGGGCGTACCCGTGTGCGCGCTCCTCATCCAGTTGCCCGGCATCCCGTCCCGCCTCGACCGCGGAGGCCGCCTTCTGATCCAGCTCCGCGGAAGGTTCCGCGAAGAAGTCGAAGAAGGCGCAGGCCTCGTCCGTGAAGGCGTAGTGGTGGCGTAGGGCCTGGGCGATCGTTGCGCAATAGCCGCCCCAGGTGGCGAAGTTGGCCGTCAGGGCGAGGACCGCTTCGGGCGGTGAGGCGTTCAGGGCGAGCCAGGCGACGTATGCGGGATAGGCCTGGCAGCCCGGGAGGGGCTCGTAGGCCGCCGCCCGCCCCTCGGTCACACCACATGCCGCCGCGAAGGCACCCAGCCGCTCCGCCGCCAGCGCCTCGCCCTCGGCCAGCAGGGCGAAGAAGGCGGCGGACTCGGGGGCGGCGGGCGTGGCCCGCTGGGCCAGATGCAGGAACGCGAGACGGTCGGCGGGGATCACCCGGCCCTGTTCGAGAGCGAGGGCGGCGAGGGTGGTGGTGCGGTCGGCCTCGCCACGGGCGATCAGCGGTACGAGGGGGTTGACCGTCATCGGCATCCTCCATCAACTCGACAACGCGGCCCAGGGCAGCCGGCCCAGGGGCGCGGGGAACTGCGCGACCAGCCACCAACGACCCGCAGACCGCGTCGCGCAGCAACCCCTACGGCGCTTACCGAATCGGCATACCCGACAACGTACGCGCGATCACCAGCCGCTGAATCTCACTCGTCCCCTCGAAGATCGTGTAGATCGCGGCATCCCGGTGCATCCGCTCCACCGGGTACTCCCGCGTGTACCCGTTGCCCCCGAGAATCTGTATCGCCTGCGCCGTCACCTTCTTCGCCGTCTCGCTCGCGAACAGCTTCGACATCGACCCCTCGGCCGCCGTGAACGGCTTCCCCGCGATCGCCATCCAGGACGCCCGCCACACCAGCAGCCGCGCGGCGTCGATCTGCGTCGCCATCTCGGCCAGCTGGAAGGCGACCCCCTGGTTGTCGATGATCGGCCGCCCGAACTGCTCACGCGTCATCGCGTAGTCGAGGGCGACTTCGTACGCGGCACGGGCCGTACCGACGGCCATCGCGCCGACGGCCGGCCGCGAGGCCTCGAACGTGGCCATCGCCGCGTTCTTCACGCGCTCGCCGCCCGTCTTGGCACGCTCGCGGGCCCGCGCCAGCCGCTCGTCCAGCTTCTCCTTGCCGCCCAGCAGGCAGGAGCCCGGCACCCGCACGTTGTCCAGGACGACCTCGGCGGTGTGCGAGGCACGGATGCCGTGCTTCTTGAACTTCTGGCCCTGGGCCAGGCCGGGTGTGTTCGGCGGGACGATGAAGGACGCGTGGCCCTTGGAGCCGAGCTCCGGGTCGACGACCGCGACGACCACGTGGACGTTGGCGATGCCGCCGTTGGTCGCCCAGGTCTTCGTGCCGTTGATCACCCACTCGTCCTTGGCCTCGTCGTACACCGCACGCGTACGCATCGAGGCCACGTCCGACCCGGCGTCGGGCTCGGAGGAGCAGAACGCGGCGAGCTTGACGTCGTTCGCGTCACCGTACATCTGGGGCACCCAGGTGCCGATCTGCTCCTCGGTGCCGTTGGCGAGGACGCCGACGGCGGCGAGGCCGGTGCCGACGATCGACAGGGCGATGCCCGCGTCCCCCCAGAACAGCTCCTCCATCGCCATGGGGATGCCGAGACCGGTCGGGTCGAAGTACTGCTGGGCGTAGAAGTCGAGCGAGTAGATGCCGACCTTCGCGGCCTCCTGGATGACCGGCCAGGGAGTCTCCTCACGCTCGTCCCATTCGGCGGCCGCGGGGCGGATCACATCGGCGGCGAAGCCGTGGAGCCAGTCGCGGACCTCCTTCTGTTCGTCGTTGAGCTCCATGGTGAACTCGGCCATGACCCCTCCAGCTGCGGTACGTGCGTGTTACTAGCGGTAACCCTAGTTTGTTACTGGCTAGTAGGTAAAGTCAACTCCCGATGACTCATCGACAGCCCATTCGATGAATGGAGCGTGTTGAGTGTTAGTTTGCGCAGGCGTTACCGATTCAGCACGGGTGGGGAGAGCACATGGACACCACACAGCGGACCGATCAGCAACGGTCCGCCGACCGCCGTCGGCGCGAGCTGCTCGAGGCCGCCGACAGAGTGGTGCTGCGCGACGGCCCCCAGGCCTCGATGAACGCGATCGCGGCGGAGGCCGGTATTACGAAGCCGATTCTGTATCGGCACTTCGGCGACAAGAGCGGACTTTACGCGGCGTTGGCCAAGCGGCATACGGATGCGCTGCTGGACTCGCTGCGGGCCGCGCTGGACGCTCCCGCGGACCGGCGTGAGCGGGTCGAGGCCACGCTGGACACCTACCTCGCGGCGATCGAGGCCCGGCCCCAGGTGTATCGCTTTCTGATGCATCCGACCGAGGGAGGGCAGACGGCGGATCAGGGGTTCGACGTCGGTAAGCACTCGATGCCGTTGCTGCGGCGGATGGGTGAGGAACTGGCCACCGTGATCGAGGAGCGGCTGGATCTCGGGCCGGGGAGTCAGCAGCTGGCCCGGGTGTGGGGGCATGGGATCGTCGGGATGATGCATGCCGCCGGGGACTGGTGGCTGGGGGAACGGCCTTGTTCCAGGGCTGAATTGGTGCGTAGTTTGGCCGACCTTTTGTGGGGACGGCTTGCCGCCGCGGGGGACAAGATGGGCGGTCCGGGATTCTGAGGGTTGCGCCCCGGGTGCAACCTCACCGGCGCCAAGAGGCTCGGGCCAGCTGTCGCATCAAGCGTCTGTGGCGCCAACCCGTCACCCGGTCCGCGTACACCTGGCCTTCCAAGTGGTCGCACTCATGCTGCAAGCACCGCGCGAAGAACCCCGTGCCGTGGACCGTCACCGGCTCCCCCGTCATCGCGAACCCCTCGACCACCGCATGGTCGTACCGCTCCGTCCCCGCCTCAAGGCCCGGCAGCGACAGGCACCCCTCCGGGCCTCGGAGCACCACCCCGTCCGTCTCCACGAGCCGCGGGTTCACCACATGCCCGAGGTGTCGTACGTCCTCGTCGTCGGGGCAGTCGTATACGAAGACCCGCAGCGGCTCCCCCACCTGGTTCGCGGCGAGGCCCACGCCCTGTGCGGCGTACATCGTCGCGAACAAGTCCTCGACGAGTGCCGCGAGTTCAGGGCCGAAGTCGGTCACCTCGCGGCAGGGCTCGCGCAGGAGCGGGGAGCCGTGCAGGGTGAGAGGCCTAACGCGCCCGTTGGTGCCCGGAATGGAGCCGTTTCGCATGGCGGCAAGGGTACGGCGATTCGGGAGTGCGAATGGATCTCGATAGGCTGACCACCACCACGTTGCCGTAGGGCTTCAGGCACGGCGCGTACGCAAGGAGGATCGAGAACTGATGGCAGGCAACTCGGACCCGCTCTCGCCGCGGGCCAAGCTGGCCGTGACCGCGGGCAAGGCGGTCGCGGCGGCATCGCGCGCCGCAGGGCGCGGCAGCGGTTCGGTGATCGGCGGCCGGGTGGCGCTCAAACTCGACCCCGACCTCCTCGCGCGGCTCGCGCAGAACCTGGACGTGATCCTGGTCTCGGCGACCAACGGGAAGACCACGACCACCCGGCTCATCGCGGAGGCCCTGCGGGCCGCCGGGCCCGTCGTGTCCAACGCGCTCGGCGCCAACATGCCCGCGGGCATCACCTCGGCGCTCGCCGGCGGCTCGGAGGCGCGGTACGGCGTCATCGAGGTCGACGAGAAGTACCTCGCCGGTGTCGCCCGGGACACCGACCCGAAGTGCATCGCGCTGCTCAACCTCTCCCGTGACCAGCTGGACCGCGCCGCCGAGACCCGGATGCTCGCCGAGAACTGGCGCGAAGGTCTCACGGGTTCGAAGGCCGTGGTCATCGCCAACGCCGATGACCCGCTGGTCGTGTGGGCGGCCTCCTCGTCCCCGAACGTGATCTGGGTCGCCGCCGGGCAGATGTGGAAGGACGACGCCTGGTCCTGCCCGTCCTGCGGTGGCGTGATGCAGCGGCCGGGCGACGACTGGTTCTGCGGTGAGTGCGGCTTCCGCCGTCCCACGCCGAGCTGGGCGCTGTCCGGCGATCATGTCCTCGACCCGCACGGGTCCGCCTGGCCCATTCATCTGCAGCTGCCCGGGCGTGCCAACAAGGCCAACGCCGCCTCCTCGGCCGCCGTCGCCGCCGTGTTCGGGGTGCCGCCGCAGGTCGCCCTGGAGCGGATGTACCAGGTGCAGGCCGTCGCGGGACGGTACGACGTCGTGCAGTTCCAGGAGCGGGATCTGCGGCTGCTGCTCGCCAAGAACCCGGCCGGCTGGCTGGAGACGTTCTCCCTGATCGACCCGCCGCCGACCCCGGTGATCCTCTCCGTGAACGCGCGCGGCGCCGACGGCACCGACACCTCCTGGCTGTGGGACGTCGACTACACGCGGCTGTCCGGACACCCGATCTGCGTCATCGGCGACCGCAGGCTCGACCTCGCGGTGCGCCTGGAGGTCGCGAACCAGCAGTTCCAGGTCTGCGACAACCTCGACCAGGCGGTGCAGATGAGCCCGCATGGCCGGATCGAGGTCATCGCCAACTACACCGCGTTCCAGGACCTGCGCCGCCGCGTCGGCAACTGACCACCGGACCTCAGGGGACTTAAGTGAGCGACAACCAACTGCGGGTCGTCTGGATCTACCCGGACCTGCTCAGCACCTACGGCGACCAGGGCAACGTCCTCGTCGTGGAGCGCCGTGCCCGGCAGCGCGGCCTCGACGTGGCCCGCCTCGACGTGCGCAGCGACCAGCCGATCCCGACGTCCGGCGACATCTACCTCATCGGCGGTGGCGAGGACCGTCCGCAGCGGCTGGCGGCCGAGCGGCTGCGCCGGGACGGCGGTCTGACACGGGCCGTCGAGAACGGCGCCATCGTGTTCTCCGTCTGCGCCGGCTACCAGATCCTCGGGCACGAGTTCATCAACGACCTCGGTCAGCGCGAGCCCGGCCTCGGGCTGATCGACGTGGTGTCCGTGCGGGGTGAGGGCGAGCGGTGCGTCGGTGACGTGCTCGGGGACATCGACCCGCGGCTCGGCCTGCCCCCGCTGACCGGCTTCGAGAACCACCAGGGCGTCACCCACCTCGGCCCGACCGCCCGCCCCTTCGCCCAGGTCCGCCTCGGCAACGGCAACGGCACGGGTGACGGCACGGAGGGTGCGTACAACGACACCGTGTTCGGTACGTACATGCACGGCCCGGTGCTCGCCCGGAACCCGCTGATCGCCGACCTGCTGCTGAAGCTGGCGCTCGACGTGAACGCGCTGCCGCCGACCGACGACCGCTGGTACGAGGCACTGCGCGGCGAGCGCATCGCGGCCGCGCAGCAGCCTGCCTGAACAGGGTCACTCACCAGCCCGTCTGACGGCACGTCCGCACAGGTGAGCGGGGTCGTCCAGCAGGCGGACGGACGGTTCGGCCCCGCCCCCCGGTGCCGCTAGGGTGGCGGGGATTCGAGCCGGACAGCGTGGTCCGGTCCCGGCCCACGTGGAGAAGGTTTTCGGGCTATGCGCATTGGTGTCCTCACGTCCGGCGGCGACTGCCCCGGCCTGAACGCCGTCATCCGGTCCGTCGTGCACCGCGCCGTCGTCGACCACGGCGACGAGGTCATCGGCTTCCGGGACGGCTGGAAGGGCCTCCTGGAGTGCGACTACCTCAAGCTCGACCTCGACGCGGTGGGCGGCATCCTGGCCCGCGGCGGCACGATCCTCGGGTCCTCCCGGGTCCAGCCCTCCCATCTGCGGGACGGTGTGGAGCGGGCCAAGGGCCATGTCGCGGAGCTCGGCCTCGACGCGATCATCCCGATCGGCGGCGAGGGCACCCTCAAGGCGGCCCGGCTGATGTCGGACAGCGGCCTGCCCGTCGTGGGTGTGCCGAAGACCATCGACAACGACATCGCCGTCACCGACGTCACCTTCGGCTTCGACACGGCGGTGACCGTGGCGACCGAGGCGCTGGACCGGCTCAAGACCACCGCCGAGTCCCACCAGCGGGTGCTGGTCGTCGAGGTCATGGGGCGGCACACAGGGTGGATCGCGCTGCACTCCGGTATGGCGGCCGGCGCGCATGCCGTCGTCGTGCCGGAACGGCCCTTCGACATCGAGGAGTTGACCCGGGTCGTCGGGCAGCGGTTCGAGGCGGGCAAGCGCTTCGCGATCGTCGTGGCGGCGGAGGGGGCCAAGCCGAAGCCCGGGACCATGGAGTTCGACGAGGGCGGCAAGGACGTCTACGGGCACGAGCGGTTCGCCGGGATCGCGCGGCAGCTGTCCATCGAGCTGGAGGAGCGGCTCGGCAAGGAGGCGCGGCCGGTGATTCTGGGGCATGTGCAGCGGGGCGGTACGCCCACCGCGTACGACCGGGTGCTGGCGACGCGGTTCGGGTGGCATGCGGTGGAGGCGGTGCACCGGGGTGAGTTCGGCCAGATGACGGCGCTGCGGGGAACCGACATCGTGATGGTTCCGCTCGCCGAGGCGGTCGAGACGCTGAAGACCGTTCCCGAGGACCGCTACGAAGAGGCGGAATGCGTTCTATAGGTTCGGTTCGCCATTGAACACAATGCCCCCGGTCGCAACGTCGACCGGGGGCAGTTCTAGTCTGGGGCGGACAGACTTGCACAACCCCCACGAATCAGGAGCCGGCGGATGGATCACAGCGGGCACGGCATGACCATGGATTTGCCGCCGTTCACGCTGGGGCGGGGACTTCAGTGGTCGACCGACCCGTTCTTTCTCGTCGCCTGCCTGGTCGGGCTCGCGCTGTATGCGTGGGGGGTCGTGCGGCTGCGGCGGCGGGGCGACTCGTGGCCCGTGGGGCGGACCGTGTCGTACGTCGTCGGTGTGCTGTCCGTGATGCTGATGATGTGCACCAGCCTGAACGACTACGGCATGGTGATGTTCAGCGTGCACATGGTGCAGCACATGGTGATCAGCATGCTGTCGCCGATCCTCGTCCTGCTCGGTGCTCCGGTCACCCTGGCGCTGCGTGCGCTGCCGCCGGCGGGGCGGGGGCGCAAGGGGCCGCGGGAGTGGCTGCTGGCTCTGCTGCACAGCCGGTACATGCGGATCATCACGCATCCGGCGTTCACCATCCCCCTGTTCATCGCCAGCCTGTACGCGCTGTACTTCACGCCGATGTTCGACTTCCTGATGGGCTCCAAGACGGGGCACATCGCGATGATGGTGCACTTCCTCGCCGTGGGCGTGGTGTTCTTCTGGCCGATCATCGGCGTGGATCCCGGGCCGCATCGTCCGGGGTATCTGCTGCGGATGCTGGAGCTGTTCGCGGGAATGCCGTTCCACGCGTTCTTCGGCATCGCGTTGATGATGGCGTCGGAGCCGATGGTCGAGACGTTCAAGAACCCGCCCGCCTCGCTCGGCATCGAGGCCCTCGCCGACCAGAACGCGGCCGGCGGTATCGCCTGGGCGTTCAGTGAGATTCCGTCCGTGCTCGTGCTGATCGCGCTGCTGTTCCAGTGGTACCGCTCGGAGCAGCGCCAGGCCCGGCGCAAGGACCGGGCCGCCGACCGCGACGGTGACAAGGAACTCGAGGCGTACAACGCCTATTTGGCCTCATTGAACGCACGCGGAAACTGAGGAAACCGAAAGGCTTCGCCTTTCAGTAGCATGAAGCGCGTCGGGGGAACCGCACCGGGGGGAGCGGTAATGGCGCTTCATGTGTTCGTACGCAGGGTCGGGAAATCGGCGATTCGGAGGATCGCCGTCCTGTTGGTGTTCGTTCTGGCACTCAGTGGGTGTGACCGGGACGCACCGATGTTCGTGGTGAAGGCCGTCGCATCGGGAGTTCCGTCGCTCGCGCCCTTCTTCGACGAGGGCCAGGGGTTGGGGCGGGACCAGCAGGTCAGGGCGCATTCGGCGCAGGGTGGTCTGCAGCAGGGCGACTCCCCTGGCCTGTACGGGGGATCGAAACAGCCGACGATCTGTGACGTCGTACGGCTTGAGGAGTTTCTCACCGACCCCGCCAATGGGCGGAAGGCACAGGCGTGGGCAGCCGCGCTCTCGATTACCACGGCCGAGATTCCCGGTTATCTGGATCGCCTCACACCCGTTCTCCTGCGTCACGACACTCTCGTACAGAATCACGACTACAAGAAGGCAAAAGCCGTCCCCTTCAACGCGCTGTTGCAGACGGGAATCGCGATTCTCGTCGACGCGGACGGTCTTCCCGCCGTGAAGTGCTCGTGCGGAAATCCGCTGCGGGCCTTCGAGGGTGACACCACGCGGATCGAGGTCGAGTTCGACGACCGCAACGAGGAGTGGAAGGGATACGAGAAGGCGTCCGTGGTGGCCGTGCGGCCCGCCACGCGGAAGGTGGAGCGGCTCGCGCTCGTCGACGTCGAGGAGCCGGAGCGGGGCATCAACCGTCCCGTCGGCACCACGGGCGAGGACGACACGACGTTCGACACACGGGAGCGGCGCGCGGTGCCCGACCTCGCCGGGGCGACGTTCGGGCGGGCGAGCCGGACGCTGGCCGACAAGGGTCTGGCGGTCGCCTTCGAGGGTGGGGGGCTGCCGCCGGAGGGGGCCCGGGTCACGGCGTCGGATCCGCCGGCCGGGACCGAGCTGCGGTTCGGGGAGTACGTGACGTTGAGCGTGGCCGGGGGTACCTCCGCGGGCTCGTCCGACGGGACGTCCACTCCGCCGGACACGGGAGCGTCCCCGTCGACTCCGGGGCCGTCGGACTCGAAGCAGTCGACGTCCCCGCCGGCGACCTCGGTGCCCCCGGCCTCGTCCTCCGGGCCCGGCAGCTCCGGGCCCAACAGCCCCAGTCCAACCAGCCCCGGTCCCACGAGCGCGCCCCCGTCATCCTCCCCACCGCCCTCGTCCGACCCGCCGCTCAGCTCGCCACCACCCCCACCCCCGTCGACCAAGAACCCCACCACCAGCTCGCCACCCCCACCCACGACCAGCGCGCCCCCTCCGACCACCGCGTCGCCCCCGACCAGCGCCCCGGTCACCAGCAGCGAGCCGCCGCCCGGGACGAGCGCGCCCGTCACGACGGAACCGGCGACCGGCGGGCCGTCCACCGGACTGCCGTCCAACGACGGGCCATCCACCGGCAGGCCCACCGCGAGCACGACCGCCTAGCAGCCAACGCAGCCAACGCGGCGCCCCCGCAGAACCCGGGAGTCACCGGATGCCTTCAGGATCACCGACGTCGGGAGTGGGCCGGGTCATCGCCGGCCGCTATCTGCTGCTGAACCGGCTCGGCAGCGGCGGTATGGGTCATGTCTGGCTCGCCCACGACCGCAGACTCGCCTGTGAGGTCGCGCTCAAGGAGATCGTGTTCCGGGACCCGGCCGAGGCCGACGAGCGCGAGGCCCGGGTGGCCCGTGCCCGGGCCGAGGCCCGGCACGCTGCGGGGCTGCGCGGGCATCCGCATGTGGTGACCGTGCACGACGTGCTGGAGCACGAGGGGCTGCCGTGGATCGTCATGGAGTACGTGGAAGGCGCCGTCAACCTGCGCGACCTGGTCGAGCGGCAAGGTCCGCCGGCGCCCGCGGAGTGCGCCCGGATCGGGCTCGCCGTGCTCGACGCGCTGACCGCCGGGCACCAGCGGGGCGTCATGCACCGGGATGTGAAGCCGGCGAACATCCTGTTGTCGCCGGACCGCGCCGGGGCGCCGTACGGCCGGGTGCTGCTCACCGACTACGGCATCTCGGTGCAGCCGGACGCCGGGGAGACGCGGTACACGCTGGCGTCGGTGCTCGTGGGGACGACGGGCTATCTGGCGCCGGAGCGCGTCACCGGCGGGGCGCCCACGCCAGCCACCGATCTGTTCTCGCTGGGCTGCACGCTCTACTACGGCGTGGAGGGCCGAGGGCCCTTCGACCGGGAGTCACATCTGGCGGAGCTCACCGCGGTCGTCATGGAGGACCCGCGGCCGGCCGCGCGCGCCGGTGCGCTGGGGCCCGTCCTGCGGGCGCTGCTGGAGAAGGATCCGGCACGGCGGATGTCGGCCGCGGAGGCGGAGGCGGCGCTGTCGCGGATCATCACGCCGGACGTCGACGCGTACGCCCGCACTCAGACCGACCTCGGTTCCCAGCCGCACTGGGGTGGCGCACCGCCACCGGGACCCACGCCCGAGGCGGCGGGGTTCGGCACGCCGCCGAGGGAGGACCGGGGCGATGCCGCAGGGTTCGGCTCCCCATCGAGGGACGACCGGCACGACGCCGCGGGGTTCGGCTCCCCGCCGAGGGACGACCGGCACGACGCCGCGGGGCTCGGCTCCCCGCCGAGGGACGACCGGCACGACGCCGCGGGGCTCGGCTCCCCGCCGAGGGACGACCGGCACGACGCCGCAGGGCTCGGCTCCCCGCCGAGGGACGACCGGCACGACGCCGCAGGGCTCGGCTCCCCGCCGAGGGACGACCGGCGCGACGCCGCGGGCTTCGGCCCCGATCCCACAACCGATCGGCCCGAGGCCGCGGGCTACGGCCCCCACCCAGCGCCCCACCATCCCGATGCCGCAGGTCACGGCCTCCATTCAGCACCCCACCATTCCGACGCCGCAAGCTACGCCCCCCATCCCGGGGCCGACCGGCGCGGCGCCGCACAGGGCTTCAGCCCTCCGTCCGGGCCGCCCGGCCCAGGCCCAGGCCCAGGCTCGGGCTCAGGCTCAAGCCCCGTGGCAGGGCACCCCGGCCTCTCGCCGGGCTTCAGCCCCCCACCCGACCAGCCCGGCCCATCTCACGGCCCAGACTCCCCACCCGACCAACGCGACGGACCGCAGATCTTCGCCCCCGGCCCCGGCGGGCGGCGCCGTACCCGCCCCCGCGTCCTCCACGCGGTCCTCGCCGGGCTTCTCGGGCTGGCGCTCGCGGGGGCCGGCGTCTGGTACGCCATGGCACAGGAGCCGGACACCAAGGGGACGCAGCGGCCGTACGGCGACACCGTGGGACTCGGCGATCCGCTGAAGGGCGGGGACTGCGTGCTCGCCGACTGGCCCGGCGCGAAGGTCTTCCAGGGCACGCCCCGGCTGAGTCTGGATCCCAGTTGCGCGGAGCAGGCGCCCGACGGTCAGGTGATGGCCTTCGTCACGGCCGCGTCCGCCGCCGAGGCCCGTGAGGAGGGGCCGGCGGCGTGCGAGGAGCGGACCGAGGGGATCCGCGAAAGGCTCGCGGACGTCCGCAGCTTCGCCGTCGTACCGACCGAGGCCGGGTTCGAGGCGGCCGGGCGGCGCACCGCCTGTCTGGTGCTGGGCGCGCACGGGCCGGTGTTCGGGCCGTTGGGCGAGCACCGCAAGACCGGGGCGGCCTTCGCCGACACCGCGACCATGCAGCGGCGGGACTGTCTGGACGTCCGCTCCCAGCGGGACGCCCGCCTGGCGTCCTGCGACGAGCCGCACGACGAGCAGGTGCTCGGGTTCACCCGGTTGGGCGCCGACGTCACGCTGACCGAGGCGCGCACCGAGTCGGACACGGCGTGCGCCCGGGAGGTGCCGCCACGCGACTATGGCTTCGATCCCTCCGTCTACACGGCGGGCTCCTGGACGAGCGACGGGTCCTGGAAGAACGGCACCCATTTCGTCGTCTGCACTGTTCGGAAGCAGAACGGGGGCACCATGGAGGGGGACGAATCCTAGGAGGGTGTTGCGATGCCCGGTTCTGCGGACGGTTCTACGAAGGCGATGGGGGTGATCACCGTCGGTGGGCTCGTCGTGGTGACGGCCTACACGGTGGCGCTCGGGAGCAATGGCTGGCTGTGGTTCGGGTGGGTGGTGCTGGGGCTGATCACGCTGGGGATGGTCGTCAGCCGCGGCAGCTGAGCCTCACCCCCGGGTGAGCCGCCCGGCGGAGTGCACGCCCGGCTGGTACTTCGGCAGCCGGGCGGTGATCTTCATGCCCGCTCCCACGGCGGTCTCGATGACGAGGCCGTAGTCGTCGCCGTACACCTGACGGAGCCGGTCGTCGACGTTGGACAGCCCGATGCCGCCCGAGGGGCTGACCTCACCGGCGAGGATGCGGCGCAGCACGGCGGGGTCCATTCCGGCGCCGTCGTCCTCGATGACGACGAGGGCCTCGGCGCCGGCGTCCTGTGCGGTGATGCTGATGTGGCTCTTGCCCGTGGCGGACCCCGCCTTGCCCTCCAGGCCGTGCTTGACGGCGTTCTCGACGAGCGGCTGGAGGCAGAGGAAGGGCAGGGCGACGGGCAGGACTTCGGGGGCGATCTGCAGGGTTACGGAGAGGCGGTCGCCGAAGCGTGCCCGTACCAGGGCCAAGTAGTGGTCGATGGCGTGGAGTTCGTCGGCGAGGGTGGTGAAGTCGCCGTGTCTGCGGAAGGAGTAGCGGGTGAAGTCGGCGAATTCCAGGAGGAGTTCGCGGGCTCGCTCGGGGTCGGTGCGCACGAACGACGCGATCACGGCCAACGAGTTGAAGATGAAGTGCGGGGAGATCTGGGCGCGCAGTGCCTTGATCTCGGCCTCGATGAGGCGGGTGCGGGACTGGTCGAGGTCGGCCAGTTCCAGCTGCACGGAGACCCAGCGGGCCACCTCGCCCGCGGCCCGGACGAGTACCGCCGACTCTCGGGGCGCGCAGGCGACGAGCGCCCCGTGGACCCGGTCGTCGACGGTGAGCGGGGCGACCACCGCCCAGCGCACGGGGCAGTCGGGGGTGTCGCAGGTGAGCGGGAAGGCCTCACCGCGGCCCGACTCCAGGGGGCCGGCGAGGAGTTCCATGATCTCCGTACGGTGATGGCCGCCCACCCCGTCCCAGACCAGGACGTCCTTCTCGTCGGTCAGGCACAGCGCGTCCGTGCCGAGCAGTGAGCGGAGCCTGCGGGCCGACTTGCGGGCGGTCTCCTCGGTGAGTCCGGCCCGCAGCGGGGGTGCGGCGAGGGAGGCGGTGTGCAGGGTCTCGAAGGTGGCGTGCTCGACCGGTGTGCCGAGGCCGCCGAGGTTCTGGGAGCGGACCGTGCGCCGGCCGAGCCAGAAGCCGGCGGCGAGCAGCGGGAGGATCGCCACGCACAGGCCCGCGATGAAGCCGCTCATGCCTTCGCCTCCGCCCGCAGCTCCTCCGGCAGATGGAACCGAGCCAGGATCGCCGCCGTCCCGGCCGGTACCCGGCCCGGGGTGGCCAGCGACACCAGGATCATGGTGAGGAAGCCCAGCGGCACCGACCAGAGCGCGGGCCAGGCGAGCAGCGCGTGCAGGGCGCCGGAGCCCGGGAAGCCCGCCATCGTCGCGGCGACGGCGAGCAGTGCCGAGCCGCCGCCCACCAGCATCCCGGCCGCCGCGCCGGGCGGGGTCAGCCGCCGCCACCAGATGCCGAGGACGAGCAGCGGGCAGAAGGAGGACGCCGACACGGCGAAGGCGAGGCCCACCGCGTCGGCCACCGGGAGCCCGCCGACCAGGACGCTCGCGGCGAGCGGGACGGCCATGGCGAGGACCGTGCCGAGCCGGAAGTGCCGTACGCCGCGTGACGGGAGCACGTCCTGGGTGAGGACGCCAGCGACGGCCATGGTCAGCCCCGACGCCGTGGACAGGAACGCGGCGAAGGCGCCCCCGGCGATCAGCGCGCCGAGCAGGTCGCCGCCGAGACCGCCGATCATGCGGTCGGGCAGGAGGAGCGCGGCCGCGTCCGCGTCGCCGGTGAGGGTGAGTTCGGGGGCGTAGAGGCGGCCGAGGGCGCCGTAGACCGGGGGCAACAGGTAGAAGGCGCCGATCAGGCCGAGCACGGCGACGGTGGTGCGGCGGGCGGCGACGCCGTGCGGGCTGGTGTAGAAGCGGACGACGACGTGCGGCAGGCCCATGGTGCCGAGGAAGGTGGCGAGGATCAGTCCGTACGTGGCGTACAGCGGGCGTTCGCCGCGGCTCTCGGCCTGCGAGGGCGACAGGCCGCCGCCCGCTCGGTGGTCGGGTTCGGGGACCTCGGCGCCCTGGGGGAAGGTCAGGCGGGTGCCGCCCTCGATGCGGTGCGTGCCGGTGGGGAGCCGGAGCTGCTTGTCGTCGTGGGCGCGGCCGTCGACGGTGCCGCTGACCGTGACCGTCAGGGGGCGGTCCAGCTTCAGGTCGATGGTGTCGTCGACGCGGACGACGCTCTGTTCGCGGAAGGTGGCCGGTTCGTCGAAGGCGCGGCGGGGGGCGCCGTCGCCCTGCCAGGCGAGGATGAGGAAGAGGGCGGGGACGAGCAGGGCGGTGAGTTTGAGCCAGTACTGGAAGGCCTGCACGAAGGTGATGCTGCGCATGCCGCCCGCGGCGACGATGGCGACCACGACGACGGCGACGATCAGCCCGCCGAGCGAGTCGGGCGCCCCGGTCAGCACCGTCAACGTCAGCCCGGCGCCCTGGAGTTGGGGCAGCAGGTACAGCCAGCCGGTGCCGACGACGAAGGCGCCCGCGAGCCGCCGTACCGCCTGTGAGGAGAGGCGTGCCTCGGCGAAGTCGGGGAGGGTGTAGGCGCCGGAGCGGCGCAGCGGGGCGGCGACGAAGAGCAGCAGGACGAGGTATCCGGCGGTGTAGCCGACCGGGTACCAGAGCATGTCCGGGCCCTGGACGAGGACCAGGCCGGCGATGCCCAGGAAGGAGGCGGCGGAGAGGTACTCGCCGCTGATCGCGGCCGCGTTGAGGCGGGGGCCGACGGTGCGGGAGGCGACGTAGAAGTCGGAGGTGGTGCGGGAGATGCGCAGGCCGAAGGCGCCGACGAGGATGGTCGCCAGGACGACGAGGGCGACGGCGGGGACGGCGTAGCTGGAGTTCACGGCGGCGTCGTTCCTCGGGCTCAGCGGTCTTCGACGAGGCGCACGAAGTCCCGCTCGTTGCGTTCGGCGCGCCGGACGTACCAGCGGGCCAGCAGGACCATCGGGGCGTAGAGGCCGAAGCCGAGGACCAGCCATTCCAGGCCAGGGGCGTCCGGCATGGCCGCGAACAGCAGGGGCAGGGGGCCGATGAGCAGGCCGAGGACCGCGAACACGGCGAGTCCGGCGCGGAGTTGGCTGCGCATCAGGGAGCGGACGTAGGTGTGGCCGAGGGTGGTCTGCTCGTCGATCTCGGTGCGGGGGCGGTAGTAGCCGGAGACGCGGCGGGTTCGCCGGGGCGGGCCGGTGACGACGACACGGCGGTCGGCGGGGCTCTGGGGCATCGTCACGGCCTCCTCATGAGCAGGTCCCGCAGCTCGCGTGCGTGCCGGCGGCTGACCTGGAGTTCCTCGGCGCCGACCACGACGCTCACGGTGCCCGCGTCCAGGCGGAGTTCGCCGACGTGGCGCAGGGCGACGAGATGGCGACGGTGGATGCGGACGAAGCCGCGGGAGCGCCAGCGCTCCTCCAGGGTCGACAGGGGGATGCGGATGAGGTGGCTGCCCTTGTCGGTGTGCAGGCGGGCGTAGTCGCCCTGGGCCTCGACGTGGGTGATGTCGTCCACGGAGACGAAGCGGGTCACGCCGCCGAGCTCGACGGGTATGTGGTCCGGGTCGGGTTCGCTCACGGGTATGCGAGGGGCGGCGGTGTCCCTGAGTTCGGCGGCCCGGCGGACGGCTTCCGCCAGGCGCTCCTTGCGCACGGGCTTGAGGACGTAGTCGACGGCCTTGAGGTCGAAGGCCTGGACGGCGAAGTCCTCGTGGGCGGTGACGAACACGACGAGCGGCGGGTTGGCGAAGCCGGTGAGCAGCCGGGCCAGGTCCAGGCCGTCCAGGCCGGGCATGTGGATGTCGAGGAAGACGACGTCGATCGCCTCGGGCCCGCCCGGCCCCGACTCCAGGGCGCGGTTGATCCGGCGCAGCGCCTCGGTCGCGTCGCCGGCGCCCTCCGCGGTGCCGATGCGGGGATCGGCGTTCAGGAGGTAGAGGAGCTCCTCCAGCGAGGGGCGTTCGTCGTCGACAGCCAGGGCGCGCAGCATGAATCCGGAGTGTAGGAGCAATTCGTACGCCTGCACACGTGCCGACGTCTGTGCGTTCCCGCTGGATACAGTGCCGCCATGGAGAGCAGGACCCCGCCGTTCGACGAGCTCGACCGGAAGATCATCACCGCGTTGATGGCGAACGCCAGGACGAGCTTCGCCGAGATCGGTACGGCTGTCGGGCTGTCCTCGACGGCGGTCAAGCGGCGCGTGGACCGGCTGCGGGACACGGGCGTGATCACCGGGTTCACGGCCACGGTCAAGCCGTCGGCGCTGGGCTGGCGTACGGAGGCGTATGTCGAGGTGTACTGCGAGGGCGCGGCGCCGCCGCGGCGGCTGGCGGAGGTGGTCCGCAACCATCCGGAGATCACCGCGGCGATGACGGTGACCGGGGGCGCGGACGCGCTGCTGCATGTGCGGGCGCGGGACGTGAATCACTTCGAGGAGGTGCTGGAGCGGATCCGCGTCGAGCCGTTCATCCGCAAGACGATCAGTGTGATGGTACTGTCCCATCTGCTCCCGGAGAGCCCCGAGGCGGGCGCGAGCCAGCCCGCACCGGAGTAAACCTCGGGGCGCGCAGCAAAGCTGCGTCCACCCGGGAAAATTCGCAGCATTCCTGCGTCGACGCGCAATATTATTTCCTTGTCGGCCGTATTCGCCGCTTCCTACCTTTGTGTCAACCCTCAGTCGACACTCGCAGGAAGCGGAGGAACCCCTCTGTGTCCGACACCCGTGTGCCGCGCCGGCGGCGGTATCTCGTCTGTGAACCCAGACACTTCGCCGTGCAGTACGCGATCAACCCCTGGATGCGTCCCGACGCACCCGTCGACGTCGACCTGGCCCAGACGCAGTGGCAGGCGCTGATCAGCGCCTACCGGGCCCACGGTCACACCGTCGACATCGTGCCGCCCGCCCCCGGGCTGCCCGACATGGTCTTCGCCGCGAACTCGGCCGTCGTCGTGGACGGCCGTGTCTTCGGCTCCCTCTTCCACGCGCCGGAGCGGCGCCCCGAGTCCACGCACTACGACACCTGGTTCAAGACGGCGGGCTACGACGTGTACCGCCCCGAGTCCGTGTGCGAGGGCGAGGGCGATCTGGTCTGGACGGGCCGCTACGTCCTGGCCGGCACCGGGTTCCGTACGACCCGCGAGGCGCATCGCGAGGTGCAGGAGTTCTTCGGCCACCCGGTGATCAGCCTGACGCTGGTCGACCCGCGCTTCTACCACCTGGACACGGCGCTGTTCGTCCTCGACGACGACAACATCTCGTACTACCCGGAGGCGTTCTCGCCGGGCAGCCGTGAGGTGCTCGCCCGGCTGTACCCGGACGCGGTGCTCGCGACCCGCGAGGACGCGCTGGCGTTCGGGCTCAACTCCGTGTCCGACGGAAGCAACGTCTTCATCGCGCCCCAGGCCGAGGCCCTGACCTCCGCCCTCGCCGACCGCGGCTATGTCCCCGTCCCCGTCGACCTGTCGGAATTCCGCAAGGCCGGCGGCGGCATCAAGTGCTGCACCCAGGAGATCCGCTGATGACCGCTCCCGTCACCACCCGCTCGTCCGCCGACCTGATCCGCGCCGAGGAACCGGTCGTCGCGCACAACTACCACCCGCTGCCCGTGGTCGTCGCCCGCGCCGAGGGCACGTGGGTGGAGGACGTGGAGGGCCGCCGCTACCTGGACCTGTTGGCCGGGTACTCGGCCCTGAACTTCGGCCACCGCCACCCGGCGCTGATCGAGGCGGCGCACCGCCAGCTGGACCGCCTCACCCTGACCTCCCGCGCGTTCCACAACGACCGCCTCGCGGAGTTCGCCGAGCGGCTGGCGGCGTTGACGGGCCTCGACATGGTGCTGCCGATGAACACGGGCGCCGAGGCCGTGGAGAGCGGCATCAAGGTGGCCCGCAAGTGGGCGTACGAGGTGAAGGGCGTCCCGGCGGACCGGGCGACGATCGTGGTCGCCGCGGAGAACTTCCACGGCCGTACGACGACGATCGTCAGCTTCTCGACGGACGAGACCGCTCGGCAGGGCTTCGGTCCCTTCACGCCTGGGTTCCGGATCGTGCCGTACAACGACCTGGCTGCCCTGGAGGCGGCGGTCGACGAGACGACGGCCGCGGTGCTGCTGGAGCCGATCCAGGGCGAGGCCGGGGTCGTCATCCCCGACGACGGCTACCTGGCCGGGGTCCGCGAACTGACCCGCCGCAAGGGCTGCCTTTTCATCGCGGACGAGATCCAGTCGGGGCTCGGCCGCACGGGCCGTACGCTCGCCGTCGAGCACGAGGGGGTCGTCCCGGACGTCCTGCTCCTCGGCAAGGCGCTGGGCGGCGGCATCGTCCCGGTGTCGGCGGTGGTGGCCCGCCGCGACGTCCTCGGCGTCCTGCGGCCGGGCGAGCACGGATCGACCTTCGGCGGAAACCCGCTGTCCGCCGCGGTCGGCACGGCGGTGGTCGAGCTTCTGGAGACCGGCGAGTTCCAGCGCCGCGCCGCCGAGCTGGGCGTGGCCTTGCGGGGCGGCCTGTCGGCCCTGCTCGGCAAGGGCGTCGTCGGCTTCCGCGCGCGGGGCCTGTGGGCGGGCGTCGACATCGACCCGCAGGTCGGCACGGGCCGGGAGATCAGCCAACGCCTGCTGGGCGAGGGAGTCCTCGTCAAGGACACCCACGGCTCCACGATCCGGCTGGCCCCACCGCTGACGATCACGTCGGAGGAGCTGGAGGGGGCGCTCGGGGCACTGGCGAGGGTCCTGACGTAAGGGCTCCGGGTCGAGCGACCCGGAGGCGCAGACCCCGAACCCCCGAGCAACCCGACAGCCCGGCTCCCGCGCCATCGGAGCCGGGCTGCCGGCGTTTCCCCGCCCCCGCGCCGCCGCTACGCCGCCCCCACCCGGCCCCCGCGAAGAGGCGGCGTTGACCGGAAGGGTGAAGATGGGGACAAGAGGTGGTAGACCGCTCTCAGCGACAGAGAGGTCGGCCGTGGGCACACACGAGGAGCAGGGCGTTGCCAGGCAGGGGTTCGACGTGGCGGACGCCGCGCCTCTGCTGCTCGACGCGCAGGGTCTGGTGACGGGGTGGACCAGGGACGCGCAGCGGCTGCTGGCGTACGCGGCCTCCGAGGCGGTGGGAAAGCACGTCGGCGAGCTGTTCGACGCCGAGGACGCCGAGCGGATCCCGGAGGTGATCGATCGGTGCCGCGACGAGGGCGGCTGGGCGGGGCTGCTCACCGCGGTGCACAGGGACGGGGCGCCCGTCAGGCTGATGGTGCGGATCACGTCGGCCCTCGATGCCCAGGGCCCCTCGCGCTGGCTCGTGCTCCTGTCCGCGCTCGGGGACGCGCACGGCTGGGACATGAGCCGGGACACCCTGGTGCAGATGGTCGCCCGCTCCCCCGTCGGCATAGCGATCGTCGACACGGAACTGCGCTATGTCTGGTCGAACGCGGCCCTCGCCCAGTTCGGCGGCGGCCCGCCACCCCACCGGCTCGGTATGCGGCTCGCGGACATCCAGCCCGGCCTGGACTCCCAGTCCATCGAGGCACAGATGCGCCAGGTCCTGACGACCGGCGACCCGATCGTCGGCTACGAGCACGTCGGCCACGCCCGCTCCGCGCCGCTGCGCGAGACCGCGCACATGATGTCGTTCACCCGGCTCGACGACGGCCACGGCCACCCCACCGGCGTGTACTACACGGTGGAGGACATCTCCGAGCGGCACCGTACCCGGCAGCGTCTTGCCCTGCTCGACCGGGCCGGCGAGCGGATCGGCCGCACCCTCGACATCACGCGCACCGCCCAGGAACTGGCGGACGTGGCCGTACCGGGACTCGCCGACATCGTCACCGTGGACCTGCTGGAGTCGGTGCTGCGGGGCGGCGAGCCCGCGCCCGGGCCGCTGAGCGACACGGAACCGGTGCCGCTGCGCCGGGCGGGGCACCAGGCGGTCAACGGGAGCGTGCCGGTGACCGTCGTCGGCATCGGGGAGGTGGCCGCCTATCCCGCGGATTCGCCGCCGATCCGCTCTCTGCGGACGGGCAAGTCCTGGCGCCAGGAGAAACTCGATCCGCTCGGCGAGGCATGGGCCCAGCACGCGCGCGGCGGCCCGGCCGCCATCTTCCTCGAACTGGGCCTGCACAGCGTGATGATCGTGCCGATCCGCGCACGCGGCGTCACCCTGGGCGTGACCACCTTCTTCCGGCGCCACCGCCAGGAGTCCTTCGAGGAGGACGACCTGAACCTGGCGGAGGACCTCGTCTCCCGCGCCGCCGTCTGTGTCGACAACGCCCGCCGCTACACCCGCGAGCGGGACGCCGCCCTGGTCCTGCAGCGCAGTCTGCTGCCGCACCGGCTGCCCGAGCAGGACGCGGTGGAGGTGGCCGCCTGCTACCGGCCGGCCGACGAGCTGACCGGCCTCGGCGGGGACTGGTACGACGTCATCCCGCTGTCCGGCGCCCGCGTCGCCCTGGTGGTGGGCGAGGTGCCCGGGCACGGCATCGACGCCGCCGCGGCGATGGGGCGGCTGCGGACCGCCGTACGGACGCTCGCCGCGCTGGAGCTGCCGCCCGACGAGGTGCTGGCGCATCTCGACGACCTGGTCGCGCGGTCGGCCCGCGAGGAGGGCGTCGAGCCGGGCCGGGAGCCGCGCGGGGAGGAAGCCGACAGCACACAGTCCGTGGGGGCCGGGTGCGTGTACGTCGTCTACGACCCGGTCGACGGGACGTCCACCATGGCGGCCGCGGGCCATCCGGCGCCCGCCGTGGTCATGCCCGACGGCACCGTCTCCTTCGTGGACCTGCCGCAGGGTCCGCCGCTCGGCGTCGGCGGTCCCCCCTTCGAGTCGGTGGAGCTGGCCCTGGCGGCGGGCAGCACGCTCGCCCTGCACACCGACGGGCTGCTGGCCGGCGGGGACACCTGGGCCGTGGACGCCGACCGGACCCGGCTGCGGGGGGCGCTGGAGCGGGGCGCGGCCTCGCTCGACGAGCAGTGCCGCACCGTGGTCGACGCGCTGGTCCCGGACCGGCCGTACGACGACGTGGCCCTGCTGATGGCTCGCACCCGGCTCCTGGGCACCGAACAGGTCGCCGACTGGGACCTGCCCGCGGACCCGGCCGCCGTCGCCGACGCCCGCAAGACGGCCGCCCGGCAGCTGGCGGAGTGGGGTCTTGAGGAGCTGGTGTTCACGACGGAACTGGTCGTCAGCGAGCTGGTCACCAACGCCATCCGGTATGCCGCAGGACCCATCCGGCTGCGGCTGATCAGGGAGCGCGCGCTGTTCTGCGAGGTGTACGACGGCGGTGCCACCGCTCCCCATCTGCGCCATCCGCGCACCACGGACGAGGGTGGACGCGGACTGCTGCTGGTCTCCCAGTTCACCCAGCAGTGGGGTACGCGCTTCGTCCCCGAGGGGAAGATCATCTGGGCCGAGCAGTCCCTGACGGATCCGCCGCCCTGACCTGCTGAATCCCCCCAGACGTAGCACATCGGCATATACGCTGCACGGCGTGGGAAACTGGTCAGATCCCGGTGGTGAGGCGGGAGCCATGGATGAGACGGCGATCGACTACGAGATGGTGTTCCAGTCCCTGCCCGGAATGGTGGCGCTGCTGACCCCGGAGCTGGTCTACGCCGACGCCAACGAGGACTTCCAGCGTCTGTCCGGGCGCACCCGGGAGCAGTTGGTGGGCCGGTACATCTTCGATGTCTTCCCCGAGAACCCCAACGACCCGGCCGCGACCGGCATGCGCGATGTCCGGGCGTCGATGCTGCGTGTGGTGGCCACCGGCGAGCGCGACACGATGGCGTTGCAGCGCTACGACGTCGAGGACCCCCTGCACCCCGGCCACTGGGAGGAGCGCTACTGGAGCCCGATCAACGCGCCCGTCCTCGGCCCCGACGGCAAGGTGCTTTTCGTCCTGCACCGGGTGGAGGAGGTCACCGAACTCATCCACTTGCGCGGCGGCGCGGGCGGTGACACCCGGGCGCGGGTGCTGGAGGCGGAGCTGTACACGCGCGCCCGCGAGCTGCAGGAGCTCAACGACCGGCTGCGGCAGGCCCACGCCCGCGAACGCGAGGTGGCGCTGGCCCTGCAGGAGGCGATGCTGCCCGCTCGGCGGCAGGTGCACAACCACCGGGCAGCGGTGCGCTACCGGCCCGCGGTCGGCGCGCTGAACGTGTGCGGCGACTGGTACGACCTGATCGACCTGGTGGGCGGCAACCGTATCGGCGTGTCCGTGGGTGACGTGGTCGGCCACGGCCTCGCGGCGGCCGGCGTCATGGGCCAGCTGCGGAGCGCGCTCAGCGCCTCCTCCCGCGTGGCCGACGGCCCGGCCCACGCGCTCGACGTCCTGGGGCGGTACGCCCATGTGGTCGACGGCGCGGAATCGGCCACCGCGGTCACGACGTTCATCGACTTCGACGCCCGCACCGTCACCTACAGCAGCGCGGGCCATCCGCCGCCGGTGCTCGTCCACGCCGACGGCCGGGTGGAGTTCCTCGACAAGGCCACCGACACGCCCCTGGACGCCCGCCCCGAGCCGATCTCAAGACCCCAGGCCACCACGACGTACGACGACGGAGCCACCCTCGTGCTGTACACGGACGGCCTGATCGAGCGCCGCCGCGAGGACATCGACACCGGGCTGACCCGGCTCTCGGACGCCCTCGTCCGCCATCGCACGGCAGACCCCGAGAGACTCGCCGACGCCGTCCTGCTGGAGCTGCTGCCGCCCGGCGGCGCCACCGACGACACGGCGCTGATCATCGTGCGGCTGTGATGCGTGCGGCCGTGGTGGACGAGCAGGCACGACGCCCCCCCGCAAGGACCTGCCGCCTGCCACCCGGTGGCCGTGATCACGCCAAACCGGGCCCATCCGGTTGCCGCGCGCCGACCCGTGCCACCAGGCTGGTCCGGCGGTCCTCCCCATCCGCAAGCGCCGCCACCCGGCCACTTCCTGACATCCGGTCAGGATTCGCCATTGGTCGGCATCCGTCCGACCCGACACTGTTCCGGCCCGTCAACCCTGCGCCTACACTGGCAGCCCCACGGCACGCTGGTTGACCTGCCAGAACGCGGCGGCCCGAGCTGATCCCCCCGAGTGAGGAGCGCCCCCTTTGTTCTACTACGTACTGAAATACGTGCTGCTGGGACCCCTCCTGAGACTGTTCTTCCGGCCTCGCATAGAGGGTCTTGAGCACGTACCGGCCACGGGCGCGGCCATCGTCGCCGGCAACCACCTGTCGTTCTCCGACCACTTCCTGATGCCGGCGATGCTCAAGCGGCGCATCACCTTCCTCGCGAAGAAGGAGTACTTCACGGGCCCCGGCGTCAAGGGACGCCTGACCGCGGCCTTCTTCCGCAGCGCCGGCCAGATCCCGGTCGACCGCACCGGCAAGGAGGCGGGCCAGGCCGCGATCCGCGAGGGCCTCGGCGTCCTGAGCAAGGACGAGCTCCTCGGCATCTACCCGGAGGGCACCCGCTCGCACGACGGCCGCCTCTACAAGGGCAAGGTCGGCGTCGCGGTGATGGCCCTCAAGGCCCGGGTCCCGGTCATCCCGTGCGCGATGATCGGCACGTTCGAGGCACAGCCGCCCGGCAAGGTCATCCCCAACATCCACCCGGTGACGATCCGCTTCGGCAAGCCCCTCGACTTCTCCCGCTACGACGGGATGGAGAACGAGAAGGCGATCCTGCGCGCGGTGACCGACGAGATCATGTACGCGATCCTGTCCCTGTCCGAGCAGGAGTACGTCGACCAGTACGCGGCCGTGGCCAAGGCCGAACAGGAAGCCGCCGCCAAGGCAAAGGCCAAGGCGGACAAGGAGCGCAAGTTCCCGAGGCTGCCCATAAGCTGACCCGCCCTGGTGGAGGACCTCAGCCGAGCGCGTCGAGCGCCTCGTCGAGCAGCCCGCGCAGCCGCCGCGCGTCCGCCGCCACGGCACTCACCAGGGCGGCGGGCCCGGCGAGGGGCATGACGGCGGCGTTGTCCCCGAGCAGCCGGGCCGCCACCGGAGCATCCGCGAACTCGGGCCGTACGACGACGAGTTGCCCCACGGCGCGATACCCGCCGAGCCCGGCGGGGCCGTCCCAGCCACCCGGCGCACCGGGCCCACAGGCAAGCTCCTGATCCAGAACCACCCGCCCCGCGACACCCACCCGGATCCGACTGCTCAGCCGCCCGGACTCCTCCCCCACCCGCCCGAGCACCTGCTCCTCACGCAGCACGAGCCGCCCGGTCGCACCGACGTCGACGCGGGTGGTGACGTGCAGATCGCTGCCCCGGGCGGAGATCAACTGCTCGGGCAGCCAGCGCAGTTCACCCCCGTCGGCGACCGAGAGCCGTACGTCGTAACGGGCCCCGCCCTTGCTCTGCCCCGGCAGCGCGATGGTGGCGGCAGCCGAACCGACATGCAGCCGGGCACCCGCCTCCACGTCGGCCTCGACGGTGAAGTGGTCGCCACCGAGGGGCCCGCTCATCGCGCCGACGAGCACGACCCGCGCCTGCGCACCGCTCCCCCGGGTCCGCCTGAGCGCCAGCGGCCCCTCGCCGTCGAGCACGGGCAGGGAGGTGCCACCCCGCCCGTCGTCCCGGGCGACGATCCGCGCGACGGCCCGTACCCCACCGGCCACCGTCGTCATGCCGCCCACGCGGCGAGCTGCGCCCGCACCCAGTCGGCGACGTCCTGCACACCGGGCTCGCTCCTGAGCGACTGGAACACCACCGGCAGCTCGGCCCGCTGCGCCTTGGCGTCCGCCGCCATCCCCGCCAGGTCGGAGCCGACGTACGGCGCGAGGTCGGTCTTGTTGACGACGAGCAGATCGGCGGTCGTCACACCCGGACCACCCTTGCGCGGAATGTCGTCCCCACCGGCGACATCGATCACGAAGATCTGCGCATCGACGAGCCCCTTGGAGAAGGTGGCGGTCAGATTGTCCCCGCCGGACTCGACAAGAATGAGATCGAGGGGCCCGACCTCGTCCTCCAGATCCTCGACGGCTTCGAGGTTCGCGGAGATGTCGTCCCGAATCGCGGTGTGCGGACAGGCCCCCGTCTCCACGGCCGTGATCCGCTCGGGCGGCAGCACGGCCTCCCGCAACAGGAACTCGGCGTCCTCGCGCGTGTAGATGTCGTTCGTGACGACGGCAAGGGACAGCTCCTCCCGCAACGCACGGCAGAGCGCGGCAACGGTGGCGGTCTTACCGGACCCGACGGGCCCACCGAGCCCGATACGCAGGGCGCGGCGCGAGCCGTCGGGACGGCGGGCATCGGCACTGACGGCGGCGGGACCGTCGTGGGAGTGGTCGAGGTGCATGGGCGGCTCCTTCTCATAGGTGCACCGGCGATGTGAGGGCCTGGCTTGGTGACGCCGGCCCGCTCATTTCAGCCCGTCCGGCGTTTGAGGACGAGGCCCTTTCGGGGCCGAAGCGGGGGTCTGGGGGCGGCAGCCCCCAGCGGGGTCGAAGGGGCAGAGCCCCTGGGGATGGGACGGGTAGGGGCGGCGGGGGCGAAAACACTCAGGACGCGAACAGCCGCACAGCCCAAGCCGCATGCACCTCCGCCCCGATCTCCAGCAACGGCGCAGACGCCGCAGGCAACGCGTCGACCCCGTCGTCGACAACCCGCCGAGCCGCCTCCACCGCCCGATCCGCAACCCGGTCCATCTCCGGCGCCAACCGCGCCAGCACAGCCGTAGCGTCAAAGGGATCGAGACTCAGCAACCGCACCGTCGCACTCGCCGCCCCACTCACACTCTCGTACGCCGCACAGTAGGCGGCATCAACCGCCCCCAGCCCCGCCGCCCGAGCCGCCAGCCCGAGCACGACCGGCTGGTGCGCCCCCTTGGGAAACTCCCGCGCCACGGCGTCGAGCTCCCCGCAGGGCCAGGTCGCCCGAGCCGCCCTCATCAGCTGACGCCCGAGCTTGCGCGCGGCCACACGCAACGCGGGCGACGGCGTACGGGCATCGGCGGCCCCGTCCAGGGCCACCACATCGACCCCGAGCGCGGCCGCCCCGGCGAGGGAGGCCGCGACCAGCCCCGCCGTGTGCAACCGCCCCCGGCAGAAGTCCTCCAGGCTCGCGGCCCCGGTGATCCGCCCGGCCTTGACGGCCGCCTCCGCACCCCCGGAGTGCGCATGGCCCCCGGCGGGGAAGCGGCCGTCGGCGAGGACGAGAAGTGCAGCCCGCGACATCAGACACCAGCCATCAGAATCAGAGCCCCGCCATCAGAACAGGAAGTACCGCTGGGCCATGGGCAGTTCGGCCGCGGGCGTGGCCTCCACCAGCTCCCCGTCGATGTGCACGGCGAAGCTGTCGGGGTCGATCCGCACGTCGGGCCGTACGTCGTTCTCCCGCATGTCGGCCTTGGTGACCGCGCGCGTCGACTCGATGGCCACGAACCGCTTCCCGAGCTGGAGCCGCTCCGGCAGCCCGTCCTCGATGGCGAGCGGTGCCACGAAGTTGACGGAGTTCGAGGCCGGCGCCCGCCCGATCGCACCGAACATCGGCCGGGGCAGGATCGGCTGCGGGGTCGGGATGGACGCGTTGGCGTCGCCCATCTGCGCGTACGCGATCTGCCCGCCCTTGATGACGAGGTGCGGCTTGACGCCGAAGAACGCCGGCTCCCACAGCACCAGGTCGGCGAGCTTGCCGCTCTCCACGGAGCCGATCTCGCGGCCGAGGCCCTGCGCGAGGGCGGGGTTGATCGTGTACTTGGACACGTACCGCCGCACCCGCAGGTTGTCGGCCCGCCCGTCCCCGGGCAGCGCACCGCGCCGCCCCTTCATCACATGGGCGGTCTGCCAGGTCCGCATGATGACCTCGCCGACCCGGCCCATGGCCTGCGCGTCGGACGAGATGATCGAGATCGCGCCCAGGTCGTGCAGTATGTCCTCGGCTCCGATGGTCGACGGCCGGATCCGTGACTCGGCGAAGGCCAGGTCCTCGGGCACGGCCGCGTTGAGGTGGTGGCACACCATCAGCATGTCGAGGTGTTCCTCGGCGGTGTTGACGGTGAACGGCCGGGTCGGGTTGGTCGAGCTGGGCAGCACGTGCGGCTCGGAGACGACGCTCATGATGTCCGGCGCGTGCCCGCCGCCCGCGCCCTCGGTGTGGTACGCGTGGATGCCCCGGCCGGCGATGGCGGCCAGCGTGTCACCGACGAAACCGGCCTCGTTCAGCGTGTCCGTGTGGATGGCGATCTGGATGCCGGTCTGGTCGGCGACGGTCAGCGAGGCGTCGATGACGGCCGGGGTGGAGCCCCAGTCCTCGTGCAGCTTGAGGCCGAGCGCTCCGCCGCGGATCTGGGACAGCATCGCCTCGTGGGAGACGGTGTTGCCCTTGCCCAGCAGACCGAAGTTGATGGGGTACTCCTCCATCGCCTCCAGCATCCGGGCCAGGTGCCAGGGGCCGGGCGTGACGGTGGTCGCCTTCGAGCCCTCGGCGGGTCCGGTGCCGCCGCCGATGAGGGTGGTGACGCCCGAGGCGAGCGCCTCGTCGGCGATCTGCGGGCAGATGAAGTGGACGTGCGCGTCGATGGCGCCGGCCGTGAGGATCCGCCCGTTGCCGGCGATGATCTCGGTCTCGGGGCCGATGACGAGGTCCGGGTGGACCCCGTCCATCGTGTCGGGGTTGCCCGCCTTGCCGATGCCGGTGATCCGGCCGTCGCGGATGCCGACGTCGGCCTTGACGATGCCCCAGTGGTCGATGATCACCACGCCGGTGATCACCGTGTCGGGGGTGCCTTCCGCACGCGTGGCGCGCGACTGGCCCATGGACTCGCGGATGACCTTGCCGCCGCCGAACACGGCCTCGTCGCCGGCGAGCCCGGGTCCGCCGGAACGATCCTCCTCGATCTCGACCAGCAGATCGGTGTCGGCGAGCCGGATGCGGTCACCGGTGGTCGGGCCGAACAGGTCGGCGTACGCGGCGCGGGAGATCTCAGGCATCGAGGGCACCTCCGGTCTCGCCGCGCAGGCCGGGCACCACACGGGCGCCGGTGAGCGGGACGAGTTCGACGTCGACGGGGATCCCGGGCTCGAAGCGCACGGCGGTGCCGGCGGCGATGTTGAGCCGCTTGCCGCGCGCGGCGGCGCGGTCGAAGTCCAGACCGGGGTTGGCCTCGGCGAAGTGGTAGTGGGAGCCGACCTGGACGGGCCGGTCGGCGGCGTTGAGGACGGTCAGCCGGGTGACCTCACGGCCCTCGTTGTAGACGATCGGGCCTGAAGCGAACAGGATCTCTCCGGGAATCACGGCAGCCCCCGTCAGACGATCGGGTCGTGGACGGTGACGAGCTTGGTGCCGTCCGGGAAGGTCGCCTCGACCTGGACGTCGTGGATCATCTCGGGGATGCCCTCCATGACGTCGTCCCGGGTGAGCAGCTTGCGCCCGGAGGACATGAGCTCGGCGACCGTACGGCCGTCCCGGGCGCCCTCAAGGATGTGCGACGTGATGAGGGCGACAGCCTCGGGGTGGTTGAGCTTCAGCCCGCGGGCCCGGCGCTTCTCGGCGACGTCGGCCGCCACATGGATGAGCAACCGCTCTTGCTCGTGCGGGGTCAGTTGCACGTCCCACCTCACATCCTCGCTCCGGACCGTGCGGGGTCCGGTTGCCGCAGTCGCCACCGGGCAAAGTGCCAGGTGGCGTGGATCGGCAGGCTAGTTGGACGGAGTTTCGGGCACGTTAACCGAGCTGTGATCCTCTAGGCGTCCGGCTGCGGGGCCCGCATGCCTGTCAAGGCCCGCAGACCGTCCTGCAGCACCTCGACCGGCGCCCCTCCGAACAGGGCCTGCTGGGCGATGAACCCCTGGACCGTGGCGATCATGGTGCGCGCCACATGGTCCGCCGGGATGTCCGACGGCATCATCCCTGCGTCCTGGTACGCCTCGACGGCCCGCCCCCAGGCCTCCCGCAACGTCGTGTACACCTCCGTCAGAACGGCCGCCAGCTCCTTGTTGCGCACGGTCTCCGCCCAGACCTGCATGATCAGCAACGGGAAGACCGACTCCCCTTCGTCACTGAGGGACGAGTAGACGCGCAGGGTCCGGCTCAGGACCGCTCCCACCAAGAGGTCCGGCGGCGGGGGCGGGCTCTGCCGGACGACATCCTCGAACGAGGCGCGGATCTCGCCGAGCACATCTTTGACGATCGCGGCGATCAGCTCGTCCTTGCCGCTGAAGTAGCGGTACACCGCCCCGGCCGAGAGGTCGACCTCCTTCAGCACGTCCTGCATCGACGTGGCGTGGAAGCCGTTGCGTGCGAAGAGGCGCGCGGCGCCGTCGAGGATCTGCCGGCGGCGGGCGTCGAGGTGTTCCTGGGATACGCGGGCCATGGTTCACAAAGTAAAACGAACATTCCTTCTTGACAAGGACCGACATCGGCAGGACGGTGGGAGCAGAAGTAAAACGAACGATCCTTCTTTTTACGCTAACCCCGAGACCCCCAGAGGGAGACCCCATGTCCACGCCCTCCGCTACACCGCCCAGGAGCGCCGCACCCCGGCGCCTCATCGCGGTCGTCGTCCTCGTCCCCGTGCTCGCCGCGCTCGCCCTGTGGGCCTTCGCCTGGCCGGCCGCCCGCACCGCTCCGCGCGATCTGCCGCTCGGCGTGGCCGGGCCGACCGCCGCCACGGCCCAGGTGGAGCGGCAGCTCGCCCGGCAGGACGGCGCGTTCGAGATCCACCGCTACGCCGACGAGGCCGCCGCCCGGGAGGCCATCGAGGACCGGACCGTATACGGCGCCGTCGTCGTCACACCCCAGGGGCCCGAACTGCTGACCGCCTCGGCCGCGAGCCCGACGGTCGCCCAGCTGCTCCAGCAGGCGGTGGCCCGCCAGGCCGCCGCCGAGGGCACCGAGGTCAGGTCGGTCGATGTGGTGCCCGCACCCGAGACGGACCCGCGCGGCGCGGCCTTCAGCGCGAGCGTCCTGCCACTCGCCCTCGCCGGCATGGCGGCCGGCGCGGCGGTGACCCTGCTCGGCCTGCGCGGCATCCGCGCCGTGAGCGCCCTGGTCGGCGCCGCCGCCCTGATCGGCGTGACCGCGGCCGCCCTCGCGCACAGCTGGCTGGAGGTCCTCACCGGCGACTGGTGGGCGGAGGCGGGGGTGCTCGCCCTGTCGACGCTGGCCGTCAGCGCAGCCGTCGCGGGACTCGCCGCACTGATCGGCGCCGCGGGCATCGGCATCGTGTCGTTCGTGGTGATGTTCCTCGGCAACCCGTTCTCCGGGGCGTCCTCGGCCCCGCAGATGCTGCCCGAGCCGGTCGGCACGATCGGTCAGTGGCTGCCGCCGGGCGCGGGCGCGAGCCTGCTGCGCTCGGTGTCGTTCTTCGACGGCGCCGCGGCGACCGGCCCCGCCCTGACGCTGACCTGGTGGGCGGCGCTGGGCCTGGGCGCCGTGCTGCTGGGGAGCGCCATGAAGTCCCGGATGTCGGGCACCGAGCCCGCGATCGAGAGGGAACTCACCCCCGTCGGTTGACCGGCGCCCGGCCGCACCGAACCGACCGTGCACCCCCGCTGTAGCGGACGGGGGTGCACGGTCCTGTCGTTTCGGCCTGTTCCTACGGACCCGGGAGCCGGGTCTACGACGGGGTCGACCCCCGATGCTCGGCCGCGATGCCGAACCGCTGCCGTTCGCGGGGAGCGGAAGCGACCCCGCGGACGCTGGAGACCGCGCTGATCACCTGTTCCTCGGCGGGTGCGTCGAGGGCGTCGAGTCGCTCCAGGTCAGCTGCGGAGACAAGGGCGACAAGGGGCTTTCCGTGGCGCGTCACGACGACGCGCTCACCGCCGTACACCACTCGGTTGATGAGGTCGGCGAGCTCAGCCCTGGCTTGCGTCACCGGAATCTCGTAGGCCATGCTCCCCACATTACTGGACGTACGTCCTGTACATTTTTTACAGGCGCCCCGGCCAAGGGAGGCGAGCCATGACCCGACCAACCGCCCGCTATGTGCTGCCCGAGTTCACCGAGCGCACGAGTTACGGCACCAAGACGCAGGACCCGTACTCGAAGCTGCTGGAGGAGCGGATCGTCTTTCTCGGCACGCCGATCGACGACACCTCCGCGAACGACGTGATGGCCCAGTTCATGTACCTGGAGCACAGGGACCCCGACCGGGACATCTCGCTGTACGTCAATTCGCCCGGCGGCTCGTTCAGCGCCATGTCGGCGGTCTACGACACGATGCAGTACGTCACCTGTGACGTGGAGACGATCTGCCTGGGCCAGGCCGGCTCGGCCGCCGCGGTGCTGCTCGCGTCGGGCACCCCGGGCAAGCGGTTCGCGCTGCCGGGGGCCCGGGTGGTGATCCATCAGCCGTCGCTGCCCGAGCCGGTCGAGGGCCAGGCGAGTGATCTGGCCATCCAGGCCGACGAACTGACGCGTATTCGGACCCGTCTGGAGGAGCTGCTCGCCCGGCACACCGGGCGCAGCCGTGAGCAGGTGAGCCGGGACATCGAGCGGGACAAGATCCTGGGCGCCCAGGAGGCGCTGGAGTACGGGCTGGTGGACCGGATCATCCCCAGCCGCAAGGCCACCCTCGCCCCGCCCACGGGGAGGTGATCGGCCGGTGCTCCCACCCGAGTTGCCGCCGCTGCCCGCGCTGACCCGCGCGGAGGGTGAGTTGATCGACCGTTATCTCGACGTGGTCGACCTGCTCGGCCGGATCAACCCGGCCCAGTACGGCGACACCTACCGCGGACTGCGCGCCGCCCAGGCGCTGGTCAGCAAGGCGGCCGAGCTCCGGGACGCGCTGGCGCTGATGCATCAGCGGGGCGAGACGGAGCTGCACGCTCCCACGCTGGCGCGTGCGCTGCGCGTGCTGGACGGAGAGCGCCGCACGGCTCGTGTCACGGTGCCACCGCGCTCCGACAGTTGACGACCCGGTGCAGACCGATTCCGGACGCCTCGACGCTTCGACGAGGCGTCCGGATCGGCGGTGAAACGGACCAAACGGCGTACCCCCGTTCGGCGTAGCCGCGTCTCCTTTTGCGCACCCGTCGAGGTTGCGCAAGAGGCATCGACGCAAGGCGGAATTGGGTGTTACGCCGCTGGTCCGGGGCTCCTTGGGTATCTGGACACCTGCCCGGACACGAGGGCGTCCACCCGAACGGGTGAGTGGTGAGTAACCCCACAAATCCCCGATTCCGTTGGGTATTTCGCTCATCCGTGCGTCAAGATCCCTGACTGACGACAAGCCCCCGCCGCAGCGGTGGGGCGGTCCGGGCGGACGCCGAGTCCTGCCGCCGCCCGGATGACCGGTCGACAGGAGTGGATCGGCAGGAGTGGAGGACCCGAGCAAGACGGGTCGCCGGAGCGGACGTTCGTTCGAGCCGAGCAACCCTTGGGGTGAAGCCGTGCAACGCGGCCGGGCAACTTCGCCAGCCCGAATCCGACAGGTCATCCTTCACAGGCGGCTGACGAAGGGTTGCGCATGACTGCGCTCAATCGTGTCCCGTCGCTCATGGTCCGGGCCGGTACGGCCTCGGCCCTCACCCTTGCCGCAGTGGGCGGCACGGTCGTAGCCCCCGGCTTCGCCTCCGAGGCAGAAGCCGCGACGCCGGCGACGAAGGCACTTCAGATCGCGGCCTCGAAGAAGGGCTCCCCGTACAAGTGGGGCGCCGCCGGGCCGCACCGGTTCGACTGCTCCGGGCTCACGCTGTACTCGTTCAAGAAGGCGGGCAAGAAGCTGCCTCGTACGGCGGCCCAGCAGTACAACAAGACCCGCCACATCTCCGCCACGAACCGCAAGGCCGGAGACCTGGTGTTCTTCCACTCGGGGTCGAACGTCTACCACGTCGGCATCTACGCCGGGAAGGGAAAGATCTGGCACTCCCCCAAAAGCGGGGACGTCGTGCGGCTGCAGAAGATCTGGACCAGGAGCGTCTGGTACGGCCGGGTCAAGTGACCCTCCCGGGGGCGGCGACGGCGTCCTGACACGTCGTCACCGCCCCCGGGGCCACAGCCCCCTCAGAGGGCCGACAGCGGCCCGGCGAGGAGCGCCACACCGAAGGCCGTCAGCGCGGCGCCGGTGACGAGCGTGACCGCCCGGGCGGCCCGCGGCCTGCGCAGCCACCTGCCGAGCCGGTCCACCAGCAGGGCGACGACCTGGAACCACACCATCGCGATCGCCAGGACGATCAGGGCGAGCAGCAGCGTCCGGGGCAGCGCCGGAGCGCCCGCGGGAACGAACTGCGGCAGCACGCTGAGGAAGGTGAGGGACGCCTTCGGGTTGAGGGCGTTGGTCACGAAGCCCTGCCGCAGCGGTCGCGCGGTGGAGTCCTCGGGTGGGTCGGCCACGTCGGTGTGCCGCTGCCGCAGCGTCTGGACGCCCAGGTACAGCACATAGACGCCGCCCACCACCTGGAGCGCCCGGAACAGCGCCGGCACCGCGGCCAGCACCGCGGCGACGCCCACCACCGCCAGCGTCACATGGACCAGCAGCCCGGCGCCGATGCCGAGCGCGCAGGCGATGCCCGCCCGGCGGGAGACGAGGGCGTTGCGTACGACGACGGTGAAATCCGCCCCGGGCATGGCGACCAGGCCGGCCGAGACCCCGGTGAAGGCGATGAGCTGAGCGTCCATGCCGCCAGCGTGCCCTGCGGAAGCCTTCAGCAGGTATTTCGAATATGCTGGAGAACCCTAAAGCATTGCTTAAGCCAGTACTGGTCAAGGCAGTACAGGTCAGGGCAGGCAAGGGCAGACAGGAGCCGGCATGTACGACCCGACCCGCCTCGCCGCCCTGGTGGCGGTAGCGGAGGCGGGTTCGATCACCCGGGCCGCCGAGCGACTCGGCTACACCACGCCCGCGCTCTCCCAGCAGCTCGCCAAGCTGGAGCGCGAGGCGGGCACCGCGCTGCTGGTACGGCACCACCGAGGGGCCCGGCTGACAGGTGCGGGCGAGCTGCTGGTGGCCCGGGCGCGGCGGGTGCTCGACGAGCTGGAGCAGGCCCGGCACGAACTGGCCCGGCTCACCGGCCTGTCGGGCGGGACCCTCCGGCTTGGCACCTTCCAGACCGCCGGCATCCATCTGCTGCCGCCGGCCCTCAGCGCCTTCCGCCGGGCGCATCCGGAGGTGGAACTGACCGTCGCCGACTACGAACCGTCGGCCGGTGTCACCGCCGTAGCGGCCGGCGAGGTCGACCTGGCGCTGACCCACGCCTATGAGCCCGGCGCCCCGATCCCGATCCCGTCCTCGGTCACCATCGAGCCGATCCTCGTCGAGGAGCTGGTCCTGGTGTCCGCTCCGGGCCACGCCCTCACCAGCGGGACCGCACGACTGCCGCTGGCCGAGCTCGCCGGTCAGCCCCTGATCAGCATGGCGCCGGACTCTCCGGCCCGGCGAGACGTCGAGGCACTGCTGACCCGGGCCGGGGCCACGCCCTCGGTACGCGTCCCGACGCCCGGGTACCTCCTGGTGTGCGCGCTGGCGAGCGCGGGACTCGGGGTCGCGGTCGTACCGGAAATGGTGGCCCGCACGTCGGTCACCCCGGTCGGGGTCCGCGCACTGGAGGGCGGAGCCCTGCACCGCACCATCTCGGTCGCCTACCGCACCGAGGAGACGACTCCCGCGGCGGACGCCTTCCGAGCACTGTTGCGCGGCACCTTCGGCCGGGCAAGCCAGCCTTGAGCGGCCTTGGCGAAGAGCGCTACGACTGGCCCGCAGCCGTCACCGACTCCGCCGGAACCGTCCACGGCAGCTCGATGGAGACGGTCTTGCCACCCTCCCGCGTGGGCCGCACTCTCAGCTTGCCGCCGCACTCCGCGGTCAGCCAGCGGATGATGACCAGACCGCGTCCGTTGTCCTGCTGGACGGCGGCCGGCAGTCGCTTGGGGAACCTCGGATGGCTGTCGGTCACCCCGATGCGCAGGTGTTCGTCACGGTCGAGCTCGATGTCCACCCGGAAGGTGGGTGACTGGCCCAGGGTGTGCTGTACGGCGTTGGTGGTGAGTTCGGAGACGATCAGCCGGATGGTCTCGGCCGCTTCGGTCTCCGGTGGCAGTCCCCACTCCGCGAGGGTGGAGACCACGTAGCCCCGGGCCGCGGAGACCGAGGCGGGATCGCTCGGCAGAGTGACGGATGCTTCCAGGTGATCTGCCATGGCGACGTCGTCCCTTTCCCAACGGGACCGCAGTCCGCACGGAGCGGATGGTTCGAGTACGGTCCCGGATTGGTGCTTCGCCGCCAGACTGCCATTACCAGGGCCGTCAGGGTGCCGATCCACCAAGATATGCATATATCTGTCGCTCGAAGCGGTGAACTCTGCGACGGCAGAGCGTATTTGGGCGGCTCGGTTGGAGTAAGGAGTTGCCCATGCAGCACGGTCCCGCGGTGCGCCGCCGGAAACTGGGCGCGGAACTGCGTGCGTTGCGCACCGGGGCCGGGCTCACCAGTGGTGAGGCGGCCCGGCTCGTGGGCTGGCACCAGTCCAAGGTGAGCCGGATCGAAACCGGCGCCAGCGGGGTGAAACCGGCCGATGTGCGGATACTGCTCGACGTCTACGGCGTCCGGGACACCCAACTACGTGAGTTGTTGCTGGCGTTGGCGGGCTCCGACGAGACAGGCGGCCGGCATCACTGGTGGCACGCGTACCGCGGAGTGCTGCCGCCGACGTACCGGGACTTCATCAGCCTGGAGTCCCAGGCGAGCGCGATGCGCACACTGGAGACCTCCGTGGTGCCCGGGCTGCTGCAGACGCCCGAGTACGCCCGCGCGGTGACCCGGGCCGCGGTGAGCGGGCTCGCCGACGAACCCGGCGCCGCCGACGAACGGCTCGACGCGCTGGTCGCGGTCCGTCTGGCCAGGCAGGACGTGCTGCATGGCGATCCGCCGCTGCAGCTGAGCGCGGTGCTCGACGAGGCGGTGCTGCGCCGGGAGATCGGCGGGCCCGAGGTGATGTCGGGGCAGCTGAGGCGGCTGATGGAGGCGGGGCGACTGCCCCAAGTCAGGTTGCAGGTCCTGCCGTTCAACGCCGGTGAACATATCGGCATCACCGGGCCTTTCGTTATCTTCTCATTTTCGAACACTTCTGATCTGGATGTGGTTGTTCTCGACCACTTGACGAGTAGCCTCTACCTCGAACGGAAAGAAGACCTCCAGGCCTACACGGAGGCCTTCAACACCCTTCGGATCCACGCCCTTTCGCCCGAGGAATCGCTGGATTACATCGCCGCGCTAGCCGGCGGCGCGTAAGGAGGCACCATGACCGCAATGCCTCGGAACGTACTCTCAAGTGCCGATCTGCTCGGTGTGCGATGGCTGCGCAGCAGCTACAGCACGGGAGCGAACAACTGCGTCGAGACGGCACGGACGCACTCCGGTCCATGGATCGGACTGCTCGCCGTGCGCGACTCCAAGGACCCGGCCGGACCCGCGCTGCTCTTCTCCCCCGAGAGCTGGGCGGACTTCACGGCCACGTTCCAGTCCTGACAGCTCTGACAGTCCGGATAGCCCGGATGGTCCGGACACTCGTGGACTGTCCTGACAGCACCGACAGGCCCGAGTTCTGATCAGTCCCGACCGGATCTGATCGGCTTCGCCTGATGCGACGGCACGGCCGTGCCACGCCGACTCATGGTCGTGCCTCGCGGATCACCCGTACAGCGCGTTCGATCTGCCCTTCGGTGAGGTCCGCGCGGGCGGTCAGCCTCAGCCGTGAGATGCCGTCGGGGACGGAAGGAGGACGGAAGCAGCCCACGGCGAGGCCCGCCGCCCGGCAGTCGGCCGCCCAGCGCACGGCCCCCTCCGGGGACGGCGCGCGCACGGAGACGACCGCGGCGTCCGGACGTACCGCTTCCAGGCCCGCGGCCGTCAGGCGTGCGTGGAGTTCGCGTGCCACCGCGCGCGCCCGCGCCGCCCGCTCCGGCTCACGGCGCAGCAGTGTCAGTGCCGCGAGCGCCGCGCCCGTCGCCGCGGGGGCCAGGCCCGTGTCGAAGATGAACGTGCGGGCCGCGTTGACCAGATGCTCGATCACCCGGGCGGGGCCGAGGACGGCGCCGCCCTGGCTGCCCAGCGACTTGGACAGCGTGACCGTCACGACGACGTCGTCGGCGCCCGCGAGGCCCGCCGCGTGCGGGGCGCCGCGACCGCCGTCGCCCAGCACGCCGAGTCCATGCGCGTCGTCGACGACCAGCCCGGCCCCGTGTTCCCGGCACGCCTGTGCCAACCCGGCCAGCGGGGCGGCGTCGCCGTCGACCGAGAAGACGGTGTCGGACACGACGACGGCGGGACCATCGTGCGTCTGGAGCGCCTTGCGGACGGCGTCCGGTTCGGCGTGCGCGACGACCTGGGTCGTGCCACGGGCCAGTCGGCAGCCGTCGATCAGCGAGGCGTGGTTGCCCGCGTCCGACACGATCAGCGAGCCGTGCGGTGCCAGCGCGGTGACCGCAGCGAGGTTGGCCGCGTAGCCGGAGGAGAAGACCAGCGCCGCCTCGAAGCCGCAGAAGTCGGCCAGCTCGCGCTCCAGCTCGGCGTGCAGCTCAGTGGTGCCGGTGACGAGCCGCGAGCCGGTCGCGCCGCCGCCCCAGGTCCCCGCCGCCCGCGCCGCGCCCCCGGTGACCTCGGGATGGCGGGCAAGGCCCAGGTAGTCGTTGCTCGCGAGGTCGAGGAGCGGCGAGTCGGCGGGGCGGGGGCGCAGGGTCCGTACGAGTCCGGCGCTGCGGCGCAGCTCCGCCTGCTCGTCGATCCAGCCGAACGCCATGGCTCCTCCGGGCTTTTGTAGGCAGTGCACAGACACTAGTCGTACGTTCCGCCACCCACGGTGTGGCAATACCCACACATCGAAGTGACAGGGTTGTGCGAACTCTCCTTGGCTCGGAGCCGCCTCGTACGTCAGGATCAGCTCCCATGGACCTGCTGAACACGCTGGTGGACAAGGGGCTTCGGCGCGAGCTGCCGACCCGCGAGGAAGCCTTGGCCGTCCTCGCCACTTCCGACGACGACCTGCTCGATGTGGTGGCCGCGGCCGGCAAGGTGCGCCGTCACTGGTTCGGCCGACGGGTGAAACTCAACTATCTGGTCAACCTGAAGTCGGGCCTGTGCCCTGAGGACTGCTCCTACTGCTCGCAGCGGCTCGGCTCCAAGACCGGCATCCTGAAGTACACCTGGCTCAAGCCCGACGAGGCCTCCCAGGCCGCGGCCGCCGGTTTGGCGGGTGGCGCCAAGCGGGTCTGTCTGGTGGCGTCCGGGCGTGGCCCGACCGACCGTGACGTGGACCGGGTCTCCGACACCATCAAGGCGATCAAGGACCAGAACGAGGGCGTCGAGGTGTGCGCCTGTCTCGGTCTGCTCTCCGACGGTCAGGCGGAGCGGCTGCGCGAGGCCGGCGCGGACGCGTACAACCACAACCTCAACACGTCCGAGGGGACGTACGGGGACATCACGACCACGCACACCTACGCCGACCGCGTCGACACCGTACAGAAGGCGCACGGGGCCGGGCTGTCCGCGTGCTCCGGCCTCATCGCGGGCATGGGCGAGAGCGACGAGGACCTGGTCGACGTCGTCTACTCGCTGCGCGAGCTGGACCCGGACTCGGTGCCGGTCAACTTCCTGATCCCGGTCGAGGGCACCCCCCTGGCCAAGGAGTGGAACCTCACCCCGCAGCGGTGCCTCAGGATCCTGGCGATGGTGCGGTTCGTCTGTCCGGACGTGGAGGTGCGGATCGCCGGTGGCCGGGAGGTCCATCTGCGCACCATGCAGCCTCTCGCCCTGAACCTGGCCAACTCGATCTTCCTCGGCGACTACCTCACGACCGAGGGCCAGGCGGGCAAGGCCGACCTGGAGATGATCGCGGACGCCGGGTTCGAGGTGGAGGGCACGGGCCAGGTGACGCTGCCGGAGCACCGGGCGACGGCCGGGGGCGGCTGCGGCTCGCACGAGAGCGCGGGCTGCGGCTCGCACGAGGGCGGCGGTTGCGGTTCGCACGAGGAGAGCGCCGGCTGCGGGTCGCACGCGGGTGGCGGTGTGTGCGGTACGGCCGCCGCCGCGCCGGCCAACGAGGCGCGCACCGACCTGGTCGCCGTACGCCGTCGAGGCGCCGGAACGGACCTCGCGCCCAATGCCTGACGTGCCCGGTCCGACCGATCTGACCGTGCCGGAGTTGCTGGAGCTCGACCGGCGGCACGTCTGGCATCCGTACGGCCCCATGCCCGGACGTGTCGAACCGCTCGTCGTGGAGTCGGCGAGCGGGGTGCGGCTGAAGATGGCGGACGGCTCGGGCGAACTGGTCGACGGGATGTCGTCCTGGTGGTCGGCGATCCACGGCTACAACCACCCGGTGCTCAACGAGGCCGCGCACGAGCAGCTGTCGCGCATGAGCCATGTGATGTTCGGCGGGCTCACCCACGAGCCCGCCGTACGCCTGACGAAGCTCCTTGTCGACATGTCGCCCGACGGTCTTGAGCATGTCTTCCTCGCCGACTCCGGGTCGGTGTCGGTCGAGGTCGCGGTCAAGATGTGCCTGCAGTACTGGCGTTCGCTGGGCCGCCCCGGCAAGCAGCGGCTGCTGACCTGGCGCGGCGGCTACCACGGTGACACCTGGCAGCCGATGTCGGTGTGCGACCCCGAGGGCGGGATGCACGAGCTGTGGACCGGGGTGCTCCAGCGCCAGGTGTTCGCGGACCCGCCACCCGCCGAGTACGAGGAGTCGTACGCCGACCGGCTGCGGTCGCTGATCGAGCGGCACGCACACGAACTCGCGGCGGTGATCGTCGAGCCGGTCGTGCAGGGCGCGGGCGGGATGCGGTTCCACTCCCCCGCGTATCTGCGGGTGCTGCGGGAGGCGTGCGACGCGCACGACGTGCTGCTGGTGTTCGACGAGATCGCGACCGGGTTCGGGCGCACGGGCGCGCTGTTCGCGGCCGATCACGCGGCGGTGACGCCGGACGTGATGTGCGTGGGCAAGGCGCTGACCGGCGGCTATATGACGATGGCGGCGACGCTGTGCACGTCCCGCGTGGCCGACGGGATCTCGCGGGGCGAGGTGCCGGTGCTCGCTCACGGCCCGACCTTCATGGGCAATCCGCTGGCGGCCGCGGTCGCCTGCGCCTCGATCGAGCTGCTGCTCGGCCAGGACTGGCAGGCCGAGGTCAAGCGGATCGAGGCGGGGTTGTGGGAGGGGCTGGGGCCTGCGATGGACATTCCAGGTGTGCAGGACGTACGCGTCCTGGGCGCCATCGGGGTCGTCCAACTCGACCACGCCGTGGACATGCGGGCGGCGACGGAGGCCGCCGTGCGCGAGGGCGTGTGGCTGCGGCCGTTCCGCGACCTCGTCTACACGATGCCGCCGTACGTCACGGGTGACGCGGACGTGGCACGGATCGCCCGCGCGGTGTGCGCGGCTGCGAGGGAGGGCTGACATGCCGGTACTGGTGATCACGGGCACGGGCACGGAGGTCGGCAAGACGGTCACGACCGCCGCGGTCGCCGCGGCGGCGGTGGGCGCCGGCCGCTCGGTGGCGGTGCTGAAGGCCGCGCAGACGGGCGTACGGCCGGACGAGCGCGGGGACGCGGACGAGGTGGCGCGGCTCGCGGGCGCGGTGACCACGGCCGAACTCGCCCGCTATCCCGACCCGTTGGCCCCGGCGACGGCCGCGCGCCGGGCCGGACGCACTCCGGTCCGGACGCACGAGATCGCCGAGGCCGCCGCCAAGCTGGCCACCGACCACGACCTGGTGCTGGTGGAGGGAGCGGGCGGGCTGCTCGTCCGCTTCGACGAGTCGGGCGGCACGCTGGCGGACGCGGCGGAACTGATGGCGGCGCCGGTGCTGGTGGTGGCGTCGGCGGGTCTGGGCACGCTGAACACCACGGAGCTGACGGCGCGTGAACTGCGCGCTCGGCGGCTGGACTTGCTGGGCGTGGTGATCGGCAGCTGGCCCGAGGCCCCGGATCTGGCGTCGCGCTGCAATGTCGCCGATCTACCGGACGTGGCGGGGGCGCCGCTGCTGGGTGCGGTGCCGGCGGGGACCGGGGCGCTGGCACCCGCCGACTTCCGTGCCGCGGCGCCGGGTTGGCTGGCGCCGCGGCTGTTCGGGACGTGGGACGCGGAGGGGTTCCGGGGGCGGGAGGCGCCCTGACGGGGCCTGGATGTCTGACCCTCATGTCAGTCTCTGATCATTCGGAAAACTGGGACGAGACGGACAGCTGGTTCGCGGGTCGGATGACGCGGGAGATCTGGGCCTGCCCGCGGAAGCTTGCAGGGTTCGCGCGCGACTTCTCCTAGGGCCGGACGGCTTCGTTCCCGTCGCTTTCGGCGATGAGCCGCACCAGTTCGATGCGGGAGCGGATGCCCAGGCGGGTGAAGACGCCTCGCAGGTGATGGTCGATGGTGCGCGGGCTGAGGGCGAGTCGGGCGGCGATCTCGCGGTTCGTGGCTCCGTCGGCCGCCATCCGGGCGACCAGGAGCTGCTGGGCCGTGAGGCGGGTGGTGAGGGTGTCGGGGCCGGGCTGTGCGGGGACGGCCGGGGTGCCCAGTGCGCGGAGTTCGGTGCGGGCCTGGTCCGCGCAGTGCGGGGCGCCGAAGGAGTCGAAGGCCTCCAGGGCGCTGTGCAGACGGTCGCGTGCCTCCGTGCGGTGGCGCAGTCGGCGCAGGGCACTGCCGAACAGCAGCTCCGTGCGGGCGCGTTCGAAATCGCGGGTGCCGTGGGAGTGCAGGTCGAGTGCCGTGCGGTAGTGCTCGACGGCTTCCTCCCCGGGGGCGAGCAGGGCGCGGCAGCGGGCGCTGAGGGCCAGGTCGTCGGGGCTGCGGACCGTGCTCGCCCAGCGGTGGTAGTCGGCGTGCGCGACTCGGGCGACCCGCGTGTCCCCCGTGCGGACGGCGGCCTCCACGTAGTGCGGGGTGGCCAGGTGACGGATGGCCCGATGGCCGTGGCCGGGGCCGAAACCGGCGAGAGCGCGCAGTCGCGCTGCCGCGGCGGCGAATCGGCCGCTGCTCAGGTCGAGGTAGGCGAGCGCCCACTGGGCGAGGGCGGCGGGCAGGCCAAGGCCGTGGGTGAGGGCGTACGACCGTGCGGTCGCGGCGCGTTCGCGGCAGACGTCGGCGTCTGCGGTGAGCGCCGCGAACATGGCGAGGGCGGCCTGCAGATGACAGGCGCCGTTGTCCTGCCCGGTGGCGTGGGCCTGCCACAGCGCGTCGGCCGCGGCGGCCTCGCCGGCCCGGGGGCGCCCGGTCCAGAAATCGGCGTACGCGCGGAACTCCATGGCCTGTGGCACGGTCACCGGCGTGCCGAGCGCCCTGGCGGAGGCAGCCGCGCGGACGGTCGCGGTGGCCGCGCGCGTGTGGTCGCCGAGGAGCAGCGCGGCGATTCCGGCGTGGATCAGGACGGTGGGGTCACCACCGGGCCCACATCGCCCGGCCGCCGCCTTCAGCAGGTCGCGCGCATCCTCGTACCGCCCGTCGAAGGCGGCCACGAGCCCGGTCAACGTGCCGGGCGCCACCAGCCCGAGCCGATCGGCGACCCGGACGGCCTCGCGCAGACGGCGCACGTCTCCGGTGTATATGGCGGCTTCGGTGGCCCGGGCGAGGAGGTGGACGGCCGGGGTGGGGCCGGTGCCCACGACGGTGGCTGCCGCGGCGGAAGCGGGGGAGGCCCCGCCGGCAGAACCCACCGACCACCCACCACCCTCGCCACCGACAACCGCCGAGCCGACGACATCGGCAGCATCGGAGATCGGAGCGGCTGCCCCCGAGGGCGCCACCAAGCCGCCCGCCTGCGCCGCGGCCTCCGCCGCACCCGCCCGCGCCACGAGCCCCGCCCCACCCACCGGCGCCACGGCCTCCACCCCACCCCTCGGCGCCAAGGCGTCGGCCCCCGCCCGCGCCACCCCCATCAGCAACGCGTCGAACGCCTCCGTCGCGTTCCCCGCCCGGAGGGCCAGCACCCCGGTCAACGCGTCGTCGGAGGTGGCCGCCGCCAGTCTGCGTGCCCGGTCGCCGTCGCCCGACCGCCAGGCGTACGCGGCGGCCCGGGTCAGCAGGCGGGACTGCTCGGACGGGTCGGGGCACAGCGCGGCGGCACGCTCGGCCAGCGCCCGTGCCACCGATACTCGCCCCGCCTTCCCCGCCCGGCCCGCGGCGGCGCCCAGTTCCGCTGCCAGGCGTGCGCTGGGGCCGAGCGCTCCCGCGCCCCGGTGCCAGGAACGCCACGGTGTCTCGCCCGCGCCGCCCAGCACGCGGGCCAGCAGGCGGTGGACGTCACGGCGGTCGGCCGGGGAGCCGGTCTCGTACACGGCGATCCGGGTCCACGCGTCGCGGAACACCACCCCGCCCGCTCCCGCATGCGCGATCCCGGCCGCCTCGGCGGCGTCCAGGAGCCGGGTGTCGAGGCGGGCGGCCATGACGGCGCGCAGGAAGGCGTCGGTGGGGACGGGGTACTGGTCGGCCGCGGCGAGGAGCAGGAGGAGCCGGGTGTCGTCCGGCAACGCCCTGATCTCCGCCCGGTGTTCACGCAGCAGGGACGGGGCCAGCTCGGCCGGTGCCGTGGGGAGTGGGTCGATGCCCGTCGCCTGGCGGTCGGTCAGGCGCGGGACCAGTTCGGCGGCGGCGCGCGGATCGCCGTACACGGCACGCAGCACGCGTACGCGGACGCCCTCGGGCAGTGCCGAGGCCGGCTGTCGCCACGCGTCCGCGTGCGGCGGTGGCGAAGTGCGGTCGAGAGGTGGGGGGTTCACCGGAGTCACCACACAAGTGACGTTACTGGCGAGTTAATTGAATCGTAAAGACCGGCGATTTCGCCGATGCGGCGCGCGTAGACCCGGCTCGACACTCCTGACAACCCCACACGTTTCAGGAGGCATCATGCAGCGCACCACGCGTCGCATCGCCACGGCAGTCTCGGCCCTGGCGACCTCGCTCCTTCTGTCACTGTCCCTCTCCCCCACACCCGCGCACGCCGCGACCCACGACCCCGTGGTGTTCGTGCACGGCCTCAGCAGCTCGGCGAGCAGCTGGGACGACTGGGTCGGCTACTTCGAGGCCGACGGCTACAGCGCCTCCGAGCTGGACGCCTTCTCGTACGACTGGGCCCAGTCGAACGCCACCACCGCCCAGCAGCTCGCGACCGAGATCAGAAACGTGCTCGCCAGGACCGGCGCCTCGAAGGTCGACGTCGTCGTCCACTCCATGGGCGCGCTCAGCTCCCGCTACTACCTCAAGAACCTCGGCGGGACGTCGTACGTCGACGACTTCGTCTCCACGGCCGGCGTGAACCACGGCACGTCCACCGCCTCGTGGTGCGCGTGGCTGTACGCCTCCTGCGCGGAGATGAACACCGGCAGCTCGTTCCTGAGCTCCCTGAACTCCGGCGACGAGACCCCGGGCAGCGTGTCGTACGCCAGCTACTGGTCGAACTGCGACGACGCGCTCACGCCCGACACCACGGCGATCCTCAGCGGCGCGACGAACGTCGAGGTCGGCTGCGTCTCGCACACCGACATGAACAACGACCAGGGCGTGTACGAGCAGGTGCGGGACTTCATCGGCTGAGGCCGTCACAGCGACAGCGGGGGTGCGCCGGTCCCGTACGGGGGACAATCGGGAGTGAGTCCCGTCCCGTTCCGTTACGTCCGGGAGGTTCCCATGGCCCTACGGTCCCCACGGCCCGCCGGCTCCGGCAAGGTGGCGCGGGATGCCGTGCACCACCCGCTGTTCGCCCGTTTCTACGCCCGGATGAGCGTCAACGCCGAGACCCGGATGGGCATGGGCGGCGTACGCGACCGACTGCTGTCCGGGCTGTCCGGCCGGGTGATCGAGATCGGCGCTGGCAACGGTCTGAACTTCGCCCACTATCCGAGCGCGGTCTCGGAGGTCGTCGCCATCGAACCGGAGCGCCTGCTGCGGAAGTTGGCGGTGGAGTCCGCGCTGCGCGCCGGGGTGCCGGTGGACGTGGTGCCGGGCGCGGCGGAGGCGCTGCCGGTCAAGAGCGAGGCCTTCGACGCGGTCGTGCTCTCGCTGGTGCTGTGCAGCGTGCGGGACGTGCCGCGGGCGCTCGGTGAGGTACGGCGGGTCCTGCGGCCCGGCGGTGTCGTGCGGTTCTTCGAGCACGGCCGCGGTGGCGGGCCCGCGATGCATGTCACGCAGCGCGCGCTGGACCGGACCGTGTGGCCGCTGGTGAGCGGCGGCTGCCATCTCTCCCGCGAGCCGGTCGCCGCGCTTCGGGCGGCCGGGTTCGAACTCGGCCCCTACCGGCGGGTGATGATGCCGGAGCAGGGGCCGGTGCTCCCGTCGTCGTACTGCGTTCTGGGGACGGCGTGGCGGCCGGCCGAGGAGCGGTCTGTCTGATCACAGGCTCCACTGGCGCAGTTCGCGCGCGATGTCCTCGACCGAGGCCTCACCGCTCTTGACCAGGCGGGCCAGGTCGCGCACCTGCTCGGGTGAGGTGACGACCTTGAGGCCGCTGGCGACCAGGTAGGCGTAGGCCACGGCGGAGGCGAACAGCGCGTTGGAGCGCTCCAACGCCGGGACGTGGATGAGGAGTTGGAGCAGGGCCGCGGCGCGGGCCTGCGGACTGTCGTAGACGGGGATGTCGAATATCTGGGCCTCGTGGCGGGCGACGGCGGCGACGAGAGCGCCCCAGTCGGTGACCTGGGGATCCCCCGGCGTCCGCTTCTCGGCCAGCATCAGCAGCCAGGCAAGGTCGATGGTCAGATTGCTCAACGGATCAGCGGCGACCTTCGCGCTCCGCGCCGAATTCCTCGGCGAAGACGGACTCGTACTGCTTCATGAAGTCGGCGGCGGCGTCCACGAAGGTGTGGCCGACCTCCCCGGTGTCCTTTCTGACCAGCTCCTCGATGTAGCGGTTGACGCTCATGCCACAGGCCAGGGCGCGCTCGCGAGCGGCGCGGGCCGTGCCCTCGTCGACTCTCACGTTCAGCTGGGTCTTCGCCATACCTAGAAGCTAGCGCTCGGGTGCTAGCAACGGCAAGAGGTCGCCCCAGGGGCGGAGGGTGCCCCTTACACCGATATCAGGGGCCCGACCTGGGGTGGAGACAGACCGGGACCTCGGGGGGATACCGACTGTGGGGTGGATCACATTACGCTCGGCGGGGACGAGGAGTCCGTTACGTCCGTGAGGAGGCGGTCTTGTCCACAGCAGCTGCGGAGCACGCCCCGAACCCCGCGTCGGCCGACGGGATCGCGGCCCGCGCCCGCGCTCTGACCAAGGCGTACGGCTCGGGCGAGACCACGGTGCTCGCCCTCGACTCGGTCGACGTCGACATCGCGCGCGGCCGTTTCACGGCGGTCATGGGACCGTCGGGTTCCGGCAAGTCCACGCTGATGCACTGTCTCGCGGGCCTCGACAACGTCTCCGCGGGGCAGGTGTGGCTCGGCGACACCGAGATCACCGGGCTGCGGGACCGCGAGCTGACCCGGCTGCGGCGCGACCGGATCGGGTTCATGTTCCAGTCGTTCAACCTCATCCCGACCCTGAACGCGGCCGAGAACATCACCCTGCCCATGGACATCGCGGGCAAGAGTCCCGACGAGAAGTGGCTGGACCAGGTCATCGACACGCTGGGGCTGCGGGACCGGCTCAAGCACCGGCCGTCCCAGCTCTCCGGCGGCCAGCAGCAACGCGTCGCCTGTGCCCGTGCGCTCGCCTCCCGGCCGGAGCTGATCTTCGCCGACGAGCCGACCGGCAACCTCGACTCGCGGGCCGGCCTCGAGGTGCTCGGCTTCCTGCGGGAGGCCGTCGACCAGCTGGGGCAGACCGTCGTCATGGTCACCCACGACCCGGGCGCCGCCGCCCACTCCGACCTGGTGCTCTTCCTCGGGGACGGGCGGATCGTCGACGAGATGGAGCGGCCCACGGCAGAGGCCGTACTGGAACGGATGCGTCTCTTCGCCGGCGGGAATCCCGGGGCGAGCCCCGAGACCGCGCCCTCCGAGCCCCCAGAGAAGGGCTGACCCCGTGCTCAGGGCGACGCTCAGGAGCTTCCTCGCCCACAAGGGCCGGCTGCTCCTGTCCGCCCTGGCGGTGATCCTGTCCGTGGCGTTCGTCGCGGGCAGCCTGATCTTCTCGGACACCGTCAGCCGCACCTTCGACCGGCTCTTCGCCTCGACCGCCGCCGACGTCACCGTCACCCCGAGGGAGACCCTCGACGAGACGGTGCCCTCCGGGCAGACCCTGACCCTGCCGGCGTCGCTCGCCGACCGCCTCGCCCGGGTCGACGGCGTCGCGGCGGCCCGCGCGGACGTGGACGTGCAAGGCCTCACTGTCGCCGACGAGAACCGTAAGTCGGTGGGCCCGACCACCGGCGCCCCCACCATCGGCACCGCTTGGAACCCGACCGAGCGCAGCCCCGTGGAACTCACCTCCGGCCATGCCCCACAGGGCGACACGCAGGCAATGATCGACGCGGACACCGCCGACAGCAAGGACGTACGGATCGGCGACCGCCTGACGGTCATCGGGCAGCAGGGCTCCTTCCCGGTCGAGGTCGTCGGCATCGTCACCTTCACGACCACCAACCCGGGTGCCGCACTGGTCTTCTTCGACACCAGGACCGCACAGACGAAGCTGCTGGGCGACCCGCAGGGCGCCACCGGCATCTCGGTGGACGCGGCCGAGGGGGTCGGCGACGCGGAGCTGAAGCAGCGGGTGGCGGCCGCGCTGGACACGGACGCCTACGAGCTGCGCACCGCCGAGGAGCAGGCCCAGTCGGACGTCGAACAGCTGGGCGGCTTCCTCGACATCATCAAGTACGTCATGCTCGGCTTCGCCGGGGTCGCGGTCCTCGTGGGCGTGTTCCTGATCGTCAACACCTTCTCGATGCTGATCGCCCAGCGCACCCGTGAGCTGGGCCTGCTGCGGGCGCTCGGCGCCGACCGACGCCAGGTGCGGCGCTCGGTCCTCACCGAGGCACTGCTGCTCGGGCTGGTCGGCTCGACTCTGGGCCTCGCGGCCGGCATCGGGCTGGCGGTCGGACTCATCCAGCTGATGGGTCTGATGGGCATGAACATCAGGGCCGACGAGATGGCCGTCGGATGGGTGACCCCGGTCACCGCGTACGTCGTCGGCCTCGGCGTCACCTTCGTCGCGGCGTACCTCCCGGCCCGGCGCGCGGCCGGCGTCTCGCCGATGGCGGCCCTCGCGGACGCCGAGATCGCCGATATCGGGCGACCGCTGCGGATGCGCGCGGTGGTGGGCTCGGTGGTCGGGGCGGCCGGTGCGGCGGCGCTCGTGGGCTGTGCCGTGTCGTCGACGACGTCGACGGCGGCGTCCCTGCTCGGTCTCGGGGTCCTGCTGACCCTCATCGCGACCGTGATCGCGGGACCGTTGCTCGTCCGGCCCGTGATCCGGGTGCTCGGCGGGGCCTTCCCCGCGCTGTTCGGCTCGATCGGCCGGATGAGCCAGCGCAACGCCCTGCGCAATCCGCGCCGCACCGGGGCCACGGCGGCCGCCCTGATGGTGGGCCTCGCGCTGGTCGGCGGGATGTCGGTGGCGAGCGCCTCGATGACCAAGTCGTTCGACGAGCAGATCGACAAGACGCTGGGCGCCGACTTCGTGGTGCAGAACAGCAACTTCGTCCCGTTCCCGCGGGAGATCACCAAGAAGATCGACGAGACCGAGGGCGCGGGGCTCGTCGTCCGCTCGCAGTTCGCGACGATCGCGGTGCGCCTGCCCGACGGCGAGCGGGTGAAGACGACCGCCGCGGCGTACGAACCCGAGCTCGACGAGGTCGCCAACATCACCTACGCGCAGGGCGACACCGCGGCCGCGCTCGCGGACGGCCACCTCGCCATGGACAAGGACTTCGCCGAGGACCACGGCGTCAGCGTCGGCGACCCGCTCCCCGTCGAGTTCCAGGGCGGTCGGCGCGCCGAGCTCACGGTGGGCGCCCTGACCGACCAGGAGTCCGCCGACGGGTTCGGCAGCCAGGGCGGGATCTACTTCGGGCTGGCCACGCTCGCCAAGTACGCGCCGGGCGGGCAGGACGCGGCCGTGTACGTCAACGCCGCCTCCGGCACGAGCACGGGCGATCTGCGGGCCGGCCTGGAGAAGACGCTCGACCCGTATCCGCAGGTGCAGGTCCGCGACATCGCCGACTACAAGGAGCTGGTGCACGACCAGATCGCCGTACTGCTCTATCTCGTGTACGCGCTGCTCGGGCTCGCGATCATCATCGCGGTGCTCGGCGTGGTCAACACGCTGGCCCTGTCGGTCGTGGAGCGCACCCGGGAGATCGGGCTGCTGAGGGCCATCGGGCTGGCCCGGCGGCAGCTGCGCCGGATGATCCGGCTGGAGTCGGTGGTGATCGCCGTGTTCGGCGCGGTCCTGGGTCTCGCGCTGGGTCTGGTGTGGGGCGTGTGCACCCAGCAGGTGCTGGCGTTGCAGGGGATGACGGCGCTGGCGATCCCCTGGGGCACGATCGTCGCGGTGGTGATCGGCTCGGCGGTCGTGGGCGTCGTGGCGGCGCTGCTGCCCGCGTTGCGTGCATCGCGCATGAATGTGCTGGCGGCCATCGCGCACGAGTGATGGAATCGCGGCAGGCGCTCAAGTCCCTTGAAAGCGAGGAGAGTTCATGTCGCAACCGGATGGCCTGCGTCCGTTCCGTTTCGGTGTCAACCTGTTGACGCCCGCTCCGGCCGAGGAGTGGCGGACCAAGTGCCGCCGGGCCGAGGAGCTCGGCTACGACGTGATCCTGGTCCCCGACCATCTGGGCATGCCCGCGCCGTTCCCGGCCCTGGTCGCGGCGGCCGAGGCGACCGAGCGGCCACGGCTGGGCACGTTCGTGCTCAACGCGGGCTTCTGGAACCCGGCCCTGCTCGCCCGCGAGGTGGCGACGACCGACGCCCTGACGGGCGGGCGACTCGAACTCGGACTCGGCGCGGGCTATGTACAGGCGGAGCACGACACGGCGGGTCTGCCGTTCGGCACTCCTCGCGAGCGCGTGGACCATCTGCGGCGCACGGTCGAGGAACTTCGGCGACTGCTCGGGTCCGAGTCGCACCAGCCGCAGCCGACGCAGAAGCCGCGCGTGCCGCTGCTGGTCGGCGGCAACGGCGACCGTGTGCTGCGGCTGACCGCAGAGCACGCCGACATCGCGGCGTTCGGGGGCGCGTACCCGGACCCGAAGAGCTCGACCGGGCGTCTGCTCCCCGTGACGGCCGAGCAGCTCGACGAACGGGTGGCCCGCTACCGGAAGTTCGCGGCGGACCGGCCGGAACCGGCCGAGCTGAACCTGCTCCTCCAGATGGTGACCGTCACCGAGGACCGCGAGGCCGTGATCCAGCCCCTCCTCGACCGGGTACCGGAGCTGACCCTGGAGCAGGCCCTGGAGCTGCCCATCGTCCTGACCGGCACACTGGAGCAGATCACCGCGCAGGTGCTGGCCCAGCGCGAGCGGTACGGATTCTCGTACCTGACCGTCCTGGAGCCGTACATGGAGGCGTTCGCGCCGGTGATCGAGCGGCTGCGCGGCAAGTAGCCGTCCGGATGCTGGAATTCCGCGCCCTGTCCCACCACCCGTGATGGGATCACGGCATGACTGATCTGCGGATACGGGCCGCCACGGCCGACGACCTCGACAGCGTGCTGGCCTTCTGGAAGACGGCCGCCGAGGGCACGAGCATCAGCGACGACCGGGACGGCGTGGAGCGGCTGGTCGCCCGGGACCCAGAGGCGCTGATCGTGGCGGAGCTGGACGGCGAGCTGGTCGGCACGGTGATCGCGGGCTTCGACGGCTGGCGCTGTCATCTGTACCGGCTGGCGGTGCACCCGGAGCGCCGCCGCCGGGGCATCGGGTCGGCGCTGCTGGCCGCCGCGGAGGAGAGGTTCGTACGGCTCGGCGGGCGCCGGGGCGACGCGATGGTGCTGCAGCGCAACGAAACCGCGCAGCATGCCTGGGGCGCGGCCGGGTACGCGCCCGAGGAGCAGTGGCGGCGGTGGGTGAAGCACCTCACAGCCTGACTCACTTTGCCCGTACTTTACTATTGGGGGACCACTTCGGTCTTCCAATGAAAGGTGTGAGCGTCCGCCCATGGGCGAGCCTCCCAGTAGACGACATCGCGCGATCCTCCCCACCCTGTCCGACGATGGGACGGAGGTGACCCGATGACCGAAGTGCTCCTCCTTCTGGTCGCGATCCTGCTGTCGCTCGCCTGTGGCGCCTTCGTCGCGGCCGAGTTCTCGTTGACCACGGTCGAGCGCAGCGAGCTGGAGCGGGCCGCGGAGCGCGGCGAGCGGGGCGCTTCCGGCGCCCTGAAGGCCGTACGGAATCTGACGTTCCAGCTCTCCGGCGCGCAGCTCGGCATCACCGTCACCAACCTGGTCGTCGGCATGCTCGCCGAGCCGTCGATCGCCGCGCTCATCGCGGGCCCGCTGGAGTCGCTCGGCATCTCCCGCTCCACGGCGAGCACCATCGCGCTGGTGATCGGCACCGCCCTGTCGACCGTCGTCCTCATGGTCGTCGGCGAGCTGGTGCCCAAGAACTGGGCCATCTCCTCGCCCCTGGCCGTGGCCAAGACGGTCGGGAACGCACAGCGCTGGTTCAGCGCCGTCTTCCGCCCCTTCATCACCCACCTCAACAACACGGCGAACCGCATCGTGCGCCTCTTCGGCGTGGAACCCACCGAGGAGCTGGCCGCCGCGCGCGGCCCCCAGGAGCTGGCCGCCCTCGCCCGGCACTCCGCCCGGGAGGGCGCCCTGGAGGCGGACACCGCCGAGCTCTTCGTGCGGACCCTGAACCTGGCCGACCTGACCGCGGAGAACGTGATGACCCCGCGCGTCCAGGTCGTCGCCCTCGACGCCCAGGCGACCTGCGAGGACGTGGCGAACGCGACCCGGGCGACCGGACTGTCCCGGTTCCCCGTCTACCGCGGCAACCTCGACTCGGTCGTGGGCACCGCACACATCAAGGACATCCTGGCGGTGCCCGCCGAGAGCCGTCCGCGCGTCTCCGTCGCCGAGCTGATGCGCGAGCCGCTCCTCGTCCCCGAGACGCTCACCGTCGACCGGCTCCTCGACCGGCTGTCCGGCAAACGCACCATGGCCGTGGTCATCGACGAGTACGGCGGCACGGCGGGCGTGGCCACGCTGGAGGACATCGTCGAGGAGGTCGTCGGCGAGGTGCGGGACGAGCACGACCCGCACGAGACGCCCGACCTGGCCGCCGCGGGCCGCGACGACGAGGGCCGGGCGCTGTTCTCGGCCGACGGTTCGGCGCGGGTCGACCACCTCGCGCGCGTGGGGCTGCGGGCGCCCGAGGGGCCGTACGAGACGCTGGCCGGTCTGGTCGCCACCGAGCTCGGCCGTATCCCCGCCGTCGGTGACCGCGTCGAGGTCGCCGGCTGGCGGCTCGACGTGGTGGACGCCACGGGCCGCAGGGCCGCGCGGGTGCTGCTGCACGCGCCGCTGGACGACGTGGCCGAGCAGGACGAGAAGGAGGGTGGGCGATGACCGCCGTACAGCTGCTCATCGGTTTCGCGACGCTGGTCGTCAACGCCTTCTTCGTGGGCGCCGAGTTCGCGCTGATCTCGGTGCGCCGCTCACAGATCGAGCCGTACGCCGAACAGGGCGACCGGCGCGCCAAGAGCGTGCTGTGGGGTCTGCAGCACGTGTCCGCGCTGATGGCTGCGGCCCAGCTCGGCATCACGCTGTGCACCCTGGTGCTCGGCGTGGTCGCGGAACCCGCCATCGAGCATCTGCTGGAGCCGGTGTTCCACGCGGTGGGCGTGCCGGAGAGCGCCGGGCACGTGGTGTCCTTCGTGATCGCCCTGGCGCTGGCCACCTATCTGCACATGCTGCTCGGCGAGATGGTGCCGAAGAACATCGCGCTGGCCGAGCCGGTGCGCAGCGCCCTGGTGCTCGGTCCGCCGCTGGTCACGCTCTCCCGGGCGCTGCGGCCGGTGATCTTCACGATCAACGCCTTCGCCAACGCACTGCTGAAGCTGCTGCGCGTCGAGACCAAGGACGAGGTCACGGCGACCTTCTCGGACGCCGAGCTGGCCCGGCTGGTGCGCGATTCCGGCGAGGCCGGCCTCATCGACGAGCGGGCGCGGGAGCGGCTGCACGACGCCCTGGAGCTGGGCCGTCGCCCGGTGCGTGACGTGGTGCTTCCGCTGGAACGCGTCGTCTACGCGCGCGTGGGCGTCACGCCGGAGGAGCTGGAGCGGCTCTCGGCCGAGACCGGCTTCTCCCGTTTCCCGGTCGTCGACGAGGGCCGCCGCATCGTCGGCTACCTGCATGTGAAGGACGCGCTGGACGCCTCCGGGCGGGAGGTGCCGTTCCAGGTGCGGGACATGCGGCCCATCGCGCGCGTGCGGGAGAGCACGCCGCTGGACGACGTGCTCACGGCGATGCGGGGCAGCCGTACGCATCTGGCCGCCGTGCTCGGCAGCGACGGCCGGATGGCGGGGCTGGTGACGATGGAGGACGTGCTGCGGGAGCTGTTCGGACAGCGGGCCTGAGGGCCGGTAGCAGCGGGAACCCGGGCCGACCGACCGGCGGGTATGTGCCCGGGATACCATCTCTGTCGCTATGCAGACGAACCCCACTCACACCAGCCTGGTCGCCGTCGGCGACTCCTTCACCGAGGGCATGTCGGACCTGCTCCCGAACGGCTCCTACCGGGGCTGGGCCGACCTCCTCGCCGGACGGATGGCCGCCCGCGCACCCGGCTTCCGGTACGCCAATCTGGCGGTGCGCGGGAAGCTGATCGGGCAGATCGTCGAGGAGCAGGTCGATGTGGCGGCCGCGATGGGCGCCGATGTGATCACGCTCGTCGGCGGGCTCAACGACACGCTGCGTCCCAAATGCGACATGGGGCGGGTGCGCGGGCTCCTGGAAGAGGCCGTGGAGACGCTCGCGCCGTCCTGCAAGCAGCTCGTCCTGATGCGCAGCCCCGGCCGCCAGGGCCCGGTCCTGGAACGGTTCCGGCCGCGCATGGAGGAGTTGTTCGTCTGCATCGACGAACTGGCCGAACGGCACGGCGCGCTCGTCGTCGACCTGTACGGCGCCCCGTCGCTCTCCGACCCCCGCATGTGGGACGTGGACCGGCTGCATCTGACGGCCGAGGGGCATCGTCGGGTCGCCGAGGCGGTGTGGCAGGCGCTCGGTCACGATCCCGAGGACACCGAGTGGCGCACGCCGATGCCGGCCACGCTGCCGCCGGGGTGGGTCACGCGACGGGTCACGGACGTGCGGTTCGCGCGCCGGCATCTGCTGCCCTGGATCGGACGGCGGCTGACGGGCCGGTCGTCCGGCGACGGAATGCCGCCGAAGCGGCCGGAACTGCTGCCGTACGAGGGGCCGACGGCGTAGGCCCGGACGGCCCTGGCTGCACCGGGCCGGGGCGGTCAGGGCCGAAAGCCCCTGACCGCCCCGGCGCCTGGTGCGCTACTGGCGGGACGTGGCCCGGCTTCGCCGGTACAGGAGGGTTCCGGCGATCAGCAGCGCTCCACTGCCGGCCACGCCTGCGATGACGCTCTCAGTGCCGGTCTCGGGCATCTGGGGGTGATCCGGCTTCGCGGGCGGCGCCTCGGCCGGGGGCTCCGGGGGCTCGTGGTGAGGCGGCGTCTGGCTGGGCGTCGGTTCGGGTGTGTGCGGTTCCTCGTCGCCGTAGCCGTAGCCGTAGCCGTGGTCAGTCGGCTTCTCGGAGCCGTAGCCCTCGTCGCTGGGCTCCTCGCCGTAGCCGTAGCCCTTGTCGCTCGGCTCCTCGCCGTAGCCGTAGCCCTTGTCGCTCGGCTTCTCGGAGCCGTAGCCATGGTCCTTCGGCTTCTCGGAGCCATATCCGTCGTCGCTCGGCTTGTCCGAGCCGTAGCCGTGGTCCTTCGGCTTCTCCGAGCCGTAGCCATGCTCCTTCGGCTTCTCGGACCCGTAGCCGCCGTCACTCGGCTTCTCGGACGCGTAGCCGCCGTCACTCGGCTTGTCGGACCCGTAGCCGCCGTTGCTCGGCTTCTCCGCGCCGTAGCCATTGCTGCTCGGCTTCTCGGACCCGTAACCGGAGTTCCCATTGCCGAAGGTGTCGTTTTCGGAAGTGCGCTCCAGCGGATGCAGGTCGCTGAGTTTGTCATGCATCTCATAGAATTTATCGCGCATCTCGCCGAATTGTTCTTCCAGCGCCTCCGTATCCCATGGGTCCGTACGACCCGGCAGTGCGGCGGCGGAATTCACCACGGCACCCTGCACGCGGGGGGCAGCGAACGCGCAAGTGCCGTACAGAGACAGGGCGCTTGTCGCGGCGGCGGCCACGATCAATCCCTTGGTCAGGGTCTGTCGCATTCTCGTTGTCTTTCTCTCAGGCGGAAGGGGGAAGCCGACGCCGGTCGTTGACTCGAACCTGTCGATTGCCGGGATTCACAAGGTCATCGAGGGAATCGTGATGCCGCACGTTCAGTCTCGCCACTACCAGCAGACTATGAACGAAATATGGAGGCCCCGGGAAACCAAGACGCGTTGATCGCCAGGGAATTCACCCGATCGCCCGTGGGCATCCAGGTCGGCACCCCCTGACCTGGAGTGCTCTGGACTGTATGGACGATCGAGGGCCCTCTGGACGCCGGGTAAACTCCGTACACGTGACTTCTGCGCCCGCCAAGCCCCGCATCCCGAACGTCCTCGCCGGACGCTACGCCTCCACCGAGCTCGCCACGCTCTGGTCCCCCGAGCAGAAGGTGAAGCTCGAGCGGCAGCTCTGGCTCGCCGTGCTGCGGGCCCAGAAGGACCTCGGCATCGAGGTGCCGGACGACGCGATCGCCGACTACGAGCGTGTCCTCGACACCGTCGACCTGGCCTCCATCGCCGAGCGCGAGAAGGTCACGCGACACGACGTGAAGGCGCGGATCGAGGAGTTCAACGACCTCGCCGGGCATGAGCAGGTACACAAGGGCATGACGTCCCGTGACCTCACGGAGAACGTCGAGCAGCTCCAGATCCGGCTCTCCCTGGAGCTGGTGCGCGACCGCACGGTGGCCGTGCTGGCCCGCCTGGGCAAGCTGGCCGGTGAGTACGGCGAGCTGGTCATGGCCGGCCGCTCGCACAACGTCGCCGCCCAGGCCACGACGCTGGGCAAGCGCTTCGCGACCGCCGCCGACGAGCTGCTCGTGGCGTACGGCCGGGTCGAGGAGCTGCTGGGCCGCTACCCGCTGCGCGGCATCAAGGGCCCGGTCGGCACGGCGCAGGACATGCTGGACCTGCTCGGCGGGGACGCGACGAAGCTGGCGGAGCTGGAAGACCGGATCGCCGGGCACCTGGGCTTCTCGCAGGCCTTCACCTCGGTCGGCCAGGTCTACCCGCGCTCGCTGGACTACGAGGTGGTGACCGCGCTGGTGCAGCTGGCGGCGGCGCCGTCCTCGCTGGCCAAGACGATCCGGCTGATGGCCGGACACGAGCTGGTGACCGAGGGCTTCAAGCCGGGCCAGGTCGGCTCCTCCGCGATGCCGCACAAGATGAACACGCGGTCGTGCGAGCGCGTCAACGGCCTGATGGTCATCCTGCGCGGCTACGCCTCGATGACCGGCGAGCTGGCGGGCGACCAGTGGAACGAGGGCGACGTGTCCTGCTCGGTGGTGCGCCGAGTCGCGCTGCCGGACGCGTTCTTCGCGCTGGACGGTCTGCTGGAGACGTTCCTGACGGTCCTCGACGAGTTCGGCGCCTTCCCGGCTGTCGTGGCCCGTGAGCTGGACCGTTACCTGCCGTTCCTCGCCACCACCAAGGTGCTGATGGGCGCGGTGCGCGCGGGCGTCGGCCGTGAGATCGCGCACGAGGCGATCAAGGAGAACGCCGTCGCCTCCGCGCTGGCGATGCGTGAGCAGGGAGCCGAGCGCAACGAGCTGCTCGACAAGCTGGCCGCCGACGAGCGCATCCCGCTCGACCGCGCGGGGCTGGACGCGCTGATGGCCGACAAGCTGTCCTTCACGGGGGCGGCGGCCGACCAGGTGGGCGTCGTCGTGGGCCGTATCGAGGAGATCGTGAAGCAGCGCCCGGAGGCCGCGGGATACACGCCCGGCGCCATCCTCTGACGGACCGCACACCATGGCGCGCTTCACCGCCGAGCAGTTGGAGGCCGCCCGCGACCGTCTGGTACCGGACGTCGTCGCGGACGGCCTCCATGTGCTGTTCTGCGGCATCAACCCCGGTCTGATGACGGCCGCGACCGGCCATCACTTCGCCCGCCCCGGCAACCGTTTCTGGCCGGTCCTGCACCTGTCCGGCTTCACACCGAGGCTCATGAAGCCGTCGGAACAGGGTGAGTTGCCGGCCCACGGCCTCGGCATCACGAACGTCGTCGCGCGGGCGACCGCACGGGCCGACGAGTTGAGTGCCGAGGAGTACCGCGAGGGCGGGCGGCTGCTGGCCACGAAGGTGGCGCGGCTGCGGCCGCGTTGGCTGGCCGTCGTCGGGGTCACCGCGTATCGGGCGGCGTTCGACGAGCGCAAGGCCCAGGTGGGTCCGCAGGAGCGGATGATCGACGGCACGCGCGTGTGGGTGCTGCCGAATCCGAGCGGGCTCAACGCGCACTGGACGGCGGCGACGATGGCGGAGGAGTTCGCCCGGTTGCGGGTGGCAGCGGAGGCCGGGGCTCAGGAGAGCACGGAGGGTTGACCTGCCTCGACTCGCGGGGTCGGTCGGTCTTCCCTTCGGCTCGCGGGGTCAGGCGTCCCCTCGACTCGCCGGGGTCACGCATCCCGTCGCCGTACGCTCCAAGCCCCCGCGAGCAACGCGGCCGCCGTCCACAGGGCGGTCACCGCGAGTCCCGACCATGGCCCGAGAGTGCCGTCGTACGTCTGGTGAAGGACGATCTGGCCGGCCTTGTCGGGCAGGAAGTCCGCGATGGTGCCCGCGGCGTCACCGATGACGAACGACACCACGAGGATGAACGGGATCAGGATGGAGAGCGTGGCCACTCCGCTGCGCAGCACTGCGGTGAGTCCCGCCGCGAACAGGGCGATCAGCATGAGATAGATCGCGCAGCCCAGGACTCCGCGCAGTTGCTCGGCCACGGTGAGGGCATCCGCCGCGGAGCCGAGTCCCGCGCGTGCCACGGCGAGCGCGGCGACAGCGGTGACCAGGCCGACCAGCAGGGCCGGTACGGCGATGGCCGCCACCTTGGCCGCGAACCAGCGTCCGCGGTGCGGGACCGCGGCGAGCGTCAGCCGGAGCGCACCCCCGTGGTACTCCGACGAGACGGCCATCGCGCCGAACGAGATGGCCGCGATCTGGCCGGGCAGGATCCCGGACAGGGCCGAGAACAGCGGGTCGAACTCCGGGTCGGAGCTCCCGTCGAGGCCGGCCACCGCCGAGAACGCCGTGGTCACGGCGAACAGCGCCAGCAGCGCTCCCGGCAGCGAGCGCAGGGTGCGGATCTTGAGCCACTCCGCGTGGAGCACGGGTGCGATTGTCATGGTCAGGCCTCCTAAGGCTGGGTCTGGGGCTGGGGCTGGGTGGTGAACTCGGCCTCGGTCGCGGTGAGATCGAAGTAGGCCTGCTCCAACGTGCCCTCTTCGGCCGCGAGTTCGAGGAGCGGAACGCTCGCTTCCGAGGCGATGCGGCCGATGTCGTCCACGCGCGCGTGGTGCACGGTCCAGTACCCGTCGTCGTGGGGGACGGCGTCATGGCCGTGCCGGGCGAGTGCGGTCCTGAGCGCGGTGGCGTCCGTCGTGCGGATCCGCACCCTCGGCCGCACGCGCGCGTGGATGAACTCCCGCATCGGGGTGTCGGCCAGCAATCGTCCTCGGCCGAGGACCACGAGGTGGTCGGCGAAGGACGCGGTCTCGTTCATGAGGTGGCTGGAGACGAGCACCGTCCGGCCCTCCCCCGCCAGGCGCCGCGTCAGTTCCCTGATCCAGACGATGCCTTCCGGGTCGAGCCCGTTGGACGGCTCGTCGAGCATGACCACCTCGGGGTCGCCCAGGAGTGCGGCGGCGATGCCGAGCCGCTGGCGCATGCCCAGCGAGTACGTCTTCACCCGGCGCCGCGCCACCGACGCCAGGCCCGTCTCCTTCAGTACCTCGTCGACGCGTGCGCTCGGGATGCGGTTGCTCGCCGCCAGGACGCGCAGATGATCGTGGGCGGTGCGGGAGCCGTGCGCGGCCTGGGCGTCGAGCAACGCGCCGACGTGGCGCAGCGGTTCGCGCAGGGTCGGATACGGGCGGCCGCCGATCGTGGCGGTGCCGGAGGTCGGCCGGTCGAGGCCGAGCACGAGCCGCATGGTGGTGGACTTTCCGGCGCCGTTGGGGCCGAGGAAGCCGGTGACGCGGCCGGAGAGAACGGTGAAGGTGAGGTCGTCCACGGCTCGCCGGGTGCCGAACTCCTTGGTGAGGGCCTGCACTTCGATGTTGGTCATGGCAGCAGCCTGACCGTTGGGGCGGGGGTTGTTCCTCCCCCACGCGTGGAGATCGTCTCCCCCGTGCGGGGGAGGTCCGTTGTCGGTGGCGGCTGGCACGATGACGGAATGGCCCGCATGCTGCGCCCGTTCGCCCGGGCGGTGACGTACACACGACTGCTGCATCTGTTCATCGCCGTCGTGTGGCCGAGCATGTTGCTGTTCATCCAGGAAGCGTGGTGGACCTGGGTGGCGGCGGGCGTGGCGCTCGCCCCCGCCGGGCTGGTTCCCGCGATGCGGACGGTAGAGGGGATGCAGGCCAGGCTGCTGCTGACCGGCCACCGGCCTGACAGCGGGAGCACCGACATCGTCGTCGCACCGTCCGCCTCCTGGAGCGACCGGGGGCGGCTCGTCGTATGGCTGGAGGCGCGGCTGCTGCTCGGCTGCGCGACCTCGCTCTTCGCGGTCCAACTGCTCCTCTCCTCGGTGGACTTGGTGTCGGCGGCGTTCGGCGGTGACATCGACTCGGGCGAGCTGCTGCTCCTCGACGGCCACGCCTGGTGGCACGTCCTGCTCGCGCCCGTGGCGCTGGTCACCCTGGCGGTGACCGTGGTCGCCTCGGGCCAGCTCATCACCGCACTCGCCCTCCGGCTTCTGGGCCCCTCCCCCGCCGAGCGCCTCGCCGCCCTGGAGGAGCGCACCGAGCAACTCCTGGAGCGCACCCGCATCGCGCGCGAACTCCACGACTCCATCGGGCACGCCCTGACTGTGGCCGTGGTGCAGGCGGGTGCCGCGCGAGCGGCCGGCGACCCCGCCTTCACCGACCGGGCCCTGGACGCCATCGAGGAGACCGGCCGGGCCGCCCTGGAGGACCTGGAGCGTGTCCTCGGCATCCTGCGCGAGTCGGAGCGGCCGGTGAGCAGCAGGCCGACGCTGACGGGCGCCGACCGTCTGCTGGAGTCCGCGCGTGCCTCCGGTGCGAAGGTCGACGTCGACCTGACCGGGCCCGTGGACACGGTGCCCGGGCCGGTCTCCCGGGAGGGCTACCGCATCCTCCAGGAGTCGCTGACGAATGTGCTGCGGCACGCCGGGTCCGTTCCGGTCCGGGTCCGCATCGCCGTGGCGGACGGCACGCTCACGCTTGAGATCCGCAATCCACTCAGCGCCGACATACCCGGGCCCGGCAGAGGCAGCGGCCTGCGTGGCATACGCGAGCGCGCCGCCCTGCTGGGCGGACACGCGCGGACCGGTCCCGACCAAGGTGACTGGCAGGTGCATGTAGAGCTGCCGCTCGGTTGATCTACGCTGGCCGGATGCCGGTCACCGTTCTCCTCGTCGACGACGAGCCCCTCGTTCGCGCCGGACTGCGGGCCGTGCTGGAGGCGCAGTCCGACATCGAGGTCGTCGGGGAGGCGGCCGATGGGGCGGCGGTGATTCCGCTGGTGCGGCAGCTGCGGCCCGACGTGGTCGCCATGGACGTACGGATGCCGCTGCTGGACGGGATCGAGGCCACGCGCGCGGTGCTGCGGACCGTCGACGAGCCGCCGAAGATCATCGTCATCACGACCTTCGAGAACGACGAGTACGTGTACGAGGCGCTGCGCGCCGGTGCCGACGGATTCCTGTTGAAGCGGGCCAGGCCGGCCGAGATCGTGCACGCGGTGCGGCTGGTCGCCGAGGGCGAGTCGCTGCTGTTCCCTGCCTCCGTGAGACAGCTCGCCGCGCAGTACGGCGAGGACGGCGGGAACCGGGCGGCCCGTGCCGTGCTGGAGCGGGCCCGGCTGACCGAGCGGGAGGCCGAGGTGCTGCGGCTGATGGCGCGCGGCCTGTCGAACGCGGAGATCGCCGCCCGACTGGTGGTCGGGACGGAGACGGTGAAGTCGCATGTGAGTGCCGTCCTGGCGAAGCTGGGGGCGCGCGATCGCACACAGGCGGTGATCACGGCCTACGAGTCCGGGTTCGTGGCGTCGGGATGATCCGGGCAACGGGTGGCCGACGGAGCCCGGAGGGAGGCGCCGGCATGTGCCTGCCACTCGCCCGGGTCCGCATCGGCGAGTACCATCCGGCCAACATGCGCACGAGCTGGGAGGACGGACGTTGGCGCGGCTGACCGGCGGGGATCCCTCGCTGCTGCGAAGGATCAACTCCGCGGTGGTGCTGCACGCGCTGCGTGCCACGGACGCCGCGACCCTGACGGAGGTCACGCGGGTGACCGGGCTGTCCCGGCCGACCGTCGAGGGCGTGGTCGAGGGGCTCATCGAGGCGGGTTACGTCGTCGAGAAGCCGGCCGACGAGAGTGTCGTACGGCGTCAGGGGCGGCCCGCACGGCGGTTCCGGTTCCGGGCCGAGGCGGGTCATCTGCTGGGCCTGGACATCGGGGCGCATCGGGTCGCCGCGCTCCTCGCCGACCTGGACGGCCGGGTGCTCGGCGCGATCGTCAAGGACGTCGACGAGACGGCTCCGGCCGACGAGCGGCTCGAACGGGTGCGTGCGGCGGTGGCCGAGCTGCTGCGCCGGGCCGGTGTCGCGCGCAGCTCGCTGCGGGGCGTGGGGGTGGCGACGCCGGGCATCGTCGAGGCGGACGGCACCGTGCGGCTGGGCGCCGCGCTGCCCGAGTGGACGGGGCTGCGGCTTGGCGAGCGGCTGAGCCGGTCCTTCAAGTGCCCGGTCCTGGTGGAGAACGACGCCAACGCGGCGGCGGTGGCCGAGCACTGGAAGGGTGCGGCCACCGAGTCGGACGACGTCGTGTTCGTGCTGGCCGGGCTGAGCCCGGGCGCCGGTTCACTGATCGGCGGGCAGTTGCACCGGGGCTTCGGCGGTGCGGCCGGCGAGATCGGCGCGCTGCACATGCTGGGCCGCGAGGTGACTCCGGAGACCCTGCTGTCCACCACCGACGAGCCGCTGCGCCCCCTCGACGAGCACGCCGTCGCCAAGGTCTTCGCGCAGGCCCGTGAGGGCGACGAGCGGGCCCGCGCAGCCGTCGACCGCTTCATCCAGCGCCTCGTCCACGACGTGGCCGCCCTCGTCCTCGCCCTCGACCCCGAGCTGGTCGTCATCGGTGGCTGGGCGTCCGGCCTGGACGGCGTACTGGAGCCGCTGCGTGGCGAGCTGGCCCGCTACTGTCTGCGCCCGCCGAAGGTCGCCCTCTCCCTGCTCGGCGAAGCGGCGGTGGCGACGGGCGCCCTGCGGCTCGCGCTCGACCACGTGGAGGAGCAGCTGTTCGCGGTGGAGGGGACGGTGACGGGGCGGCGCTGAGCCGGTCCCGGGTCGCCCATCGGCGGTGCGACAGCGTCTGTGCCCGGATATGCCTCGCGCCCCGGAGTGCATCCGGGGCGCGAGGCATATGTGGGTACGGCGGTCAGGACGCCCGGCGCTCCGGGTCCTGGTGGATCTCCACTCCGCCTGAGTCACCGAAGGTCAGCCGGCAGGTGTCCGCGCGGTAGGTGGCGACGGAGAGCGCGGCCGTGCGGCCCTCTGCGAGGTAGCGGGTGGTCACCACGAGGACGGGCGCCCCGGGGAGCCGGTCCAGTTCCTTGGCGTCGTCCGCGCGGGCCGACCCCAGCTCGACGGCGCTCTCCTGGCCCTCCAGTTCCAGGTGCTGCAGTTCGCGCAGCACGGCACGCGCGCGTGCCGCTCCGGACGGGGTGTCGATCGCGGAGAGGTCGGGCACCGACGACTGCGGGATGTAGAGCAGCTCGGCGGCCACGGGCTGGCCGTGCGTCACGCGGGAGCGGCGCACGGTGTGCACGGGCTCGTCGCGGTCGCTCTCCAGGGCGTCGGCGACGGACGCGGGCGGCACCGCCTGCGTGCAGTCGGCGGGCTGCCAGACCTCGTCGGTCGCACCCGGCCAGGCGTGCTGCTCGGTGCCGACGGCCACGCCCACGCGCGGCGGCGCGACGGTCGTACCGACACCGCGGCGGCGCTGCAGCCTGCCCTCCAGTTCGAGCTGCTCCAAGGCCTGGCGGAGCGTGGCCCGGGCGACGCCGAAGCGGGCGGCCAGGTCGCGCTCGTTGGGCAGGATCTCGCCCACGGTGAATTCGGAGTCCAGTGCCTCACTGAGCACGGTCCTCAGGTGCCAGTACTTCGGTTCCGGCACCGATTCCAGCTGCGTGGTCCCCACCCTGTCCTCCGCAATCGCCGTGGCCCATCGGCGTTTTAGCGCCCTTGTTTATTAAAGGTTGTTGCACTTCTCTGCGACCATAGGACGGCCCTCGACCTTGGTCAATACCAATCCTCCATCCCTTGTGGACGGCACACGCATGTGGCTCGGGAACGTTCACGGCGTGTTCGTACAAGGCCACCTCTGTGACATGCCGGCAAAGCCCCCGTTGCACCGACGGAGACGGGACCGGAGGGGGCGCCAGCGATACGGCGATGCGGTCTACCCGGCGGCCAGGGACCCCAGCTTGTCGGGGTTGCGGATGATGTAAACGGCCTGGACACGCCCGTCCACGACGTCGAGCTGGAAGATCGAGTCGGGCCTGCCCCCGGACAGGACCAGCACCGCGGGCCCGCCGTTGATCTCCAGGAAGCGCCAGGAGAGGTCGGGAGCACCGCCCTTCTGGGCGACGCCGACGAGGAAGCGGCCCACCTTGTCGGCCGTCTCCAGGACCCGCACCGGCGCCTTGGCCTTTCCGCCGCTGTCGCCGACGAGGCGGACGTCCGGGGCGAGCAGCGACATGAGCCCCTCAAGGTCGCCCTCCGTGGCCGCGGCCAGGAACCGCTCGGTGAGGTCGCGTCGCTGGGTGGGGTCGACGTCGTAGCGCGGACGCCGCTCGTCCACGTGCTTACGGGCCCGCCCGGCGAGCTGGCGCACGGCCGCCTCGCCGCGGTCGAGCATGGCGGCGATGTCCGCGTACGGGTAGCCGAAGGCCTCCCTCAGGACGAACACCGCGCGCTCCAGGGGCGACAGCGACTCCAGGACGACGAGGACGGCGAGGGAGACGGAGTCGGCGAGGACGGCCCGCTCGGCGGTGTCCGGGACGGCGTCCCCGAAGTCGGTGACATACGGCTCCGGCAGCCAGGGGCCGATGTAGGTCTCACCCCGCGCCTTGACCTGGCGCAGCCGGTCGATGGCGAGGCGGGTGGTGATGCGCACCAGGTAGGCGCGCGGTTCGCGCACCTCGGACCGGTCGGCTCCGGACCAGCGCAGCCAGGCGTCCTGCACCACGTCCTCCGCGTCGGCTACGCGGCCGAGCATGCGGTAGGCGACCCCCAGGAGGACGGGGCGGTGCTCTTCGAAGACGTCGGTCTCGGTTTCGGTGGTCACTTCCCCATCCCAGCCGACGCGTCCGGCCGTGTCCAGGCGAAATCGGCGCACCTGGCCGGTTCCGTTCAACCCCGGTGCGCGCGGGGCGCGTTGGGGGCCACGCCTCCACCATGGCGGGCCGCATTCAGGGTCTACCCGTCGGTAGCAATTGCTGACAAGCTGTCTACGGCCGTCCGTCAGCGTGTCCCAGACGAGGAGCACCCATGTCCGCCACCGTCTCCTTCGAGGTCCCCTCTCTGCGCGGCCCGCAGAGCGTGACCGTCGACTACGCGCGCGTGGGGAGCGGTGAACCGCTGCTCCTGCTGCACGGCATCGGTCACCACCGGCAGGTCTGGGACCCGGTGGTGGACATCCTCGCGACCGAGCGCGAGGTGATCTCCGTCGATCTGCCCGGGTTCGGGGCCTCACCGGGCCTGCCGGACGACCTCTCCTACGACCTGGCCACGACGACGGCCGTGTTCGGCGCCTTCTGCGAGGCCATGGAACTCGATCGCCCGCATGTGGCCGGCAACTCGCTGGGCGGTCTCATCGCGCTGGAGCTGGGCCGCGAGAAGCTCGTGCGGTCCGTCACCGCCCTCTCCCCCGCCGGGTTCTGGTCCGAGGCCGAGCGGCGATACGCCTTCGGCGTGCTGCTGGCGATGCGGCACATCTCCCGGCGGCTGCCGCTGCCGCTGGTGGAGCGGCTGTCCAGGTCGGCGGCCGGCCGTACGGCCCTGACCAGCACGATCTACGCCCGCCCGGGCCGGCGGTCACCCGAGGCCGTGGTCGCCGAGACGCTCGCGCTGGCGCGGGCCACGGGATTCGACCAGACCCTCCGGGCCGGTGGGGCCGTCCAGTTCACCGACGACGTTCCCGGGATCCCGGTCACCGTGGCGTGGGGCACCAGGGACCGGTTGCTCGTACGCCGCCAAGGGGTGCGCGCCAAGCAGATCATCCCCCGGGCGCGCCTCGTCCGGCTGCCCGGCTGCGGCCACTGCCCGATGAACGACGACCCGGCCCTGGTCGCGCGCGTCCTCCTCGACGGCAGCCGCTGACCGAACGGCAGCCGCTGACCGACGCGGGGCACGCGTCAACGCGCCGGAGCCCAGGGCGACTCCGGCGCCGACCAGCGCGCTGCCCAGGGCCTGGACGGCGCCGTAGGAGCCGGTTCCGACGAGCGGCGCGGTGCAGGCGGCGGCGACCGGGATGAGGCCGGAGAAGAGCGTGGCGCGCTCGGCGCCGATCCGCTGCATGCCCATGTACCAGCACACGAAGCCGACGACGGTCACGATCACCGCCTGCCACATGAGTGCCGCGGTCTCGGTGAGGTCCGGCCGCCGCAGCCATGCGGTGCCGTCCATGAGCAATCCGGCCGCCGCGGACTCGACGGCGGCGATCCCGCACACCGTGGCGGACAGCAGCCGCGGGCCCAGCGGGCGCAGCACGGGCACGGCGAGGACCGCGAAACCGACCTCGCCGACCAGCGCGCACACGGAGAAGGCGATACCGGCGGTGTCCGTACGGCCCCAGCCCTGGACCGTGAACGCGCCCACGGCCACGAGCGACGCCCCGTATATGACGGCACGCTGAGGCCGGCGCCCGTCCAGCAGGGGGACGACGACGGCCACGACCACGGGCGCGCAGCCGACGAAGACACCGGGAACCGCCGGTTCGGCGGTGCGCTCGGCCGCGATGACGGCCAGGTTGAAGCCGACCATACCCACGGCCGCCAGCACGGCGAGGCGGACCCACTGATGGGCGGCGAGGGCCCGCAGCCGGGCCGGGGCGTCCCGCCCGGCCAGGGGGACGAGCAGGAGACAGGCAAGGCCGTAGCGCAGGAACTGGCCGCCTGCGTACGGGTACGCGCCGAGCAGGCTGTTGGCGGTGAAGGATCCTCCGACGAGTACGCAGGCGAGCGCGGCGAGGAGGGCACCGCGCGTGGTGGTGGCGTTCATGGCAGTGACGCTAGGAACCGACGCGGCCCGGTTTAAGGTCCATTTCCATGACGTCATCGGAGACCAATCCTGCCGGGAGGACGGCGAAGCCTCCTACGACGCCGACCGGGGCCGGGCCGGAGAAGTATCTGGGCACCCCCGCCTGGGAGTTGCTTCTGCCGGCCGCTTCCGCGCCCGCACGCGCGCGTGGGCGTTCGTTGCAGGCGGCGCTGCGTGAGGCGGTGCGGTCGGGGCGACTCGCGACGGGTACCCGGCTGCCGTCGAGCCGGGATCTCGCCGCCGACCTCGGTGTGTCGCGAGGGCTGATCACCGAGGCGTACGAGCAGCTGACGGCGGAGGGCTATCTGCGCAGTGGCCGGGGTGCCGGGACCTGGGTGGGCGGCGCCGTACGGGCCGCCCGGCCATGCGCGCATGACCTGGCTCCACGCTCCACCGACGCCCGGGCCGACTTCGTACCCGGCACGCCGGACGTGTCGCTGTTCCCGCGTGCCGCGTGGGCGGCCGCACAGCGCGGTGTGCTGGCCGAGCTGCCGCACCACGAACTCGGCTATCCCGACCCGCGCGGGCTGGCCCGGCTGCGTACGGCGCTCGCCGAACTGCTCGCCCGCCGCCGGGGCGTGGTCGCGGACCCCGCGCGCATCGTGGTCGTCTCCGGGGTGTCGCAGGCGACGGCGGTGCTCGGCTTCGTGCTGCACGCGCGCGGGATGCGCGAAGTCGGCGTCGAGGACCCCGGAAGCCCGCAGCACGATTCCCTCTACGCCGCCGCGGGCGTCTCCACCGTGCCGCTGCCCATGGACGACGAGGGTCTCCTCATCGGGCCGCTGCGGGAGTCGGGCGTACGGTCCGTCGTCACGACACCGGCCCACCAGTTCCCCACCGGCATCGCCTACTCCGCCCGTCGCCGTACCGAACTGCTCGACTGGGCGCGGTCCGTGGACGGGTTCGTCCTGGAGGACGACTACGACGGCGACTTCCGGTACGACCGCGCCCCCGTGGGCGCCCTGCAAGGGCTCGACCCGGAGCGTGTCGCCTATGCGGGGTCGGTCAGCAAGTCCCTCGCCCCGGGGCTGCGGCTCGGCTGGCTGCTCGTACCGGAGCCCCTGGCCGAGGAGGTCGTCGAGCGCAAGCGGACCATGGACCTCGGGCATCCGACCCTGGATCAGGCACTGTTCGCCCGGTTCCTGGAGCGCGGCGACTACGACCGTCAGCTGCGCCGCTGCCAGCGCGCGTACCGGGAGCGTCGCGACGCCCTGGTCGGCGCTCTGGAGGAGGACTTTCCGGGGTCGGAGGTGACCGGCATCGCCGCGGGACTGCACGTCATCGCCGCGCTGCCGCAACGGTACGGGCCCCAGGAGCGGTTCCTCGCGCGCGTGGCCGCGGCCGGGGTGGCGGTTCGCCCCCTGACGGACTACACGCACGCGCGTGCCGGTGACAGCGGGCGGCCGGGTGTGCGGCTGGTCCTGGGATACGCGCATCTGTCGCCCACGCGGATCCGGGCGGGCGTACGGCTGATGGCGGAGGCGGTCGCCGGGCGCCCGGGCTGAGGGGGCTGTCCGGGACAGCCGCGTCGCTCGCCGTGTCCACCGGGAGGTGACGGGAACCGTACGCCTGTCTGTCTCCCGTGTGACGCACCAGTTCCCCTGCGGATGCGGTCAGTTGTTCACTTGTGGTTTCCGTGTGCGCTGCGGCGCCCCAGTAGTTGTGGCACTGCACACTGGCCGGATCCCGCCCCTGGAGGCCTCCATGTCCCACCGTCCGTTTCCGGGCCGTCGCAGCGTCCTGCGCGGCTCGCTCGCCGCGTCGGCGGCCCTGACCCTGCCCACCGCTCTCGGCTCGGCACCCGCCTTCGCCCTGTCGGGGCGTCCCAAGGCGGGCTGGGGCGTGCAGACGGGAGACGTGACCTGCGACTCGGGGCTGGTGTGGGTGCGGTCGGACCGTCCGGCCCGGATGATCGTCGAGACGTCCGCGACCGAGTCGTTCCGGGGCGCGCGCAGATGGCACGGCCCGCTGCTCGGCGCTGACACGGACTTCACCGGCACGACCCGGCTGCGCGGCCTGCCGTCCGGCGAGCAGATCCACTACCGCGTGCTGCTCGCCGACCCGGACGACCCGCGCCGCACCGGTGAGCCGGTCACCGGCACGTTCCGTACGGCCTCCGCGCGGCGGCGCGACGGCGTGCGCTTCGTGTGGTCGGGCGACCTCGCCGGTCAGGGCTGGGGCATCAACCCGGACTTCGGCGGCTACCGGATCTACAACGCGATGGCCGCGCTGGACCCGGACTTCTTCATCTGCAGCGGCGACAACATCTACGCCGACGGCCCGATCTCGGCATCGGTCACCCTGCCCGACGGCAGCACCTGGCGGAACATCACCACCGAGGAGAAGTCCAAGGTCGCCGAGACCCTGGCCGAGTTCCGCGGCAACTTCCGCTACAACCTGCTGGACGACAACCTCAAGCGGTTCAACGCCCAGGTCCCCTCGATCATCCAGTGGGACGACCACGAGGTGACCAACAACTGGTACCCCGGCGAGATCCTCGGCGACACCCGCTACACCGAGAAGAACGTCGACGTCCTGGCCGCACGCGCCCGGCAGGCGTTCTCGGAGTACTACCCGATCTCGACCCTGCGCCGCCCCGACGGCCGGGTCTACCGGGTCGTCAACCACGGTCCGCTGCTGGACGTGTTCGTGCTGGACATGCGCACCTACCGCAACGCCAACTCCACGGACGACCAGCCCACCGACGCCCAGGGCATCCTCGGCGCCGAGCAGCTGAAGTGGCTCAAGCGCGAGCTGTCCCGCTCCCGGGCGGTGTGGAAGGTGATCGCCTCCGACATGCCACTCGGCCTGGTGGTGCCGGACACGGGCGACGGCAAGCCGAACGTCGAGGCCGTCGCGCAGGGCGACCCCGGGGCACCGCGGGGTCGGGAGCTGCAGATCGCCGAACTGCTGCGGTTCATCAAGCACCGCAGGATCACCGGCACGGTGTGGCTGACCGCCGACGTGCACTACACCTCGGCCCAGCACTACCAGCCGTCGCGGGCGGCCTTCACCGACTTCGAGCCGTTCTGGGAGTTCGTCTCCGGCCCGCTCAACGCGGGCGCGTTCCCCGCGAACACCCTGGACAACACCTTCGGCCCGGAACGGGTGTTCATCAAGGCGCCGACGACGGCCAACGTCTCGCCCGCCGGCGGCTACCAGTTCTTCGGCGAGGTCGACATCGACGGCGACAGCGGCGAGCTGACGGTGCGACTGCGCGAGTCGGACGGCACCGTGCTGTTCACGCAGGTCCTGCAGCCGGGCCGGGTCGGTCAGTAACTCCCGTGCCCGGGAGGCCGTAGCCTGGAATCCGTGCCGCGCACCGGTGTCATCCCCCGGGGCGCGGCACGGTCGTACCGGCCTCGCGAACACCCTCTGCCGGACGGTGTTCTGGCAGGTCAGGGCGATTGTCAGTGGTCGCGTCTACGGTTTTTCCATGACGCGATCTCTACAAGCCGTGGCCTATTGCCGACCCTCCGTGCTGGAGTCCGCAGCGGATGGACAGCGCCTGGGACTCGAGACCTCCCGGGGTGCGACGCCCTCGGGTGTCGAGGACCATCCGCGGTTCTTCGCGGGCTTCCTGACGGCTCCTCAGGTGGCGTCCGCCGGGCTGCTCGCGGTGGCGGACGTGGCGGCCGCTCGCTACTTCCAGCGGCAGCTGCGCGCCTCCCTGGACCCGGTGGTCACGGGCAACGGCGACCGGCTGCGGTTCGAGTCCTTCTCCGGCTGCGGCGGGGTGTACGCCCGCCTGGACGTGCTGGAGTCCGGCCTCGACGGTGGCGAGGTGGGGCACGGCACGACGAACGTCGACGTCAACAACCCTCTGCGCGAGGCTCTGTCCAGGATCGGCGCGGGCGATCCGCTCCATCTGCGGGTGGGCCCGGAGGAGTTGGCGGTGACCACGCTGGACGGCCCGGTCGTGGAGAAGAAGGTGCCGCTCCCGGACCGCTGGCTGCGGGGCTTCGCGGAGGCGCAGGTGATAGCGGCCGGCTTCGATCTGCGGGCCGAACTGCCGGCTGCGGACGCGGTTCGGTTCCTGCGGGCCCTGCCGCGCGGTGGGGGGCGCGGTGCCTCGGCCGGTCCGCGGTGGGTGGTGCCCTCTTCGGCCGGGACGGGCGGCGGGCTGCGGCCGACGACGCGCGCGGTGCCCGGCGCGGTGTGCCTGCCCGGCCCGGAGCGGCTGATCGCGCTGCAGCGGGTGCTGCGGTATGCCACGGCCCTGCGGGTTTACGGCCCCGCGGTCACCGGCGGTGCGGCCGCCACGGCGAGTGCCTGGGAGGCGGTCCTGCCGGGCATGCGGCTGACGCTCACGCTGTCACCGGACGCTTCGCGCGGCTTCTCCGGCGAGGGTGGCGTCCTTGACGCGCTCGCGACCGATGACGCCGCCGAGGACGCCGAGTTGATCGCGGTGCTCCTCGCCTGGGAGCCCCGCATCGACGTCGCCGACCTGGCCGCCGCCTCGGGCCTCACACCCGACCGGGTCCGTGCGGCCCTGATCCGCCTGGGCACATCGGGGCGGGTCGGGTACGACACGGCGGAGGCGGCGTACTTCCACCGGGAGCTGCCGTACGACGCCGAGCGTGTGGAGCGCCACAATCCGCGGTTGCGCTCGGCCCGGGCGCTGGTGGCGGCCGGCGCGGTCGTGCTGGACGGCCACATGGGGACGGTGACGGCCGAGGACGGCCATGTGCACCGGGTGCGTGACGAGGCGGGGGTGCTCAGTTGCAGTTGTCTGTGGTGGGCGAAGTACCGGGGCGGGCGCGGGCCGTGCAAGCACGCGCTGGCGGTGCGGATGGTGCGGCGGGGCGTCGTGGCGGCGGAGCGGGACATGGCACGGGTCGACGGGGGTGCGCGATGACTTCACTGATGGAAGCGGTACGAGCGGGGCGAACGGCCGAGGTGGTGAGCCTGCTGGACGGGATGACGGACGCCGAACGGCGTGCGTTCTTCCCCGAGTTGAGGGCACTGCGCAAGGAACTGAGGGCGGATCAGTGGACGTCTCAGTCCCGCCGCGCCTATCCCACCCTGCATGCGGCGGGCGCCGCGTGCCAGACCGGCGCGGCCGGTGTGGCGGGTTGGCTGGCGGCCGCCGACATGCGCTGGTGGCCCGCGTCACCGGGAGTGCTGATCGACGTCCTGGGCGACCGGGCTCCCGGCTGGCTCGCCGATGTGGCACACCGGATCGCCGAGCGGCCGGTCAGCGCGCGGGTGCCCTATGAGCTGATGGCGGGTCTGGTGCGACTCTCCGGCTGCCCGGTGCCGACGACGGAGGCCTATGTGCACGGGTGGGTGGAGCACATCGGTCACGTCTGGCAGCGCGGCGACACGGTCCTGGACCGACTGCGCAAGGACCCGCATCTCGCCCAGCTCACGGCAGCGCTGTTCGAGACGGACGACATCGGCAGCCGTCTGGCCTGGTCCGCTGCCGAAGGTCCGGACAGTTGGACCGACGCGCTCGCCCAGCTCACCGCCGAGGGCATCCTGGACCGGAAGGCCACGGTCGGCGCATGCCTGGCCCGGCTGCTGCGGGGCGGCCCGGCGGCCGACCACCGGGTGTTCCTGCGCATGCTGCAGGCGTTCAGCCTCACCCGGGACGAGCAGCGGGAGCACACGGCCGACTGGCTGGCACTCGCCTCCGACGCCGCGTCCGTCGTCGCCGGGCACGCCCAGTCGGTGCTCGCGTCGCTCGCCCTGGACGGTGAACTGACCACGCGTCAGCTGGTCGAGATGTCGGGGGCCGTCCTCTTCCGCACCGAGAAGAAGCTCGTGCGCGCTCAGTTGGTCCTGCTGGGCAAGGTGGTCACCGGCGAGCCGTCCACCGCCGAGGAGCTGCTGCCCGCCGCGGCCCAGGCGTTCGGGCACGGGGACTCGGACGTACAGGAGCGGGCGCTCAAGCTGGTGGAGCGCCACCTCGGCAAGGTCCGGAGCGCCCAGGCGCGGGACGAACTCGCGTCGGCCGCCGAGCAGTTGATCCCTGTCCTGCGCGCGCGGGCGGTCCGTAGCCTCGGGGCGGCCCCGGCGACCCCTGAGCAGCTGACGTATGAAGAGGTTCTGCCGCCCGCACCCGAGCCGGTCCGGCTGGCGCCCGCTCCGGAGTCGGTGGCCGAGCTCACCGAAGAGGTCGGGGCGTTGCTGGCGTCCGACGCGGACGTGGCGACGTTCGAGCGCACGCTGGACGGATTGGTGCGCCATGCCCATCAGGACAGGGACGCGCTGGTGGAGGCACTCGCCCCGGTGGTCGCACGCCGCTGGTGGGCCGACACCGAGTCCTCGCAGGTCCGGCTGAAAGACCACTTCGCCTACTTCACCAACCAGCCGCAGCGCCTGGAACTCCTCCTCGCGACCTTGCTCGACCAGGTGCCCACCGCCACTCTCCACGCGGCGATCGAGCACGGGCCGTCGGGTTCCGAGTGCGTGCACAGCGCTCTGGCCCGTGCCTTCAACGCCCGGATGCAGGAGGTGGCGTACAGGATCCGTACGGAACCGCTGCCGTTCCTGCTGTCCACCCCCACCTGGAGCACCGGTCTCCTGGAGCCGGACGAGCTCGTGACCCGCCTCGACGAGTACCGGCGCCTTGGCGCCCGAGTCTCGGCGGCCGACTTCGCGCAGGCACTGCTGCGGGTGCGCCGCGAGGACCGTACGGCGGCCGAGGCGGCTGCGGTCCGGGCAGCCGCCCTCGGCACCGCGGAAGGAGCACGCCTCGCGAAGTGGCTCACCGCGGACGGCCCGGCGCTGCCCGCCGAGAGGCGGCGCACCGCCGGCCCGCGCATCCTGCTGGAGCACGGTGAACTCCTGGAGCTGCAGGAGGACTTCCCGCGGGAGTTCCGGCCCCTGGGCCGACCGGTGAGCGTCTACGGTGAGCGCCGGTACTGCTATCACTGGGACGACGACATACGCCCGCAGTGGCTCGCCGTCCTTCCCGAGCGGCGTGAACTCGTCGCGGTCAGGCTGCTGCACGACCTGTCCACGGTCGCCGTGGACGACGTCCGGGGTGCCGCCGCGATCCTGCCGCTCCTCGCCGAATCCGAGGGCGAGGCCGGTGAGGCCGTCCACCTCTGCGTGGCGTACGGGCTCGGTGCACGGCATCCGGAGGACCGGCTCGCCGCCGTGGACGCCCTGCTGGTGCTGGCGGCGCGCGGGCAGTTGGATGCGGCCCGGCTGGGCGCGGATCTCGGGCAGTTGGCGCGGCGCGGCGCCGTGAAGCCGTCACGGCTCGTGGAGTCGGTGCGAACGGCGGCGGCCACGGGGGCGAACGCCACCGTCTGGGAGATGCTCCGGCACACCCTGCCCATTCTGCTCGCCGACCTCGCGACCAGTGGGGCGGCGGCACCGACGCGGAGACTGGCGGATCTGCTGGCCGTCGCCGCGGAGTGCGCCGAGCGGACAGGGGCGCGCGAGGAACTGCCGCACCTGGCACGGACGGCGGACCGCCGCGGATCGTCCCGGCTCGTGACCCAGGCACGGCGACTGCGCAGTGCGCTGGCGGAGGAGGTGGCCGCCTGACGGGCTACCTGACCCGGCTTACCTGACGGGGCTCCTGACCGGGCTACCTGACGAGAGGATCGCAAACCAGACATAGTGGCTCTTTACCGCCCGGTCACAAAGCGTTCGTGATCACGCAACACCCTTCCTTCACAGTGGGTGCATGAGTCGAGACATGTCTGATGTGACACGCGCGAAGCATGGCCGTCCTGTACACCACTGGCGCCGCGACGTGATCGAGCTCGCCGCGCTCTTCACGGCGGTGGCGGTGGCCGACGCCGTGGCGAACCTGGTCGGGCACGGGCCCGACGGACCGACGCTGCTGGTGGTCTCGGCGGCCGTGCTGGTCGCCACGGCGGGGTTCCACACATGGTGGGCACGCCGCCACGGTCACGCACCGCCGACGGGCGATACCGGCGCCCGGCCGCGCTCCGAGGAGCAGGCCGGGCCGTCGGACCAGTCGCAGGACGAGGCCGCGACGGTGTCCGAGGAGAGTGCGCTGTGGCGGATGCGGACGACGGTGAAGGACGAACCGGGGTCACTGGCCGCGCTGTGCGCAGCGCTGGCCGAGCTGCGGGTGGACATCCTGAGCCTGCAGACCCATCCGCTGGCCGAGGGCACGGTGGACGAGTTCCTGCTGCGGGCGCCCGGCGGGCTCGCGGCGGCCGAGATCACCCGAACGGTGTCGGTGGCCGGCGGTGCGGGCACTTGGATCGAGCGGGCCGACGCCCATGACCTGGTGGACGCGCCGACCCGGGTGCTCGGCCTGGCCACCCGCACCGCCCTGGACGCGGCGGAACTGCCGCTGGCCCTGCGGCAGTTGCTGGGCCGGTGCACCATCCGGTCGCTGCCCGCCGTACCGGCCGTGGGCGGTCGGGGGCCGGAGCCGGTGCCGATGGAAGGGGCTCTGGAGGACACCGTGATGCGGCTGCGTGCGCCGGAAGGTGGAGTGATCACTGTGGAGCGGCCGTATCTGCCGTTCACGCCGACCGAGTTCGCGCGGGCGCGAGCGCTGGTGGAGCTGGACGCCCGGCTCGGCCCGCGCGTGCCGCGCAGCCAGGACGTGCTGACGCTGCCCGAGGGCAACGACATCACCGTGCGCCGGGCGGACACCGGTGACCTCTCGGCCGCGAAGGACATGCACGAGCGGTGCTCTTCGCGGACGCTCGGGATGCGGTATCACGGTCCGGTCGGCGACGCGGCCCGCTACCTCAGGCACCTGCTCAGCCCCCGGTTCGGCCGCACGCTCGCCGTGCAGACGGCGTCGGGGCGCATCGTCGGTCTCGGGCACCTGCTGTGGGACGGCGACGAGACGGAGGTCGCGCTGCTGATCGAGGATGCCTGGCAGCGGCGGGGCATCGGCAGCGAGTTGCTCCGCAGGTTGGTGGGGATGGCGGTTGAGGCGGGGTGCGAGAGTGTGTACGCCGTGACGCAGTCGTCCAACACCGGGATGGTTGCCGCGATGCGGGCTTTGGGGCTCCCCCTCGACTATCAGATCGAGGAGGGGACCCTTGTCATCACGGCGCGGCTGGCTCCGCCGGTTGAGCCGGGGAGCGCCGTGGGGGTTGCTGGGCGGCTGTCGAGTGCGGGTGAGTCGGGGAAGGCCTGAGCGCCGTAGGGGCTACTGCGCGCCGGCGACTGCGGGTGCGTTGCGGCTGGTCGCGCAGTTCCCCGCGCCCCTGACGGGGCGCCCCAGCGCACCGTCCAGATCCGCCCACAGGTCGTCCACGTCCTCCAGCCCAACCGACATCCGCAGCAACCGGTCGCTCACCCCGGCGTCCCGTCGGTCCCCCTCGTCCACGATGCGGTGGCTGATGGACGCCGGGTGCTGGATGAGGGTGTCGACGCTGCCGAGGCTGACGGCGGGGGTGATGAGGCCGACGCCGGCGATGACCTCGTGCGGGTCGCCGTGGACCTCGAAGGCGACCATCGCGCCACCGATGCGCGGGTAGTGGACGCGGGCGATGCGCGGGTCGGCGGCCAGGCGGCGGACGAGTTCGGCGGCGGTCTCGGAGGCGGCACGGACCCGCACCGGGAGCGTGGACAGGCCGCGCAACAGCAGGTACCCGGCGAGAGGGTGCAGGACCCCACCTGTGGCGAAACGTATCTGCCGCAGCCGTCCCGCGAACTCCTCGTCGCAGGCCACCACGCCCGCCATCACGTCCCCGTGCCCGCCGAGGTACTTGGTCGCGCTGTGCAGCACCAGCCGCGCCCCCTGTTCGGCGGGGCGCTGGAGCACCGGCGTGGCGAAGGTGTTGTCCGCGAGCAGCGGGACGGAGCCGCAGGCATGGGCCACCGCCCGCAGGTCCACCTCGGCGAGCGTGGGGTTGGCCGGGGACTCGACCATCACCAGGCCGGTGTCGGGACGCAGGGCCTCCGCGATGCCGGCCGGATCGGTCCAGGTCACCTCCGAGCCAAGCAGTCCGGCGGTCAGCAGGTGGTCGCTGCAGCCGTACAGGGGGCGAACGGCGACGACGTGGCGCAGGCCCATCGAGGCCCGTACCAGGAGAACCGCGCTCAGCGCGGCCATTCCGCTGGCGAAGGCGACCGCCGCCTCGGTGCCCTCCAGACGGGCCAGGGCCGTCTCGAAGCGGGCGACGGTCGGGTTGCCTAGGCGCCCGTACACGGGCGGGCCGTCCGGTTCCGCGCCGGTCGTGGCGAACGCGTCGATGCGGGCGGCCTCGCCGCGGCTGTCGTAGGAGGGGTAGGTGGTGGACAGGTCTATCGGCGGGGCGTGCAGTCCCTGCCGGGCCAGGTCGTCGCGGCCGGCGTGCACGGCCTCGGTGGCGAGTGCTCTGGATGCGGTGCGTGCGTCGTCGTACCTGGGCATGCCGTCGTATGCCTCCCTGCTCGCGGTGTCCATGGCCGGAAGAGTGAACATCGGGCGGGGTCCGGCGGGCAGAGACCGTGTTACGTTCGGCCAATGGCCGAATCTGTCGTACTGGATCCGGTCGATCTGCATCTGCTGCGGCTGCTGCAGAACGACGCCCGGGCCACTTACCGCGACCTCGCAGCGCAGGTCGGGGTCGCACCGTCGACGTGTCTGGACCGGGTGACCCGGCTGCGCCGCTCCGGCGTGATCCTCGGCCATCAGCTCCGGCTGGATCCGGCCAAGCTGGGCCGAGGGCTTCAGGCGCTGCTGTCCGTGCAGGTCAGGCCGCATCGGCGGGAGCTGGTGGGGCCGTTCGTGGAGCGGATCCGGGCGTTGCCGGAGTCGCTGACCGTCTTCCATCTCACCGGCCCTGACGACTATCTCGTGCATGTCGCGGTCGCGGACATGTCGGATCTGCAGCGTCTGGTGCTGGACGAGTTCACCGCCCACCGCGAAGTGGCCCGGGTGGAGACACGGTTGATCTTCCAGCAGTGGGACTGCGGGCCGCTGCTGCCGCCCGACGCGCAGGGACACACGCCCTCAGCGAAATCGAGCTGACTTGGACAAGGGCCGGTCAAACCGGGCTGACGCGGCAGCGGTCGCCGTATGAGGATGGATCGCATGTCTGAGACCAAGACCCCGCTGCCCCGCGAGATCGCCGACGCGTATGTCGACGAGCTCATCGCCCTCGACCCGGTCACCGGTACGTACCTCGGCGTGAAGGAGAGCTCGAGCAGGCTCCCGGACCTCTCGCCCGCGGGCCAGGAGGCGCTCGCGCAGCTCCAGCGGACCACGCTCGCACGGCTCGACGAGGCCGAACGCCTGCCCGGCGCAGACAGTGACATCGAGCGCCGGTGCGCGCGCCTGCTGCGCGAGCGGCTGACCGCTGAGCTGGCCGTGCACGAGGCCGACGAGGGCCTGCGCACGGTCGGCAACATCGCCACGCCCGCGCACTCGGTGCGCGAGATCTTCACCGTCACGCCGAACCAGACCGACGAGGACTGGGCCGCGATCGCCCAGCGGCTGCGCGCGGTGCCGGCCGCGTACGCGGGTTACCGCGAGGGGCTCACGCTGGGTCTGGAGCGCAAGCTGTACGCGGCGCCGCGCCCGACCGCCACCTTCATCGAGCAGCTCACCGAGTGGGCGGACACCGGTGAGGGTCGCGGCTGGTTCGAGGACTTCGCCTCGGCCGGCCCCGAGGCGCTGCGCGCGGAGCTGGACGAGGCCGCCCGCGAGGCCACGGCAGCCGTGGTGGAGCTGCGGGACTGGCTGCGCGACGTGTACGCGCCCGCGATCGAGGGCGCGCCGAACACGGTGGGCCGCGAGCGCTACGCCCGCTGGGCGCGCTACTTCAACGGCACGGACCTCGACCTCGACGAGGCGTACGCGTACGGCTGGTCCGAGTACCACCGGCTGCTCGGCGAGATGAAGAAGGAGGCCGAGAAGATCCTTCCCGGCGCCGCGACCCCGTGGGTGGCGCTGGCGCACCTCGACGAGCACGGCAAGCACATCGAGGGCGTCGACGAGGTCCGCGAGTGGCTCCAGGGCCTGATGGACGAGGCGATCGAGAAGCTGGACGGCACGCACTTCGAACTCGCCGAGCCGGTGCGGAAGGTGGAGTCGCGCATCGCGCCGCCCGGCGGTGCGGCGGCGCCGTACTACACCTCCCCGTCGGAGGACTTCTCACGTCCGGGCCGCACCTGGCTGCCGACGATGGGCCAGACCCGCTTCCCGGTCTACGACCTCGTCTCGACCTGGTACCACGAGGGCGTACCGGGCCATCACCTCCAGCTCGCGCAGTGGACGTACGTCGCCGGGAACCTCTCCCGCTACCAGGCCTCGATCGGCATGGTCAGCGCCAACGCCGAGGGCTGGGCGCTGTACGCGGAGCGCCTCATGGACGAGCTCGGCTTCCTCACCGACCCGGAGCACCGGCTCGGCTACCTCGACGCGCAGATGATGCGGGCGGCCCGCGTCATCGTCGACATCGGCATGCACCTGGAGCTGGAGATCCCGGCCGACTCCCCGTTCCACCCGGGCGAGCGCTGGACTCCGGAGCTGGCCCAGGAGTTCTTCGGCGCGCACAGCAGCCGTCCGGCGGACTTCGTGGAGAGCGAGCTGACCCGTTATCTGACGATTCCGGGCCAGGCGATCGGCTACAAGCTGGGCGAGCGGGCCTGGCTGCTGGGCCGCGAGAAGGCGAGCGAGCGGCACGGCGACGCCTTCGACCTCAAGGCCTGGCACATGGCCGCCCTGTCCCAGGGTTCGCTGGGCCTGGACGACCTGGTCGACGAGCTGGCCCGGCTCTGACGCGGCAGCGTCGTCGAGCACCTGGTCGAACGCCTCACCTCAACGCCGGAATCCGCCCTCGGAGTTGATGACCTCACCGGTGATCCAGCCCGCCTCGTCCGTCGCCAGCCAGGCGATGAGGCGGGCCGGGTCGTCCGGCATGCCCCACCGGCCGGCGGGGAAGCGGGCCGCCACGGCCTCGTACGCCTCGCCGGTCAGGTAGTCCGTGTCGACGGGGCCGGGGTTGACGGTGTTCACCGTGATCCCCTGCTCGGCGAGCGTGGTCGACAGGGAGCGGGTGATCGAGGCCAGGGCGCCCTTCTGGAGGGCGTAGGCGATCTCGCCGGGCATGCCTCCCGCGATGTCCTGGCCGGAGGTCATCATCACCACACGGCCGCCGGGCCCGGCCGGCCTCAGCCGGGCATGTGCCTGGACGAGCAGCAGGACCGAGCGGGTGTCGACCGCCCAGTGCGTGTCGAGCATGGTGGCGTCGATCTCGTCGAGGGTGCCGTCGGAGCCGCTGACCGCGTGGTTGGCGATCAGGATGTCGAGCCGTCCGCCCAGTGCCGCGGCGGCCGTGGCGATCAGCTCGGCGGGTGCGGCCGGGTCGGAGAGGTCGCCGGGCCCCGCGAGGACCTGGGCATCGGGGTCGCCGAGCGCCTCCCGCACGGAGGCGGCGACGTCCTCGGGGCGGTCGGCTCCCCAGGGCATGGCGGCGTCGTGCGGCACATGGTGGTGCAGATAGACGCTCGCCCCGTACGCCGCCAGCCGCCGGGCCACGGCATGACCGATCCCGGCGCGTCTGCTGGCCCCGGTGACCAGGGCGGTCCGCCCGCGCAGGGGCAGGGGGTCACGGAGCAGGTCTTCGGGGGCGGGGTGCGGGAGACGGGGCATGGGAGTTCATGATGGGGAACGACCGCACGCCGTGCACCCGGTTATTGACGAAGGCCCTTCGGGCGCTGAACCGTCAGTGCGGCAGTCGTCGGAGCTCGACGAGCCCCAGCCAGGTCTCCGGTCCGGGCTGCACCTGGGCGGCGCGGACCGCGTACGCCCCCGGCTCCAGTTCCACCCGCAGATGCTCGGTCCGCTCCGTTTCCCGTCCCGGCCAGGCCGAGTCGAAGAGGACCACCGTGCCCGGCACCTTCCAGTGCACCTCGTGCCCCCAGTCCGCCGTGGCGAGGGCCGCCGGGACCCGCGCCAGCAGGTCCTCCTCGGAGTCGCCCGCGCACCACCGTACGAAGATGCCGTGGTCGGGAAGGTACGAGGTGGACGCGGGCTCGTCACCGAACACCAGCGCCGCACTGTCCCCCACCGGCAGGAGTCCGACGAACCCGTCGATCTCGCAGGCCCGGTCGTAGTCGGACGCCGTCTCGTCGCCGTCGGCGCCCGCCCAGAACGGCAGCACCGTCTCCGGCACCGCTATCAGCGGGCCACCTCCCGACTCCACCCACTCCAGCGTGCCCGGTTCCGCGTATCGCACCATGGCAGCAGAACCTACACGCACCGGGACCTCACCAGATCACCGTGGTCAACTCCAGCCTCAGCAGCCACAGTTGTCACCCGACACCGGCGCGGTCAGCGGGTCGACGGGGATGTTCTTGCGGCGCTGCCAGGTCTCGTACTCGAAGCCCTCGCGTGCCCAGTACTCGAAGCCGCCGAGCATCTCCTTGACCTGGTAGCCGAGTTCGGCGAGGGCGAGTGCGGCACGGGTCGCGCCGTTGCAGCCGGGGCCCCAGCAGTACGTGACGACGGGCACGGACCTGTCGAGGAGCTGCTCGGCCTGCTCGGGGATGAGGGCGGTGGGGAGATGGATCGCACCCGGGATGTGGCCCTGGTCCCAGGACTCGGTGGAGCGGGAGTCCACGACGACGAACCCGGGGTCACCGCCGGAGGCGAGGGCGGCGGCGACGTCGGAGACGTCCGCGTGGAAGGCGAGGCTCGCCCGGAAGTAGGCGGCGGCTTCGCCCGGGGCGGCGGGGGCGACACGGAGGACGGGGCTGGCGGGGGCGGCTGCGGTAGTCGTCATGACCAGAAATCTACGGCCGGTGATCCCCTCCCTGAAGGGGAGATCCCCGGCCCTCCTCTTGATCCACCGGGTATTTCCCTGCTATTCCTCGCCCATGACCGCGTTTTCCCCGGACGCCACCGACTGGCGCATCCTCGACGTCCTCCAGCGCGAGGGCCGCGCCAGCTTCGCCGAGCTGGCCCGTGCCGTGTCCATGTCCGCGAGCGCGGTCACGGAGCGGGTGAGGCGGCTGGAGGAGGCGGGCGTCATCCAGGGGTACGCGGCGGTCGTCGACCCCGAGCGGCTGGGGCTGCCGATCCTGGCCTTCGTGCGCCTTCGGTACCCCAACGGCAACTACAAGCCCTTCCACGACCTCGTCGCCGCCACGCCGGAGATCCTGGAGGCCCATCACGTCACCGGCGACGACTGCTTCGTCATCAAGGTCACGGCCCGCTCGATGCAGCACCTGGAGGAGGTGTCCGGCAAGATCGGCGCGCTGGGATCGGTGACGACGAGCGTCGTCTACTCGTCACCGCTGCCCCGCCGACCGCTGGGCAACTGAACCGAGGTCACCCGACGCCCCGCTGCCGCAGCACCGACCCCGATCTGCCCTTCACCACCTCCAACTGCGCGTGTATCCGCCGCCGCAGATCGGCGACATGGCTGACGATCCCGACGCTGCGATCGCGCTCACGCAGTGAGTCCAGGACGTCGAGCACCTCGTCGAGGGTCTGGTCGTCGAGGCTGCCGAAGCCCTCGTCGATGAAGAGCGTGTCGAGCCGGACGCCGCCCGCCTCGTCGGTGACCACGTCCGCGAGCCCGAGAGCGAGGGCCAGCGAGGCGAAGAACGTCTCGCCGCCCGACAGTGTCGCCGTGTCCCGCTCCCGCCCGGTCCAGGAGTCGACCACGTGCAGCCCGAGCCCGCTGCGGCCACGACCGGCCCGGTCATCGGAGTGGACCAGGGTGTAGCGGCCGGACGACATGCGCCGCAGCCGTACGGTCGCGGCGGCGGCGACCTGTTCGAGGCGCGCGGCGAGCACGTACGACTCCAGGCGCATCCTGCGTTCGTTGTCCGCCGAGGTGCCCGCGGTGAGCGCGGCGAGGCGGGCCACCCGGTCGTACTCCGCGCGCAGCGGGGCGAGTTGGCGTACGGCGGTGGCCGCTCGGGCGGACAGCCGGTCGAGTTCTGTGCAGCGCCGGGTGGCCGCGTCGCGCGCGGAGGCGGCGTCGCGGGCACGCTGTGCGGCGGCGGATGCGGTGCGCTCCGCGGATCCCACGTCGGCGGGCGGTCGCTGGGCGGCGGCCGAGGTGTCGGCCTCGGCGAGGACGGCGCGTACGGCGGCCTCCTCGGACTGCCAGGCGTCCAGGCGTCGTTGCAGCTCGCGGTGGGCGGTGTCGTCGAGGAGGGCGGCAGCCGCGGCCTGCGGGGTGTCGAAGCCCGCACGGAAGGCGGCGTCGGCCAGGCGGGCGTCGGCGTCCTTGAGCCGCTGGGCGGTGTCCTCGGCGGCGCGCGCGGTGTCGGCGGCGTCGGTGAGCAGGGCGACCTGCCGCTCCAGCTGTGCGGCCCGCGCGGCCACGCTGTCGGCGGTGCCGCGTGCCTGGGCCAACTCCGCTTCCAGGGCCGCCTTCTCGCGGTCCAACCGCTCACGGTGGCCGACCCGGGCGGCGGCCCGGACCGCCGCCTGCTGGTGGGCGGCCGTGCGCTGCTCGTGCTCCCCCTCGGCCCGGCGCAGTTCCTCGTGCGTGGAGTGCAGCGCGGAGGCGTCCTTGCGGGCCTGCGTGTACAGCTGCTCCAACTGGTCGGCCGCTTCGGCGAGTTGGCGCGTCGGCAGGTCGCCGGCCTCGGCGGTGGCGGCGGCCAGGGCTTCCCTTACGACGCCCAGGCGCCGTTCACTCTCGGCCTGCCGTTCCTCTGCCTGCTGGTACGTGGCGAGCGCCCGCTCCTCCGCCTCCCGGTCGACGTGGCCGGCGTCCTTGCGGGCGGGGGCGGGGTGCTCGGTGGCACCGCAGACGGCACAGGGTGCGCCGTCCTGGAGCTGCGCGGCGAGTTCCGCGGCGATGCCGTTCAGGCGCTGTTCCTTGATGTCCAGCCACCGCGCCTTGGCCGCGAGTGCCTGCTCCTGGGCGCGAGCGGCCTGTTCGGCGGCCGTGTCCGTGTCGCCGGCCAGTTGGTCGCGCATCCGGGCCGCGGCGAGCCGCTGCCGCGCGGGCTCGCGCTGCACGGCCAGTTGGTCGGCGCGGTGCGCGGCCTCCTGCGCGGATTCGATCCGGGTCTGGAGCCCGGCCCGGGTCGCCGCCCACCCGGCGAGCCAGGCCTCGGCATCCAGCCGGACCTCGTCGTCGGCCCGCTCCTGACGATCCAACTGCGCCCGCTCCGCCACCAGTTCGCTGAGCCGCCGCTCACCACGACGGGCCGACTCAAGCCCACCCAACTCCTCGGCGAACCGCCGCGCGGCGGCCGAGAGTCCGGCGGCACCGGAGTCGGCGAAGGTGTCCGCTGGACGGGCAGACACGTGCGCCCCGGAGGTCCCGTCCTGCCCGTCGGCCAGGACGTCCCCCGGCCGGTGAGCCCCAAGTCCGTCCCCTGAAGCGGCGCCGAACCCGATCCCGCGGTCCACCCCCACTCCCGGGCCTTCGCCGCCGAAGGCCTCCCCCAGCACCGCACGCGCGCGTGCCTGCGCCACGGCCGCCTGCCGGTGCTCGGCGTCAGCGGCGTCCCGCAGCTCCAGTGCCGGTGCCACCGCCTCGGCCTTGCGGGCCCGCTCCATGCGTGTCTGTGCCTCGCGGTGGGCGTCGGCCCGCTCCTCCAGCAGCCGGGCCCGCCCCTGCGCCTCGGCGAACCGCCGCTGCAACCGGGCCACTTCGTGTACGTCCGCCAGGGCACGGTCGGCCGCGGCCTGGGCCGATTCTGCGGCCAGGAGGCGGCAGTGGGCGACGGTCAGCTGTTCGCGGGCCGTGCTGCGGGCGACGGCGGCGGCACCCAGGATGGCCTCGGCCAGGCCGGGCTCGCCCGGTGCGAGGTCGGGCAACGGCATGGCGTCGCCCGCCGCCTGCTGCATCCGGTGCGCGTCGGCCAGCAGCGCGGCGTCGCCGTCCCGCACCTGGGCCTCGGCCGCCCGGCGACGCTCGGCGAGGCGCTTCTCGACCTCGGCGAAGCGCTGGGTGTCGAAGAGGCGGCCCAGCAGCTTGCCGCGGGCCTCGGCGTCGGCGCGCAGGAAGCGGGCGAAGTCGCCCTGGGGCAACAGCACGACCTGGCAGAACTGCTCGCGGCTCATGCCGAGCAGCTGGGTGATCTCCTCGCCGATCTCCTGGTGCGAGCGGCTGAGGTCCTTCCAGGTCCCGCCCTGCGCGTCGTACTCGCGCAGCCAGCTCTGCGCCTTGTCGAGCGTCGTACCCGAACCGCGCTTCTTGGGGCGCTCCCAGGGTGGCTGCCGGGTGACCTCCAACCGGCGCCCGGCGACGGTCAGTTCGAGGCGGACCTCCGTGCGCGTGCCGGCCACGGCGTGGTCGCTGCGCAGCGTCATGCCCTGGCCGCTCTGCCGGGCGCCCGGCACGGAGCCGTAGAGCGCGTAGCAGACGGCGTCCAGGACGGAGGTCTTGCCGGCGCCGGTGGGGCCGTGCAGCAGGAAGAGCCCGGCGGTCGACAGCGCGTCGAAGTCGACGGACTGGGAGCCGCCGAACGGCCCGAAGGCCGTCACATCGAGGCGATGGAGCCTCACCGCGCCACCTCCCGCACGGCCTCGTCGGCCCGCACCGCGTCGAACGCGTCCCGCAGCACGCCCTGTTCGCGTTCGTCGGGCCCGGCCCCCCGCACATGCGCCACGAAGTCCTCCGCGATCTCCTGGTCGCTGCGGCCCGCGAGCCGCTGCGCATAGGACACGTCGGGATCGTCCGGCGCCCGCTCGGGGTCGAAGACGAGGCTGAGGGTGTGCGGGAAGCGTTCGGTGAGGCGGGCCATGGGGTCCGCCGGGCGCACCGCGTCCGTGAGCGTCGCCTCGACCCACGCCTCCTCGTGCCGCGCGAGGGCGGGGTCGGCGAGCAGCTCCTCCAGCGTCCCCCGGATCCGGGCCAGCGCGCGCGGCACCGGGCAGTCGACGCGCTCGGCGGTCACCGCGCCGTCGGCGTCCAGGTCGACGAGCCACATGCTCTTGCGGTGGTCGGCCTCCGAGAAGGAGTACGGCAACGGCGAGCCCGAGTAGCGGACGCGCTCGGTGATGGTCTGGCAGCCGTGCAGATGGCCCAATGCCGCGTAGTCGACGCCGTCGAAGACCCCGGCGGGCACCGCGGCCACCCCGCCGACGGTGATGTCCCGCTCGCTGTCGCTGGCCTCGCCCCCGGTGACGAAGGCGTGCGCGAGGACGACCGACCGCGTGCCACGCGCGCGTGTGGCGAGGTCGGCGCGCACCCGGTCCATGGCGGCGGCGAGCACGGCCTCGTGCCCGGGCTTGTCCACGCCGAACTCGTCCTTCACCAGGGCGGGTTCGAGATAGGGCAGCCCGTAGAAGGCCACGTCACCGAAGTCGTCCCGGAGCACGACCGGCGTTCCGCACGCGGACGGCTCGGTGCGCAGATGGATGCCCGCACGGCCGATCAGTCCCGCGCCCACGCCGAGTCGGCGTGCCGAGTCGTGGTTGCCGGAGATCATCACCGTCGGCACACCGAGGTCGGCGAGCCGGTGCAGGGCGTCGTCGAACAGCTCGACCGCGGCGAGCGGCGGGACCGCCCGGTCGTACACGTCTCCCGACACGACCACCGCGTCCACGCCGCGCTCACGCACGGTCGTGACGAGGTGGCCGATGAACTCGGCCTGGGCGCCGAGCATGCCGACCCGGTGGAACGCCCGGCCGAGATGCCAGTCGGAAGTGTGCAGGAGCCTCATGATCCCCGAGACTAACGGCCGGGTCTGACAGCACGGGCGGTTACTCCCGTATCGCCCCGTCATGACGGGCCCGCCATACGTGCGTTACGGACATTTCAGTCACTGGTGTTTCGCCCGAGCAGGCAGCTCGGCTCGTCACGCGTCCCCGTACGCCTCTCCCCCGAGCTCGAACCCTGCCGTGCCCGCCGTCACGTCCGCGAGCCACTCCCGGAACGCCTCCACCTCGGCCTCCGGCAGGCCGATCTCGATGGTGACCGCCTCCGCGTACCGCACGTCCCGCACCTCGCGGCCGGTCGACCTCAGGTCGTTCTCCACCTTGCCGGCGCGCTGGTGGTCGACGGTGACCGTGGCCAGCCGGAAGCGGCGCCGGGTGATCGTGTCGAGGGTGTCCAGCGCCCCGCCGACCGCCCCACCGTAGGCCCGGATCAGTCCGCCCGCGCCGAGCTTCACGCCGCCGTAGTAGCGGGTGACGACGGCGACGACGTAGCGCATGTCACGGCGCAGCAGCATCTGGAGCATGGGGACGCCGGCCGTGCCTCCCGGTTCGCCGTCGTCGCTGGCCTTCTGGATCGCGGCGTCGGCGCCGATGACGTAGGCCCAGCAGTTGTGGGTGGCGTCCGCGTGCTCCTTGCGGACGGCGGCGAGGAACTCCTGGGCCTCCTGCTCGGTGGCGGCCGGGGCGAGCGCACAGATGAAGCGTGAGCGGTTGACCTCGGTCTCGTGCACGCCCGCGTGGGCGACTGTGCGGTACTCGTCCTGCATCGGGCCAGCCTATGCGCCGCGGCCACGCCCGCCCGCGCGGGAGGGGCTCACTTCTTCTTTCCCCGCGCCACCATCACGTCCGTGAGCAGTGCGGTGCCTGGCGCGAGCGCCCGCCAGGCCGGGCCGTGCCAGGCCAGGACGGCGATCGCCGACGTCGGGAACTTCGTGCGGACCTCGTCCAGGGTGTCGTCGAGGCCGTCCCCGGCGAGTTCGAGGACCAGATCCTCCAGGCCCGGGTTGTGCCCGACCAGCAGCAGCGTCTCGACCTCGGGGGGCACCTCTCGCACGACGGCCAGCAGCTCGGGCACGTCGGCCCCGTACAGCCGCTGGTCGTGGCGCACCGGCGGGGGCGTGCCCCACTCGGCGGACGCCAGTTCCCAGGTGGCACGCGCGCGTGCCGCGGTCGAGCACAGCGCGAGGTCCGGCAGACAGTCGGCGTCGGCGAGCATCCGGCCCGCGACCGGGGCGTCCCGGCGGCCGCGTGGGGCGAGCGGGCGTTCGTGGTCGGCGACGCCGTCCGGCCAGGCGGACTTGGCGTGCCGCAGGACGACCAGGCGGCGCAGCGGGCCGGCTCCGATGCGGGAGGTCATGAGGGGTTTCCCAGGTCGCGGGCGAGGTCGAGGCCGAGGAGACGGTCGGCGTAGGCGTACGTCTCGAAGCGGGCGCCGTCCGGCAGGTCCGGCGCGTTCTCCACCCAGCGTAGGACTCCCAGGACTCCGGGCAGGTCCAGGTCGTCCTCCCATGCGGTGCGCAGCTCCGCCCGCACCTCGTTCGGGATGGGCCGCGACGGCCGCTGCGCCCAGGAGGCGACGGCACCGCGCCAGCGTACGAGGGTGTCGTGGGCGTCCACGAGGGCGGCCCTGTCGAGCCGCAGGGGCACGCTTCTGCGCCGGGAGAGCAGCGCGAGGCGCAGGGCCGCGGGGTCGGCCTCCTCCGGGGGTGCCTCCGCGTGCACGGGCGCGACGGCGACCCGCACTCCGTCGGGCTCCGCGCCGCCCTCGCGTACGACATGGAGGACCTGTGCCTCGCCCAGTCCCGACGCCGCGTCCCGGCCGTCCTCGAAGGGCCGGATGCCCAGCGCCGCGGCGCCGGCCCGTAGCTCCGCCTGCTGTCGCTCCTCGTCGAGCAGCGCCCAGACCGGCGTACCGCCGAGTTCCAGAGCGCGGACGAGCAGGTCGGCGACCAGCAGTATCCGCAGGGCGGTGACGTCGAAGCCCTCCGTATGCGCCTCGACGCGGGTCAGGCCCCGGCGGGCGGGGGTGGCGTCGACGGGCTCGCCGGTTCGGGCGTCGATGATGCGCAGCACGGAGCGAGCGTAGGCGGACGGACCGCCCCGCGCAGCCATCCGGCCCGTTTTCCGGTCACCGTGGCGGGCTTCGGGGCTGCCGGGAGTTCGCTGGTCACCCCATGGTTGTACGGCCCATTCACGCACTCGACGCGTATGTCGTACCCGGGCATCGCCAGCCCGGGAATCCTTGTGGGCCGTCGGCCGTTGTGCGTGGAGACGACAGAGGGACGACGGTTGGACGGAAGTCCTACGAGGCGCAGGGAGGCCGGCGGTGTACGGCGACGAGGCAGCGGTCCGCAAGATCCTCACCGAACTGGGCGACACCTGGGCGATCGTGGGCCTGTCGTCCAACGAGCGGCGAGCGGCGTACGGCGTCGCCGAGGTGCTGCAGCGCTACGGCAAGCGCATCGTGCCGGTCCATCCGAAGGCGGAGACGGTCCATGGCGAGCAGGGCTACGCCTCCCTGGCGGACATCCCCTTCGACGTGGACGTGGTCGACGTGTTCGTGAACAGCGACCTCGCCGGGCCGGTCGCCGACGAGGCGGTCGCCAAGGGGGCCGAGGCGGTCTGGTTCCAGCTGGGCGTCATCGACGAGGCGGCGTACGACCGCACCCGCGCGGCGGGGCTGGAGATGGTCATGGACCGCTGCCCGGCCATCGAGATACCGCGCCTGGGCTAGGGGCGCCTTCCCCTCCCCTCCTCGCGTCGGCCGCCCGCATAATGCTCGCGTGACTTCCTCCTCCCCCCACACCAACTCCGGTGCCCCGCAGCGTTTCCCGGTCGTCATCGTGGGTGCCGGACCGGCCGGTCTCACCATCGGCAACATCCTGCGGGCGGCGTCCGTCGACTGTCTGGTCCTGGAGATCGAGACCCGTCAGTTCATCGAGCAGCGGCCGCGGGCCGGGGTCATCGAGGAGTGGGTCGTACGCGGTCTCCAGCAGCGGGGGCTCGCGGACACCCTGCTGGAGCGGGCGCAGCGGCACACGGAGTGCGAGTTCCGGTTCGCCGGGGAGCGCTATCGGTTCGAGTACGCCGAACTGACGGGGCAGCACCACTGGGTCTATCCGCAGCCGTTGCTGGTGACGGACCTGGTGCGCGAGTACGCGGACGTGCGCGGCGGGGCCATACGCTTCGGCGTTCAGGACGTGGAGCTGCACGACGTCGACACCGACCACGCCTCGGTGTCGTACACCTGCCCGGAGACGGGCCGACGCGAGGTCGTGCACTGCGACTTCGTCGCGGGCTGCGACGGGGCGCGCGGGGTGACGCGGGCCGCGGTGCCCGCCGACCGTGCGCACATCTCCCGCAGCGACTACGGCATCGGCTGGCTGGCGCTGCTCGCCGAGGCGCCGCCGTCCTCCGACTGCGTGCTGTTCGGCATACATCCGAACGGGTTCGCCGGGCACATGCCGCGCAGCGCCGACGTGACCCGCTACTACCTCGAATGCCCGCCCGGCGACGACCCGGAGAACTGGTCGCACGATCGGGTCTGGACGGAGCTCCAGCAGCGCCTCGGGGTGAACGGCGCGCCGCCGCTCACGGAGGGGCGGCTGATCGAGAAGCGCGTCCTCGACATGCACAACTACGTGGTCGAACCCATGGTGTTCGGCCGCCTCTTCCTGGCCGGCGACGCCGCCCACCTGACCGCCCCGATCGCCGCCAAGGGCATGAACCTCGCCCTGCACGACGCCTTCCTGCTCGGTGACGCGCTCATCGCGTACCTCACCAAGGGCGACGGCACCGGCCTGGCCGGCTACTCGGCGGCCTGCCTGGGCCGGGTGTGGGACTACCAGGAGTTCTCCCACTGGCTCTCCGAGGTCTACCACGGCACGTCCTCGGGCGACCCCTACCGCGCGGGCACCACCCTCGCCCGCCTCCGCCGCCTCTTCGGCTCCCCGACGGCGGCGATGGCCTTCGCCGAGCAGTACCTGGGCACGCACGCCGACTACTGAGTCGGTGCGGGTGCGCATCCTGCGCAGGTGATAGGTGCATGCGTGCGCTCATACGCACATAATGGCGTTGTGGGTGGCCACCAGCCCACTCCCTCGTACCGGAAGGGGCCGCCGTGAGTGACGGGCACGCGCACGAGCACCAGGGCCATCACGGCCACGCGCACAACCACGACCAGCATCACAACCACGACCACCATGGGCACTCCCACACCCACGCCCGCACAACGGCCCGCCTCCGCCACCGCCTGCCCCACCTCCTCAAGCCCCACTCCCACGAAACCGCCGACAAGCTCGACTCCGCCCTGGAGTCCTCGGCCCGCGGCATGCGCGCGCTCTGGGTCTCGCTGGCCGTGCTCGGCGTGACCGCGCTCGCCCAGGCGGTCGTCGTCGTCGCCTCCGGGTCCGTGGCGCTGCTCGGCGACACCGTGCACAACACCGCGGACGCGCTGACCGCCGTACCGCTCGGAATCGCCTTCGTGCTGGGCCGGCGCGCGGCGACCCGCCGCTTCACCTACGGCTACGGGCGGGCCGAGGACCTCGCGGGCATCGTCATCGTGCTGACGATCGCCGCGTCCGCGGCATTCGCGGCGTGGACGGCGGTCGACCGCCTCCTCGATCCGCGGCCTGTGCAGCAGATCCCGGCCGTGGCCGTGGCGGCGCTCGTCGGGTTCGCGGGCAACGAGTGGGTGGCCCGGTACCGGATCCGGGTCGGGCGGGCGATCGGCTCGGCCGCGCTGGTCGCGGACGGACTGCACGCCCGTACGGACGGATTCACCTCACTGGCGGTCCTGTTGAGCGCTGGAGGCGCCGCACTCGGGTGGCAACTCGCGGACCCGATCGTGGGGTTGGCGATCACGGCCGCCATCACGCTGGTGCTGCGGGACGCGGCACGCGAGGTGTTCCGGCGGGTGATGGACGCCGTGGACCCGGCGCTGGTGGACCGGGCCGAGCGGGCGCTGCGGGAGGTCGCCGGCGTGCGCGAGGTGGGCGAGTTGCGGCTGCGCTGGATCGGGCACCGCCTGCGCGCGGAGGTGGCGGTGGTCGTGGACGGCGAGGTGACGGTACGTCAGGCGCACGCCATCGCCGTCGACGCCGAACACGCGCTGCTGCACGCCGTGCCCCGGCTCACCGCGGCCCTGGTCCACGCCGACCCGGCACCGGTGCCGGGCGAGGCGGATCCACACCTGGCCCTCGCCCACCACGCCACGGCCTGAGCCCGCGCGCTCAGGCGACGCCGAGCCCCTCCAGCACGACCGCCCCCGGCAGCTCCGCGAACGCCTTCCCCGGCACCAGCAGTTTGCCCCGCCGGCGCCCGCTGCCGACCAGGACGTACGGCAGGTCGACGACGGCGGAGTCCACCAGCACCGGCCAGCCGTCGGGCAGACCGATCGGGGTGATGCCGCCGTACTCCATGCCGGTCTCGCCGGTCGCCGTGTCCATCGAGGCGAACGACGCCTTGCGCGCGCCGAGTTGACGGCGTACGACGCCGTTCACGTCGACCCGGGTGGCGGAGAGCACGACGCACGCGGCCAGCGTGGTCTCGCCGCCGCGCTTGCCCGCGACGACCACGCAGTTCGCGGACTGCCCCAGCAGTTCCGGCCCGTAGTGCTCCAGGAAGACGGCGGTGTCGGCCCACCGCGGATCGGTCTCGACGTAGACGATCTGGTCGGCGGGGACGCTGCCGTGCCAGTGACGTACGGCGTCGGCGACGGGGCGGGTGAGCTCGTCGAGGCAGTCGGGGGCGGGGGTGGCGTTGTCGAAGTGTCCGATGGGCGCGTCCATGAGCGCACGCTAACAGGACCGCCGACGCCCTCGGAGCAAGGTCTCAGCGGGCGGGCGGGACCGACACGGCCAGCATCCACTCCGTGGGGACGTCGCCCTGATTGCCGTAGGAGTGCGGGGCGTCGGCCTCGAAGGTGGCGCTCGCGCCGGCGGGGACGCGGTACTCCGTGTCGTCGACGGTGAGGGTCAGTTCGCCCACCGTGACGTGGACGATCTCAACGGTGCCGACGGGGTGCGGGTCCGAGACGCTGCTCTCGCCGGGCATCATCCGCCAGTGCCACATCTCAAGCGGCCCGGGCGCCTCCGTGCCGGCGAGAAGCCGGCTGGCGCTGCCCGCGTCCGTGTGCCACAGCCGCACGACCTGGTCGGCGGGGACGACCCGCACCTTCGGCCCCTGCTCGTAGTCGAGCAGGGTGGTGATGCTGATCCCGAGCGCGTCACCGATCTTGATCACTGTGCCGAGGCTCGGGTTGGTGCGCGCCTGCTCGATCTGGATGAGCATGCCGCGGCTGACGCCTGCCCGGGCGGCGAGCACATCCAGCGTGAAGCCGCGCGCCGCGCGCCAGTGCTTGACGTTGCGCGCCAGGGACTGGGTCAACAGGTCGAGGTCCGACACATTCCGTCCAATTCAATCCAATTCCGGCAAATTGCACCCAACTCCCCCCGCGCTCCGGAGTGCAATATTCTGGATGACAGGGTCCAGCGTGCTGCACTACGGTGGGGTGCACCCGATCGTGCACCGAACTGTACTGCGAGGCACCCGTGACAGCACTCTTCGCCCTGGCCACCAGCCTGCTGTGGGGGCTGGCCGACTTCGGCGGCGGACTGCTGACCCGGCGCACCCCGGCGCTCACGGTGGTCGTCGTCTCGCAGGCGATCGCGGCGACCGTGCTCGGCGTGATCGTGGTCGCCACCGGCGGCTGGAGCGAGGCCGGTTCCCAGCTGTGGTTCGCGGTCGCCGCCGGCTTGGTGGGGCCGGTCGCCCTGCTCTGCTTCTACAAGGCGCTCGCGCTGGGCCCCATGGGCGTGGTCTCCCCGCTCGGCACCGTGGGCGTGGCGGTCCCGGTCGGTGTGGGTCTCTTCCTCGGCGAGCGGCCCGGGCTGATGCAGGTCGCGGGGATCGCGGTCGCCGTGCTCGGCGTCCTGCTCGCGGGCGGACCGCAGCTGCGGGGCGCTCCCGTGCAGCGGCAGGCGATCCTGCTCACGCTGATCGCGGCGTTCGGCTTCGGCGCCGTCTTCGCGCTGATCGCGGAGGCGTCGACGACGATCACCGGCCTGTTCCTCGCACTCTTCGTGCAGCGGGTGGTCAACGTGGCGGCGGGCGGCCTCGCGTTGTACGTCTCCGTACGGCGGGGCGCAGCGGCTCTCCCGGAGGACGGTTTCCCCTGGCGCTCGCTGCCGGCGCTCGCCTTCGTCGGCCTCGCCGACGTCGCGGCGAACGGCACCTACGTGGTCGCCGCCCACCACGGCCCGGTCACCGTGGCCGCCGTACTGGCCTCGCTCTACCCGGTGGTGACCGCGCTGGCCGCACGCGGGATTCTCCGGGAGCGGCTGCGGGCGGTGCAGGCGGCGGGCGCGGGGCTGGCGCTGGTGGGAACGCTGCTGCTGGCCTCCGGCTGACTCGGAGGCCGTGTTGGCGTGCGTGCCGGCGTCGCACGCCCGGCCGGGGGCCATGACTCGGGCCGGCGGGCATGGCAGGCATCGCGCGCCCCGCCGGAGACATGACACGGGCTGACGTGCGTGCCAAGCGTCGCGCGCCCGGCCGGGGACACGACTGGAGCTCTCAGGACTCCGCAGCCGGCTCGACGAGTTCGACGGACGCCTGCTCGTCCAGCTCCGCCAACTTCGCCGCCGTCTCCTCGTCCAGCTCGGCCAGCGCCTGGAGCTGCTCGGGTGTGATCCCGTCGGGTATCGGCACCGGAGCCGGGGTCCGCAGCGGCGGCTGCCAGCCGTCGCCGGGCGTCCAGCGCCGTACGACACGGGCGGGCGCCCCCGCCACGACGGCATGGTCGGGCACCGTCCCCCGGACCACGGCACCGGCCGCGACCACGACGTTCCGCCCGATCCGCGCGCCCGGCAGGATGACGGCACCGGTGCCGATCCAGCATCCCGACCCGATCTCGACCGGCTCCATACGCGGCCACTGCTTGCCGATGGGCTCGTCCGGATCGTCGTACGAGTGATTGGTGGAGGTGACGTAGACGTACGGCCCGAAGTAGCAGTCGCTGCCGATCGTGACCGTCGTGTCGGCGATGACATGGCTGCCGCGGCCCAGCACGACGCCGTCCCCTATGCGCAGGATCGGCTCCGGGCCGAGGTCGAGGTCGGGCATCAGACCGGCGGTGAGCGTCACCTGCTCGCCGACGATGCAGTGGGAGCCGAGGTGGATCCAGGGTTCGCCGAAGACCGTGCCGAGCGGGAAGGCCAGTCGGGTGGCTTCGCCGATCGAGCCGAAGTGGAGGCGGCCGGGGTTCTCGGCGGTCACCGAACCCGTGCGCTGCACCCAGGCCCAGGCCGCGTGGACGGCGCGCTGCGTGAGGCTGCGCCGCCAGGACGAGAACGTGTTCTTGCGCTTGGGCACGCGTTCACCGTACTGAGCGTTCGGCGCCCTTATGAGGTCGAGGGGCTGTGATCTTCGCCCTACCGGGTGGCGTAGCGTTCCGGAGTACCGAGGACGACAGGAGACGGTGATGACGCACAAGGCGCTGATCAAGGGCATCGGCGGCAGAGAGCCGAAGATCGACGGAGAGGTGTTCGTGGCGCCGACGGCCTCGGTGATCGGGGACGTGACGCTGGAAGCGGGAGCGAGTGTCTGGTACGGCGCGGTGCTGCGCGGCGACGTCGAGAAGATCTCCGTCGGTGCGAGCAGCAATGTGCAGGACAACTGCACGCTTCATGCCGATCCCGGGTTCCCGGTGACCGTCGGCGAGCGGGTGTCCATCGGGCACAACGCCGTCGTGCACGGGGCGACTGTCGAGGACGACTGCTTGATCGGGATGGGGGCGACCGTGCTCAACGGTGCGGTGATCGGGGCGGGCTCCTTGGTCGCAGCGCAGGCTCTTGTGCCGCAGGGGATGCGGGTGCCGGCTGGGTCGCTGGTCGCGGGGGTGCCGGCGAAGGTGAAGCGGGAGCTGACGGAGGAGGAGCGTCAGGGCGTCACGCTCAACGGGACCATGTATGCGGAGTTGGCGAAGGCTCACCGGGAAGAGCACGGGGCGTGAGGTCGTGCGCGGTCTGCGGGTTCGTTGTGGCTGGTCGCGCCCACGCGGCGGAGCCGCAAATTGATACAGCCCCGCGCCCCTGAAGGGGCGTATTAGTCCCCGGCGGCTACCGGTTCTGGCTCTCGCTGTGTCGTCTGGGCCTTCTTTGCCTTGTGCTTGATGATCAGCATCGATGTGAGGCCGATCAGTACCGCCGCCACCAGGCCCAGCCAGGAGAAGCGCTTCAGCCAGGACTCGGCGACCACGCCCACGTAGTAGATGACCGCGGTCGTGCCGCCCGCCCAGAGGATGCCGCCGAAGACGTTGGCGATCAGGAACTTCCAGTACGGCATGTGCAGGACGCCCGCGAGGGGGCCCGCGAAGATCCGCAGGAGGGCGACGAAGCGGCCGAAGAAGACGGCCCACATGCCCCACTTCTGGAAGGAGCGCTCGGCGGTGGCGATGTGGCCCTCGCTGAAGTGCTTGGGGAACTTCGTGCCCAGCCAGGCCAGGAGTGGTCGGCCGCCCTTGCGGCCGATGGCGTAGCCGATGGAGTCGCCGATGATCGCGCCCGCGGTCGCGCAGGCGCCGAGCACGAACGGGTCGATCTCACCGTGCTGTGAGGCGAGCAGCGCCGAGGAGACCAGGATGATCTCGCCGGGCAGCGGGATGCCGAGGCTCTCCAGTCCGATGACCACGCCGACCAGCAGATAGATCGCCAGTGGGGGCACCGTTTCGAGCCATTCCTGGACGTGCAACGCCGCTTCCTCTCGTCACCTGGACCGTGTGTTTCCCGGCGCACGCTCGGCTGTGAGCGTGCGCCGGGGCAGCCTACCCGCTCTGAGTGACGGTCTCGGTGTCCCACAGGTTGCACTGGTGCTCACCGTGCACAGTGGTGCTCGTCTCATTCCCGCCGGCGGACGTGGTGCGCAGGGCCAGCACCCTTCCCGGCCGGGACGGCATAGCGGGCTCACCTGCCGCCCGCGGCACCCCGTCCCGGACGAAGGAGCCCCAGTACTGGACCATCTGCCGCGCCAGCCTCCGCTGCTCGGCGTTCAGCGGTGACTCAAGGCCGAAGTGCTTGAAGAGGTACTGCACCTCGTTGACGTGGGTCGCGCCGAAGTCGAAGTCGGTGCCGAGGTCGCGCAGGGAGGCGAAGGGCGGGGAGGTGCGGTCGGCGAACTCGTACGCGTAGACCTTGCCGCGTCCGGCGAGGGTGCCGTCGAGGCGGAGGGCCGAGCAGGCGAAGAGCTGGTCGCCCTGGGCTGTGGCGTACGCGATGGTCGGTGAGGGGTGGGAGGAGAGGGGGTAGCGCGTGAGTGCCTCTTCGCCGAAGTCCGTCCGCATCACCGTCGGGTACTGGTCGGCGGTGAGCGGGGTACCGCTCAGGTCGAAGCGGGCGAAGGCGAAGAGGCGGCCCTCGTCCTGGTTCGCGCCGTTCATGACCGGTACGCCGGCCGCGGCCCCCTGCGCGAACGCCTCCTTCGGCTGCCTCGGCAGGAACGCGCCACCGGTCACCGGCGCCCAGTCGAACCCGCTCTGGGCGGCCAGGATCTCGGCGGGCGGCTTGGCGCGCAGACACGCGATGTCGGTGCAGCCCAGCTTCTGCGCGAAGGCGGCGCCCTGCGCCACGGCCGTCTCGTGCGGGCGCGCACCGCAGTCGCCGTACGCCCCGCTCTGGATGATCCCGGCCCGGAACAGCCCCTTGCCCGTCGGCGAGGCCAGCTGGGTGCAGACCGACCGGCCGCCCGCCGACTCGCCCGCGATGGTCACGCGGCCCGGGTCGCCGCCGAAGCGGCCGATGTTGGCGCGCACCCAGCGCAGCGCGGCCTGCTGGTCGAGCATGCCGAAGTTGCCGGAGACCCCGTCGCCCGCCTCGCCGTCGAGGCCCGCCGTGGCGAGGAAGCCCATCGCCCCGAGGCGGTAGTTGACGGTCACGACGACCGTGCCGGTCTGCCGGGCGAAGGTGTCGGGGACGACGTCCTGGCCGGCCCCGGCGGTGAGGCCTCCGCCGTGGAACCAGACCATGACAGCCCGGCGGGCGGCGCCTTCGGGGACGTACGCATTGTCGGGGACGTACACATTGAGGTCGAGGCAGTCCTCGGTGTGGCTCGGCTGCTCATAGCCGGGATCCCAACTCGATGCCTGCACACACTTGTTGCCGAAGTCCCGTGCCGTACGCACGCCCTGCCAGGGCCGGACCGGCCGCGGCTCCCGCCAGCGGAGTCCCGCGACGGGCGGCTCGGCGTAGGGGATGCCGAGGAACTGCCGTCCCTCTGCGGTGGTTTCACCCCGGATCAGGCCCGCGTCGGTGCGGACCACGGGGTCGTCGGTGGCCTGCGCGGGCACGGGAATGATGAGCGCCGCCGCGAGGGCCAGCAGCGCGACGGACAGACGACGTAACACCGGTCCACCTCCACATTCGTCCGCAGTTGAAGGCACTACGTTGTGAGGCGCCGGTGACGCGTGTCAACGACGTGGACGAGAAACGGCTGAATGAAGGCAGCAAGAGAAGAAGAGGCCACCCCGGCGGGGTGGCCCCTCGACTAGCGGACGGCGGTGTCGAGCGCCGTCGTGGCGGTGCCCACGACGGTGGACGCCGTGGCCGGCACCTCGGCCGGGAGGGCCACGACGGCATCGACGGGGGCGGCGGGCTCGGCCGCGTCGCCGGAGTCCTCCTGGACGTACCGCGTCTCGTACTGCGGCTCCGGATGGTCCGACGGCCGGTCCGGCTCGTCCTTCGGGGACTCGGCCTCGGGCGGCCCGGGGACTGCGGCACGCGGCTCCTCGGACTCGGGCGCCGTGGGCGCGTCACCCTCCCCTTTCCCGGCCGGCTTCCCCTCCTCCTTCCGCTGCGGCGTCGCCTCGCTCACGTCGGCGAGCCCGCCGTCGAGCAACCAGCGCTGCCCCTCGGACCCGTCCCGTTCGGCGAGCACCACGCTCTCGCCCTCGCCGGACGCGACCGCCAGCCCGCCGGACCGGCGCGGCAGCAGCTCCCCGTGGACGGTGAGGTCGTAGCGCACCTCGCCGGCGTGCGCGAGGCAGTTGGCCAGGACGACCGTGCCCTTGTCGGAGTCGGAGTCGAGGCAGAGGGTGGGGTCGGCGGCGCTGCGCAGCAGACCGCTGTCCTGGTACGACCACTGCTGGGACGCGGCCGACGAGCACTCCGCCAGTTCGGCCCGGGCACCCGTGCGGATCTCGCCCTCGTGGAGGTCAAGGCACAGGCCACGGTCGACGTTGCGGAGCCTGCCCTGGCCGATCTCGACGGGGTCCTCGGCCGAGGCGGCCGACGGTGAACCGCCCGTCGAGGGTCCCGTTCTCGCGCCCGGGTTGACGGACTGGCCGCTCGGCGCGCCCCAGGTCGCCTGGGCGTCGGGAACGCCGCTCTCCTCGGACCAGCCCTTGGCGGTGAGCACCGTGACGAGCAGGGCGAGGGAGGTCAGACCGATGCCCACGGCGAGCGCCTTCGTACGTCCGCGCTCCATGGCGAGCTGGTCCGGGCGGTGCCGTCCGCCGCGCCGGGGGCGGGTGAACGACGCCGATCCGTCGGCGCCTCGCCCCGGTCGGGAGTCGAGATAGCGCCGGGCGCCCCAGCCGAGCACGGTTTCGGCCAGCAGTACTTCGAGTCCGCCCTCGAAATGGCTGAGCTGCTCGGCGGCGTGCCGGCAGTAACGGCACTCCATCAGATGCTGTTGCACATCGGGCAACAGAGCCCCGCCCCGGCGAATGGGGACGTCGAGGAGGCGGTTGTAGTAACGGCATTCCCGGCTGGGCGCGAGTTCGCGGTGGGCGCGGACGCAACCCGCCCGGAATTGCTCACGCACTCCCTCCATCGCGGCCGACGCGGTGCCCGCGTCCACCCCCAGCAGACCAGCGGGTATGGTTATCGGTTCCGCCTCGACCTCGGTGTGCCAGAGGAGGCATTGCGAGGCCCCCGGGAGAGCCCGGAATGCGCGTTCGGCGATTTGACGCCTTTCGGGCGTCACGGACCGTGCCGCGCGCAGCCCACGCCCTCCGGTGGGTTTGCCGAGTTCCGGCAGCAGGGCGGAAATTGCGCCGTCCGCCGCCCACTCCTTCACCAGCTCCCGTACGGCGGTGAGGAGTTGGGGGCGCAGCGCGCCGCCGGCCGGTCGGCCGAGCACGCGATGGAACGCCGCGGCGGCCACCATGGAGGCCGAACTCTCGGTGGACACGAGGCAGATGGCCGCGTAGTCGTAGGCGGCTCGCCAGTGCCGCGTCATCAGTAGCGCGACGGCTCGGCCGTCCGCTCCGGCCTTGCCCAGGTTCGCGAGGAGATCGCGATCGGACCGTCCGGGGCTCACTCCGGGCCGCGGCGGGTACGGCGGTCGTGGGGGGTAAGGGGATTGCACTGAACCAATTCCTTCCCAGCCGCAGGACGCCAAGGGGAATGCGCGTCCGTTGGAAAGCAGGTGCGTGATTGGTGCGTACCTAGGCCGCGTCACCTGTGGACCGGCTATCGGGCCGCTCACTTTCGCACAAGCGATGCACAGGAAACAAGAAGTTCGAGTGACCAACGTTCAAAAGGCAGAGAATTCAGAAAAGTTACCGGCGGTATCCGCACCCGCATTCGACGGTGCCGTCGGACCGGACGTCAAGTTGTGTGCAGGCAAAGACCGTTAGTCCACGGAATCTTCTCTTCCGCATAGCTCATACCTCATACCCCACAGCAAGCTCCGAGCTTTCTCTCGGCGTGCTCTCATCCCCGTACTCCAGCATGGGCCGCATGATCGTCCCCCACACGACACCCACCACCCCCGATCAGGCGCGGAAGGTCCGCAAGGCGGTCGTCCCGGCAGCGGGCCTCGGCACCCGGTTCCTGCCCGCGACGAAGGCGACCCCGAAGGAGATGCTGCCGGTCGTCGACAAGCCGGCCATCCAGTACGTCGTCGAGGAGGCCGCGGCGGCCGGTCTCGACGACGTACTGATGATCACCGGCCGGCACAAGCGCGCCATCGAGGACCACTTCGACAACGCCTTCGAGCTGGAGCAGGCTCTGACCGCGAAGGGCGACACCGTACGGCTGGACGCGGTGCGCGACCCGGCCCGGCTCGCCGACATCCACCACATCCGCCAGGGCGACCCGCTCGGCCTCGGCCACGCGGTGCTGTGCGCCCGCCATCACGTCGGCGACCAGCCGTTCGCCGTCCTCCTGGGCGACGACCTCATCGATCCCCGCGAGACCCTGCTGAGCCGGATGCTGGAGGTCCGCGACCGCTACGAGGGCAGCGTGGTCGCCCTCATGGAGGTCCCGCCGGAGCAGATCCACCTCTACGGCTGCGCGGCCGTCGAACCGTCCGGCGAGGATGGCGTGGTCCGCGTCACGGGCCTGGTCGAGAAGCCGTCACGCGAGGACGCGCCGAGCCACTACGCGGTCATCGGCCGCTACGTCCTCGACCCGGCCGTCTTCGGCATCCTGGAGCGCACCCCGCCCGGCCGCGGCGGCGAGATCCAACTGACCGACGCGCTGCAGGACATGGCGGCGGGTGGGACGGTCCACGGGGTCGTCTTCGACGGGCTGCGCTACGACACCGGCGACAAGGCGGACTACCTGCGCACGGTGGTACGGCTGGCGTGCGGCCGGACGGACCTGGGGCCCGAGTTCACGGCCTGGCTGAAGGAGTTCGTGGCGGGTCTGGAGGATGCCGGGGCTGGCCGGGCGAATACCGAGGCCGACCTGGCGGAAGCCGACGCTGACCGCGCGGATGCCGGGGCGGGCCGGAACCGGCTCGCGGCCTGAGCACTCACGGCCTGCACGCTCACACCCCCGGACAGCGCACAGGGGCCCCACTCGGGGCCCCTGCCTGCTGCCGTGCGGTCGGCTCGGTTCAGCTGTTCGGCCGCAGCGTCCATACGACGGTCATCTCGCTGGTGACGGCCCCGTCCCCGCGCCGGATCTCGATGGCCACGGGGAACTCGGGCCGCTCCCCGGCGTCGAGCTCCGCGACGACCTCGGCGGCCGGACGGCCCAGGGTCGCGGTGGCTGTGACGGCGCCCATGGCGAGCTTCTTGTAGGCGATCTCGGCGCGCACGGCGAGCGGCACGGCACGCGAGAGCTGCTCGCCGAACGCGGCCAGCACGATGGCCCCGCTGGCGGACTCCCCGAGCGTGAACATCGCGCCGGCGTGCGGCCCGCCCACGTGGTTGTGGAAGTCGCTCTGGTCCGGCAGAGCCACCACGGCCTTGTCCGGCGTGGTCTCAAGGAACTCGAGGTTCAGGGTCCGGGCCATGGGCACGGTGGCGGCGAGCATCTCGCCTATGGACATCTGGTCTGCGCTCATGGCGGTCATGTTACCCATGAGTAGGATCCAGGGAACAGGTCGAACCCGATGTGACGAGCGTCGTATCCACGCACGCCCGGGCACCGCCCGTCCATGCCCGGCGGGCGGCCCCATCCGGCCCGTGACCTGCAATCCGCTTGGCAAATCGGAGCCCGGGCGGCGATAGTCGGCCGGTGAACTCCCCCGCCGACCTCCGCCGCTCTCCCCGCCGCCCCTCCCGTCGCCCCGCATGGGCGAGCCGCAATTACAGCCTGCTGACCGCCGCCGCGTTCGTCACGAACCTCGGCAGTCACGGCGCGCTGGTCGCCGCCGCCTTCGCGGTGCTGGAGTCGGGCGGTGACGGCGGTGACGTGGGTCTGGTGGCCGCTTCCCGCACCCTGCCCCTGGTGCTCTTCCTGCTGATCGGCGGTGCCGTCGCGGACCGGCTGCCCCGGCACCGGGTGATGGTCGCGGCCAACGCCCTCAACTGTGTCTCACAGGCCGCCTTCGCCGTACTGGTCCTCTCCGGGGAGGCGCAGCTGTGGCAGATGATGCTGCTGACCGCGCTCGGCGGTACCGGCCACGCGTTCTTCAGCCCCGCGGCCGAGGGCATGCTGCTGTCATCGGTCCAGGGGGAGCAGGCGAGCCGGGCGTTCGCCGTGTTCCGGATGGCGATGCAGGGGGCGGCGGTGGGCGGCGCCGCGCTCGGCGGTGCCATGGTGGCCGCGCTCGGGCCCGGCTGGGTGCTGGCGGCGGACGCGGCGGCCTTCGCCATCGCCGGTTCCATGCGGGCGTTCCTCGATGTGCGTCACGTTCCTGAGCGCACGCCGGGCGGCGGCATGCTCGCCGATCTGCGGGAGGGCTGGCGGGAGTTCGCCGGGCGGCCGTGGCTGTGGGCGATCGTCGTCCAGTTCTCCATCGCCAACGCGGTCGTCGCCGCCGCCGACGCGGTCTACGGCCCGCTCGTCGCCCGGGACCACCTCGGCGGCGCGGGCCCATGGGGCCTGGCCCTGGGCTTCTTCGGGGCCGGCACGGTCGCCGGTGCCCTGCTCATGACCCGCTGGAAACCCCGCCGCCTGCTCCTCGCCGGCACCCTGTGCGTCTTCCCGCTCGCGCTCCCCTCCGCCGCGCTGGCCGTTCCGGCGCCGATCACGGTGCTGTGCGCGGTGATGTTCCTCACCGGCCTGTCGGTGGAGGTGTTCGGCGTCTCCTGGATGACCGCGCTCCATCAGGAGATACCGGAGGACAAGCTGTCCCGGGTCGCCGCGTACGACTGGTTCGGCTCGGTCGGCCTGGTCCCGCTGGCGACGGCACTGGCCGGCCCCGCGGAGTCCGCGTTCGGGCGCACGTCGGCACTGTGGGGCTGCGCCACGCTGATCGTGGTCGTCACGGCGGCGGTCCTGTGCGTACCGGACGTACGGAACCTAAGGCGTCGTACGAAACAAGTGGCCGCGGCCGACCAGCCCGAATCAGCCGATGCTGAAAGCTCCGTCCGGGGGCTCGGGTGACGGTACGGCGTCCTCGTCCCGCACGGGTCGCGCGCCGCCGATGAAATCGCGCAGGGCGGGCCCGTGTTCGACCCGCGCCGGAAAGGCGTCGGAGGCGGTGAGCCGGGCCAGGGCGGCCGTGTCGAGGGGCTGGTGCGCGGCGACGAGTACCGCGTTGCCGAACCGCCGCCCGCGCAGCACACCCGGTTCGGCGATCAGCACGAGCTCCTCGAACAGCGTTGCGTAGGTGGCGAGTTGGGAGCGCACGAAGGCGAAGGGCGCGGCGTCGGCGAGGTTCGCCAGATAGACGCCGCTCCCCCGCAGCACCCGCTCGGCGTGCCGGGCGTACCCCACCGACGTCAGATGAGCCGGCACCCGTGACCCCCCGAAGACGTCGGCGACCAGCACGTCGACGGAATCGTCCGGCGCCGCCTCCAGCCACTCCCGGGCGTCCCCGGCGTGCAGCCGGACGCCGTCCCCGTCCGCGACCGGCAGCTGCTCGACGACCAGCTCCATCAGCCCCCGATCGGCCTCGACGACATCCTGCCGCGAGCCGGGCCGGGTGGCCGCCAGATACCGGGGCAGGGTGAGCGCCCCACCCCCGAGATGCAGCACATCCAGAGCCCGCCCCGCCTCGGCGACGGTGTCCAGCACATGCCCGAGCCGCCGCGCGTACTCGAACTCCAGATGCGTCGGCTCGTCGAGATCGACGTAGGACTGGGGCGCCCCGTCGACGGTCAGCAACCAGGCGCGCTTCCGATCGACGTCGGGCATCAGCTTGGCGGTGCCGTAGTCGACGGGGCGGGTGACGGGTATGGCGTCGTTCACCTTCCCATTGTGCCGGGGAAGTCTGTTACAGGGGGCGCGGGGAGCGCCCCGTCAGGGGCGCGGGGAACTGCGCGACCAGCCACAGCCGGACCCGCAGTCCCCGACGAACCGCAACAACCCTCATTCAACGGCTGTGACGGTTCCCGCCCCAACAGTCCGCCCACCCTCACGGATGGCGAAGCCGAGCCCCGCCTCCAGCGGAACGTCACGCCCCAGCTCGACGGTCACGGCAACCGTCTCCCCGGGCCGCGCGACCCCCACCTCACCGAGGTCGATGTCCCCGACCACGTCCGCCGTACGGATGTAGAACTGCGGCCGATACCCCGTGACGACCGGCGTCGTACGCCCACCCTCACGAGCCGACAGCACATACACCTGCGCCGAGAACCGACGGCGAGGCACCACACTCCCCGGCGCGGCCACGACATGCCCCCGCCGGACGGCATCCCGCGCAACCCCTCGCAGCAACAGCGCCACGTTGTCCCCGGCCTGCGCCTCGTCCATCGGCTTGCCGAACGTCTCCAGCCCGGTGACCACGGTCTCGACCTCGGCCCCGAGCACTTCGACCCGGTCACCCACCCGCACGGTGCCCCGCTCGACGGCGCCGGTGACCACCGTCCCCCGGCCGGTGATGGTGAGCACGTTCTCGACGGGCAGCAGGAACGGCGCGTCCACATACCGCTCCGGCATCGGAACGTAGGTGTCCACCGCGTCGAGCAGCGCGTCGATCGACGCCGTCCACTTCGGGTCCCCCTCCAGGGCCTTCAGCCCCGAGACCCGTACGACGGGCGCGGCGTCGCCCCCGTAGCCGTGCTCGGTGAGCAGGTCGCGGACCTCCAGCTCGACGAGGTCGATGAGCTCCTCGTCGCCCGCGTCGGCCTTGTTGAGGGCGACGACGATGTGGTCGACGCCCACCTGCCGGGCGAGCAGTACGTGTTCGGCGGTCTGCGGCATGATCCCGTCGAGTGCGGAGACGACGAGGATCGCCCCGTCGAGCTGCGCGGCGCCGGTGACCATGTTCTTGACGTAGTCGGCGTGGCCCGGCATGTCGACGTGCGCGTAGTGGCGGGTGTCGGTCTCGTACTCGACGTGCGCGATGTTGATGGTGATTCCGCGCGCGGCCTCCTCGGGCGCCCGGTCGATGCGGTCGAACGGCACGAACGTGCCCGATCCGCGCTCGGCGAGGACCTTGGTGATGGCGGCGGTCAACGTGGTCTTGCCGTGGTCGACATGACCCATCGTGCCGATGTTCAGGTGTGGTTTCGTGCGCACGTATGCCGTCTTGGACATGGCTGTACCTCGAAGTCTCTGCGAAGGAGATCTCTACGGAGGAGATGGGGACCCCAAGGACTTGCCGACCCTCCCCCTGCGGGGTCCGCCGGACTTTCCGGAGAGGGTCAGCTTCGGGCGCCGTCGACGGCGGCCAGGAAGACGGGAACGGCAGCCTTCGGGGCATCCGCGACTGCGGATGCTGCGAGGAGGAAGGCGTACCGGAACATGACGTCGATCATTGCCGACGCTTTGCCCGACGTCGAATGGTTTTTCGCGGTACGGGACTTGGCGCTACGGAACTTCAGGCGCCGATGTTCTTCAGCGCCTCCCGCACCGACAGCGGCGCGAACCGCCCCCGCTCCCGGGCCAGGAAGTCCCGTACGGCGTCCGGGTCGATCTTGGCGTACTCGCGCAGGCACCAGCCGATGGCCTTGCGGATGAAGAACTCGGGGTGGCCGGACTGGCGCAGGCAGTAGGCGAAGAGGCGCTCGGTGTCGGTGCGTTCCTTGTAGCGCAACTGGTGGAGCAGGGCGGTGCGGGCGACCCACAGGTCGTCGTCTTCGATCCAGGCGTCCATGTCCGCCGTGAGCCTCGGATCGGCCGCGACGAGCCCGCCGACCACGTGCGCGGCGAGCGCGTCGACGGTGTCCCACCACGAGACGGTGGTGATCAGGTGCCGGGCCACCGGCAGGAAGCCGGAGGAGCAGCGCCCCACGTGGCGGCGGAGATAGTCGACGGCGAAGTAGTGGTACTCGCGCTCGGGCAGCTGCCAGCAGCGCAGGGCCACGGCGGTGCAGTCGGTCTCGTCGGGGCGGGGTGTGTCCTGGACGACGGTGCGGGACAGGGCGCGGCGCTCGGGTGTGGGGATGCCGAGGAACGGGGCCACGTCCTTCATGTACGCCCGGGCGGCGACGGCCCGCTCCGGGTCCGCCGCGGCGGCATACGCGGTGGTGAGCCGCTCCAGGACGGTGTCGGCCAGAGCACTGCGGGGAACTTCCAACGTTCCCTCACCTGTGACGCGCATGAGACGAACCATACGGCGATCACACATCTTCGTCGGTTACTGTCGCCGAATGCTCGATGCCACCACCCGCTCTGGGGGCACCGCAACAGCCTCTCCTCGGACCGCCGCCACGGAGCTCACCGTCCCCGCGCCCACGGGCTTCGCCGCGCGCTGCACGAGAGTGCTGCTCTCACCTTGGTCACGGCTGTCCCTGCTCGTGGTCCTGCTGGCCGCTGCCGCGTCGTCCGTGCTGCTCTTCGAGCCGCACAAGCTCCTCGCGAACGGCTGGCCGCCACAGGTCGGTGGCCCGACCGCGATCGTGCTGTTCGCGGTGGCGTACGGGCTCATCACGGTGGCGTTCGTGCCGCGGCCACTGCTGAACCTCGCGGCGGGCGCGCTTTTCGGCTCCGAGTGGGGTATCGGCGCGGCCCTGGTGGGCACCGTGATCGGTGCCGGGATCGCCTTCGGACTGGGCCGGCTGCTCGGCCAGGAGGCGCTGCGCCCGCTGCTGCGCGGCCGGTGGCTGAAGGCGGCGGACAACCAGTTCAGCAAGCACGGCTTCCGCTCGATGCTGGCGGTGCGGCTGTTCCCCGGCGTGCCGTTCTGGGCCGCGAACTACGCCGCCGCCGTCTCCCGCATGGGCATGCTCCCCTTCCTGCTCGCGACGGCGCTCGGGTCGATCCCCAACGTCGCCGCCTACGTGGTCGCCGGCGCCCGGGCCTCCACGCCGACGTCTCCGGTGTTCCTGATCGCGGTGGCCGCGATCGCGCTGCCGGCGCTCGCGGGCGCGGTGGTGGCCTGGCGCAAGCGCCACCACCTGCGCGGTCGCTGAGCCGGTCGTCGGATCAGATCGACTCGATGGATCAAGCCGACGCTGTGGATCAGACCGATTCGGTGGATCAGACCGACTCGATGATCATCGCGTTGGCGAGTCCGCCCGCCTCGCACATCGTCTGCAGGGCGTAGCGGGCGCCGCGTTCGCGCATCGCGTGGACCAAGGTCGTCGTCAGCCGGGTGCCGCTCGCGCCGAGCGGGTGGCCGAGGGCGATCGCACCGCCGTGCACGTTGACCTTGGCGAGGTCGGCGCCGGTCTCCTGCCGCCAGGCCAGGACGACACTGGAGAAGGCCTCGTTCACCTCGAAGAGGTCGATGTCGTCCAGGCTCAGCCCCGCCCTGCGCAGCACCTTCTCGGTCGCCGGGACGACTCCGGTGAGCATCAGGAGGGGGTCGGAGCCGGTGACCGCGAAGCTGTGCAGGCGGGCGAGGGGGCGCAGGCCGAGTCGGGCCGCTGTCTCGCCGGAGGTGATGAGCAGGGCGGAGGCGCCGTCGTTGACGGGGCTGGCGTTGCCCGCGGTGACGTTCCACTCGATCTGCGGGAAGCGCTCGGCGAAGGCCGGGTCGTAGTAGGCGGGCTTCAGGCCGGCGAGGATCTCGGGAGTGCTGCCCGGTCGTACGCACTCGTCGCGCGAGACGCCCTCCAGGGGCGCGACCTCGGCGTCGAAGAGGCCGTTGTCCCAGGCCTCGGCCGCCTTGCGGTGCGAGGAGACGGCGAACGCGTCCATCTGCTCGCGCGTGATCGACCACTTGGCGGCGATCAGCTCGGCGCTGATCCCCTGCGGGACCAGGCCCTCGGGGTAGCGCTCGGCGATGCCCGGGCCGAAGGGGTCCTTGCCGGGCGGCACGTTCGACCACATCGGCACCCGGCTCATCGACTCGACGCCACAGGCGACGACCAGGTCGTACGCGCCCGAGATGACGCCCTGCGCGGCGAAGTGCACGGCCTGCTGGGAGGAGCCGCACTGGCGGTCCACGGTGGTCGCCGGGACCGTCTCCGGGAAGCCCGCCGACAGGGCGGCGTACCGGGTGGTGTTCATGGCCTGCTCGCCGACCTGGTCGACGGTGCCGCCGATGACGTCGTCGATCAGCGCCGGGTCGACGCCGGAGCGCTCGACGAGGGTGCGCAGGGTGTGGGCGAGGAGCTGGACGGGGTGGACGTGTGCCAGGGCGCCGTTCGGCTTGCCCTTGCCTATTGGGGTGCGTACGGCTTCGACGATGACTGCGTCACGCATGGTGCGGCCTCCACAGCTACCAGTCAGTAGGAAATCCAAACTCACCATAGCCCTGCGGGTTGGAAAATCAAACCCTCCCCTAGGATTGGCTCCATGGCCGCCACCAAAGACCCGCGCCCCTGTTCCATCGCCGACACCCTGGCGCTCGTCGGCGAGAAGTACTCCCTGCTCGTCCTGCGCGAGGTGTGCCTCGGCAACGGCCGTTTCGACCAGCTCGTACGCAACATCGGCGCCCCGCGCGACATCCTGGCCACCCGGCTGCGCCGCCTTGTCGATGCGGGCATCCTGACCAAGCGCACCTACAGCGAGCGCCCTCAGCGGTTCGAGTACCGGCCCACACAGGCGGGGCTCGAACTGGAGCCGGTCCTGATGACCCTGATGGCGTGGGGCGACCGCCATCTCCGCAAGGACGACGACCGCCCCATGGTGATCGAGCACACCTGCGGCAACGAACTGGTCCCGGTCGTCACCTGCCGGGCCTGCGGCGGCGCGGTGCACCACGAGGACCTCACGGCCCACCCCCAGGTGCCGGGATGGACGGTGGCGGGGCCGACGGCGGCGTGAGTCATCCCAGGGGGACCTTGAACTCCCTGAAGTCCAACTCCCCAAAGTCCACCGGGGATACGTCGATCTTCACCAAGGGTGCGTCTGCAGATACTCGGCGATCTCCTCCCGCTCCCACGCCCCGTCGGCCACGACGACCCGGTAGCGGCGGGTGAGGGTCTCGCCGGGCGCCAGCTCCAGCTCATCGTGGAACGCCCAGGACGGGGCCACGCCCGCGAAGGGCTCGTTGCGTACGAACCAGTGGGCGGGGTGGGTGCCACGGTCGCCGGCGTGGTCGTTCTCCGGGGCGTGCGCGAAGACGAGGGTCGCGTGACCGTCGGTGCCGTCGTGCTCGCCGGAGTAGGCCAGCCAGGGCGCCTGTGCGGCCATCAGGCCGGGGCCCTCGGCGTCGGGGGCGATGATCCGGCCGCCCTGGAAGGCGCGCGGGCCACGCCAGAACAGGCCGGTGTATCCCGCCATCTCACGTCCGGCGGTGGTGGGGCTGCCGAACCGCAGCGGCTCGTCACGCCGGTTCGTCACGGCGCTCGACCAGGTCAGGGCCCAGGACCCCGACTCCGGCTCGACATCGTGCACCTCGACCCGGCGCAGCTCGTCGGCCCACAGCTCACCGCTGTACGGATGCCAGGTCAGCCGCTCGGCGATGACGACACGGTCGCCGTCCGAGGAGACCTCGTCGAAGCCGACGTGCGCCATCGACCCGACGCGCTCGGGGAGTTCGAGATACCCCTGGCCGTGGACGTACGAATTGCCGCCCCACAGATTCGCCCCCGACAGGTGCGAGGCCGTGAGCGACAGTCCCTTGTGCCAGCGGTGGTCGTTGGGCCGGTAGTCGGTGACGATGTCGCCGGCGAGGGTCCGCAGCGGGTGGACGTACGGCTTCGGGGCCTCCCAGGCGGCCTCCGGCCGGTAGACGTAGGCGAGCAGTTCGACGCCACCGACCGGCTCGGTCACGGTGATGCGATCACCGTACGTGTGGACGATGTGCAGCCCGGTCACGCGACGGCCCCCTCGCGAGTGCCGGCCTGCGCACCCACGCCGGGCGCCCACCCGGGCGCACCTCCGTGCATCGCCGAGTAGAACGGGTCGCCGGGACCGATCTCCCCCGCCCGCACCGTCACATCCGTGAACGCCGACTTGTACAGCGCGGCGATCAGCTCCAGGCTCGTCCGCCCGTCGGTGCCACTGCTGCGCGGCCGCTCCCCCGCGCGCATGCTCGCGACCAGTTCCCGCAGTTGCTCCAGATGCGAACTGGGCAGGTCCGCTCCGAAGTCCTGCCAGGTCGCGGACTCGGCGGCGGGCACGTCACGGGCCGGGGTGATGCGCCAGTCGTCATTGCGGTGGCCGTAGAGATGGGTGAGTTCGACAGTGGCGCGCTCGCAGTCGATGCGGATGCGGCTGACCTCGTCGGGGCTGAGCACGCTGTTCACAACGGTCGCCATCGCACCGTTCTCGAAACGCACCAGGGCGGTCGAGACGTCCTCCGTCTCCACGTCGTGCACCAGCCGGCCGGCCATGGCGCGCACCTCGCTCCACGGTCCGAGCAGGTCGAGCAGCAGGTCCATCTGGTGGATGCCGTGCCCCATCGCGGGGCCGCCGCCCTCGGTCTGCCAGCGACCGCGCCAGGGCACGGCGTAGTAGGCGGTGTCGCGGTACCAGGTGGTCTGGCAGTGCGCGACGAGCGGCCGGCCCATGGCCCGCTCGGCCAGCAGCCGCCGTACATGCCGGGTGCCCGAGCCGAAGCGGTGCTGGAAGACGATCGAGGCGTACGGCCCGCCGTCCTTGCCCTCTTCCGCCTCGACGGCGTCGAAGTCGGCGAGGCTCGGCACGGGCGGCTTCTCGCACCACACCCAGGCACCGGCGCGCAGTGCGGCGACGGTCTGGTCGCGGTGCAGCGTGGGCGGGGTGCAGATGGTGACCAGGTCGGGGCTCTCCTCCCGGAGCATCCGGTCGAGATCGGTGTAGGGGCGGGGCGCACCGCCGGCGACAGCGCAGAAGGACTCCACCGACCCCGGGTCGACGTCGACGGCGGCGACGAGCTCCGTCTCACCCCCCTCGGCGAGCCTGGCCAGCGCGGGCAGGTGGGAGTCGCGCGCGATGGCACCGGTGCCGATCACGGCGACCCGGATACGGCGGCCGGTGAGCGGGGCGGACTCGGATGCGGCCATGGACGTGATCAGACTCCTACGGGGGCACGGGCGAGAGCAAAGGGAAAGAGACAGCAAGCGCTTTCCGTCCGCAGCAACGTAAGCGGCGGCCCCGCCGCAGGTCAACACCGGTATTGCGGGATGGGGCGAACGCGCGCCCAACCCCCTGTGCCGGAGCCGTCGTCGCGGGACGCTACGCTGCCCCTCGACACTCGCGATCACTGCGCCGCCGACGCGGTGTCCCCGCCACCCTCGCCACGATCAGCACTGGACTCCGTAACTTCATGTCTTGGTTTGAATCGCTCATCCTCGGACTCGTCCAGGGCCTGACCGAGTTCCTGCCCGTGTCCTCCAGCGCGCATCTGCGGCTGACCGCGGCGTTCTCGGGCTGGGAGGACCCGGGTGCGGCCTTCACGGCGATCACGCAGATCGGCACGGAGGCCGCGGTACTGATCTACTTCCGCAAGGACATCGGGCGCATCATCGTGGCGTGGCTGAAGTCGCTGACGAACAAGGAGATGCGGCGCGACCACGACGCCCAGATGGGCTGGCTGGTGATCGTCGGCTCGATCCCGATCGGCGTCCTGGGCCTGACCCTCAAGGACCAGATCGAGGGCCCCTTCCGTGATCTGCGCATCACGGCGACCATGCTCATCGTCGTCGGCGTCATCATCGGCATCGCCGACCGGCTGGCGGCCCGCGACGAGTCGGGCGGCCGGCACCGCGCGGCCAAGCAGCGCAAGGGCCTTGAGGAACTGAACGTGAAGGACGGCCTGATCTTCGGCCTGTGCCAGTCCGCGGCCCTCATCCCCGGCGTCTCCCGCTCCGGCGCCACCATCAGCGGCGGCCTCTTCATGGGCTACCAGCGCGAGGCCGCGGCCCGCTACTCCTTCCTCCTCGCGATCCCGGCCGTACTCGCCTCCGGCCTCTTCGAGCTCAAGGACGCGATGGAGAGCGACCACGTCTCCTGGGGCCCGACGATCTTCGCCACGGTGATCGCCTTCGTCACCGGTTACGCGGTCATCGCGTGGTTCATGAAGTACATCTCCACTAAGAGCTTCATGCCGTTCGTCTGGTACCGCATCGCGCTCGGCATCGTCATCATCGTGCTGGTCAGCGTGGGTGTGCTGAGTCCTCATGCGGCCGAATCCGGCGGCTGAACCAGGGCCGCACAGGTAGCGCCATCTAGCATTTCCTAGCGCCTGATTGCAGCACCACGCCATGATCATCTCCCACTCGTCTCCCACCTGGGAGGCGGGACGCACTCCCCCTAGGGCGTGTGCGTCCGCAAAGTAAGGGATGACACGGAAGGGGCCCGCACGGCTTGCCGTGCGGGCCCCTTCCGCACAGAGGGTAGAGCGGGTCAGCTGAGGTTCATGTCCGGCCCAGGCCGCGACCCTCGCCACGCGGAAACGCAGCCGCTCATCCACCGTGTCCCAGGTAGCACCGGTGAGGTCGTCCAGCGCGGCGGCCGTGACGATGAGCCGGTCGAGGCGCGCTTCCATGTCCTCCCACGTGCGCGTCACCTCGACTGCCTCACCGTGCGGACCCGTGCCCCGTACACCGCGATGGCACCTTTCCCCATGTCCCCGTTGATCGCGAGGACCTGGAGGAGCCGGATGTCCCCAGCCGCCGGTGATCTCATCCGGCGCGCGGCCCTGGAGTTGGTGCTCCACCACCGCCGCGCCGTGAAGGGCCTCCGCGGCCTCGCCCAGCTCCTGACTGATCTTGAGCACCCGCACCGGCTCCGCCGCACGCCGCCCATCCTCGAAAGGCCCCTCCACCAGACCGACTCACGGACGCTCCTCGCCCGCCGTTCGGCCCATGAGATCTGCACCGTCCCGCGCTACCGCGCACAACGCCGTGGGCCGAGCCACACCCGATGGTGGCCCGAGGGCCGGCACACCGGGATCTGACTGGACGGCGAGGACATCGTCTGCGCTGAGGCCTGGCCGACCCTGCACGACTCGCGGTGTACAGGGTCGCCCACAACGCCATCAATACTGCGAGGCGATCTTTGAAGCTGATCGCACAGCTCGCGGCGAGTCAGATATGGTGCCGAAATCGCAGCGGCGTCTCTGTGCGTGCCGAGAATCACGTCCGTGCAGGTCAAGCGGCGTGTTGGTACTCGTGGATCACTCCGCCGAGGCGGTCGTGTCGACGTATGTCGAGGCGAGCGATCTCCCTGGGGTCGGTGATGGTTTCGGGGAGTGCGCGCAGCGGCGCGGCTGCCTTCATGGAGCGGTGGGTGCGGTGCTCGTTGTAGAACCGCTCGTACTCGCTCAGGGCATGGCGCAGGTGGTGAGCGTTCCAGATGAGGGTGCGGTCGAGGAGCTCGTGGCGGAGGCTGAGCACCCATCTCTCCATAATCGAGTTCATCCTTGGCATGCGGACGCCGGTGAACACGCTCTGGATGCCGACGTCGGCGAGGATCTCGTCGATCAGGGCAGGGTACTTCGCGTCGCGGTCGCGGATCAGGTAGGCGGCGTGCGCACCCACGTCCTCAAGGTCCATGACGAGGTTCTTGACCGCCTGGGTCACCCAGCCCGCGGTGGGGTGCGCGGTGGTGCCCAGGACGCGGATGCGGCGGGTTGCGTGCTCGATGACGGCCAGGATGTACTGCCGCTGCCCGGTCAGGGTGATGGTTTCGATGAAGTCCATGGCCAGCAGGGCGTCGGCCTGGTAACGCAGGAAGCCGGCCCAGGTGGTGGCGGTCCGTTCCGGCGCCGGGTCGACGCCCTCGGCCTTGAGGATCTCCCAGACAGTGGACGGGGCGACCGTGATGCCGAGCACGGCCAGTTCCCCGTGGATACGGCGGTAGCCCCAGCCGCTGTTCTCGCGGGCCAGGCGCAGGACCAGCGCCCGGATCGAGCGGACGGTGCGCGGCCGTCCGGGCCGCTTGGGGCGGCAGATGCGGGCGTGCCGCTGCTTCACCAGGTTGTGGTGCCACCGCAGCACCGTGTCCGGACGTACCAGAAGCCGGAGACGACGCAGCACCTGGCGCGGCAGCGGTGTCAGGAGCGCGGCGAGGAAGGCCCGATCCTCGGAGGCAAACTTCACCCTTTTCGGGCCGAGTTGGCGCTCAAGGACCGTGATCTGGTGGCGTAGGGCCAGGATCTCGGCGTCCTTGGCGCGGTCGCTCATCGGGAGCAGCCAGAGCGCGGCGAAGGCATTCGACACGGTCAGATAGGCGAGACGCAGGAGCACGAGTGGTCATCATGCCGTGGCAACTGGCAGCGGCCGCAAGCGGGATGACCTGCGCGGACGAGATTCTCGGCACGCACAGGGTCTCGTCCTTGGGGTCGACCACGATGTGGCAGTGTTCCGTCAGCACCTCGCGCGTCCACCGCGCTGATCAACCAACTGCCGTTGCCGCCGCCGGCCGGAGCGAGCGCCGCACGATCCGCACCGCACCCGCAGACACCACCCTGTTCCCCAACGCCCACCAGGTCTTCCAGCCACGCTGCGACGTCGGTCTCGACAGGGCTGGCTCACATGGGTTCGTCTGCAGCTTTATGTCCACTGACCTCGCAGGCCCCGCAGGCTCTCAACTACATTGACGCCTTCGCCGTCTACAGCATCTGGCCAACCGCGGCTGAAGCGGACACTAAGGAACCACGCCGAGGCTACCTACGGGTTGCGATAGAGCACTTCGTACAGCGGCCCGAGCGTGGCCGCTGAAGAAAGGCCGTCAAGAACATTACTCAGAAACATGGTACGGGGACGCGCGACCCTGATCCGGCGGGTCAATTTCGTGGCCAGCTTCTTGATCCCTCCGCTAGCATCGACCGAAACGATGCCGCCGATCGATATTGTCATGTTGGGGGGTTGGACGTCGTCGAGTCCGAGCTGACGGCGAAGTTGGTTAGTGAGGCGGTTGATTTCCTTGGTCAGCGGCAATGCCGCCTTCATGTTGCCCTCATCGATGCGCTGCTCAAGTTCTGAGACGTGGGAACGCAGGTGTCGCGCTCCCCTGCTGTCCCTGATGTCGTAGGCTGCGCTGAGTACGTTCTCTCGTCTTCCCGCCTTGTGAACCACATATGGCAACAATGACGAGCACTGGAGCGGCAGGAAAGCACCATCGAGCACGCTGGAAACCGTCTCCCGTGCCTCCTCGTAAACCGTGTTGATCGCTTCCAGGTAAGCGTGAATGACGGGCGGTCGTTGAGGCCGAGGTTGTGGCAGCTGAGATGGAATTCCTTGGAAACACGAGAAGCCTGCCATTCTTGCACGCAGCGGGTGCGGCATGTATGGGACCCCGATATGCCGACACAACAGGTCGTAACAGCGAGCCCGATAAGTCAGCCACACCAAGTTCCTGCAGAAATCTTCGACTTCATCAGAGCCGTAGTCATTCCAGCCCCCTGCTCGTAGCATCCCCGTTGGCGGGTGCGGCGCTGGCCCTTGCGACTGGATTGCCCGGATCCATTCCATTACAGGCGAGTTGTACCTGTCGCGGACCCCGATCGCTTCCAGGACGAGCAGGTTCGAAGACGAAGTGGCGCCAATGCGGGGTTCGCCGCCAACAAGCTGGATAAGGCTCTCAACGTTTGTTTCCGGCCCGCTATTGATCCACTGCCGGGACTCCTCGGCGATGGTTTCTGCGATATGGCGCTCGATCGCCGGTACATGTACAGCGGGACCGAACAGTCCGCCAGCTGCAGGCACATCCAGCCGGTGTCCCAGGTCGGGCACGAGCACTTCGTTGAACAGCACCAATCCCTCGATGACCTGCCCGAGGGCCGCAATGTCCAGATCCGCGAATCGTCCATTGTCCTCGCGCGGCCCGTCCGGGAAGAGCACGCTGGTGGCTGCCCTGATCGTCGCGACATCCAGAGCCACCCTGGCCATGGTCCCCCTCGTATGCAAACCACGCCGCCACCAGTCGGCGAACACCCTGATCAACTCAACGTCAGACCAACATCTTTCCAGAAGGTCGATCCTCCGCGTACGGAAGCGTATAGGCGCACACGACAGTTTCACCTGGGCAGAGTGACCATCCCTGAGCAAGGTGGCCAGCAAGGGCATGAGGGCGCGACCCCGCACGGCAGTGATCTGCACGCCCGTCTCAAAGGGCAAGTCCGGCTACCACCGCGTCAAGTTAGACGCTGTTGTCGTTCCGATCTTGAGGGGTGTGTGTCGAACAGGAGTCTCGATCGGGTGATCGGCGTCGGCTGTGGGCATGAGAACAGGGCCTCTTGGTAGCTCGGGGTTGCGAAGCCGACCGAGACCCAGGAGACCTGACGAGTCCTACCGCCTACCACCGCAGACCGCGGAGCTTCTGGCCTACCTCGAACTGCGCGAAGGGCGAACCGCTCGCCGCTCCGCGATCATCAGATCCCTGTGGCCTGACAAGGCGGAGCGCCTCGGGCGGCGCAGGCTGAGCCGACTGCTGTGGCGGATGAACCAGGCCGCACCCCGGGAGTTGGTGGTCGCGGAGGGCGAGACCGTACGCATCTCGGAAGTGCTCACGAGCGACTGGCAGCAGGCACACGATGCTCTCGCCCACCCGGACTGGCCGCACACGCCATCCCTCACCAACGATCTCGAACTGCTGCAGCTCCCTCTGTTGGTCGACGTGCATTCGCCATGGATTGAGGAACATCAAAGGACGTGGGATCAGCGCAGGTTCTATGCCCTGCGTGAAGCGGGCGAGATCCTGTTGTCCGGCGAGCGACTGCGGGAAGCCGTCGAGATCGCGGAGCTCCTGGTCACGTGGGAACCGCTTGACGAGCCCAGCCATCTTCTTCTGATACGTGCCCACCTGAAGCTGGGCGCCCCGGGAAGATCCACGGAGTTGTACCAAGAATTCCGGCGCCGCCTGCGGAAGGAGCTCGGAGTCGAGCCCGCGTTCGAGCTCGCCCATGTGACATCTCTGGCCGGATGATCATGGCTTGGCCGGCATGGGCCTGGACGCCTACGTAATGGGCGGACCAGCTGTCATGGATCCGGTCAAGGTCAACTCTGCGCCACGCACATTCTTCTATCGGCCCGCGGCGCCAGCGCCACCCGGCTGACGAAGTGGCTGGCCAACCGAAAGGTCCGCAATCTCGCTGCTCAGGCGCTGAACCGGTGGGGCGCGAGCAAGCCGAACGCGCTGTTCTTCGAGCGCGTCGCCGAGGTCACTCCGTTCTGCAATGACGAGATCCTCTACGTTGGCGACGGCGTCGACAACGACCTTCGCCCGGCCGTCGCCCCGGGCATGCACGCCGCGCTGGTCCACCGTGGCCCTTGGGCGACGATCCAGTGGCGAAGCGAGGAAGCCGAGAAGCTCCCCACCTTCCGAGTGGAGAGCCCTGTGTGTACCGGGTTTTGTGCTGAAAGCCTCAGATTTCACTCAACTGCGCTTACGTCGAACAGAGTTGCCACCTAGGGTCGGTGATCGACGGCATGTTCGGTCGTTTTCACCGAGGAAATCAGGGGGAATCACGTGCGCCTCGCGCCCAGGATCATCACAGCCGGCTGCGCCACCGTCGTACTCACCGGCATAGGCATCGCACCCGCGTCGGCGGACACACGCGAGGAGGTCGGTCCCCTGGTGTGTCCGTCGGACCGGGGATACGACTTCTCCGGCAGCCGCAACTACTACAGGGACATGGAACCCCGATCCGGAGGTGATAGCGGTACGACAATCAGCATCACCTTCCACAAGGGAAAGACGACGACGTCCACCGTGGGCGGAGCAATCTCGGGCGAAGCGAAGGTGGTCTTCGCCAAGGCGGAGGCGCAGTTCGACTACCATTTCGCGTGGCAGTGGACGAACAGCTCGACCTACACGTGGTCGTGGAAGGTGCCGGACACGATGAGGCATGGTTACCTGCACGCGGGTGTGAAGGTCAAGTACACGAAGTGGAACTACAACGAGACGCAGCCCAACTGCACCACCAAGGTGATACGCAGCGGAGAAGCGCGGCTGGTCTACGAGGGTCGCGAAACCTGGCACGGAACGAACTGATGCGCAGAACACGTCTGGCCGTACTGCCGGTCATCGTCGTCCTGGCCGCCGGGTGCAGCGAGAACGCCGCACCCCGCCCGGCCCCCACCTCCACCGAGTCGGCCGTCCCACGGGTGTCCGATCCGGACCACCCCGACGGCGGTGAAAAGAAACCTGGCCGCCTCGGACCCGGTACGGTCAAACTGCCTGTATCTGCCGACCGGATTGCCGAACTCGGCGTGCGCTACACCTGCCTCGGACCCGCAGGGGGTCTCGTGGTCCGTAACGGGACGGCGCTGAATGCCGACGTCGGCGACTGCCACGACGACGCCACGTACGGCGCCAGCATCAAGGCGAAGGATCTGAACGGCCGAAAGTTCGGCAGTGAGATCACCGTCACGGTCGACAAGCGGACGAGGTGGCGTATGTCCGTGGACATCACCGACAAGGACGGTGTGAGACAGACCGTCCACAGCTGACGCCTTGGCGAAGCCCCCGTGAGCATCCACCCAACGCGGGGCAGGCCGGAGCCTCCATCAGACCCGGGGTGGCTCTGTATCTGTCAACCGGCTTGATACAGCCTGCGGTTGCGCTGTTCATCGGTGAGCATGACGCGCCAGACGTGGTCGGCCAGGCGACGCTTGAGACAACGCTCGGCTTCCTTAGTAGCTGTTGTCGTTCCGATCTTGAGCGGTGTCCGTCGAACGGGAGTCTCGATTGGGTGGTCGCGAGGTGTTCGGCGCATACGAGCAGGGCCTCCTGAACAGCTCGTTGGTGTCGAATCACCGAGCAACATCAGGAGGCCCTGGTGCCGCAGTGTTCCGTGTCGATGGGCGCGCAGTCCAGTTCAGTCACGCTGGAGTGTGACTGTCTGGCTCACCGGTTCGGAAACGCCGCCGACAACGGGTTTCGGCAGTCGCGTTATCCGACGGACATGACGGACGCGGAGTGGGCCGCGGTACGGCCGTTGCTGCCGGTGCCTGGCTGGATGCGCGGCCGGGGAGGGCAGCCGGAGGCGTACTGCCACCGGGCGATACTCGATGCGATCCGCTACCTGGTCGACAATGGCATCAAGTGGCGGGCGATGCCCGCCGAATTCCCGCCGTGGGACCGGGTATATGCGTTCTTTCGCCGCTGGCGTGACCACGGCCTGGTCAAGGAGTTCCACGACCGGTTGCGCGCGAGGATCCGCGAGAGGCTGGGGCGGGATGCGGAGCCGTCGGCCGGGGTGATCGACTCGCAGTCGGTCAAGGCAGACGCCGTCTTCGGGTCGGACAGCCGCGGCTTCGACGGCGGCAAGCTGATCAACGGGCGCAAGCGGCACGTCGTGGTCGATACCCTCGGCCTGCTGCTGGGCGTGATGGTCACCGCCGCGGACGTCGGCGACCGCACCGCCGCCCAGGTGCTGTTGCAGCAAGTCACCGACACGCACCACCAGTTGGAGCTGGTCTGGGCCGACGGCGGCTACACCGGCAGCCTCGTCGGGTACTGCCTGGCCGCGCTCGCCCTGGTCCTGGCGATTGTCAAACGCAGCGACGACATGCGCGGCTTCGTGGTGTTGCCCAAGCGGTGGATCGTCGAGCGCCTCTTCGCCCACCTGATGCGCACCCTCCGCCTGGCACGCGACTACGAGCGTCGCACCACCAGCGCCGAGGCGATGGCCTACTGGTCGATGACCCTGCTCATGACCCGCCGCCTGGCCCGGCCACGCCCGCAGCCAGCGTGAACCGGCCTGGCTGCTGCTCGGCCAGCCAGCCGCGCGCGACCAGGCGCTTCGCCTTCGACCGCAGCGCCTCCACCCGCGTCGGCACCACGTCCATACCGAACCCTGCGGCCATCTCCTGGCAGGTCAGCGGCCCTTGATGGAGCCGGGCCCGGTCCGCGAGCGCCCTAAGGATGCGCTGGTAGTCCACCGACAGCACCGACCAGGCCAGCCCCTCACGCCACATCGGAACCTGCGACTTCGTCTTCGCTGCCTCCGGCACCTGCGGCGTCCTTCCGATCTGCTCCTCGGCGGCCGGCGCGGTCCCCTCGGCCCGGGCGGGGTCCTGCCCGCTCTCGTCCACGGGGGCCAGCACCTCGCCGACCCGCGAGCAGGCGATGGCCCACTCCTTCCATTCCTGCTCGGCCACGGCCAACTCGGCCTGGACACGGTCGGCTTCCTCCCGCAGCTCGTCCACACGACGGTGAGCACCCAGCTCACGCTGTTCCAACAGCCCAACCACCGACGGCATCCACGACCTCCCGGGCAGCGACAGCACGACATGCCACAACTCCCACGGGATCGCCGACCCTATGCCCGACCAGCGGAAACGCAGTCCTCAAGTCCGGAAAGACAACAGCTTCTAAGGGCTCGCTGCGATCCACCGGGGAACAGGGGGGAACAAGTGTCGAAGTCGGCTGAAGAGGCGCTAGAGGATCTCGCACGGTATGCGAATGTCGCTGTCCACTCCACCTCGACACTCGCCGGGGAGGTTGGTGCAGCAGCCGCCGGAGACGACGAGGAGCGCAAAGAGAAAGACCTCGAAGTACTCCGGCGCAAGCCGGGCCTGCGTCCGTTACCTGCCGCAGATCTCGGCGGCTCGGTCCGCATGACGCCGTGGGACGTTCTGCACGCCCTCGCACGAGCCATCTCGTTGGCACGCCGAGGAGCCGCCCGCGGCCTGGCCGAGCACTGGGGCAGTCTGAAGTACAGCTTGGCACTCAACGGCAGCCCCACTTCATACATGGGACTGTCGGCCGAGGGACGGGACACGGCCGACTACTACAAGGCTCTCCAGTCGGGAGAACTCGGCGTCGGATTCGCGCTGGCCCTCGCCGAGCGGATTATCAGTCGGCGGTACCCGGACCACGCGGTATCGATCGTCCCGGCGGACACGGTCCTCCGCGCTGGTTGGGCCCTGAACAGCAGAGACAAGGGCACCACGGTGGGCTACCGGTACCGTCCGCAGCACTTCGCCGAGGTCTGGAAACCCGGAGAACCGTCGCGCATCTTCCCTGTCGTCTCCCGCGGCAACCACGGCAAGGCGAAGGACTCCCACGGCCAGCTCGCGGACGCTTCGGTCTACATAGACGGTGTCCACATCGGCATCCACAACGAGACACCCGGCCTGATCTTCAGCACACAACTGCCCCTCGATGAGTCGCTCACTGTGCACACATTGAATGCCGACGGCGCAGACGGATGGCTGTCCGGCACGGACACCTTCCCCCTCGGAAACCTAGACGAACGGCTCCGCGACGAGGCATGGCCCCCAGGCATCCACCCGCTGGCCGACGACGGCAAAGGGACGCCCGTGGAACCCGGTGTTCACGTCTCCCCTGAACTCTCCGGATGGTTCCAACAAGTCCTCGCGCGAACCTCCGCCGCAGGGCTCACCGCCTTCGCCGGCGACGGAAACTCCACCGCCCCGTACCTCACCACCCGCCAGGGAAGTCGACGCTTCTCCGCCGGAATCGCCCATGCGGCCACCGACAGCGTCCAGGACGCCGCGTACACACTGCTCGGCATCCCGTTCGTCGGCACCGACCACGTCTTCCGACTCAACGGAACACGCGTGGAGGCATTCTCCGGAGTCCAAGCCGACCTCTTCGGCCACCTGAGCCGCGGCCGCCTGCAGCAGTACCGCAGCGATGTCCACGCTCTGCGCATCAAGTGGCCTGCGGACACCTGGGACGAGGAGTGGAACGGTCCCGTGTCGATACACCAGGATGGCTCGGTCCTGGCCATGCACCTGTTGCCCTGACCACTCTTCGTGGGTGGCGTCCCGTCATGTGGTGTAGCAGATCAAGGCACCGGAATCCGCAGGTCATCGCAGCCTCGGCGCGGTTCGGGACCGCGCATGGCGCTGACGGCAGGTCAGCCGCTGCGCCACCCGGGAGCCGTGTCCCATGGGGTGGCCGACGCGCGGCTTACCGGAACCCGTCGAACAAGGTCGCTTACACCACGAAGCGGGACACGACCTCTTCGGGTCACGTCCGCTGGAGTGGTGTATCGACGGCCACTCGGTGATCTCGTTTTGAGGCTATGCGGTGAGTTCGGTCGGGAGGACGGTCTCGTCGGTT